>JANRJI010000123.1:0-6062 GCA_033764055.1 Hyphomicrobiaceae bacterium
GACCGCGAGGGTGCGCTGATCGTCGACACCAGCCGGGCGAGCATGCGTAGCCTTCCGCCCCAGCTCGACGAAAGCGGAGATCCCCAGGCCAAGCTGCGCGTCAAGACGTTCTGGACGCGCCTGCTGTCGATGTTCGATGGCACCGAGCTGCCGCTCTACTACGAGATCGGCACGGCCAACGGCACCTACTATCGGGAGGTTCGCCAGGCGCTCAAGGGCGAGCGGCCGGCGCCGATGGTTCTGCTGACGGAGGACAGCCACCAAATCGTCTCACTGGCCGTTCCGATCCAGCGGCGCAACGGGACGTTGGGTGCGTTGCTGGTGTCGACGAGGCCAGGCGAGATCGAGCGGATCCTCGAGCGCGAGCGCTGGATTTTCCTGTCGGTCGCGGCGATGGCCCTGCTCACGACGATGACGGCCTCGATGCAGCTCACCCGATCGATCGCCGAACCTGTGAGCCGCCTGTCGGCGGCCGCCGACCAGGTCAGCAAGAGCATCTCGGCGCGTGCCGAGCTGCCGGACTACTCGGGCCGTCAGGACGAGGTCGGGCGCATGGCCGGGGCCTTCCGGCGCATGACGGCGGCGCTCTACCGACGCATCGAGGCGAGCGAGAAGTTCGCCGCCGACGTCGCCCACGAGCTCAAGAACCCGCTCACGGCGGCTCGCTCGACGGCCGAATCGATGAGCTATGCGAGAACGCCCGAGCAACGCGAGCAACTGGCCCAGCAGATCCAGAGTGAGCTCAAGCGGCTGAACCGCCTGATCACCGATGTCGCCAATGCCTCGCGCCTGGATGCCGAGCTGGCGCGACAGGAGACCGAGATCCTCGACCTGTCGACGACCTTGTCCGGGCTGATTGCCGTTCTCGGCGACGTTCACGGCAGCGACGGCCGCAACGTGCGGCTGGAGGTCACGCCTGGTCCCGGCGGCGACACGGCGTTGCTCGTCAAGGCCCATGAAGGACGTATCGGGCAGGTGGTGACCAACCTCATCGACAATGCGGCCTCGTTCTCACCCGCAAACGGGACCGTCACGGTGCGCGGTCGCCGCATCGGCTCGGAGATCGAGATCGCGGTCGAGGACGAGGGGCCGGGCATTCCGCCCGACAATCTCGAGAAGGTGTTCGAGCGGTTCTACTCGGATCGTCCCGAGAAAGACCGCACCATCGGCAAGAACTCCGGCCTGGGCTTGAGCATCTCGCGTGAGATCGTTGCGGCCCACGGCGGCAGGATATGGGCCGAGAACCGGCTCCGGCCACCAGGCAGCGACGGTGCGTCGGGCCCCGTCGTCGGGGCCCGCTTCGTCATTCGGCTGCCCGCCGCGCCGGCTGGAGCAGTGCCGCGTCTCGACCGGCGAGGAGCGGATGCTTGAGCCGAGCTGCCTCGTCCACGGCACGACGATCGCCGTGGACGGGCGAGCGGCACTCATCATCGGGCCGTCGGGGGCGGGCAAGTCCGATCTTGCTCTGCGCTGCATCATGACTTTGTTTCACGATGCCGGACGCCCGTTGACAGCTTCGCTCGTCGCCGACGACCAGACACTGGTCACGCGCCGGGGGCAGCGCCTCGAGGTGCGCGCCCCCGACACCATCGCTGGTCGCATCGAGGTCCGCGGCCTCGGCATCGTGGCGATGCCGGCGTCGGAGCTCGCAGAGCTGAGGCTGGTGGCCGACGTATCGCCCGGCCAGCAAGTGCCGCGCCTGCCCGATCCCCTCGAATGGCACGAGCTGCTCGGCTTGCGCGTGCCCCTCGTGCGCCTGCGTTCATGGGAGGCTGGCGCGCCGGCCCGGCTCGTCCTCGCACTGCTCAGACTGGGCGGCTCCTGAGGGGCCCGTCGCCGGGCGTGGCATCATCGCCTCAGGGGGGATCGCGACTGCGGCCGTGCAGGATCGATCTGCCGGAATGGTGGTGGCCTGTCGCCACGATTCGGCTACAAACAGCATTGCGGGCGACACGACCAGGGGCCATCTCTTGAGGGCGGTCAGGTCTCCTCCCGTCCGGTCATCCCGATCGACTTGCGGGTCCGGCTCGGAGTGACGGAGCAACGAAAGGCGGAATGATGATCGGAATTGTGATCATCACGCACGGTGGCCTCGCAATCGAGTTCCGAGCTGCTCTCGAGCACGTCGTCGGGCCCCAGGAAGGGCTCGAGACGTTGTCTATCGGGCCGGAGGACGACATCGAGGCGCGGCGGGCAGAGCTGATCGAGGCTGTCGGGCGCGCCGACAAAGGGCGCGGCGTGGTGATTTTGACCGACATGTTCGGTGGCACGCCGTCGAACCTCGCTATCTCCGTGATGGACGACACGGGCGCTGAGGTCCTGGCCGGCGTCAATCTGCCCATGCTCGTGCGCCTTGCAAGTGTCCGGCGCGACAAGACGCTCGCGGAGGCGGCCGACCTCGCCAAGGAGGCCGGGCGCAAGTACATCTCCGTTGCCAGTCAGGTTCTCTCGGGCGAGACTTGAGGCTCCGTCCGCGACCCTGGAGCCTTCATGTCGCCCGTGGTGCCGAGAGCCGAGCTGTCGATCCGCAACAAAAAGGGGCTGCACGCACGGGCGTCGGCCAAGTTCGTCAAGTGCGCCGAGACGTTCGATGCCACAGTCCGGGTGACGCGCGACGGGCAGACTGTCGGCGGCACCTCCATCATGGGCCTGATGATGCTGGCCGCCGGTCAGGGATCCACCATCCTGATCGAGGCGGAAGGACGGGAAGCCCTTGGGGCGATCGCAGCCCTGTCGGCGCTGGTCAACGACGGGTTCGGCGAGGACTGCTGAAAGTGGGCCGGTGCAGTGGTTGGCGGCCACTCGCCACACGTGCGCCTCTGACGGTCGCGAACGGGCTGCCTGACGGTGACCCGTCGCCCGCAACGGCAGCCGCCGGACAACCAAGTGACTGACCGGAATCCCGCTCCCTTGGGACGAGGCACTGCTCGCCCGGCATGACGCCGGCTGCGGGCAGGAGAGCGGCGACTCGAGCGCCCGACCAGCGCCCAGGAGGTGAACGAGTTGTTCGCCTCGGCGGCGCGCGGATCGCTCGCCGGCATTCTCGGCTACGAGGCGCGTCCGCTGGTATCCGCCGACTACTGCAACGACAGCCGTAGTGCCATCGTCGATGGCCTCTCGACACTCGTGACCGACGGCACCTTGCTCAAGGTCTACGCCTGGTACGACAACGAGATCGGCTACGTCTGCCGCATGGTCGACCTCGCCTGCCTTGTCATCGACAGGGGGGCGTGAGCCATGACGACGGCAGCCCGCAACTATCTGATCGTCACAGCGTCCTATTGGGGCTTCACGCTGACCGACGGTGCGCTCCGGATGCTTGTGCTGCTGCACTTCTTCACGCTCGGCTACTCGCCGTTCACGCTGGCCTTCCTTTTCCTTCTCTACGAGGCGGCCGGCATCGTCGCCAACCTGTGCGGGGGCTGGCTGGCCGTCCGCTTCGGGATTCCGCGCATGCTCATGGCGGGACAGCTGCTGCAGATCACCGGCCTGCTGATGCTGTCGGCGGTGGAGCCCGGCTGGGCGGCCACGGTCGCCGTCACCTGGGTGGTGGCGGCGCAGGGCATATCCGGCCTCGCCAAGGATTTCACCAAGACCGCGTCCAAGGCGGCGATCAAGGCGACGTCGGCGGAGGGGGCGGGGCACCTGTTTCGTCTGGTTGCCTGGTTCACCGGCTCGAAGAACGCCATGAAAGGCGCCGGCTTCTTCATCGGCGGATTGCTCCTGCAGCTGATGGGGTTCCGCGCCGCGCTGTGGTTGCTGGCGACCCTGATCGCAGCGGTTCTGCTGCTGGCTGCGCTGTTGCTCCCGCGCGAGCTCGGCAAGGCCAAGCCGTCACGGACGATTAAGGAGCTCCTGTCCAAGTCGTCGGGCGTCAACTTTCTGGCGCTCGCCCGCATTTTCCTGTTCGGCGCGCGCGACGTCTGGCTCGTTGTCGGAGTCCCGGTCTATCTTTACGCGCAGGGCTGGCTCATGGCCGAGGTGGGCGCCGTTCTTGCGGCGTGGACCATCGCCTATGGCATGGTCCAGGTCGCGGCGCCGCGGGTCGTCAAGCGGAGCCCGGATGGCTTGAGCGTCGAGGTGCCGGAGGCGCGCCTTTGGGCGCTCGCCTTGGCAGCCGTCCCGGCCACTCTGGCCGCCTTGCTCCGGCTGCAGCATGCCGATATCGCCATGCGCTACGACTTGGCGGTAATCGCGGGGCTTGGGCTGTTCGGCTTGCCCTTCGCCATCAACTCCTCTCTCCACTCCTATCTGATCCTCGCCTATGCGGGATCTGAGAAGGCCGCCGAGGATGTCGGCTTCTATTACGCCGCGAATGCTGCCGGCCGCCTCATCGGCACGCTTCTGTCAGGCCTGCTCTACCAGATCGGTGGCCTGGAGGGCTGTCTTGCCGCTTCGGCCGTCATGCTCGTCGCGTGCTGGCTCGTGACGCTGCTGTTGCCGCGGCAGGTGGGCCGTCAGGGCGGGGCCGGAGAGCGCCTCGTGGCGGGCCGCGCCTGACGGCCCCCGCGACGATCGCCTGATCGAGCCTCCCTCGGCAACTGCGCGCCGCCTGCCGGCGTTGTTCCCAGACGGCCCGAGGCGAGGGACTCTTTGCGTCAATTCGTCCATTGCCGCCTGTGGCACTGGCACTTTTCGGCGCGGGTGTTTACCATGTGTCAGCAGCGCTATTCATCTATCGGATTTTTATGATAAAAATGACGCAGAAACTCGGCGCAGATTAACCGGGTTCCTTCAGGGGAGATTAAGCGCGTTCGGCTAGGTTCGGGGCAGGTCTGTAAGAGTAGCGAGTATCATGACCGATCAACAGTTCAGGGCGCGTGCGCGCTACGTCATTGGACCCGATGGAAGTCCGCTGACGGTCGCCGATCTTCCCCCGCGCGATACCAAGCGCTGGGTCATTCGCCGCAAGGCGGAGGTAGTGGCCGCCGTTCGCGGCGGGCTTCTGAGCCTCGAGGAGGCGTGCGAGCGCTACAAGCTCACCGTCGACGAGTTTCTTTCCTGGCAGCGCTCGATCGACAAGCATGGCCTCGCTGGCCTGCGCGCGACGCGCATCCAGGATTACCGGAGCTGATCCCGCGGGCGTACCCCGGTTCGGCCGATCGTAAGCGCGCCCCTGACCGGCCCCTTCCGGTCGCTTGCTTATTGTGCGGGGCGCGAGGTCCGTTTTTCTTTGGCTGGTAGCCGATCCTTAGCCACGGCGGGACCCTTCTCCGCTGCGGATGCGGGGGGCAGGGCGTCCCATCCACCGACGCCGAGGACGCTGCAACCGTCCTTGCCGGAGGCCCATTGCGCGACGTCGGCCGTCATCGCTGCTGCCTGCGCCTCGGCAAAACGGACGTTCTCGGCCTCGAGCTGAGAGCCGGCGCCGGACGGCGAGATCCCGATCCTGTAGGCCCGGAGAGCGCCCTGGTTCGGCTGGGACGTATCGCGTGTATGAACGATGATCTCGGCTGCGCCACCGGCCGCGGGCGGGTCCGCCTTGGCATGGAAGGCATGTGTCGCCTTCAACGATCCCATCGGACCGAACCAGCATTTCAATGCACCCCGAGCCACCCGAGCGTAAATCTCGACTGGCGGCTCGGCGCTGACCAGGGACGTCGAGGTTGCGACGCCCGCGCTGCCGAGGGAGGCCGATACGGTCGGCAGGCTGACGCCATCGAGGCTGCAGCCGGCGAGTGTGATCACCGCGCACAGGCTGGCGCCACTCGATGTGGCAGATTTGAATTGGCGACGCATCGTTCGTGCCCGCGCGACTCGGTCATGCTTGGCGAGTAGCGGGACGATTCCAGACCTCAGAGGCCGGCGCAAGGCGCTCGTTCTCGGGGGAGGCGCGGCCCAGCGTGTCGCGCGGGGTCGGCTCAGTGCCCGGTCGCTTGTCGTGCGGTGCGGCACCCTTGCTCATTTGGCGCGGCTGGACCGACCACCTCGCGTCTTGCGGGAGATCGGGCGAAGCCCACGGCTGGGCGCTGCCTGCTGCGGCAGGGCCCCCAGTGGTCGTCAGCTCGCGAGCGCGTTCGGGTTGCGCTCGCCCACGCGACGCCCGCGGTGGGGCGTCTCGC
>JANRJI010000124.1:0-82808 GCA_033764055.1 Hyphomicrobiaceae bacterium
GATGGTACTTCGTCTCAAGACGCGGGAGAGTAGGTCGTCGCCAGGTCTGCCAAATCGTGAAGGAATACGTCGAGATCTCCTCTCTACACCCCGCATCCCGCAACGCCGTCCGGAACCCCCGGGGCGGCGTTGCCGCATGAGTGCCGGGCATGGCCTTTATGTCGGAGGTGGACGTCCACCGCCGGGGGCTGACGGTGCGTGCCTTGAGCCGACGGCTACTTCGTCGCTGCTATTGCGCGGAAATCCCAGGCCTAGCCGGCGCCGGCGGATGGGAACACTTGCCAGGGCGGCCAGCGGTCCTGGGAGGACTGGTCCTGTGGCGCCCTACCGAGGCCGCAGTGTTGCACCTTGGAGGCCCGGCGTGGCCCGAGAGGCGGAGCAGCCTGGTGGACGCTTTGGAGCGGCGCCCATGGAGCGGCCGGTGGAGTTGGCGGTGGGGCGGAGCCATCTCGATCGTCACGGTCACCATTCCATTCGCCATCGTTCTTGCCTCCTCGGGGGCGCGATGCTCCCCTGTCTGCGCGGGCATGATGGCAAGCGGGACGGCAGATGGACGAAACTGATGTGGTCGTCGTCGGTGGCGGAGGGGCGGGGCTTGCAGCCGCGGCCGCTGCTGCAAGCTTGGGCCGCAGGGTCGTTCTGGTCGAGAAGAGTCACCAGCTCGGAGGCAGCACGGCGTGGTCCGTCGGGTCGATCTCGGCGACGAACACGCCGCAGCAGCGGCACGCCGGTATCGTCGATCACCCGGATGCGCATTTCGAGGACCTGGAGACGTTGGCCGGCCCGATGGCCAACCGCGATAATCGGGAGTTGCGTCGGCTCCTGGTGGACAATGTGACCGCGACGATGGCGTGGCTCGAGGATGTCGGGCTCGTGTTCGTCGGGCCCAATGTCGAGCCGCCGCATCGGCTTCCGCGGATGCACAACGTCGTTCCGAACTCGCGGGCCTTCCCAGCCGTGCTCGGTCGGCATTGCCGGCGCGCCGGTGTCGATATCCGGCTCGGCCACCTCGCCGACCGTCTGCTGCTGGAGAGCGGGCGCGTTGTCGGCGTCAGTCTTAAGCGTGGTGGGCGGCCTGCCGGAGCGATCCGAGCCAAGGGTGCCGTCGTGCTGGCGGGCGGCGATTTCAGCGCGAGCCGCGAGTTGAAAGAGAGACTCGCGGGGCCGGCGACTGCGAGCCTCGAGCCGGTGAACCCGGAAGCGACGGGCGATGCGCTGCGTATCGCACTCGAGGTCGGCGCCGAGGTCGTGAACGGCGACATTGTGCGTGGTCCAATCATACGCTTCGTGCCGCCCAAGCGGGAGAGCCTGTTGCGGAGGCTGCCACCGAGGCGGACCCTTGGATTGGCGATGCGATGGTCGCTCGGACATCTGCCGGACACGATACGCCGTTCATTCGCCATGAGCTTCCTGACGACCGCGCTCGGTCCCTCGAAGGCCCTTTTCGAGGCGGGCGCGATACTCGTCAATGCAGAGGGGCGTCGCTTTGTCGATGAGCTCGGCCGTCCCAGCGAGGCGGTCGCCGCGCAGCCGGGAGGACTTGCCTACATCGTTCTCGACGGCCGGCTTTCGCGGCATTTCCGGGCCTGGCCGAATTTCGTGTCGACGGCCCCAGGCGTCGCATATGCCTATCTCGGCGACTATCGCCGCAATCGTCGCGACATCTTTCATGAGGCGCCGGACGTTGGCGGCTTGGCCCGATCCCTGGAGGTCCCTGTCGCCGAGCTCGAGAGGAGCATTGCGGAAACACGAGCTGGGGCGGGAGCGGAGAGGTCATTGGGGGAGCCGCCGTTCATCGCCTTGGGACCCGTCAGGAGCTACGTCGTGTTCACGGACGGGGGATTGCGTGTGACCCAACAGCTCGAGGTCATGGGGCGCGATGGCTTGCCGATCGGTGGGCTCTACGCGGCGGGCTCGACAGGACAAGGGGGCGTGCTGCTCGAGGGCCACGGCCATCATCTCGGCTGGGCGTTCGTTTCGGGACGCATCGCCGGCCGCAACGCGGCACTCCAGGTCGGTGCTGCGCTCGGGCCCTGATTGATCATGGGCCAGGCCTTGGACCAAAGTCTTCGGGCATCGCCGGCTACCGGCTCCGATGGCTGTCGGCAAAAGCCGGTCGGCGTGCTCGCGATCGGATTTGAGACGGGCGGCGCATTATCACCCCTTTGGCTTCGACGGGCAGGAGCAATCTGGCGGACGATCCAATCATCCAGGGCTTCACGCCGCCCTGCGGACGTTTTCGATGCGTGAGGCGATCAGCCGGTCGACCTTGCGGACCTCCGGGATGCCAATGAGCACCTCGGTGTCCTCGACCCTGTCGCCGTCGCTGTCACGGCGGATGCCGGTCACCACCTTGAGCGTGCCCGTGCCATCTCGCCGCTCAATTCGCTCGGTGCGCACGATTGACGAAGTGGCATGGGACTTCACGGTCAAGCGCCGACCAACCGTGATCGTCAGGAAGCGATGGTTGCTGACAGCGTGGACGGTCCGCCGGGCCCTAGACCATGCGGCGAACGGTGCCAGCATCATGCCGATGCCGATCAGGACGAAGGGCAACCCGAACAACGGGAACACGATGCCCATGATCGAATGGGTCGGGCTCGGCGGGGGCTTCCCCGACAACCAGCCGCCGAGAGCCATGTATTCCCAGCCGAGCGAGAATGCCGTCCAAGGGATGGCAAAAAGCCAGATGGGCAAGGACGCAAGGAAAGCCCGCAAGGCGCTCGGGCGACCGGTCCACAGAATGGGCTCGCCCGGCAGCTCCTTGGCGAGTGCATCCCGGAGGCGGCGGGGCAACGAGGTTGGCGTGCTCATGCTGGCAGCCTAGCGGTGGCGTGCTATGGAACTGCGAAGGTCTTGCTGACGGCCGTGCGAATTTCACCGTCAGCGTTGTCAAATCGTGAGCGAAAGGGGTCGGGCGATGTCGAAGGAGCTCGTGCAGAGGCAGTTCGGCGCAAATGCAGCAGCCTACCTCACATCGACCGTTCACGCCAAAGGGGCGAGCCTGGCGCGGCTTGTCGAGCTGGTGGGGCCGAAGAGCAGCTGGGTTGCGCTCGACGTGGCAACCGGCGCGGGACATACGGCGGCTCAGTTCGCACCACATGTGGCGCGCGTCGTGGCAAGCGACCTGACGCCGGAAATGCTCGCGCAGGTGAGGAAGCTCGCCGCCGAGAAGGGGCTCGCCAACATGGAGACGACGATCGCCGACGCCGAGGCGATGCCGTTCCCCGACCAGCATTTCGATCTGGTGACGTGTCGCATAGCACCGCATCACTTTTCGAGCATCGCCATGTTCCTGTCGGAGGTGCGACGGGTCCTCAAGCCCGGTGGCGTCTTTGCGCTGGTGGACAACGTCTCGCCTGACGAGGAGACCACACCGGGCTTCTCGTCCGCAGAGCTGCGCGACGCCGCAATCGCCTACAATGCCTTCGAGAAGGTTCGCGATCCCAGCCACGGGCGAGCCTTGCCTACGGCCGAATGGCTCGAGCTGATGAGCGAGGTGGGGCTTGAGCTCGTACACCGCGAGCATGCTCCGAAGGCCATGGACTTCGCGTCGTGGGTGAAGACTATGAACGTGCCCGCCGAGACCGTACCGCAACTCGCGGCGATGCTCGACGAGGCCAGCCCCGCGTTACGCGCCTTCCTCAAACCGACCAACGAGAATGGCAAGCGAGGGTTCACGCTGGACGAGCTGATTGCCATAGCCCGCCGGCCGGCCTGAAGGAGGCACCCAAGCGTGCAGGATAATCCCGACCGGTCCCTGCCGCCGCAGATCGCGGCGTCAGGCAGAGAGCCCGTGCGGCGGCAGTCGCTCGATGCTTTCGCCGTCGTGCTGTTGCTCATCATGTGCATGTGCCTCGCCGTAGGGCAGGTGGCCATCAAGGTGGCGAACGACGGGATCTCTCCGCTATTCCAGGCGGGTTTGCGGTCGGGTGGCGCGGCTATGCTGCTGGGGGGGCTCGCGGCTGCTCGCGGGGTCAGGCTCTTCGAGCTCGATCGGACGCTGTGGCCGTCGCTGCTGGTCAGCGTGCTGTTCGCCGCCGAGTTTGCACTCCTCTACCCGGGACTGCGCCTGACCACGGCGGCGCATGGCGTGATCCTGCTCTACACGTCACCGTTCGTGGTGGCCGTCGGCGCACATTTCCTCATTCCGGGCGATCGGCTCACGAAGGTGAAGATCGCGGGGCTGTTGCTGGCATTCGCCGGCGTCGCGACCGTGGTGATGGGACGAGAGGCTGCACAGTCCGGCATGGCCTCAATGGGACCGACTCTGACCGGCGACCTGTTGTGTCTCGGGGGTGCGCTGGCGTGGGGCGGCCTCACACTCGTCATCCGCGCCAGTGCCCTGCAGAAGGTCTCACCAGAGCGGGTCACTTTCGTCCAGCTCCTTCTTTCGGCGCCGATGCTCATCGGGCTGTCTCTGGCGATCGGCGAGCCGGGATTGACGAACCCGCAGCCGGTCCACTGGGGCGCCTTCGCCTTCACGGTGGTATTCGTTGGATTCTTCGTCTTCACGGCAACGAACTGGCTCTACCTGCGCTATCCGGCGTCGCGCGTGATGGCCTTCCTGCTGCTCACACCCGTGTTCGGTGTCGTGGCTGCTCATCTCATCCTCGGCGAGGCATTGAGCAACACGCTGGTCGTGGGGCTCGGCCTCGTCGTGGCGGGCCTTTGGCTCGTCAACAGGCGTCCGGCCTAGTGCGCCGGTGGCTGGTCATTGCTTTTGCCGAAAGCGCTTTTGGCAGATAGGTTGCCGCCTGCCCAGCCTGGGCCACCAACGTGAAAGGCGCACCGATGTTCGATCCCGAGAAGCCGCCGGAGCTGGCTGTCGAGCGCTGGCTCAATGCAGGCGAGGCGCTGTCGCTCGCCAAGCTCCGTGGGCGTGTCGTCGTGGTCGTCGCCTTTCAGATGCTCTGTCCCGCCTGCGTCGCGCATGCGCTGCCGCAGGCGCGGCGACTGGCCGGCCGGTTCAATCCGGAGCAGGTGGTCGTGATCGGCCTGCACATCGGGCTCGAGCGTCATGACATGACGGACTCGGCTGCGCTCGAAGCCTTCGTCTCGGAGCATCGGCTGGCGTTTCCCATCGCCATCGACACGCCAAGAGACGACGGCCCGTCGACGACATTCGGCACGTACCAGATGCAGGGCACGCCGACGCTTCTCATGTTCGACCGCGAGGGGCGGCTCAGGCGGCATTATCTCGGCCAACCCGACGACATCATTCTGGCTGCCGAGATCATGGCTCTCGCCATCGAGGACAAAGGCGCTCCACGTGGCGAGGCAGCCCGGATCGAGCGCAAGATCGCAGCGACGCTCGATGCCAACTCGCACGATCATGATGGTCGCGACCACGACCACCATCACCATAACGATGGCGAAGCATGCGGCTGTGGCCACGCTCATGATCATGGCCACCATCATGCTCACGGACATCGCGGCGAGCATGGCCATGCGGGCGTCGGCATCCCGCGTGCTGCCGACGCGGACCGAATGACCGAGCCACCGACGGATATCGGAGGCCGCGGTCGTCGCTGAACGCTTGCGCTCCCCTTCCCCGCGTCCCGGGATTATCTCAGAGCCTGCAGCCGCTGCTCCGCTGCACCATTGCCCCTGACGGCAGCGGCCTCGTACAAGCGGCGTGCGGTCGCAGTTTCAGCCATGACGCCGGTGATGCCGAGAGCGGCGAGAACGTTCGGGTCGTACGTCTCCGCCATCATGAAGAGAGCTTCGTTGCGCTCGACATTGGACGGGCTCGAGAGCAACTTGCGCGCGCCGACGACATTGCCTTCGAGGATCATGGCCTTGGCAATCGTAAGATCGTCCTCGGCCGTGGCGGATCGTGCCGATACGGCTGGCACCACGGCTGTGACTGGCTTCCGTGCCGCGTGGACCGGTTGCACAGAGTCGATGATCGGCTGCTCGGTAGTGCGGGCGGTGAGGCGGGGCGCACTGACGAGGGATGGCAAAGCGCCGGCACCGGCTGTCAATGCACCGGGCGTGTCCGTCGGTGTGGTGCGTGTCAGCGAGAGCCAAGTCTCGGGGCCCCCTTTGCCGGTGACGGCCAACACCAGCGGAACGACGAGCACCAGTCCGCCGGCGAAACCAGCGCCACCCATCCACAAATGGTACCTCCAGGCGTCGGCGCGGGCGATACGATCGGATCGCTGCCGTAAGGCATCCGCCAGTCGCGGCGCGGCGCTCGAGGCGCCCATCTCTCGACCGAAGTCGGTGGCAAAGCTCGGCTGCGGAGACGACGTGCGCTCAGGCGTCATGAGCGGTCCCCACGTGTTGCCGACGGCGTCCGACACGCACGTCGGCAGCGCTCGTCAATCGATCACAGCAACGGTCTCGGCGACACCCGCGAGTGCCGCCTTTCCACTCCCCAAAACTCACGCATCGACCTCGCCCGTTGGGACCGCCGCCGCCCGGTCGCTTGTCTGTATCGTGTTAACCGCCCCGATCGGATGAAAGCTAGCGTACGCCGACCGCCGGCTCAATGCGATTCGTAGCGTGCGAGAAATTCCTGCAAGACGGGGCCCGCGGCTGGCCACTTGGCCTGCCGGTTGTGATGGCTCTGGCTGCCACTGCGAGCGCCTCAGTTGGGAAAGCTATTGCCGGCTGCGTGCTGCCCGCGTCTGGCTGGCGATCAGATGCCGGGCGCGACCGATTTTGGCTGAGCCGAAAACAGGAATGCAAGCAGGCCCAGGCGGGTACTGGAGCATCCGCACGTTGCTTCAGGAGATGGTGATGGTGCTGCCAGTGAGGATTGAACTCACGACCTCTCCCTTCATCACACCTGCACTTTCGTGCCCGCCGCCATGCCCGGGTGGGACGTCGACGTTCGTGCGCTGGACCATCCCTTCGTCATGGGCTCGGCATCGCCAGTTGAGCGATAGCCTCGCCTTTAGACGCCGCCCGTCTGGCCTCTACACCTTCCCTGCATCGCGAGCGCGATGCGGGGCTTGGCTCGGGATTGCCGTCGGCCACGCCGGACGGTTTCCCCGAATTTGAGCGGTTTGATCCCGGCCGTTTCCAGCCGGGCAGGCAAATCTACCAAGGGAGTGCTCTACCACTGAGCTACGGCAGCAATGGATAGCCGCTGGTGCCAAACCGCAGCGCAGCGCCTATCGAGCGGTTAGGTGCCACAGTGGCGGGGGCATGGCAAGCGGGTTCTTCCAAGTTTCAGTTTTGTTCTTTTAAAGTTCCCATTGTCGTGCTAGCAGGCACGTCGTGGCCACGGCCGGGATCGATGGCATGAGCAAGCCAGAGCGAACGCACGACGATATCACCGATGCCGTTCAGGACGGGCTCGAGCGCGGACTGGTCGGTGAGGAGCTCAGGCGTGGCCGGGGAGCGCGCTCGAACCGGGTGGGTCGCTACGAGACCGAGCAGCGCAAAGCCTTCGACGACGGCTGGGAGACGCTCGGCGATCAGCGGCCTTGGCGAACCGAGGTTCGCGAGGAAACAGCAAAAAGCATCATTGCGACGAACGACAGCCCGGATCTGTCCTTCAGTCAATCGATCAATCCCTACCGGGGCTGCGAGCACGGCTGCATCTACTGCTATGCCCGACCCACACACTGCTATCTCGGACACTCGGCCGGGCTCGATTTCGAGACGAAGATCTATGCCAAGGTGAATGCCGCGGAGCTGCTCGAACGAGAGCTGGCCAAGCCCGGATACGAGGTGCGCACGATTGCGCTCGGGGCCGTGACGGACCCCTACCAGCCCATCGAAAGGCAGCGGGGCATCTCGAGACGCATTCTCGAAGTCTTGGACCGGACTGGACACCCGGTGGGCATCGTCACAAAGTCGGCGGGCATCCTGCGTGACATCGACATTCTGGCGCGATTGGCAGAGAGACGCCTCGTCAAGGTCGCGATCTCGCTGACGACGCTCGATGCGGAGCTCGCCCGGAGCATGGAGCCGAGGGCTGCCACTCCGCCGCGGCGGGTCGATACCATACGCCAGCTCGCTGCGGCGGGAGTGCCGGTGACGGCGATGGTCGCGCCCATAGTCCCGGCGCTCAACGACAGCGAAATCGAAGCCATCCTCGAGACGGCGCGCGATGCCGGGGCCGGAGAGGCCGGCTACGTGCTTCTGAGGTTGCCGCTCGAGCTCAAGTCCTTGTTCCGGGAATGGCTGGAGACCGACTATCCGGACCGGGCGCGGCGCGTCATCTCGGTGTTGCGAACCATGCATGGAGGGAAGGACTACGTTGCTGCGTTCGGTCACAGGCAACGAGGCAGCGGACCCTACGCGGACCAGATCGCGGCGCGCTTTCGGCTGGCGCTGAAGCGCTTGGGTCTCAACACCCGCACGATGAAGGTGCGGACCGACCTGTTCCGGCCGCCGGTCGGCGTCGGCGGACAATTGCGGCTGCTTTGATTGGAGCGCCGAAGGGTCATTTGGAGTTGGGAGAGGTGCGAGATCGGCCCTCCGATGCTCACTCGTGCAGCCATCGCCGGACATGGCGGCGACGGCACTTCGTGCTTGGACGATCGGACACAAGCGGTGATCGTATCGACGGGGCGAGCCGGTCAACGAATCGGCATGATTGGCGATGAGACTATGCTGCGGGGAGGGCCGGCATCGGGCAATGGACGCAGCGAAAGCGCCAGATCGGCGCGCCGCAGTAGCCGTATCGATGGGTAATGCTTGCCGCGTGGTCGCAGAGTCGGCTCAATCGCGACACCGGCTCCTTGGGCAAAGGCTCGGATCGCATGCGATCGCTCGGGTTCGTCGCATTCGTTGCAGTGGCGTTGGTCGCTCGTTCCGAGCTCGTGGCGGCGCAATCCGCCAGCAGCGGGGCCACGCGGACGCTCTGCGTTCACGATATCGGAGAGGGCAAGACGCTCAACGTGCGAGCCAAACCAGCTCTCTCTGCCGAGGTCGTGGGGCAACTCGCCGCGAACACGTGCGGATTGCGCCTGGTCGGGCGGTGCGAAGGCGATTGGTGCCAGATGGCTGCGGGGAACGTCACGGGCTGGGTGACGACCCGATACGTCGGCGTCTACGAGTATCCGACAGCGGCTGCCGGGGCGCCGGCAGCAGCGGCGAGGGGTGCAAGGCCGACGGAAGGGGCCACAGCTGTCGCCGCTGACCCGAAGCCGTCAGGCTCGAGCCCTGCTGCCAAGCCGCCTGCATCGGTGGCTGGCGGGCGCGATGCGTCCATGTCCGGGTCACTCCCATCCCCTGCACTGAAGGCGCCTTCGTCAGCGGCCGGCCGCTCGCGGTCGGCGTTGGAAGCGCCTGCGGCGCGCCGCGGCATGATCCCGCACAAAGGTCTTTCGGGATCCAATTGCGTCGTGGGTGTCGCGCGGTGGGACACGCTTCGCATCCGGCGCGGGCCCGGCGCCGGCCACGAGGAGATCGGTGCGATCCCTGCCGGTGCGTGCCGCGTCGAGCAGGTCGGGGGCTGCCAGGGCCGGTGGTGTCGTATCGCCTGGCGCGGTCACATCGGCTGGGTCAACACGTATTACCTGGACTGATCCTGACGCTCCACTCGGCCGCCGCGTTGCCATGTGTCAGCCCTAAATCTGCCCAGCTCGCCCTCGACGTTGGTCCGAGCCGAGGTCGTCTTGGGGGAGACCTGCGTGCAGGGGGTCACGATCGTTCTGCAGACTCTGCGGACGGCACGCCGTCACAGGCGGTGGCCGTTTTCACGAAGCATTGCTGGTGTCGCTGTCGGGGCATTGGCCATGGTTATGACCAGCACCAGCGCCGAGCCCGGCGAGCTGCTGGCGATGCCGTTCGCCTGCTCGGTCGAAAATGGCCGTCTCAGCCTGTCCCGCTCGCCCGAGCGACTTTACGCCGTCATGGGGCGACGCGATGAGAGGTCGATCACCCTATGCGGCTCGTTCAACGTCGGCGCCAGTCGTTGCCGGTCGTTGCCGATCCATCGGTTCTCGATGGACTGTGGCGGAACCCGGGTGGCATGGCTCGAGGTCGCCGCGATTGCGGCTCGCGGGCAGCCCTGGCGCACCACCCTCGTCGACGGTCGCCTCGTCATCAATGCCGGGCGCAACTCGTCGACCCGGGAGCGGCACCAGCCGGTCACGCTGCCTCCCGGCTTCGCGCCACTGCCAGACGTGGCATTTCGCTTCGCGCAGGGGGATGCGCCGCCGCTGACGATGGCCGACGCAGCAGGCCCCGCTATCCCTAGCGACGGCCACAACGTGGTGGACGTGCGACCCAGCGCTCCGGAGACGATCGTGGCGGGGCCTCTCCCACCGCCGACGCCGCGGGAGCCATCACCGGAGGCCGCCCAACTCGACTCTGTTGCTACCGACGACGGATCGAGTCCGGCACCGATCGAGCGGGGGGGGCCCTCGCTGGCGGGTGCAGACACCCCCCCGAACATTCCCCGATTGATCGGCCAGGGCTGGACGGCGACGGTCTCGACAGTGGAGGAGGAGCGGCGTTCGAAGGTCTGGAGCGGATTCGCTCCCCCCGGCGGGGCGACAGGACTGATGACAGCTCTCGCGATCGCTGGCTTGCTGCTGACAGCGTCCGCGCTGGCGATGCGCCAGCGCCTCGCCGGGCGTGCCGCCGCGGAGGCACCGCAAGACGAAGGAGCAAGGGGCACAACCGCCGCATCCCCCGCCCCACCGAAGGCCTCGCCGCCACCACCCGAAATGCCGCAACGAAGCCAGGCAGACCGCGTCGTGCCAGGGGCTTCCAAGGCATCGGCAGCGCCGCCGCCACCGCTCGCGCCGGGTGACCTATCCGGTCAAAGCAACGCCGACGAGGCCGCCTGGGCGGCAGTCGTCGAGATGCGCGCGACCGCCGATGCTCTGGTCGGTCTCGTCGGGCAGATCGTCGCCGACCACGTGCCAGATGGGCCATTGCGAGAGGTCCTCGTCGCGGACCTGCATGCCATCGCGGCTCGGCTCGATGGGCCGGAGCTTGCGGGTGCGCTGTCTGCCGGGCGGCTCGATCTGGTGCACCCCATCTACGCCCAGGCCATCGGTGATCTCGAGCGGGCCCGGACACTGGCGCGCATCGAGCATGAGCGGTCGCGGGCGCTGCAGCCGGCAGTGGACGAGGCTCCTGCAACAATTGCGGAAGCCTGCGCATTTCTCGGCGTCAATCCCCGTGCCGGCGAGCCCGCCGCGAAAAGGGTCGTCGATGCCCTGCGGCAGAGCTGGCACCCGGATCTAGCAGGCGACGAGGCGGATCGGACCCTGCGTGAGGCGCGCATCAAGCAGATCAATGCCGCCTGGGATCTCATCCGGGGACGGTAATGCCGGACGGGAAGCGATCGGCAGCGACCCCTTGCGCCGCGGCCTCGGTCCAAGAGAGTTCCCGGAGCCGCCGACATGTGTTGTGATTGCAGCTCAGCCACAGCAGGGACCACACCATGCCCACGAGCGCCGTCGCCGAGATCACCCGGACACTCGAGCTCATCGATCGCGAGAACGGGCGCCTCAACGCATTCGTCCGTGTTCTGGGCGAGACGGCCAAGGCCGAGGCCCAGCTCGTGGACGCGCGTATCCGGGCCGGGGACGACAAGCGCCCACTTGCCGGCATGCCGGTTGCGGTGAAGGACATCATCGATGTGGCGGGTGTCGTTTCCGGTTGCGGATCACTTACGCGGCGGAATGCGGCGCCGGCCAGCGCTGATGCCCCCGTCGTCGAGCGCCTGAGGGCCGCAGGCGCGGTCGTTCCCGGCAAGACGCACACCGTCGAATTCGCCTTCGGCGGCTATGGGACCAATATCACCGTGGGAACGCCGTGGAACCCCTGGGACCGAAAGGTTCACCGCATTCCGGGCGGCTCGTCATCGGGTTCCGGCGTCGCCGTCGGCGCCGGTCTCGTCCCGGCAGCTCTTGGGACGGATACCGGTGGCTCGGTACGAATTCCGGCTGCGCTCTGCGGATGTGTCGGCCTGAAGACGTCCGTGGGCCGGGTCGGGCGCTCGGGCGTGGCGCCGCTGTCGCAGCTGCTCGACTCGGTCGGGCCGCTGGCACGTGACGTGACTACGGCGGCTCGCGTGTTCGCCGTCATGCAGGGTCCCGACCCCGCCGATCCGACGACGGCCGCAATCGCACCGGCCGACCCGATGCCGGATCTCGAGCGCGGAGTCGCGGGCTTGCGCATCGGGCGCATCGCGGACGCCGATCTGCCGATGATGAGCGAGGAGACACGGGCCGATTTCGTGGTTGCGGTGGGCCACCTCGCCAAGCTCGGCGCGCGCATCGATGAGGTCAAGCTGCCGGGATCGATCGACGACTGGGGCAATCTTTGCGGTCAGTTCATTGCGGCTGAATGCTACGCCACCTGGCAGGCGCTTGCCGACGATCCGTCGTCGGGCCTCGCCGATCCGATTCGAGCCCGCATGCTGTCCGGCTCACGGATCAGCGCGGCGCACTACATTCAGATGCTGCGAGCTCGCGCGGTGGCGACGGCAGGGTTCCTTTCGGCGATCGACAGGCTGGATGCGCTGGTGCTGCCGACCACTCCCTTTCCGGCCATTCCGGTGGCGGAGGTGGACGAGCGGCGGGCGCCGATGGCGCTCTACACGCGCTGGGTCAATTACCTCGACTTGGCTGGGCTCGCGGTGCCGACCACCATCTCGCGAGGCGGGTTGCCGATGAGTCTGCAGATCGTCGTGCGCCGGCTCGAGGAGCCCCTGGCGCTACGCATCGGCCGTGCCTTCGAGGTGGCGCGAGGCGCGTTCTCCCGGCCAGTGTGACAGGCGTTTACCGGCAGGCAGCCTTCAGCGGGAATTTTGCTGGTGAAGCTTCGCCAAAGGGCTTGCCATCGGTTGGGTCGTCGTGCCCCTCTGGGGGCGTGGACTCATTGTACGGAAGGCAGATCCCATGCGACGCTCTATGGTGCATCATTTGGCGACAACGACACTGTTGAGCCTCGTCGTGCTGGCTGCGCCTGCCGTTGCCAAGGACGTCAAGTCGAAGGACGGTGCCGTGACGGTGTCGACACCCTGGGCACGGGCCACGCCCGGCGGCGCAAAAATCGGAGCGGCGTTCCTCGAGATCAGTTCAGGGGCCGGCGGTGACGCGGTCGTCTCGGCCAGCTCGCCCGTCGCAGGCAAAGTCGAGCTGCATACGCACGCGAATGATGGCGGTGTCATGCGCATGCGACAGATCGAGGCGATCGACGTGCCGGCTTCAGGCAAGGTGACGTTGAAGCCCGGCGGCCTCCATATCATGCTGATGGACCTCAAGCAGCCACTGAAGGAAGGCGAGGCTATCGACCTGACGCTGAGCTTCCGGAAGGCGGGCGAGGTGAAGGTGCAGGTGCCGGTGCTGAAGGTGGGCTCGCCTGGACCCGATGGCTCTAAAGGGGGTCATGGCAAGCACTGAGGGCTGCCCGCCACAGCCCCGCACAGTCGCTTGTCAGAGCCCGAAGATCGTGCGCGCCGTCAGGAAGGTGTTGGCGTAACCCCTGACCGTCGCGTCGATCGGCACGGCATAGCCACCACCGATGGCGATGGAGACCGGCAAGCCGCGTCGGCGACACATTTCCAGCACGAGGCGGTCACGCTCGGCAAGGCCGTCATGAGTCAATGACAGGCGGCCGAGGCGATCCTCGGCCAGAGGATCGGCACCCGATAGGTAGAGCACCAAGTCCGGTCGATGGGCCTCGATGGCAGGTAGCACGTCGGCAAGGGCCTCGAGATAGGCCCGATCGGCAGTGCCATCGGGCAGCTCGATGTCGATGTCGGAAGGGATCCGACGGAATGGAAAGTTGCGCTCCCCCTGGATGCCGACGACCAGCATTCCAGGCCTGCCGGCCAGCAACGAGGCGTTGCCGTCGCCCTGGTGCACGTCGAGGTCGAGAACTGCGATGCGCCGGCAACTGCCGTCGGAGAGCAGGGTGAGTGCAGTCACGGCCAAGTCGTTGAAGACGCAGAAGCCGGATCCGAAGTCGTGATGGGCATGGTGGGTTCCGCCTGCGAGCTGGCCGGAAAGACCGGAGCGCAGGGCCTCGCGGGCCGCAGCCAAGGCTCCGCCCACGGTGGAGCAAGAGCGTTGGGCGAGCCTCTCGCTCCAAGGCAAGCCGATCCGCCGCTGCGCTTCCCCCGACAGCGTTCCGCCGAGGACGGCATCGACGTAACCCTCGGCGTGCGCAGTCAGCAATTGCTCGCGCGTTGCCATAGGTGACGACGCCAGGGCTCCGGCCGGGAGGATACCCTCATGCTCGATCAGTCGGCGCAGCAACCCATACTTCGCGGCGGGGAACCGGTGGCCGGGCGGTAGAGGCGGTGCCTCGATCTCGGGATAGAAGAAGCGCACGCAGGCTATGTCCAGATGGCGCAGGTTGCGTCACGGCACGTCATGGTCGATCGCCACGAAGCGATCAATTGCTGACCTCTCCGCGCTTCAGGCAACGTGGCTCGCCATCGCACGAGCATCCGTAGACGCAATCGACCTTGCGGATGCGGCAGTCGGCGGCTCGTTTGGCAAAACCGACGCCGTATGTCAGCACCTTGCCCTTGCATGAGCAAATCTTGCCGCAGACTCCCGCCACGAAAGATCCTCCACCGCCAGGCGGAGGCAGTGGCCCCGATCGCAGCGAGCCACCGACGCAGCGGTCGGCCACGCACGGGCCGGGGCAGGGGACACGCGAGATCTCGACCGAGCGGCAGGTACCTGCGCAGATCGATTGCTTGGTGACCAAGGTATTGCCGGCGCAGTAGGTCCGGGGGCGACCAAAGTCGTAGCATTGGGAATCCGACGAGCAGCTCTGTGCCATCACCGGTCGGGGGGCAGCCGCGGCGAGCACGGTGAAGAGCACAACCAGAACGCCTGCCGAATGTGTGATCCAGCCGAGCATCGTGGCGCCGGTTGCTCCGTTTGCGGCCGTTGGGCGCGAGGATTCCGGCGATTCGCCGGGCATCGCGTCCTCAATCTGGGGAGGCTGGGGCCCGTTCGCCATGGCATCTGCCCAATTTGTGGTGCCGAAGGTGAACGGGCACGACCATCTGCGTCTGGTAACGGGCTTCGTCGGCACTCCCCACCCTCGGCTCGCTGTGGCACGCTGGACTGGTGCAACCGTCGACTGGAGATGAACATGGCACTCGACGACCAGCGGAAGAAGGGCCGGGAAATTCTCGGCGAGGTCATCGGCAAGGCGTATCTCGAGCGCCGCGACGCCGCGACCAACGACTTCAACAGACCGCTCAGACAGTTCTCCGAGACCTATGCGTTCGGCGACATCTGGGCCCGGCCGGGGTTGGAGCGTAAGACGAGGAGCATGCTCTGCATGGCGATGCTGACGGCGCTCGGCAAGCCGGAGGAGCTGAAGCTGCACGTCAACTCGGCCATCAACAACGGCTGCACCGTCTCCGAGATCCAGGAGGTGCTGTATCAGACGGTGGCCTATTGCGGAATCCCGGCGGCCATCGAGGCGTTCAAGGTGGCCGAGGCGGTCCTCAAGGAGCGCGGGCTGCTGTCGTGAGCGCGCAACCGTGAGGCGACGCGGATGCGGCCGTAGCGCCGCACCCGCATCATCTCGTCCCCGACCTCTCGATGTGTCCGGGGGGCTTCCACCAGAGCCAGCGGAGAGGTGTCGCGCGGCTTGCAATCCGGGGCCAGCGATCTTATAGGGACTGTCTCTTGCGGAGACGTGGCCGAGTGGCTTAAGGCGGCGGTTTGCTAAATCGTTGTACTGGGAAACTGGTACCGGAGGTTCGAATCCTCTCGTCTCCGCCAATAGACCTTGTGGCAGCAAGCCACACCGGTTGCCCCAGCGAGGCTCCGGTCGACGTGCGCGCCGAAATTCGCCGACCCGTGGATGGCTCGTCGCCATCGCGTCATGATTTGGCAAGACTCCGCTGCCATAAATACGGCTTGATTATCCCTGTGGATCCGCGACGAGACCGTGAAGACGCGTTCCGATTGCCCCCAGCCTTCCTCGCCTGCTGCGCCGCGCTCGAACGGCTGCCTGGCTCTTGTGGTCGGCCCCTCCGGCGTTGGGAAGGACAGTCTTCTTGCGGGCGCGCGGGCGCGGCTTGACGGCGATCCCCGGTTCGTGTTTCCCGCCCGCTGCATCACGCGAAATGCGGACGCCGGTGGCGAGCAGCACATCGCCATGACACCAGCCGAGTTCGAGGCTGCCAGGGCTGCCGGACAGTTCCTGCTGTCATGGTACTCCCACGGGCTGGGCTACGGCATCGCGAGGACTGCGGCCGAGGATCTGGCGCGCAACTCCATCGTCGTCGTCAATGTCTCGCGCACCGTGATCGGATGGGCGGAGGAGCTCGTCGACAAGGTTGTCGTTCTACATGTGACAGCCGAGCCGGCGGAGCTTGCCCGGCGGATTGCCCTGCGCGGTCGAGAGGACGCCGCCGACATCGCTGCACGACTGGCGCGCGAGGTGACGGTGACAACCCGTTCGGCTGCGATCGTCGAGATCGCCAACAATGGGGCGCTCGATGCGGCCGTGGAGCGCTTCACGGCTGCATTGCTTGGGCTGGCCGCGGCGCGATCGGAAAGCGCGCGATGATCCGGAACCGGGCGTCGCGACGCTCCTGTCGAAGGACGCTCAGGCCGTCGATCCAAACAGGCTTCTCTGACACGCGGGCTCGATATGCCGTGCGGATGCTCTCGAGCACCGGCGCCAGGTCAGGAACGTCCAGCGGGCCGGTCAGCGTCATGTGAAACCGGAAGTCTTCCAGCACATAGGGATAGCCGAAGCGGTCGAGGCTCGCGATCTGTCGTTGCGTCAAGGGCGCGGCCAAGCGGCGGGCCCGGTCTGCCGCCTCGAGCGGCGCACGCAGTGGCTCGAGTGCCAGCACGGTCTCTGCCGCCAACGCGTGGACAGCCGTGTCGTCCCCCTCGATCGTGAGAGCCAAGAACGATCCGAGGCTGTTCGGGCCCAGAACAGTGGGACCTGCCGGGGTCAGCCGGGTCGACAGGGATGCCACAGCATCGAGCAGACCCGCCTCCGAGGCCGCCGGCGCGAGGTGGAACGGCGCCTTGAGCGTCGCGTGAAAGCCGTAACGCCTCGGCTCGGCCGTCAGGGCGCGCCACTTCGCCCAGTCAAGGCCAGCGGGCGGCTGCAGCGGCACTTCAGCGCCGGTTGCTGCGTCATAGCCTATGATGCCGCAGCCGAACTGCCAGAGCGGGCTCGATGTGGCGGGCGTGAAGTAGACGGCGTAGCGCGGACCGGATGGGCTCATGCAACAACTGTCCTTCGGCAACCCGTCGGCGGCATCAGAGAACGCGATTGCCGGCACACCAGGAGGCGCGCACGACCGGTGTAGAGCCGAGAACCCGGAACTGCACGACGTCGGCACGCAGGCCCGGGGCGAGCCTTCCACGATCAGCGATGCCCAGCATATCGGCTATCCGCCATGTCACCATTCCAATGCCGTCCCGCAAGGGAATGCCGTGGCCAGCGTCGAGACCGACGACCGCCTGCAGCAGACTCGACGGCACGTAGTCCGAAGAGAGCCCGTCGAGCACACCGCGCTCCGCCAGGAGCGCGACTGAGACGCCGCCGGAATGCGAGCCGCCACGCACGACATTCGGAGCGCCGGCGACCGTCGCCAGGCCACGCTCCTTCGCAGCGGCTGCAGCCTCGAGCGTCGTCGGGAACTCGCTGATGGAAGCTCCTGCTGCAAGTCCCTCCTCGACATGCTGGACGGTGGTGTCGTCGTGGGTCGCGAGTGGCACACCGAGGTTGCGGAACATAGCGATCACGATCGGGAGGTTCGCCGTGGCATTGGTGCTGCCGGTCGCGATACGCTGGTCGACGTGGGCCTCGAACTCCTTCTCGGTCATACCGCTGGTGCCCATGGTGTAGGTCTTGAGGCTGGCGAGATCGCGCCACTGACGCTGGCCGGGTGTGTGGTCCATCAGCGAGGCCAGGCCGAGCAGCGGATTGGACAGGTGCGGTTTCAACGTCGGCACAAGATCGGCGCCCGACAGCTCGCAGCGGAAATGCAGGCGATGGTCTATGCGGAACACGCCCTCCGCGACGCCAGTGCAGATCGCGGCCAGCAACTCATTGAAGATCTCGGCGCGCGAGACCTTGGTGCCACGCTCATAGCCGACGCAAAGGGCGTCGTAGACGGTGGTGACGCCGGCCGCCGCCATCTGGGCGTCGTGGGCGAGGGCTGCAGCCAGGGCGTTGGGCCAGACGACGCCCGGGCGCGGGATGTAATGCTTCTCGAGATTGTCGGTGTGCATTTCGATCAGGCCGGGGGCGACCCAGTCGCCCTGGCAATCGATGGCTGTGGCGACGGCGGAGCGGCCCTGGTCGATGGCGGCAATGCGCCCTTCGTCGAGGAGGAGCGTGCCGTCGATGACCTCGTCCTCGAGCACGATGCGGGCATTGGTGAGGATCGTCTGCATGGGGTGCTCATGATTGGGTTTCGAGAGGATGGCTCAGGCCGACTTGTGCAACGGCTCGTACTTGTCGAGAAACGCCCCGGCGTCGAGATCGCGGACGTCGGATGCCGCCCGGCGGATGTCCCTGTCCGGCCAATCCCACCAGGCGAGCCGCTCGAGCCGCTCGGCGATCGCCTCCGAAAAGCGGCGGCGCACGATACGGGCCGGTACGCCGGCAACGATGGTGTAGGGTGCCACATCACGGGTCACGATGGCGCCGGCGGCCAGCACCGCGCCATTGCCGACCGTGACCCCTGACAGCACCGTCACGCCATGGCCGATCCAGACGTCGTTGCCGATGATGCAGCGGGCTGCACGGCGCCGTGCGAAGAAGTCATGGTCGCGAGCTTCGCCGGGCCAGTAGTACTCCGGCACGTAGGAGAACCGGTGCTGGCTGATCCGATCCATCGGGTGGTCCGGGGGACCGATGCGCGTCATGGCTGCGACGGCGACGAACTTGCCGATCGTGGCGTCGGCGACCGTCACATACTCCTGCAGGTAGCTATAGTTGCCGATTGTCGAGTACTCGGCCTGGACGGCCTTGTGGATCTCGACCCAGTCGCCGACCTCGACGTTGCGCAGGGAGGCCGTCGGATCGATTTTCGAGCATTGCGGGATTTTCGGTGCAGGGGATCCCGTGCCGACGATCGTGCTCATGACGCAGCCTTTTGCGGCGTGAAGCCGGTGACATCGACGATGCGGCTGGCGACGCGCTCACGCACCGCCTCGTCGTGAAAGATGCCGACGACCGTCGCCCCTTTGGCGCGTGCCTCGCCGACGAGATCGACGACGATGTCGCGATTGACGGCGTCCAGCGAGGCCGTGGGCTCGTCCAGGAGAAGGATCGGCGGTGGATCGACGAAGCTGCGGGCGATGTTGACGCGCTGCTGCTCGCCGCCGGAGAAGGTCTGCGGCGCCAGCGACCACAGCCTTTCCGGCAGACCGACGCACTCGAGCATGGCGCACGCCCGACGGCGGGCAACGCCTCTATCGATGCCGCGTGCGAGCATGGGATCGGTGACGAGATCGAGCGTCGTCACCCGCGGAATGACACGCAGGAACTGCGATACCCAGCCGAGCGAGCGGCGGCGCACCTCGAGGACCGTGCGCGGGGCGGCGGCGACGATGTCGACGAGCTCGCCGGCATGACGCACCAGCACGCTGCCGCTCGTCGGCCGGTAGTTGCCGAACAGGATGCGCAGCAGAGTGGACTTGCCGGATCCCGAAGGCCCCGACAGAACGACAGCTTCGCCCTTCTCGACCACGAGGTCGACGCCTTCGAGCACGCGCAAGTGAACGCCGCCCTGGTGGTGCAGGATGAAAGTCTTTCCGACGTTATTCACTTCGAGCATTGCCGGCATTCGGCACTCCGCTGTGATTTCTCGACTGTGGCGCGGGTGACCCATCCAGACGCGGCGGGCACAGGTCGATGAAGCAGGCCTCAGGCCGCGAGCACTGCCGAGGTCAACAGTTGGGTGTAGGCGTGTTGCGGATCGTCGAGAACCTGATCCGTCAGGCCCGTCTCGACGACCCGACCACTTTTCATGACGATCAGGCGATCGGTCAGCAGGCGGGCCACGGCCAGATCATGGGTGACGATCACGGCGGCGAGGCCGAGATCGCGTACAAGTGCCCGCAGCAGATCGAGGAGGCGGGCCTGCACCGAGACGTCGAGACCGCCGGTTGGCTCGTCCATGAAAACGAGGCGTGGGCCGGACACCAGAACGCGCGCGATCTGCAGGCGCTGCTGCATGCCGCCGGAAAAGCGGGATGGAGGCTCGTCCATACGAGCACGGTCGATCTCGACGCGGGTCAGCCATTCGGAAGCGGCGGCGCGGATGCGGCCGTAGTGGCGCTCGCCGCCGTCGACGAGGCGCTCTGCCACGTTGCCGCCGGCCGACACCGACATCCTCAGGCCGTCGCGCGGGTTCTGGTGGACGATACCCCAGGCGGTGCGCATCAGTGCCCGCCGCTCCTGCTCGGGAATGGCGAAGATGTCGGTCATGCAATCGCCGGTGCGGAACGCCACGGTGCCTGCCGTCGGCCGGTCGAGGCCCGCCAGGCATCGCAGAAGCGTCGACTTGCCCGATCCGGATTCGCCGACGATCCCAAGCACCTCGCCCGGCCAGAGCGTGAACGATACGTCCTCGCAGCCGATGTGGTGACCGTAGCGCCGCGACACCAGCCGAGCCTCGAGCAGAGACCCGGTGTCGGCCGGCATCGTGGCAACCCCCGTCATCGATCGCCTCCGTTGCTGGCCGCCAGCTTGCCGCCGGTCGACGTCGCGAGCATGGCTCCGGCGTGGCCGGCCTTGCGCCGCTCCTCGCAATAATGGCTGTCGGAGCACACGAACATGTGCCCGCCGGCGTCGTCGATGATGACCTCGTCGAGATAGCTATCGGCGGCGCCGCAGAGCGCGCAGGGCTCGTCCCACCGCTGGACCTCGAAGGGGCGATCCTCGAAATCGAGGCTCTTGACCTCGGTCCACGGCGGAATGGCGTAAATGCGCTTCTCGCGGCCAGCGCCGAACAGCTGCAGCGCCGGCGACTGGCCCATCTTCGGATTGTCGAACTTCGGGATCGGGCTCGGGCTCATGACATGGCGGCCGTTGACCAGCACCGGATAAGAGTAGGTGGTCGCGACGTGGCCGAAGCGCGCGATATCCTCGTAAAGGCGTACGTGCATGAGGCCGTACTCGGCCCAGGCGTGCATCTTGCGCGTCTCGAGCTCGGAGGGCTCGAGCTTGCGCAACGGCTCCGGCTGCGGGACCTGGTAGACGAGGATCTGGCCAGCCGTGAGCGGGTGCTCCGGCACGCGGTGACGAGTCTGGATGATGGTCGCCTCGCCGGTCGCCTCGGTGGTTTCGACATTGGCGACCCGGGCGAAGAAGCGGCGAATGGACACCGCGTTGGTGGTGTCGTCCGATCCCTGGTCGATGACCTTGAGCTTGTCGTCCGGCCCGATGATCGACGCCGTCACCTGGATGCCGCCTGTGCCCCAGCCGCGAGCCAAAGGCATCTCCCGAGAGCCGAACGGCACCTGATAGCCGGGCACGGCGACAGCCTTCAGCAGCGCGCGGCGGATCATTCGCTTGGTCTGCTCGTCGAGATAGGCATAGTTCACGGTCGGCATAGCATCGCCGGACGGGATCTGGCCTGTCATTCGGCGCCCTCCTTCTTCTCGACGTGCGGCGTTGACGACCGGCCGGCGCGCTGCTCCTCCAACTCGCGCCGGAGCTTGCGGATCAGCTCGAGCTCGCCTTGGAAGTCGACATAGTGCGGCAGCTTCAGGTGCTCGACGAAGCCCGCGGCCTCGACGTTGTCGGCGTGGTAGAGCACGAACTCTTCCTGCTGCGCGGGGTAGCGCGCGGCCTCGCCGAGCTCGCTACCCTTGAGCGCGCGGTCGACGATCGACATCGACATGGCCTTGCGCTCGGCATGGCCGAAGACGAGGCCATAGCCGCGGGTGAATTGCGGCGGTTGGTCGGCCGAGCCCGTGAACTGATTGACCATCTGGCACTCGGTGACGGTGATGTCGCCGATGTCGATGGCAAAGCCAAGCTCGTCCGGCACGATCTCGACGGCGACCTCGCCCATGCGAATTTCGCCGGCGAACGGGTGATTGCCACCAAACCCACGCTGCACCGAGTAGGCTAGGCCGAGCAGAAAGCCCTCGTCGCCGCGGGCCAGGGACTGCAGGCGGACGTCGCGCCCAGCCGGAAACGAGACCGGATCGCGCGTCAAGTCGAACGGGCGGCCATCATCGGCCGGCGGCACCTCGCTCTCCATGAGCCCTTCCCGGCCAAGGATATCGGGAACCCGGGGCATCGAGCCCGCCAGCGGCTCGCTCGATGGCGGCCGGCAGGGGATCTCCGAAGCATCGGCAGCCAGCGAGAAATCGAGCAGGCGATGAGTGTAATCGTAGGTCGGTCCCAGCACCTGGCCGCCTGGCAGGTCCTTGTAGGTGGCCGAGACGCGGCGACGGATGGCCATCTGCGCCGTATCGAGCGGCAGCGACGATCCGAAGCGCGCGAGCGTCGTGCGCCAGGCCCGGATGAGGAACGCCGCCTCGATCGCGTCGCCTTGCGCCTGCTTGAGGGCGAGGGCCGCAAGGCGTGGATCGTAAAGCGAGCCTTCGTTCATGACGCGCGCGACGGCGAGGCCCAATTGCTCGCGGATCTGGTCCGTCGACAGCTCCGGCACCGCGTTATCGCCGCGGCGGGCCTCCGCAAGCAGATCGTGTGTAGCGAGTATCGCGGCCTCGCCGCCTTTAACCGCAACGTACATCAGCGCCCCTCCGCGGCAGTGACCCGCGTGGAGCGCGGCAGGCCTATGATGTCCCGTCCGGAGACCAGAAGCAGGTCGATGCCCAGCGGATAACGAGTCGTGTTGGCGGCGACCTCGCTCCAGAATTCGGCGCGAAGGCCGGTCGGCGAAACGCGTCGCCTGTCGCGGATGCCCGGACCTTGGAGCACGACAGGAGCACCGCCGCTCAATGCCGTGCACTGCACGACGACGGTGGCTGAGCGGTCGGGATAGCGGTCGTCACCTGGATCGAATGCGGCCAGCGGCGGCCCCTCCGATGAGCCATCGACGATGGCGAAACGGGCGCATCCAGGCGATTCCGCCCTCGCAGCGCCAGTATGGAAGAGCAGGTAGCGGGCAGCCTCGGTGGATGCCGGTGGCAGCCAAACGGGCGTTTCGTGGTCGGCAAGAACGAGGAGCGCAATCGTTGCTGCTGGGGCGAGCCCGTCGGGGGGGGTTATTTCGGCCTTGAGCCGGCGCATCGTGCCCGGCTCCGCCAAGGCGGCCAGGATCTCGCGGAAGCTCAGCTGCGCATCGATCACTGGATCGGCGAAGGCCGGTCCGAGGGCATTGGGGCGCGACGTCGTCGCCATCACTCGTTCCCCCGGACCATCGTGAAGAACTCGACCTTGGTGGTGGCCGCCTTACGCGAGGCGAGGTCGCGTGCGGCCGCCTGCTGCTCGGCCAGTCGGCCGATGGCGTCGTGCAGGCCAGGGTCGGCTCCGGGCATCTGCAGCAAGGCATCGATCAGTGCCGCCAGATGGGCTCGTCGGCGATCCGAGCCGAGCGCATACGAGACGCCGAGGACATCGGCGATGCGGACCACGCAGCGGGCTACCGTGGCCTCGCCGAGATTGAAGCGCACACCGGTGCCGCCCGCCCGGCCTTCGACCATGACGGTGCCGACCTCGGCTGGCTTGACCACGATGTGGGCGGGAACACCGCCGCTAGCGGCAATGATGGCTTCCAGCTCCGAGGATCGTGCGCGAGCCAGGATCGATAGCCAATGTTGCCGCGGGGTGCGGCCTTCTTCGGGGGCGAGATCGCGCATTCACCTATCCTCACCGTGCCTGCACGCCGATCAACACCATTCTCAGCTGCCGCCAGTTCAAGTCAATGACGCCGACCATGACGAGGATCAGCGGCACGAGAAGCGAAACATGTTGCCAACCCACGCCCATTAACCGGGATCTGCCGCAGGCACCCTCCGGGAGACGCGCGTCGAGCTGGTCCGAGCCCGCCTAAACCCGCAGTTGTGATACCGCCCATCCGCGAGTTGGCGCAGCTATTCTCGACCAGAGCCGCGCCGGCCGTCGCGGCGTGTGCCGCGGAGGTCGGTCACGGAGCGTGCTCGTCCAAGTGTGTCGTCACAGGCGATGCGGTGACGAGGACGGGAACTCCGGGCATGCTCGTCCCCGGACGTCGCGGTCTCGATAGGCGAGCATTGTGACAACCCATTAACAGTGGGGCGCGGCACAGGCCAGGGGGAGTCGTAGCTGGACGAAACGGCATCGCAGTCCTATCAGCACATGGTGTCAAGGAACCGTAGCAATGCGGTTACATCATGTTGCTCTCACACGGAGCGGGAAGCAGGCGACGATGAAGGTGCGCGAAGAGATTCTCGAGATCTATACCTCGAGGGCGACCGGCCGGTATGGCCTTTCCGACGTGAACCAGCAGCAGCACGCGCTGCAAGCCGCAGCTCTGGCCGAGGCGAACGGCGAGCCGGCGGCCATGATCGTGGCCGCGCTGGTGCACGACATCGGCCATATGGTGCACGATCTGGGAGAGGATCCCGCGCGCGCCGGGGTCGACGATCGTCACGAGGAGCTGGGCGCGGAATGGCTCGCCTGCCATTTCAGCCCCGAAGTGGTCGAGCCCGTGCGCCTGCATGTGCCGGCCAAGCGCTACCTCTGTGCGGTGGATGCGACATACTTCGGAAAGCTGTCCGAGGACTCGGTGCGCTCGCTGGCGCTCCAGGGCGGGCCGATGTCGCAGGCCGAGATCGCGGAATTCGAGCGGTTGCCTTTTGCCGCTGAAGCGGTGCGCCTGCGCCGTCTCGACGAGGCAGCCAAGTGCCCGACAGCGACCACGCCGGGCGTCGAGCATTTCGTACGGTATGTGGACAGCGTGCTGTCGTCGCAACGGTAGTCTGCAAGGCGCGCCTGACGCTGGCTCGGCGACGACCGGTGCCGCGGGCAATCATGGCGAAGGCGGCAGGTCATCGCTCGACATTGCAGGCCTGGAGCCTCATGCTGATGGCCGCCGATTGGGGGCGCGGCGCCAAGCGTTGCCGCCACCCTACGGCTCGGCTCGCCAGACGAGCCCGTCGCCACACGATCGCAGGGATCTCTTCATGGCAGCGCAGCGCCGCACAGCCCTCGTTACCGGATCGAACAAGAATATCGGCCGCGCCTGCGTGCTGCATCTAGCGGCAGCCGGCTGCAACGTCGTCGTCAACGGCGCCCAGGACGAGGGGGCAGCCGCGAACGTGGTGGCCGAGGCCAAGGCGCTCGGTGTCGAGGCGATCATGGCAATGGGTGATGTCGGCCGCCGGGAGCAGTGCCTCGCGATCGCCGACACGGCGCTGTCGCGGTTCGGCGCCGTCGACATACTCGTCAACAACGCCGCGATCCGGAAGGACGGCAAGTTCCTCGAAATGACCGAGGAGGATTGGCGCTACGCGATGGCCGTCAACTTTGACGCCGCCTACTGGCTGGCGCGCGCCTGCCTTCCCGGCATGGTGGCTAAGGGCTGGGGTCGGATCATCAATTTCGCCGGAATGAATGCGATCCACGGATACAATGGACGTGCACATGTCTCCGCCTCGAAACATGCGGCCTGGGGGCTGACGAAAGCGCTCGCCAAGGAGTTCGGGCCAAGGGGCATCACGACGAACATCGTTTCGCCTGGGCCGATCATGGGCGAGGCACAGGATGCGGTCCAGGCTGCCCATATCGCTCCGATGAAGGCGCGCGTACCGCTCGGCCGCCTGGGAACGCCCGACGAGGTCGCAGCAGCCGTGGCGCTGCTCGCGTCGGACGGTGGGGCGTTCATCAACGGCCAGATGATCCAGGTCAACGGCGGCGCCGAGACCTGATCCGCGCGCAGAGGCTGGGCGAGGGGCGCGAAGGGAGGCCGGAGCGCGAGCTCAAGGTCTTCTCGCTCCTGCGAGCATGCCGGATACTGCGGACACGACCTCCGCGACGTTGTCGACCACCCAGAAGTGGCCGTGCCCTTCGAGCCGCACGACGTGGCAATTGCCGAGCCGGTGTGCCAGATCGAAGGCAGCTCCGGCCGGCACGACGGCGTCGGCGGTTCCCTGCCAGAGGACGGCCGGGACCGTGATCGAGGCGGGATCGACACGCCACGTTCTCGAGAACAGCTCCAGGTCGGCTATCACTCCTTCAATGCCCTGCCGCATCGCCTCGCGCGTCATGGCGAGAACGAGGCGACGCGCTGCCGGGGCGGAGAGCACCCGGCGATCGGCCGGCGAGAGCGCGGTGACAAACGAGAGCAGAGACAACTCCGGCGCGGCCAGGAATGCGGCGCGTCCCCATTGGACGCTGCGCCGTAGCACGCGCGGGTGGCTCGGCAGCCCGAGAAAGAGGGCCCGCTCGCGTCGCGACAGCTTTGCATGGATGGCAGGGTGGGCTATTTCGCCCAGCGGTGAGACCAGCGCCAAGGCGCTGACGCGCGGTCCGAGGCAGGCAGCCGTGGTCACCGCGTACGGGGAGCCACCGGAGACAGCCAAGATCGGCGCGCGGGCGATGGCGAGATGGTCCATGAGGGCTGCCGTATCGGCCGCCCAGCCGGCAAAGGTCCGCCCGGGCAGCGGATCGGAGAGGCCGTAGCCCGGCCGGTCAGGCGCCACGAGGCGCAACCCCAGAAGCCTCGCGGGCTCGTGCGCAGGCATGAAAAGCAGCCGGCACGCCGGCGTTCCATGGAAGGCCAGCACCGGCGTGCCGCCTGGATCGCCGAGCTCGCTCCAGGCCAGTCTGCGGCCGTCGGCGAGGGTGAGCGTCCGTGGAGTCACGCTCGCCCTCCGCGCGATGTCAAACCCGCGCTGGAGCCGGCAGCGCCGCAGCGGCGGCTGCCGCCTGCAGCTTGGCCTGGATGCCGAGGCGCTCCTCGGCGGACGACAGGATCTGCCCCAACAGCTCCGCGTAGCGCAGGCCCGTGAAGCTGGCCATGAGGTTCAGCTTGCCGTCCCAACACCAGCCCGGATTGGGATTGACCTCGAGCAGCTTGATCTCGCCCCTGGCGTCGGCGCGGAAGTCGAAGCGCGCGTAGTCGCGGCACCCCAGCCGCTCGAACAGGCGGGTCGAATGCTCGACGAGCTGCTGGTGGATATGGTCCGGCAGGTGTGCCTCGTGATACTTGACCTGCGTCCAGTATGGGCTGTCCGGCTGCCATTTGGACTCGTAGCCGAGGATCTTCGGCAGGCCGTCGTCCAGACGCGAGAAATCCACCTCGAGGATCGGCAAGGCGCGCAGGCCCTGGTCGGGATTGCCGATCAAGCCGACCGAGTACTCGGCACCGGTCAGGAACTCCTGCACCAGCACGCCGCGGCGCGGAAAATCGGTCCGCAGCCGCTCCAGGTAGTCGATCAGCGCCCGCTCGTTGTGGACGACGGCGTCCTTGGTGATGCCCTGGGAGCTGTCGCCGGTATTCGGCTTCAGGAGCGCCGGGAACACGGACGGTAGGGTCGCGCCCTGGTCGCCCGGACGGACATAGGTCTCCAACGGCACCGGTACGTCGAGCGACTGTGCGACGGCGCGGACGAGGCCTTTGTCGTAGCAGGCCGCTAGAGCCGAAGGCCCGGCACCCGTGTAGGGGATCGACAGCATCTCGAGCAGAGCCGGGACGTGCAGCTCCTTGAACGGGTCGTTGTTGTAGCCCTCGTCGCACAGGTTCAGCACGAGGTCTGTCTTCAGCTCCGAAAGGTCGCGGTCGAGCGTGGCGTGGTTGTCGAGATAGCGGACCTTGTACTGCGGCAGCTCGGCGAGGGCGTCCTTGAGCCGCTTGATGGTCTCGTGGTCCTCGTCATTGAACTGACCGTTGAGCTTGACGGCGTCCGGCAGGCGCGGGTCGCCCATGACGACGGTGAGGTCGATGACCTGTGTCTTGCCGCGCGGCCGGCGCGCAGGCAGATGCGGCGCGTCGGCGGAGATGAGCAGACGGCGCGCCATCATGCCGAGGTCCTGGTCGCGGTCGGAGACCGCCTCCGCCGTGCCGTGGTGGCGGATGTTGCGGAAGCCGCATTTCTCCAGGAGCTTGGCAATTCCGGCGCGCGTGTAGAGGCGCTCGGCGTAGAACTGATCGGCGATGACGCCGGTCTCGTCGTTGACGATCACCTCGCGGCTGATCAGGCGCTCGCGGTCCTGGCTTATGGTGCGCTCGCGGCAGACGAAATGATGCTCGTCGATCCACTCCCAGGAGCGGCGATCGAAGTGATCGGCCATGTAGGCGCCGTCGGTGATGTCGAGCACGAGCTGGCCGGATGGGCGCAGCAGGCGGCCGACAGTGCTCAGCACCTTCTCGTCGTCCTGCTTGTTCGAGAAATACCCGAACGAATTGCCCATGATGGCGACGCAGTCGTAGCTCGCCTCGTTGAGCCGCGGGTTGCGGGCGTCGCCTTCCTTGAAGATGAGAGACAGCCCCTCAGTCTGGGCACGCTTGCGCGCCAGCCTGATCAGGTACCGTGAGCGATCGACGCCCGTGACATTGCGAAAGCCGCGTCGAGCCAGCTCCAGGCAATGACGGCCCTGGCCGCAGCACAGGTCGAGAATGTGACTATGCGGCTGGATGGCGGCTGCCGAAACGATGAAGTCCACATCGCGACGGGTGTTCTCGTGGTTCTCCACCACATCGCCGTCAGTCTTGACGTAAAGGGCGTTGAAGAGCTTGCGCCACCACTCGGCTGGCAGGTGGGACTCAAGATCGGCGACGGGACCGAGGCAGGAGCGCACATTTGGCGTCCGGCGCGGACGCTTCGACTTGGAAGCGATGGCCATGATGGACGAGCTCTCTCCCCGAAGTAGTGTGCCGAGGCCGGTCCGGGTGGCTCGATGCCTGCCCGCCGCACGCCACGTCACGGGGACCCCATTGGTCCCGGCGGCGGATCATTTAGTGCGGCGACAAAACGAGTCAAAGCCGAATTGGTTGCAGAACGGTTTTCGTAACAAAATTTTATCGACTCGCTGGCGGGAGCCGACCGTCACAATTTTCGTTCACTCGTCCGAGCGCTGCAAAATGGCGATGAAGAAGCCGTCGGTGCCGTGGCTTTCCGGCGTCAGCAGCAGCGTCTCGGTGCTGCCGTCTGCCGAGCGTGGCGCCGCGGTCGACAGCGCTGCGTGCCACGCCTCCCCGAAGGGCAGGAGACGGAACGATGGGTGGCGCTCGAGGAAGGCCTGGACCTGCACTCTGTTCTCGTCGGGAAGGATCGAGCATGTGACGTAGACGAGGCGACCGCCCGGCTTGACGTGTGTGGCGGCCGTGTCCAGCACGCCCTTCTGCTCGGCGGTACGGGTTTCGAGGCTGTTGGGCCGCAGGCGCCACTTCGCCTCGGGGCGCCGCCGCCACACACCGGTCCCGGTGCACGGGGCATCGACGAGCACCACGTCGAAGCGGGCGCCGAGGGCCGCCAGCGCCTCCCGGTCGCGTGCGCGCAGGACTTGCACGTTGCGGGCGAAGGCGCGCTTCATGCGCTCGAAAATCGGTTTCAACCGCTCGCGGTCGTCGTCGTAGGCGTAAATCTGGCCGGTGCTCTGCATCGCAGCGGCCATGGCGAGCGACTTGCCTCCGGCCCCGGCGCACAGGTCGAGGATCTGCATGCGGGGGCCTGCGCCGGTCAGAAGAGCAGCGATCTGGGAGCCTTCGTCCTGGACCTCGAACCAGCCGGCCTGAAAGGCAGCCTCGGCCTGGAGGTTCGGCGTGCGCCCGGGGCCCTCCGGCGCCGGAATGCGCAGGCCCGTCGGCGCGAATGGCGTCGCGACGACCCCGAACGAGGCCAACGCTTTCGCAACCTTCTCCTTGGTCGAGCGCAGCGTGTTGACGCGCAGATCTGCGGGCGCGCGGCGGGTGAAGGCCTGTCCCTCGGCGACGGCGCGATCCCCGAACTGGCTCTCGAAGGCCGGCCACAGCCACTCGGGGACATCGGCCTGGATATGTGGCGGCGCGCCGGGACGGCCCTCGACAAGGCCTTGGCGCTCGGCGTCGTCGAGCGGCAGGGGCGCGTGGTCCTCGCCGGTGCAGAGAGCAGCGACCGCATCAGGATCGAGGCCGAGAGCGTCCGGGGCCGCGCCGATGGCCATGGCGCGCGGGGTGTCCGAGCCCATGGCCCAGGCAAGCGATGCGCGGCGGCGCAGGGCGTCGTAGACGAGATTGCCGATGGCCGAGCGATCGCCGGAGCCGGCGAAGCGATGCGCCTTGCCCCAGTCGGCGAGCGCCAGCGACACCGGCCGATGTCGCTCGACAACCTCGGTCAGCACCTCGATGGCGGCGGCAATGCGGGCACCGGGACGCATAAGCAATTGAACTCCAGGTCTGAGGATCAGATGGCGTGCAGCGCCAGCTTCGTCCACATGGCGATCAACGCCACGAGACCGATCAGGAATGCGGCCCCCCGCCAGGCAACGACGTTGGGCCCGATATGAATCGCGGCATGCACGATACGCGAGACGGCGAACACCCAAGCCAGGGCCACCAAGACCATGTCCACGGCGCTGGTCTGCAGTGCGTAAGCGACAACAGCATAGAACAGCACCGGCAGCTCGAACTGGTTGCGGTAGCTGTTGGCGAGCTTGATCGCCTGATCGGACCAGTCGTTGCGGCCGAGCGTGACATCGCGGTCGCTCAGTCGCTGTCCCTTCTCCCGCATGGATGCCGCGCGTGCCGGTCCCATGGCGACGAGCACGGCAACCGTCAGCGCGACCTGGACGACGACTGGGAGAAGGATGGCGGTCGGCTTCATATGGACGTACCGGCGTGCAGCGCCGCCATCGCGACGGACCTGCCCGCATAGAGCACTTGCGGGCCGCGGTCGAGCGATATTACGACCCGGGCTCGACCGGGCTACTCGTAGCCTTCACGTATCGATCGCTCGATCGCTGCCTGGCGCTCCACCGGATCCAGCATCCCGGCAGGATTGTCGCGGGTCGGGCCGAAGCGGCGCGTGTGCACGAACATCTCCCTCGACACGGCCTCGATGCGGGCGAGCTCGCCGATCGGGTCTCGGTGGTCGTCGACGCGCAGGTCTAGCGCCGGATGGTCCTCGCCGTCGTGGATCAGCATGGCGGCCGACTGCTTGCCGCGCTTGTCGCCGCCAGCGGCCTCCCCCGCCCGCAGCGCGGCGATCAGGCGGCGGGCGAACGGCAGCTCCAGATGAGCCGCATACGCCTTCGCTGTCTCATGGATGACCTCCGGGCCTGCCAGCATGTTGCCTGCCACCGAGAACGTGGCCTCGACGAGATGGCCGCACCAGGGCACGCAGGCGGAGCCGGTGCGTGCGGCGAGGCGGCCGTCGCGATCCATGGCGTGCACCTGGCGATGGTCACGGCCTTCGTCGGCCTGGAGCAGCAAGCGCACGCAGTCGTCGGCAGTCGCTCCAGCGGCGAGCAGAGCCAGTCCGCGCGGGCCGTAATAGACGTTCGTCATCGCCTGCGTGGCGATCGCTCCGACGCCGGTCCGAATGTGAGGCACTCGGGCCCCAACGGCGAAGGCGCAGGTGGCCACCGCGATGCCGATGCGGCGGGTCTTCTCGTCGCGGGCGATGATGGACCAGGTCATGCGGCTCCCTTCAGCATCGGCGTGTGCAGTCGATCCTGCACATTGCGCAGCGCGACCTCAAGCCGGCGCGGGGGCAGGTGACATCTGCCATCGCCTGACGGCGATGCGCTCGCCGATGCCGGCGAGGCGCGAGGCCATGTCCGCCTCCGTCAACAGACCTGTTTGCGTGTCGACGTGGCCGACCACGCTCGCGGCATTGAGGGCCGCGGCCTTCAGCGCGACGTCGAGCGGCCTGCCCAAGGTGGTGAAACCGGCAAACGTGGAGACGAATGCGTCGCCTGCCCCTGCGGTCCCGGCCACGTCCACCAGCACAGGAGATGCGTGGACGATCTCGTTGGCGGTCGCAGCGTAGGCGCCGCCACCGCCATCCGTGACCAGCAGGACGCGCGGGCCCAGCGAGACAACGGCGCTCATGAAGCGCGAGAGGCTCATGTGGAAACCACCGCCGTGGAGGCCCTTGGCGGCGAGGCGGGGAAGCCCGTCGCCGTGGAGAGTCGGGCCGCCCTCGCCGAACCTTGCCACGAGCGTCGGCACCAGCACCTCCGCCTCGGCACGATTGATCGACAGGACGTCAATGGCGCCGAGACACTGCTGGAATGCGGGCCCGCGCGCGGCAAGCTGGCGCGGCCCGGGATTGACCGAGACCAGGGCCCCATGGGCGCGCGCCTTCTCGATGATCAGCGGGAAACAGTCGGCAGACGCGTTGGACAGCGAAGCCACGTGAACCAGGTCGACGGCGAAGGCGTCGTCTTTCAGATCCCTCGGCTCGATCAGCGTGTTGGCGCCGCGGAAGGTGAAGATCGCCGCGTTTCGATCGTGAGAGGAAACGAGCACCGAGGCACCAGTTGGCGCCCGGGCGTCACGCAACGCCCAACGTGGCGAGACGCCTTCGTCCATCAGGCGCGCGAGAATTGTCTCGGCGCGCTGATCCTGGCCGAGCTTGACGATCGCGGCGGCATCGAATCCGAGCCTGGCAAGTGCCACTGCCGTGTTCACGGCGCCGCCACCGCAATGCGTCGAGATCTCGATGGCCTCGGTCTTGCTGCCCTCCTGGAGCAGAAGGAACGATGCGTCGGCATTCAGCATCGACATTCGCTCGATGCGGTCGCTCGCGATAATGGCGATCGTGTCGATCGTGGCGCTGCCGATGGTGAGGCTTTTCATGCTCTCTCAGCTCCCTCTTCGCCACGGAACGTGGGGTGCGGGGTCCATCTCCGCCAGTCTGTTCGGATCGGCGACAGGATTTCGCGCGCCGGCCGGGAATGGTCTAGGATCGCTGCAAACCAGGATCTCGGAGGACAGCGAACATGAAGCTCGGCCTGCACATCGGCTATTCCGGCGCGCACTACAAGATCCCTGTCGAGCTCGTGCAGCGGGCCGAGCAACTCGGCTACTCGACGGTGTGGACGGCCGAGGCCTACGGGACAGACGCGATGACGCCGCTCGCGTATCTCGCGGCCAAGACGGAGCGGATCAAGCTCGGCACGGCCATCATCCAGCTCGCCGCCCGGACGCCGGCCAATGCCGCCATGCAGGCCGCGACGATCGATGCCATGGCGGGCGGCGACCGGTTCATCGTCGGTATCGGCGTGTCCGGGCCTCAGATCGTCGAGGGCTGGTACGGGCAGCCGTGGGGGCGGCCGTACTACCGGATCAAGGATTACGTCGCGATTATGCGCAAAGTGTGGAAGCGCGAGGCTCCTGTCGTTCATGAAGGCGAGGAGATCAGCCTGCCCTATACAGGGCCGGGTGCCATGGGGGTCGGCAAGCCGCTGAAATCGATCCTGCATATGAACCCCAACATTCCAATCTATCTCGGCACGGGCAACGAGGCGACCGTGAAGCTCACCGGCGAGATCGCCGACGGGTGGCTGCCACTGGGGTTCGTGCCTGGATCGCTGCCGGAGTACCTGCCGTGGCTCGAGGAGGGCTTCCGACGGGCCGGCGGTGGCAAGAGCCTCGCCAATTTCGAGATCCAGGCGTCGGCCCATGTCGAGGTCTGCGACAACGTCAAGGAGGCGCTCGACCGGCTCAAGCCGGAGGTTGCGCTCTACGTCGGTGGCATGGGCCACAAGGACAAGAACTACCACAAGGACATGCTGGTACGCCGCGGATTCGGGGATGCGGCCAATCGCATCCAGGAGCTCTATCTCGCCAAGCGCAAGGACGAGGCCGCCGCCGCCGTACCGGACGAGTGGGTCGATCTCAAGTCGCTGGTCGGGCCGCCGGCACGGATCAAGCAGCGCTACCGGGCCTGGGAGGACTCGGGTGCGACATCGCTGACGGTGCGCTCGAAGCAGCCCGAGGCCGTCGAGGTCATGGCCGAGGCGGCACGGCTCAACCCGCGGGCCTGAGTGCCCGCGCTCCGGCTTCATGGCCGTTCAGCGCAATGCTGAAGAGCATTGCGCGCCTCGCGATGTTGCGCGAGCCGGCGAGATTGCTGCAGCATGTCGGCCGGGCGGCGTGTGACGTCTGCTGAACGACAGCAACGGAGGGAAGGCCAATGAGCTTCGACAAGCCCTACGAAGGCATCAAGGTCGTCGACCTCTCCCAGGGCGTGGCGGGTCCCTACTGCGCCTATCTGCTGGCGCGGCATGGTGCCGAGGTGATCAAGGTCGAGCCGCTGGAGGGCGACTGGTCGCGGGCGCTCGGCCAGCGGTACGGCGATCATACGGCTTTCTCCGTTGCGGCCAATCTCGGCAAGAAGAGCCTCGCCGTCGATCTCAAGACGGAGGCGGGCCGCCGGATCGTCGAGCAGCTCATTCCATCCGCCGATGTTTTCCTGGAAGGCTTTCGTCCCGGGGTCATCGATCGGCTGGGCTTCGGCTATGACAAGCTGAAGGCGGTCAATCGCGGGCTCATTTATCTCTCGGTATCCGGCTTCGGGCAGGTGGGGCCGCTCCGCGAGAAGCCGGCGATGGACCCCATTCTGCAGGCGTTCACGGGGTTCATGTCGGAGAACAAGGGGCCGGATGGCGTGCCGCACCGGACGCCGACCATCGTCGTCGACATGTCGACGGCGCTCTACTCGCATCAGGCCGTGGTGGCGGCCCTCTACGCCAAGGCGAGAGGGGCGCCCGGACGGCGCATCAACTCGAGCCTGATGGAGGCGGCGGCGAACCTGCAGGCGATCCGCATGATGAGCGCAGTGCGCGACGGTCCGTTCCGCAACGTGGCCGGTCCGGGCGGGACCTATCTCGCCAGCGACGGCGGTTGGATCCAGATCGCGGCAGTGAAGAATCACGAGTTCGAGGGCGTCTGCCGCGTGCTCGACAAGGAGGAGTGGATCAGGGATCCCCGCTTCAAGACGACAACCGACCGCTATACCCACGCGGCGTGGCTCGGCGAGCAGGTCGCGGCCATCATCAAGACGCGGCCGGCAGCGGAGTGGCGCGACAAGCTCACGGCTGCTGGCCTGCAGAACGAGATCGTGCAGACCTACGACGACTTTGTGCGCCATTCGCACACGGAGGCGTCGGGTCTGATCAGCTGGACCGAGCACGACGGCGGCGGGGCACCCTGGGCAACGCCCAATCCGGCGGGCACACAGCGGCTGGAGTCCGGCGCGCCGGATGCCATCGCGCCGACTCTCGGACAGCACACCCGGCAGATCCTCGCCGAGCTCGGCTACTCTGCGAGCGACATCACCGCCCTGATCGAGGCAAAGGTGGTCAAAGCGTAGACGTCACCCTCCGGCCAGAGCAGCAATCACCTGATTATTTCACCGGTCCGCGACGGGAGCCGTCGGTGGCTGCGTTATCAGTGCACGGGCACGCCACTCGCGGCAGAGACCGCGGCGACCGGCCCGGACCAGATCAGGAGCCTCGAATACCATGCAGACATTCATTCGCCCGATGGTCGGCGCAGTCATGCTGGCGTTACTGCCGGCGGTCGCGCTGGCACAGTCGACACCTGCACCTACGCCGGGAACGTCAGCTCCTGGAGCCGCAGCTCCGGCTGCCGACACCGCCACAACGAAAGAGACAGCCGGTGAAGCCGATGCCGCGCGGCGGCCGCTCGCGGCCTGCCGGGCCGACATCGACAAGCTGTGCCCGGGGGCGACCAAGGGCGACCGGCGCAAGTGCCTGAATGACAACGCGGCGAAGCTTTCAGCCGAATGCACGGCGGCGCGAGGCGAGCTCGAGACAAGGGCCAAGGCCATGCGGGAAGCCTGTGCAACCGACGTCAAGACGCACTGCGCCTCGGCCGGCAAAGGCAAGGGCGGAGACGGCATCGTGCAGTGCCTCCGGGCCAACGAGGCGCAACTGTCGGCGGCTTGCGGCACGGCTATGAAGGCGCGCTACACCAAGGGCTGATATCCTCCGAGGCGCCCCGATCGGCAGTGGCGGGAGGGGCGCCTCGGCTCGGCCTCAGCGGAGGTTCAGACGGTAGGTCAGAGCCACCGAACCTGTGATCTGGCTCTCACTCTCGACGATCGGGCTATCTGCTGCGTCCCCGACCAGATGGGCGTATCGCGCCCCGATACGAAGTGTCCAGGCGTCGGCAAGGGGAATGGCTGCGGAGATGCCGAGGAAAACATCCTTGACACCAGCGTCGGCGTCAAAGACCGGCAGGCCGGCGACCGAGGCTATGGCCTGTGCGGGCGTCACTGAAAAATAGGCATTCATGTAGCTATCGTCGGCATAGCTGGCGCCGAGTGTCCCGGTCACCCGCACGCCGTGGGCGGCATGGCCGGTGACCTCTGTGCCCGCGCGCAAGACACCGCCCGCGTCGTCGCCCGTGACTTGATGATGGTATGACAGGAACGGCTTCAGAATGCCAAGGCGGTACGCCATGTAGCCGCCCACGACGAGGCCGCCGTCGACATCGCCCAGCCCCCACAATCGCGTGCCGTCCTCCTCGTCCCGGCCGAAGCGCCAGCCGGCCATTGGACCCGCCTCGAAGCCGCTATGGTCGAACAGGCGCAAGCGGATGTCGTCTGGGCCCTTGAACTGAAAGCGTCCGTCAGAGGATGCGAAGGCGGGTGCTGCGAACGGGAAGCCGACAACACGGTAGTCGGCGGAGCCCTCATAGCGCGGCGACACGACGGCCATGCCGCCGATCTGAACCCCAATACCGTCGGAGGCGAACCAGGAGCGGCCATCGTCCGATGCCTCGGCCGTTGTGCCGATAAAGCCGACAACAAATGCCATGGCGGCACCCGCAGCCTGTACGGCGCGTGTCATTGAAGCCCCCGTCCCCGTCGATCGTCGTCCCACACGCTTCAAATAACGCGTGCCACACCCTATCAGATCACCGCAGCCACTGCCTCAACGATTGGTGAATCCTGGCCGATCGACTGCGGTCGTGGCGGATTAGCTGCACCGCCCCCGACCCTTGGGCGCGCAGCCGGGCGCGGGCTACCCCGGCCCGATCATCTGCTCGGGGCGCACGATGGCGTCGAAGTCCTCAGCCGGGATGCCCGCGGCAATGGCCTCCTCGCGCAGCGTCGTCCCGTTCTTGTGCGCCGTCTTGGCGATCTTGGCGGCGAGGTCGTAGCCGTATTTCTCCTTGAGCGGCGTCACCAGCATCAGCGAGTTGGCGAGCCCATTGGCGATGTTGTCGAGGCGCGGCTCGATGCCGACCACGCAGTTGTCGGTGAACGAGATCGCGGCGTCTGCCAGCAGGCGCACGGACTGCAGGAAGTTGTAGGCCATCACCGGATTGTAGACGTTGAGCTCGAAGTGGCCCTGGCTGCCGGCGAAGGTCATCGCGGCGTTGTTGCCGTGGATCTGCACGGCAACCTGGGTCAGCGCCTCGGACTGGGTCGGGTTGACCTTGCCCGGCATGATCGAAGAGCCCGGCTCGTTCTCCGGCAGCGACAGCTCGCCGAGGCCGGCGCGGGGACCGGAGCCCAGGAAACGTATGTCGTTGGCGATCTTGTTGCCGCTCATGGCGACTGTCGCGATGGCGCCGTGCGTCTTCTCCATCGCGTCGTGCGCGGCGAGTGCCTCGAACTTGTTGGGCGCACTGGTGAACGGGAGGCCGGTGATCGCGGCGATGCGTTCAGCCACCTTCTCGGCGAAGCCTACGGGCGAGGCGAGGCCGGTGCCGACGGCGGTGCCGCCCTGGGCCAGCTCCATCAGCATCGGCAGCGTGCTCTCGATGCGCAAAATGCCGTTGCCGATCTGCGTAGCGTAGCCCGAGAACTCCTGGCCGAGCGTGACCGGGGTCGCATCCTGGGTATGCGTGCGACCAATCTTGATGATGTCCTTCCAGGCGTGGCTCTTGACCAGCAGCGCCTCGTGCAGCTTGCGCAGCGCCGGCAGCAGGTCGTGCACGATCTGCTCGGCGCAGGCGATGTGCATGGCCGTCGGATAGGTGTCGTTCGACGACTGGCTCATGTTGACGTGATCGTTCGGGTGGACGGGCTTCTTCGACCCCATCTCTCCGCCCAGCAGCTCGATCGCCCGATTCGAGATCACCTCGTTGGCGTTCATGTTCGATTGGGTGCCGGACCCGGTCTGCCAGACAACCAGCGGAAAATGCTCGTCGAGCTTGCCGTCGATCACCTCCTGAGCGACCTGGACGATCACGGTGCCGATTTTCGGATCGAGCTTGCCGAGCTCCATGTTGGCCTCGGCGGCGGCGCGCTTGACGATGCCCAGGGCGCGCACGACCGGCTTCGGCTGCTTCTCCCAGCCGATCTTGAAATTGCCGAGGCTGCGCTGGGCCTGGGCGCCCCAATAGCGGGTGGCGTCGACCTGGATGGGGCCGAAGGTATCGGTCTCGGTGCGGGTCTGGCCGGTGCTCATGGTGTCTCCGGGGCGCTGTCTGCGGGGCTATGACGGCTATCGGGCTCCGATTAGTCCTCAGCATCGGCGAGTGCAAGCGGGTCACTCAGCAGGCTGGCATGGTTCAGGCTATGATCACTTGCTGACGACATCGGCGAGGAACGACATTGCGGCGCAGCTATCACCACGGGAACCTGAAGGAGGCGCTGATCGAGGCAGCGCTGGCGCTCATCCGCGAGAAGGGACCGGGCGGGTTCACGTTTGCCGAGGCGGCCCGTCAGGCCGGCGTATCGCCGGCCGCCCCCTATCGGCATTTCCGCGACCGCGACGCGCTGATGGTGGAGGTGGCTCAGCGTGGCTACGTCCTGCTCGCCGATGCTCTGGAGAAGGCCCGGAGCGGCGGGCGGCCGGAGGCGACGTCCGCTCTCGTGGCCGTCGGGCGGGCGTTCCTCGGCTTCGCGCGTGCCGAGCCGGCCTACTATGCGGCGATGTTCGAATCCGGCGTGCCGGTTGGCTCGGACCCGGGGCTCCATGGCGCCGCCGAGCGGGCTTTCAGCGTCCTGCGCGATGCTGTCGAGGCGGTGGTTGCAGCTCTGCCGGCGAAGGACCGGCCGCCGGTCACCATGATGGCGCTGCATCTGTGGTCGCAGGCGCATGGCATCGCCAGCCTGTTCGGCCGTGCCGATGCAGCGCGCCGCCCGATCCCGATGACACCCGAAGAGCTGCTGGAGGCTGCGACGCTGATCTACTTGCGTGGCCTGGGCAAGGGCGACGCATGACGGTTGGCATCAGCGACGGAACGACCGATGCAGCCTCGTTCCTCTGCTCGTAAAGGCAACTCGAGCGCCGCAACAGGACGCCGGGACCGAAGGCCTTGACTCGATGTAAATGTTACTTACATTCACATCGACGGGTCGCAGAGCCCGTCTTCGGCAACGGACATGTCGGGAGCATGAGATGACTCAAGTGGTGGAAAGGATCGACGACTACGGCCGGCCGGCGTGGATCGCCCTGATGGTGGTCGCCTTCATCCTGTTCTGGCCGCTGGGCCTCGGCATCCTGGCGTTTCTTCTATGGAGCGGACGCATGGGATGCGGAGCACGGCACGGCGGCATGTGGGGATCGGGTGAGGATCGGCGGGCGCGGTTCGAGCGCAAGATGGAGCGCATGCGCGAGCGGTTCGAGGCATGGGGTGGGAGTCGACAGGAGCGTGGGTTTCCGTCGACCGGTAATCGCGCCTTCGACGAGTATCGCGCCGAGACATTGAAGCGGCTCGAGGACGAGGCCAACGACTTCCGCTCGTTCCTGGATCGTCTGCGGATGGCCAAGGACAAGGCCGAGTTCGACCAGTTCATGGCCGACCGGCGGTCGCGCCCGGCGGGGTCGGAGCAGCGACCGCAGGAGCCGGGCGCACCGACAGGGGCGTGATCCGGGTGACGTCGGCCCCGGGGCGACAGACGATTGCGGAGAGCCGGGGTCATTAGACGTTGTGAGAGGTGCCTCGGCGTTGGCGGACCCGCTCCGTTGTGAAGATCCCGGAGACGTGCGCGGGTGGCACCTCGTCATTCAGCCTTCGCCAAACGGCCCGCGTCGTCCGCCACGAGACAGTCTTCCACCCCGCGATCCATGCGGGGTGGATTAGCGCTGTTTTGCGGCGGTGGCAGGGCCAGCGAGTCGGTGTGGCCGACGACGGCGCCGGTGCGAGTGACGGCACGCCACTCGGCAATGGCGGACGGCGGGATTGTGCCCATCTCGGCGGCGGCGTCGGCGAAGCCCGCGGCGAGATCGGCGATGAGCCGGGCTTCGGCGGGGCCGAGCAGCCAGGGGCTGTCGCCCTCGGTGACGTGGTAGCCGGCCGATTGAAACGTTGCCGAGAGGGCGGCAGGTGCAGCCGGACCGGCCGAGGCGCCGAAGCCTTTGTCGCCGCGCTGATGGTCGTGGAAGGCCATCAGCAGAAGCGAGTCGGCCGTGTGGTGGGGCGTCCAGCTCTGCTGGCCGTTGTAGGTCAGCACCGTATAGAAGGCCGCACGGCGCGCTGCGACCGCGGCCGCCAGATGACCGATGAACTCGGGCGAGGCGAGGTCGAAGAAGGCTGCTGCCGTTACGAGATCGGGCGACGCAGCGAGCGCAGCATCGAGGTCGCGGACGAGGTCGGCCTGGCGGAAGGCGACGTGGAGCGTCTTGCCGCCCTTGGCGAGGACGAGACTGCTTTCACTCGCCTCGGCCCGGTCCGCCCAGTCGAGGAGGGTGGCGCGGGCGGCGGCCAGCAGGCGCAGATCGTAGTCGACGAGTGTCCAGTGCTGCTCCGACGGCAACGCCCTGAACGTGCCGCGGAGATTGGAGCCGGTGCCACAACCCAGATCGACGATACGGAGCCGCGGCCGGTCGGCGAACGTGGCAGCCAGCGACTGCATCAGCTGCGGGTCACGGGAACGGTGGTCGACGGGCTCGCGGAGCGCGAGCCATTCCGGCGAAAATCCGCTCATGCACCGATCCTTCTGAGGACTGCGGCCACCGTGCGGGCCGTTTCCTCCCAGCGAGGCAACTGTTGCCCCGCGACCCAGGAGGCCCGCGCCATATCCTGCCTCAGGTCCGCATCCTCAATGACGCGCCGCAGCGCCGCCCGCAATGCGAGAACGTCGCCGGGCGCAGATTTCAGCGCAGCTGTCTGCGGTGCACGGGCGGCTGCAGCGCCGCACTCGCTGGTGACGATAGGAAGGCCGCGGGCCATGGCTTCCGCGAGGACCATGCCGTAGCCCTCGTAGAGCGAGGTCATGACGAACACGTCGGCGGCGTCGTAGTGGCGATTGAGCCCTACCTCGTCGACGGCGCCGGCCAGGGTGACGCGGCCAGCGAGGCTACGATCGTCGATGATCTGGCGCAGGCGGCGGGGCTCGTCGGGATGGCGGTCGTCGGCGCCGACGATCGCCAACGACCAGTCGAATTGGGCCAGGCCCTCCAGAGCCGAGAGCAGGTGGCCATACGCCTTGCGCGGGACTACGGAGCCGACGGCGAGGAGCTGCACCGGTGAGCCGGTGCCGCGGGCGCGCGGCGCTGGATCAACTCCCGGCTCGGCCACGGTGATGCGAGCCGCCGGCACGTCGAAATCCCCGACGAGGCTCGCACGCGTTTCACCGCTCGTCACGATGACCGCGTCGGCGTATGCGAGCGCCGCTTTCTCCGAGGCAATCAGCGCGGCGGCCCGCTCGGGCGCTAAGCCCGCCTCGTAGCCGAGAGGGTGATGGCAGAGCGCAACGATGGGCTTGGAGAACGAGCGCAGAAGATCGACCGGCATCGCACCGTATGCCAAACCGTCGATGAAGAGCACCGAGGCATTGTTCAAATTCGCAACAATCTCGGCCGTGCGGGCGAGGTCGGCAGGCATCGGCGATGGAAAAGATGCCGGCAGCTCGATGTGTGCGACGTCGATGCCGCTCGAGCCGAGCAACGCCAACAGACGGCGATCATAGGTGTAGCCGCCGGTCGGCAGAGCCAAGTCCCCGGGGACCAGAAAAGCGCAATCAGGCATCGGGTCGGTTCTGCATCCTTTGGTCCTGGTCAACTCCAACCGAGGTCGCGCGGCGGCTGTTTCGTGCATGTAACCGCATCGGGCCGAACCGATCACCTTTCAGCTTTCAAAGTGCTTACGCCACCGGCCCCTCGAACCACGCCCGAGCCAGATCGGTCTCATGCAGAACCACTCGGATGCGCGACAAGCCCCGTCCATCATCGCCGAGTGCGCCGGATTTGGCAGCAGCGACCATGCAATCGAAAATGTGCTTTGCCAGGAATTCAGTCGTAGTGAGCTTGCCGGCGAACTCGGGGAGCGTGTCCAAGTTCTTGTAGGCCAGCGGCTTCAGCGTCTTGTGGAGCACATCCAGGGCGGCGCCGATATCGACCACGACGTTCTGAGCCGTCAGCCTCTCGCGGAAGAACGCCACGTCGACGACGAACGTCGCGCCGTGCATGCTCTGCGCCGGCCCGAAGAAGGGATCGGGCAGCGAATGAGCGATCATGATCCGATCACGGACCTCGACGGCGAACATGGCTTGGCTCCACGGATTGGCAAGGGATGGTCGAGGGCGTAGCGGGTTGCCCCCCGGATGGGCAAGCGCGATCGCGCCGCCGCGGCATCACGGATCGCCCACGACGGCGTAGACGTCCCCCGAATTGGCTGAGTGGGGCAGCGACGAGATGTGGGCGATCATCTCGGGAGCTGCGATCCACCGGCCGAACGTCAACGACTGGGTTTCGCCGAGGGCCAGATCGAACCGATAGGGACCGAGACCGGCAAGGATGTCGAGGCAAGCGCGGGCGACGTCCCGCTGAATCGTCGTGAACTCGAACGACAAGGCGGGGAGCGGGCGCGAGAGGCCGGCAAGGACATCGGCCTCGAAGCCTTCCACGTCGATCTTGGCGAAGTCAGGCACGCCGAATTTCGCGACGAGGGCGTCGAGTGTCGTGACAGGAACCTCGATCGTGCGATCCCAGGCCTGGTTCTCCCAGCCGCCAGCTCCGTCTGCAGCACGAACGAACTCGGGGGATGCGGTGGTTACCGTCGGATTCGCCGAGTTGACGTGCAAGGTAAGTGTGCCGGCGCGCGGGCCACAGGCGGCCTCGACCAGGGTGACGGCCGGGTCGGCGGCAAACAGCGAGCGGATGACACGGGCACAATCCGGCTGCGGCTCGAGGGCGACGACTTGCGCGCAGAGACGGCGGAAAGAGGCGATGCGATCGCCGACGTGCGAGCCCACGTCGAACGCGAGGCCGCCGGGCCTCACGAAGCGCGCATAGAGGCGGTCCATGGCAGCGTCCCGGACAGGGTCGCCGTAATAGACATCGAGCGAGCGGTGCAGCGCCCCCAGGGACGCATCTCGCCGCAACGCTGCCAGCACATCGCGCGATCCGGTCTGAACAGCCATCGTCATCCTCGCTGCGGGTAGGGACCAGGTCGTCGGAACGCCTGCCCTCGTTGTTCTCAAGTTGTTGAAATCGCATGAATATGACGTGAATGCGTCGTTCGGAGTGGGTTCATGCCGGAGCGGCTACACCAATCCCCGTCACGTGAGCGTGACCCAACTCGGATCAAAGGACATCCATCATGACGAAGATCGCTGGCTCGATCGCTGCCCTGGCGCTGGTCCTTACCGCCGGCTCGGCCGTTGCGCAGACCAAGGCGCCGAATCCGGTAGACGCCAAGTTCGTCGCCGCCGACGTCGACAAGTCGGGCTCGCTCGAGGGCAAGGAGGTCGATGCCTTCAAGGCCGATCTCGCCAAAATCGACACGAACAAGGACGGCAAGATCTCCAGCCAGGAGTTCGATGTCGCGGTGAAGACCGGACTCGTCAAGTAAGCAGGGCCGACGTTGCCGTCAACGGCACGGAGGCTTGAGATCGCCGCGTCCTGCCCCCGGGACGCGGCGACTATCTTTGATGCGATTTCTTTGCTTGACCCGGTGGTGCCTCAGCCGTTCTCTTCCCGGCCCGCACCGCAGGGAGCAGGCTTGATGGGAACGGCATCGGCATTGAGAGCGGCGATCCATCGCCGGGGCATCGTCATGGCTCCGGGGGCGATGGATTCGCTGACCGCACGACTCGTGGAACGCGCCGGCTTTCCTGCGGTCTACATGACCGGCCTCGGAGCGACGGCCAGCCGGCTCGGCACGCCCGACATCGGGCTTCTCTCGCAGACCGAGATGACCGAGCATGCGCGGAACATGGCGCGAGCCGTCTCGATTCCGATCATAGCCGATGCAGATACCGGCTACGGCGGCCCCTCGAACATCCATCGTACGGTGCGCGAGCACGTGCAGGCGGGCGTTGCCGCGATCCATCTCGAGGACCAGGTCGCGCCGAAACGCTGCGGTCAGCTCGCGGGCATCCGCCTGCTCGAGGCCGAGGAAGCAGCAGCGCGGTTGCAATGCGCTATCGAGGCGCGGGGCAATGACGACCTCCTCATCATCGGCCGGACCGACGCGATGGCAGCCGCGGGCCCGGACGAGGCCATCCGTCGCGCGAAACTCTACCAGTCGGCCGGGGTCGATCTGGTGTTCGTCGACGGAATCAAGACCGTCAGAGAGGTCGAGGCGGTCGCCAAGGGCGTGAGCGGCCCCAAGGTGGTCTCGATCGTCGATGGCAACGAGACGGTGAGGCTGACGGCGCGAGATCTCGAGGAGATGGGCTTTCAGGTCGTGCTCTACGCAGTGACCGCGTTGTTTGCGGCCATGAAGGGTGTTGATCGCGCACTCGCCCATCTCATGGCAGCGGGCACGCCGAATGGCGGGCCGGCGGCCGCGAGCTACCAAGAGCTTAGCGACATCGTCGACCTCGGCTTCCACCAGGGGCTCGATGGCCGGTATGGGCGCGGTTGACGCAGCTCTTTGTGCGTTGGCGCGTTCGGCGTAGCCTTCGGATTGCGTCGGCCGCCGAACCACCTGCAAGCGGGCGACGCAATCCAACTTCTGTCACCTCGGTAGGGCCAGAGCCAGATGAAGACCGTCGCCGCCATCCAGACAGAGATCAACGCACCACTGCTGATCGCGGAGGTGGAACTGCCCGATCCCGGTCCCGACCAGGTGACGGTCAAGCTCTACTCGAGCGGCGTATGCCACTCACAGCTCCACCAGATGCACAATCCCGCACTCGGCCGTCCGCTGCTGCTAGGGCACGAGGGCACCGGCGTCGTCTCGCGGATCGGGAAGAACGTGACGCATGTGAAGCCGGGCGACCAGTGCATCGTCACCTGGGTGCCGCGCACCGCCGTGCGCGGTCCGACGGGCCGGCAGAATACGGGCGCCACGTACCAGGGCCGCGAGGCGCACGGGCACGTCTACACGTGGGCGCGCGACGTGCAGACCAGCAAGGAGCTGGTCGTGCCGATCCCGCCGGAGCATCCCCGTGACGTGAGCTGCATCGTCGGCTGCGCCATCCTGACGGGTGCCGGCGCCGTCCTGCATACGGCCCAAGTCCGCGCCGAGGAGTCGGTCGCGGTGTTCGGAGTGGGTGGCGTCGGGCTGTCGGCGATCAAGGCCGCGTCGATCCTCGGGGCCTACCCGATCATCGCCGTCGACATCGACGAGCAGAAGCTGGCGTTCGCACGGGAGTTCGGCGCGACGCATACCGTCAACGCCTCGGGCAACACCGATCCGGTCGAGGCGATCCGCGATCTCACCGGCGGCGGTGTCGACTACGCCTTCGATGCCATCGGCAAGTCGCGCACCATCGAGCAGATCCTGCAAGCCACCCGGCCAGGCGGGATCGGAGCCGACAACTTCGGCGGCATGGCCGTCCTTGTTGGCATCCCCCAGGAGAAGGTGACGATCGATCCGAGCCTGTTCGTCTACGGGCAGCGGCAGTATCGCGGCAGCCTGGGCGCGGCATTCCCGGACCGGGACTTCCCCATGTATCTGCGCTGGCACAAGGAGGGAAAGTTCCCGCTCGACAGGCTGATCACCCGCCGCTACGGGCTCGAGCAGATCAACGAGGCGTGCCATCATCTGGAAACGGGGCAGATCCTCGGACGGGCAATCCTGGAATATTGACCGGCGTCCGGCGTCGTGGGCGGGCGCGTTGCGTGTCCGCCGGCCCATGCGTCCGCCGCGCCAAAATGATCTACGGGCCGAACAGCACCGCGTGCATGATCCGGCCGGGCAGCAGTGTGAGCAGCCCGGCGACGACCAGCGCGCCAATGAACATGCCGACCATGGTGGAGCGGTGCCGGCGAATCTTGCCCGAGCGTGCGGCATGAATGGCGAGCGGCAGGGTCACCAGCACCTGGATCGACAGCAGGTGGATCCAGCTGAAGCCCCGCCACTGATCGATCTCGTGGATGAAGAACGAGCTAGCGGCGACGGTGATCATGGCCGCAGCCCAGAGCCAACCGATCGCGCGGTGGCTGCCGTCGCCCTTCGGCCGGACGAGTTGGACAGCGCCGAGCGCGAACGCTGCCATCGCCGCGAACGCGTGGAGCCTTGTCGCGGGGCTCGCCGACAGGAGTGGCTCGAGGGTCATGCAATCAGCACACGACTGCGCAAGTCAGACGGTCACGATCTCGATCGTCCGTCGAGCGACCACCCGCCGGGACCGTTGGCCACCAGCATCAGGAAGCCGCCGGTGATGGCCAGGTTCTTCATGAAATGGATCATCTGATTGCGATCGTCGAAGCTGTTGTGAAAGATCACAGCAGAGACGACGGTGAAACCCGCGAGGAGGAACGCCACGAGGCGGGTCTGCCAGCCGAAAGCAATGAGCAGGCCGCCACCCAACTCGAGCGCGATCACGACCGGGAGCAGCGTGCCGGGCACGCCGAACTTCTGCATGTAGCCGACCGTCCCCTCGTAACCTGTGATCTTGCCGACGCCGGCCCAGATGAAGATGGCGACCAGCAGCAGGCGACCGACCAACGAGGCGGCGCTGCTCATCGTGTCATTCGGCATGAAGGCGCTCCCAATGCTGCGAAACCCCGAGACCGAGGTCTCGAGGCTCCGGAGATAAAGCAGGGATGGATGGCAGTTACATCTCACGCTCGTGTGAGGTCGATCAGCTCTGGCATGCCTGAACGGCGGCGACCTCCTTCGGCATCACGAAGTCCTCGGGAATGCCGGCAATGCCCGCCTGCTGCATCCACCTGCCAAGCGCCGGCGAGGCTGTGATCACCGCGAACGGAATGGCGAGAAGGTAGCCGGCAGTGAGCGGCAGGCTCCACCAGAAGGCCGCAGGCGATACCGCATAGGTCAGGCTGCAGAGGGCGACACCGAACAGGGTCTGTGGCCACAAGTTCTCGGCGGCGGTCGTCCACGAGATGCCGTAAGCGTCGCGGGACTGGCCGCCCCAGACGACCGATTTGCCGAACGCAAGCCCGACCATGAACACGGTGGTGCGGAAGCTCGAGATGGCGCCCTGCAGGAACGAAAAGGCTAGCTCGATCACGGCCGACACGGCGAAGCGAAATGGGCCGCCGAAGCTCGCCACTCCGCCCTTGGTCATAACCGCGTCGAGGAGGCCCGCGATCTTGGGGGAGAGATACATGGCGAAAAACGCGATGTAGAGGCCGATGGCGAGCGCGGTCGGGAAGTCGGCGACGCCCTGCGCCTGCCAGGCCGACAGCGGCAGCGTGGCCAGCATGAAGGTCCAGGCAGGCAGGCCGACGAACATCAGCACGGCCCAGACGAGCTGGAACCTGCTCATCGGACGCAGGCCGGGGAGGTCCAGCAGCTTCACGTACTGCATGTTGCCCTGGCACCAGCGCACATCGCGCTTGGCGAAGTCGAGCATGGTGGGCGGGTTCTCCTCCCATGAGCCGTTCTCGAACGGGAGCACGCGCACCTCATAGCCGGCGCGGCGCATCATCGTCGCCTCGACCTGATCGTGCGAGAGGACGTGGCCGCCGAGCGGCGGCTTGCCCGGCAGCAGCGGCAGCTCGCACTCCTCGATGAAGGGCTTGATGCGGACGACGGCGTTGTGGCCCCAGAACGGCCCGCAATCGCCGACCCACCAGGCCTGGCCCATGGTGTAGGAGCGCATGCCGTGGCGCATGCCGAACTGGAAGATGCGGGCGAAAGCCGACGAGGATGGCATGCCGACGACCAGCGACTGGATCAGGCCGATCCGCGGGTAAGCCTGCATCATGCGCACGAGGCGCACGATGGCCTCGCCGGACATCACACTATCGGCGTCGAGGGGGACCATCAGCTCGAAGTCGCGGCCCCACCGCTCGCAGAAGTCACGAACGTTCCCGGCCTTGAAACCGGTGTTGTCGGTACGGCGGCGGTAAGTGATGCGGGCGCCATCGGTGTCGCTGGCCTGCCAGGCGGCGACAGCCTTCTCCTCTGCGGCGGCAACCTCGGCGAGATTGGTATCCGAAAGGATGAAGTAGCTGAAGGCCGCTCCCTGTCCGGTGGCGTCGACGGAGTCCTTAATGGTGCGCATCCGCAGGATGGCACGGGCCGGATCCTCGTTGCGGACCGTCATGAAGACGGCCGTCCGGGTGGTGACAGGGGTCGGTACGTCGCCAGCCACCGCGAAGGGAGCCACCGCGCCGATAGGATCCTCGTGGAAGTGGAGCAGCCACAGGCCGACCACGGCATTCCAGAAGCCGACCACGGTCCAGGGTGTGCCAACGGCGAAGCAGGCCAGCAGGACGTAGTCGAGCAGGCTCCAGCCACCGGCCCGCAGTATGGCGGCGGCGGCCCACATCATGAGCAGCCATGTGCCGACGTTGAGCGCCAGCATCAGCCAGCGGCGGCGGGCAAGCTCGCTCGTTGCCTGTAGGCCGCTCGGCACGGTATGGGTCGCGGGAGCCAGCCGGGCCGGGCCGGCAAGCGAGCGTGCAGTATCGGCGCTGTCGGTCATGATGCGCGGGCCATCTTCTGGTTGACGGGTTTCTCAGTCAGGGATGCAGGCGATCAGGGCTGCCAACTCGATCGGACGCGCCCTTCCATCACGAGGTCGCTGAACGCCCCATGAATGCCAGTCAAAGCCATCCTCCACGGCGCTCGACCGCAATGAAACGTATGTCCCGCGCCATATGGTATGTGCGACAAGGTGTGGCCGAGTTGCGGACGGCCCCAGTCGACGCTCCGAAAGACGGCCAGGCGCTGGTCCGGACGCTGTTCAGCGGTATCAGCCGCGGGACCGAGCGCCTCGTCATCTCCGGCGCCGTTCCCGAGCCCGAATGGGGTCGGATGCGGGCGCCGCTGCAGGTCGGCGACTTCCCGTTTCCCGTCAAGTACGGCTACTGCGCGGTCGGCATCGTGGAGGCGGGGCCGGCTGCGCTGCGAGGCAAGACTGTGTTCTGCCTACATCCGCATCAGGACGCGTTCGTCGCGCCCGTGCCGATGTTGGCTCCCGTTCCCGATGGCATTCCGGCGAGGCGGGCGACGCTCGCCGCCAACATGGAGACTGCGCTCAATGCCCTCTGGGATTCAGGAGCGGGTCCGGCCGACCGGATCGTCGTGGTCGGTGCCGGCGTCGTCGGGCTGCTGATCGCGTGGCTGGCGGGGCGGCTGCCGGGTGCCGAGGTCTGCGTTGTCGACATAGCTGGGCAGCGGCGTGCGCTGGTCGAGAGTCTCGGTGCTGCATTCGAGACGAAGGGTCGAGCATTCGGCGCCGACGTCGTGTTTCACACGAGCGCCTCGGCGGCCGGGCTCGACACCGCGATTGCCGCCGCCGGCATGGAAGGCAGCGTGGTGGAGCTGTCCTGGTACGGCGAGAAGGAGGTGCCCGTGCGGCTCGGCGGCGCCTTCCACAGCCAGCGGCTGAAGCTGGTGTCGTCCCAAGTCGGCCATGTGTCGCCGGGGCGGCGTCCGCGCTGGGACTATCGACGGCGGATGGAGGCGGCATTGCGGCTGCTCGCCGATGATCGGCTGGACCAGCTCGTTGCCGAGGAGATCGATTTCGAGGCGGCGGCCACGGAGCTGCCGCGGCTGCTCGGGCCGGGCGTCAGTGGGCTCGCGCCCGTCATTCGCTACCCCGGAGCATAGCCACAGCAGGCCTGCCGCACCTCGTTCCCGAGCTCGAAAAGCTGAGCCCGTGGTGCGCTCGGCACGCGGAAGCGATCGATCGGCGGTTGCCTACTCCTTGACCGCCTCGCCCTCGATCTCGACGAGATAGGCCGGGTCGGCCAGGCCAGCCACCTGGACATAGGTGGCAGCGGGGGCATGCGAGCCGAGCGCCGACTCCCGGGCGCGGCGGAACTCCATCAACGCCGGCTTCACGACATAGACCGTGACCTTGGTCACGTCGGTTGTGGCAAAGCCTGCCTCCCTCAGAACGGCGAGGAAGTTGGCGAAGGCCTGTTTCATCTGGCCATCGACGCCCTCGATCGTGGTGCCATCGGGTTTGACGCCGACCTGGCCCGACAGCACGAGTCGCTGGGCGCCGGCCTGGTGCGCGACGCCCTGGCTATAGTTCGAGGCTGGCTTCGGAAAATCTGCGGGGTTGATGAGACGCATGAAGGGCTCCGGGAGGCGGTGGCACGAGGTCCAAAGACCACACGTTGCAGCGGTAGCTGCGATCACAAATCGTGACGGGAGTGCGCTCGGGACCACAAGCCTGCCCACTGACGTCAGGCGGCAAAGAAATTCTCGAACGGGATCACGTCGACGGCTGCGTCCGCATAGACGGGAAGATGACGGGGACAGGCCTCGATCCGTGCGAGCCACACCGCGACCGACGCCCATTGCTTCGGATCGAGACCGATCTCGTCGGCGAGCCGAGTATAAGGGTAGAGCGCCAGGTCGGCGATGCTGATGCCGTCCGCTGCAACCCAGCTCCGATGGCGCAGCCGCTCGTCGAGCACGTCGAGCGCGAAGCGGCATTTGGTGGTGAGCTCGGCAATCCTGGCTGCTTGACCCGACGGATCTGGGGCGAACCGCTTCAGGTAGCGCAGCACCGCGAGCGCGGGCTCATGGCTATACTGCTCGAAGAACATCCAGCGCAGCACCTCGGCCTGTACCCGAGGCTCGCTTGGCCAGAGCGGCGTGCCCTGCGCGAAGTGAAACAGCAGCGCGCCGGAATCGCTCAGCATGTCGCCGTCATCGAAGCAGACGGCCGGCACCTTGCCCATGGAGTTCACGGCAAGGAAGCGCGGATCGCGCGGCTGGCCGCGATCCTGGCGCACGTCGACCCGCCGAAAGGGGATGGCGCGCGCATGCAGGATCATCTGCACCTTGTGCACATTGCCGGAGTCGAGGTTTCCGAGCAGCGTGAGCATCGAAAGGGACCTAAATCTCTAGCCGCTCCTGGATCGCCGCGAACATCTTCGCGCGCAGCTCCATGCCGATGCCTGGCGTGTCGTGGGGGCGCGTGTAGCCATCGACGACCGGGATGCTGTCGGCGAAGCCGCCGTAGGGCTGGAACACGCCCGGATAGCTCTCCGTGCCCCCGAGCTGGAGGCCAGCCGCCATGTTGAGGCCGAGCTGGTGGCCGCCGTGCGGCACGGTACGACGCCGCGACCAGCCCATCGCCTCGCTCAGGTCGAGGATGCGGAGCGTCTCGGTCAAGCCGTAGTCGAGCGACGGGTCCGGCTGCAGCCAGTCCTTGTGGGGGCGGAGGCCGCCGTGGCGCAGCAAGTTCCTGAAGTCCTGCAAACTGAACAGGTTCTCGCCCGTGGCCAGCGGCACGGCGCATTCCTCGGCGATGACCTGGTGCGCGAGATAATCGAGCGGATCGACCGGCTCCTCGAACCAGCAGAGGCCGTAGGGCTCCATGGCCTTGGCGTAGGCGAGCGCATCGGCGAGCGAGAGGCGCCCGTTGGCATCGACGGCGAGATTGTCGCCGCCCCCGGCGATCTCGAGCGCCCACTCGATGCGCTTCAAGTCGTCGGCGAGCGGCGCCCCGCCGATCTTCATTTTGAGGAGCTTGTAGCCCGCCGCCTTGCAGGCCTTCATCTCGTCCTGGAGGCCTTGCTTCTCCTTGCCGGGGTAGTAGTAGCCGCCGCCCGAGTAAACGAGCACCTTGTCGTCCGCCTTGCCGCCGTTGAAGCGCTCGGAGAGGAGCCGCCACAGGGGCTTTTCCCCAATCTTGGCGACCGCGTCCCAGACCGCCATGTCGATGGCGCCGGCCGCCACGGCGCGGTCGCCATGCCCGCCGGGTTTCTCATTCGACATCATGGCTTTCCAGATGGCGAGCGGGTCAAGAGTGTCGGATTTCTCGTCGCGTAGCGCTTTCGGATCGGCCTCGAGGATCCGCGGAGCCAAGCGCTCGCGGATGATGCCCGACTGCGCGTAGCGCCCGTTCGAGCAGAAGCCGTAGCCGACGACGGGCTTGCCCTCGCGCACGACGTCGGTCTCCACGCAAACGACCGAGATGGTCATCTTGTCGAAGGAGATGGCGGCGTTGCGCATGGCGCTCGGGATCGGCGCCACGGCGTCGCGGATGCGGGTGATTTTCATGGTCTTCGCGGCTCGTTTTGTGGATGTGCCGCCCGTCGGGATAACGACAGTCGCGGATGGGTCCGGGCAGCCGCCGATACTTGTCATCTGGTCCGCGCCTCGGCAAGCGGCGATCTGTGTGGGCCGATACGATGGCCGACCAGTTCCGCGACGCCACCGAGTGAGTGGCCGGCACGGCTACTCGGGGAAGCCTGCCAACCGAAGGCCCCCGAGGACATGCTCGGTGTCGGCAGGATCGCGGAAATACCTCGCGGTCAGCGACTGGCTGATCCGATACCAGGGCTCGAGACGCAGCGCGGTCGCGACATGGACCCGGGCTTCGGCTTGCCGACCGAGCCTCGCCAGGGTCATCGCGAGGACGTAGCGACCATGGGCCATCTCCGGTGCCCGCAGCACGGCCTCGTGGAGCCGTGGGAGCGCAGCCTCGTAGCGGCCGAGCATGTAATACGCGAAGCCCAGAGCCACCGACGCATTCGGCTCGTAGAAGGGATCGAGACGCATGTGCATCTCGAGCGCCTTTGCCGCGTCCGAGGCCTTGCCCGCGAGCACGTAGGTATAGGCGTAGCGGAAGCTCGTGATGTTGGGATTGATCGACGCGGCCCGCTCGACCGCGGCCACCGCAGCGTCGTGCTCGCGAAAGAACGTGAGCGCCTGACCCAGCACGATCAAAGCCTCGGGCAATTCGGGCGCGAGGCGCACGGCCTCGCGGCCCGCCTGAAGTGCCCGATCGAGGGCGTCGGACCAGGGGACATCGACATCCCAGCGGTGGACCCACTGGGAGATGTAGCAGCTCGAAAGGCTCGCGAGCGCCCGAGCGTAGGTCGGATCGATGGCAAGCGCCTGCTTCAAGAGGGCGGCAGCCTGCAGAAGCTCCGACTTCTCGTACGACGAATGATATTGCGTCATGAGAGAGATGCCGCGCAGGTAGTGATCGTAGGCGCGCCATTCGGTCGGCGGGCGAGTGAGCACGCGGCTGGCCTCCACCTTCTCGATGTGGACCGCCAGAACGGCCACGATCTCTCGGGCGACCTCGTCTTGAACCGCGAGCGAGCTTTCGAGCTGGCGGTCGTAGCGCTCGGACCAGATGTGCCGGCGGCTGGCGGCCTCCACCAGGCGGGCGGTGATGCGTACGTTGCCGCCGTCGCGCCGGACGCTACCGCCCAGCACATAGCGCACGCCGAGCTCGCGGCCGACGCGTCGCACGTCGGTCGTCGCCTCGTCGAACTGGAAACTCGAATTGCGCGCGATGACAAAAAGGCCCGAGAACCGTGAAAGCTCGGCGATGATGTCCTCCGCGATGCCCTCGGAGAAATAATCACTACCGATGGCGGCGCCGAGATTGGCGAAAGGCAGGACTGCGATGGACGGCCGGTCGGGCAGCAGCAAATCCCGCGGCTGGGAGGCTCGCGCATCGGGAAGAGGACCGTCCACGTCGGGAAGGCTCAACACGTAGCCGCGCCTTGGAACGGTCCTGAGGCTATCGGCGCCCGCGGGGCCGAGCGCTCGTCGGATCTCGGTGATGCACTGAGCCAGCGAGTTCTCGCCGACGATCACGTCGGCCCAGACAGCGTCCAGAAGCTCGTCCTTCGGCACTATGCGCTCGGCGTGCTCGACCAGATAGCGCAGCACCTCAATACTTTTTGGCCGCAATGCCACGAGGCCGGCGGCACCCCGGAGCGCCGACTGCTCGCTGTCAAAGGTGACGTCGCCGATACGTACCAGCTTCTGCAATGTACCCGATCCTCCGCGCGCCGCGGAGTAATCTTCAACAGAATTTCAGAACGTCATCAAGACTCGGGTCGCGCCCGCCTGCTCAATTGACTTCGAGACGGGGTTTTGGGCCCGGCAGACAAACGGTGAGTTCGAGGGTGCATGATGATGAAGCCAGTTCTCGCTGCAATTCTCCTCGCGGGGTCGTCGGTGACGGCCCTCGCAAACTCATGTGCCGGATATTCCTTGTTCGGCAACAATGGCATTCGGCTTTATAACACTTGCAGTCGGAAAATCGCGGTGACCCTCTACGATGACGGGACCTGGAAAGGTGGCGGTACATGGTTCATTGGGCCGTATGGCCAAGCCGTGACAAGCTACAGAGGGCGGATCAAAGTCAAATGGCAATATTGGTGAGGGCATTATTGCGGCCCTGATATTTTCTCTGCAACGGCTATTCGATGAACGAATTGCAAGAGCGCCCTCCGGTCCGCGCGACGGGTCATCCGGCAAAGCCGGTGACCCGAAAGAACGGGACGGGGGGCGTCCATCTTTCAGAGGTTCGACCGGAGCCCTGCTACCCACTCCCTCGTCCCCCGAGTTGTGGCAGCAGGGCTCCGGTCCTTCGCGCGCTGTGACGGACGGATCCTTCACGCGCTGCGGTAAAGCTTCGTCAGCGAGAACTCGCGGTGGCCGAGGGCCTCGGCTGCCGTGAGACGCCCGTTGGCGGTGCGGATGATCATGTCGATCAGCGCATCACCGGCCATCTCGAGCGTCTGCTCGCGACGCAGAATTCCCGTGACGTCCACGTCGATGTGCTCGCCCATCGTGCGCAATGTCTTGGGGTTTGCCGAAATCTTGATGACAGGCACGATCGGATTGCCGATGACGTTGCCCTGGCCTGTCGGGAAGGTGTGCACCACCCAGCCGCCAGCGGCCATCAGCGTGACGCACTCGGCAGCGGCCGAGGACGTGTCCATGTAGTAGAGGCCTTTGCCCTTCTGCGGCTCCTCGGCGGGGCCGAGCACGTCGATATAGCGGCACTCGCGGCCGATTTTCTCGAGGTTGCCGAGGGCTTTCTCCTCGATCGACGACAGGCCACCCGCGATGTTGCCCTTGGTCGGCTGGCTCTCCGAGAGGTCATCGACCTTGTTGGCCTCGATGACGTCCTCCTGGTAAGCCTTCCACACCTTGTACCACTTGTCGCCGATGTCCTTGTTGATCGCGCGCTCGCGGGCGATGTGCTCGCCGCCGGTGATCTCGCTGGTCTCGCCGAAGACGCCGGTGACGCCCTTCGGGATCAGCTTGTCATACATGTTGCCGACGGTCGGGCACGAGCCGAGGCCGGTTGTGGTGTCGGACTCGCCGCACTTGGTCGAGACCCAGAGCTCGTCGATGGAGCATTCCTCGCGCTTGAGCTCGGAGGCCCACTGCACGAACTCCTTGGCCTTGTAGGAGGCTTTGGCGATGATGGCGATGTCGCCATGACCCTCGATGCCGAAGCCGACGACGGGCTTACCGGTCTTGGCGATGCCTTTGACGACGCGGTCCGTCCAGCCGTCCTCGATGCCGATCACCACGACGGCCGCGACGTTCGGGTTGGAGCCCGTGCCGATCAGCGTGCGGAAGTGGAGATCGAGGTCGGCGCCGAATTGCAGCCGGCCGTAGGCATGCGGGATGGCGAGGGTGCCCTTGATATTGTTGGCAACCGCCTCGCAGGCCGAGTTGGACAGATCGTCGAGGGGAAGGATCAGGACATGGTTGCGGACGCCGACGCGGCCGTTCTCGCGACGCCAGCCCCAGAAGGACAAGTTGCTCGCCGGGCTGGCCTTGGCGGTCTTCCGCGCTGCTGCGGGTTTCGATGGCATGTGCTTGGGCTCCCGCTTACCAGCGCTTCGTACGGTGATTGTGAATGTGAACGTGCTCGCCCTTCTTGGCGCTGCCGACCATGCGGCCCACGTCCTCGCCGTACTTGATGACCGTGTCGCCCTCCTTCAGATCGGCGAGCGCAACCTTGTGGCCGATCGGGATGTCCTGCTTTGCGGTGACGCGCACGGTGGTGTCGTTCTCGGTGACGACGCCGAGCATGTCGGTGCCGGCCTTGAGATCCTCGACCACAACGACGCCGACGTTGTCCTTGGGACTGTGCACCAGGAACTGGGGAATGTTCGACTTGGACACGCGCTTCCTCTCTCAGGCGATCAATCGTTCTTCGACTAAAGCCGGCTCCTCCTCGTCGGAAGATCCGGCAGGGGAAAACGGAGCGGGCGGAAAATGTGCGGGAATGACCGGACATTTACCTTGCCGCGCCGGTCGGGACAATCGCCGGACTGGCCGAACGGCCTGTCCGGTCGATCAATCTTGGTTACAGATTCCTCATCCTCCGAGAGCACCCTGGACCTGCACATAGAGTGCGTAGACCGAGGTGGAGGCTGCCATGAACAAGCGGTTCCGCTTCAGTCCTCCAAAGCACACGTTGGCACATCGCTCGGGCAGGTGGATGTGGCCGATGGCCTTGCCGTCGGGAGCAAAGACGCGCACGCCGTCGAGCGACGGGTCGCCCATGCCCCAGCCACACCACAGGTTGCCGTCGGCGTCGCAGCGAATGCCATCGGGGGTTCCTGGGCCGGCATCGATATGGACCCGGCGGTTGGCGATGCGGCTGCCACCGTCGACGACATCCCAGGCGGTGATCAGGCGATGGGGCGAGGCGCGCGATTCGACGATGTAGAGGACCTTCTCGTCCGGCGAGAAGCAGAGGCCGTTGGGGCCAGGGATCATGTCCGTCAGCATGGTCGCCTTACCGGTCGACGGGTCGAGCCGATAGACGCACATCGGCAGCTCCTGCTCGCCCTTCTCACCCTCGTAGTTGCCGAGCAGGCCGAACGCGGGATCCGTGAACCAGATCGAGCCGTCGGACCGGACCACGACATCGTTGGGCGAGTTCAACCGCTTGCCTTCGAAGCGGTCCATGAGGACCGTGACCGACCCGTCATACTCGGTGCGGGTCAAACGCCGGCCGTGCTCGCAGGTGACGAGGCGGCCCTGACGGTCGCGCGTGTTGCCGTTCGCCCAGTTGGCAGGCTTGCGATAGTTGGAGACCATGCCGGTCTCCTCGTCCCATCTCACGATGCGGTTGTTGGGGATGTCGCTCCAGAGCAGACAGCGCGCATCACCCAGCCAGACGGGCCCTTCCGCCCATCGACACCCCGTCGCCAACCGCTCCACGGCCGAAAGCTTGATCCAGTATTTCTCGAAGCGCGGGTCGAGCGCCTGGATGGCCGGATCGGGATAACGGGGCGTGTGGGCACGCCAGCCGTTGGGAAAGAGGTCGGTCATGGGAGCCGTTCCATTGGACAGGTGGCCATTGCGGCTGCACGATCATTCAGGTCAGCCGCCACGGCAGCATCACAATCACGCCAGGAAAGGGCAAGCGCCATGCGTCTCGAGGACAAGATCGCGGTCGTCGTCGGCGGCGGGCAGCAACCGGGGGAGACGACCGGCAACGGGCGCGCCACGTGTCTGCGTTTCGCCGAGGAAGGCGCCACCGTCGTCGTCGTCGACCACAACATCGAGTGGGCCGAGGACACGGTGCGGATGATCAAGGCGAAGGGGGGCTCGGCCTCGGCTCTCGCTGCCGACATCACGCGCGAGGCGGACTGCAAATCGATTGCGGATACCTGTGTCGCCCGTCATGGCCGGATTGACATCCTGCACAACAACGTTGGCCGGGCGCGCGGCGACAAGGGAACGGTGGAGCTCGAGGCGGAGATGTGGGACGAGCTGATGGCGATGAACATCAAAGGCATGTTCATGACCATCAAGCACGTGCTGCCGGTGATGCGCGCGCAGCGCTCGGGTGCCATCGTCAACATCTCGTCGACGTCGTCGATCGCGGCCGGGCCGGCACTCACGTATCGCGTGTCCAAGAGCTCGGTCAATTCGCTGACCCAGCACGTGGCGATGGAGAATGCGCCGCACGGCATTCGCTGCAACGCGATCCTGCCGGGGCTCATGAACACGCCGATGGCCATCGAGAGGCGGGCGCGCGAGCGGAACGTGTCGCGCGACCAGGTGCGTCAGGAGCGTGCCGCGCTCGTGCCGCTCTCGGTGAGCGAGGCCGGCAACGCCTTCGACGTCGCCAATGCGGCCGTGTTCCTGGCGTCGGAGGAGGCGCGCTACATCACGGGGGTGCTGCTGCCAGTCGATGGCGGACTGCTGCTGAAGATCGGGTGATGGATCGCGATGTGACGCGGCAGCGAGCCCACGCTGGACACCGAGCTGCCGTTGCTAAGTCGCGCTGCGATCGGAACACATTGGTAAATATGTGAAATTTACCATTGTCCGGCTGCGGCTTGGACACTCGCCGGGGCGATCCATAGAACCGTAGGGCCATCAGGATCAGCCCCGGACGATCGTCAGTAGAGCGCATGTACTTCGACGCACCGATCTACTTCGTGTTCCTGCCGATCGTCGTGCTGATCTATTGGCAGCTGAGCCATGGGCAACAGAACCGCTTCCTCCTGTGCGCCAGCTATTTCTTCTACGGCTGGTGGGACTGGCGGTTCCTGTCGCTGATCCTCGTCTCGACCTTCGTCGACTACCATCTGGCCCGATGGATCGGGGCGACCGACGACGCGCGGCGCCGGCGGAGGCTGCTCGTCATCTCTCTGGTCATGAACCTGGGATTTCTCGGGTTCTTCAAGTACTGCAACTTCTTCATCGACTCGTTCATCGACCTGCTGAAAGTGCTCGGGGTCGACAATCCGAACCGCACAGTGATCTCGGTTCTGCTGCCGCCGGGCATCTCGTTCTATACCTTCCAGGCCGTCGCCTACATCGTCGACGTCTACAACCGCCGGCTCGAGCCGAGCAGCTCGCTGGTCGACTATGCGCTCTTCATCTCGCTGTTCCCGCATCTGATCGCGGGGCCGATCCAGCGCCCCGGGCACCTGCTGCCGCAGGTCGCCACACCGCGGCGGCTCGACAGCGACCAGGTGTTCGACGGCCTGATGCTGATTGCGACGGGGCTATTCCGCAAATGCGTTATCGCCGACAACTGCGCACTGGTGGCCGACGGCGTCTTCTCGGGCCGGATGGGCGATCCGAGCCTCGGTCTCCTGCTGCTAGGGGCCTATGCCTTCGCCTTGCAGATCTACGGCGACTTCAGCGGCTACAGCGACATGGCCCGAGGCAGTGCGAAGCTGCTCGGCTTCGAGTTCATGGTCAACTTCCGCCAGCCGTATCTGGCGACGAGCCTCCAGGATTTCTGGCGGCGCTGGCACATCTCGCTGTCGACGTGGCTGCGCGACTATCTCTACATCGCGCTCGGCGGCAATCGCGGGGGACGCCTGGAGACCTACCGAAATCTCATGCTGACGATGGTGATCGGGGGTCTATGGCACGGCGCCAACTGGACGTTCGTCGTATGGGGAGCGATCCACGGCGTGGGCCTCGCGATCGAGCGCTACGCGCGCGAGGCCCTGGGTCTCGGCCCGGCGCGCAGCGGTCCAGCGGACGCGGGCGGTGCCTCGCTCACCAGTGCAAGGGCGTGGATCGCACGCATCCTCGTGTTCCACGTCGTCTGCCTCGCGTGGGTCTTTTTCCGAGCCATGACAGTCGGGGATGCGTGGCACCTCCTGTCCGGCATCGGGACGATCACCTGGCAGCCGGAGCTCATGGTGGCGGCCAAGGTGCTGATGCTGTTCGGCGCGATGATGCTGGCCATGGACGTCGTCAACGAGACCCGTCGAGAAGAGTATCTGCTACAGCACGCCACGCTCCGCGACCGCTTCGCGACGGCACTGGGGTTCGTGTGCGCCGTGCTGTTGCTCTCAGCGAGCAATATCAATGCCTTCATCTATTTCCAGTTCTGACGCCAGCCACGTAGCGGAGGCGCCCCTCAGGGCGAAGGTGCCGTTGTGGGCATCGTTCGCGCTGGTCGGTGCAATCGTCGTCCTGCTCGTCGTCATGGAGCTGCTGGCCCGCCTGATGGTGCCGAGCCTCAGCCGTATCGAGGGGCGTATCGTCACGGAATACAGGCAGGCCCTCGGGATCCGTCATGGCAGGAACGGCGTGGCAACCGCGCTCGTCATCGGCAACTCGCTAATGGGGGACGGGGTCGATTTCAAGCCCTTGCAACGGACGCTTGCCGACAACGGGGTGAATGCGCAACGGCTGCTGGTCGAGGGCACCGCATATCTCGACTGGTATCACGGTCTCGGCCGCCTCATCGACGCGGGCGTCAGACCCGATGCCTTCGTGCTGATGATCTCGTTCGAGCAGCTGATCGGGAAAGAGTTCCGGGGCGCCTACTCGGCACACCGGCTGCTGCGGCTGCAAGACATTCCGACAGTCGCCGGCGAGCTCGGCCTCGGCAACACGGAGACGAGCGGACTCGTCATCTCCCGGCTCAGCGCCTACTACGGACTGCGTGAGGAGCTGCGCAAGCAGGTGCTGTTCAAGCTGATCCCGGACCTGTCGACGCTGACCGTGAAACTGACTGCGGCCCGCTCGAGCGACGAGCGCGCTCGCTATGGCAATGTCGCCCTCGCCGTAGAGCGGCTGACGGCGATGCGGCGCAGAGTCGAGGCCGCAGGCTCGCGCCTCATCTTCGTCGAGCCGCCGGCGCCGGTGCCGAACGCCGCGGCCATGAAGGAGCGGATCGACGCGGCGGCGCGACTCGCCGGCGTCAGGATGCTTGTGCCCGTGCGCCACGACGAGCTCGGCAAAGAATTCTATCGCGATGGATATCACCTCAACGAGCGCGGCTCGGCGTTCTTCACGCCGCGGCTCGCGGCTCTCCTCTCGGAAAGCATGGGACAACAGCCGCCGCTCCGGAACTGACGCCTGTCCGCCTGAAAAGACTGCCGCTCAGCGGGCCACGCCATTGGCGATCAGAGCATCGACCTCGGCTTTCGACATCCCGGCAAGCGCGTCCAGCACCTCGTAGGTGTGCTCGCCGAGAGCGGGTGCGCCAATCGAGGGGACAGGCTCCGTATCATGCAAACGGGCCGGCGTGCGCAGGACGCGATACGACCCGGCGTCGCGGTGGCTGACCTCCCGCAGTGATTCGCGCTCCGCGACCAGCTCGCTCGAGAGGGCCTCGGCCACGGTGAGCACCGCGCCGGCAGGCAGCCCCGCCGCCCGCATGCGCATCACCCAGTGCTCCCTGGACTGCTGACGAAAAATCGCAGACAGGGCTGACTTGAGCTCAGCGACGTTCCTGAGACGCGACGGGTTCGTCGCAAAGCGCTCATCCGCCAGCATGTCGGGTCGGTCGATGACGTCGAGGCACAGCCTTCGATACTGTGCCTCGGTGATGACGGCGATCGTGAATGGACCGTCTGCCGCCTCAAAGACGTCTGCCGGCTGGGCCACCTGATTGGCATTGCCCGAGCGGGTCGGATTGCGGCCCGTCATCAGGAATGCCCCCGCGAAGTTGGCGAGCATGCTCATCGCCGTCTCATGTAGGGTCGCCTCGATCAACCGGCCCTCGCCGGTCAAGGCCGAGTGGCGCAAGGCGGCGGCAATGGCTTGCGCCGCGTAGAGGCCGGTCACGAGATCGACAACGGAGGCGCCCACGCGCATCGGTGGCCCGTTGGGATCTCCGATCATCGACATGAGGCCGCTTTCGGCCTGCGCGATGGGATCGTAGCCGGGCACCTCGATGTTGGACCCCGAGCGGCCGTAGCCCGAGATGGCGCAGTAGACGAGGCTCGGCCGGTGAGCCTTCAGCACATCGAAGCCGAGGCCCAGGCGCTCCATCACGCCTGTGCGGAAATTCTCGAGCACGACGTCGGCGTTCTTCACCAGCTTCAGGAACGCAGCCTTGCCGGCCGGCGACTTGAGATCGAGCGCCACCGATCGCTTGTTGCGATTGACGGTGAGGAAGTAGGTCGAGACGCCGTTGAGATTCGGCTCGGTGAACCCTCGGGTGTCGTCGCCGCCATCCGGGTTCTCGATCTTGATCACGTCGGCGCCCATGTCGGCGAGCATCAGTCCGCAATAGGGTCCGGCGAGAACGCGGCTGAGATCGAGCACGGTGACGCCGGCGAGAGGCAGCGACAAGGGACGTGTCATTCGATCACCTCTGGCGTGTGGCAGGGGTAGGTGGCAGCCGCAGCCCGCCTGATCTCCGTTGGCCCGTCCTACGCCGGGAACGACAGGGCCGGCTCAGCCAATTCAATGGGGTCATACGGCGTGAGGCGGCAGCCCTCCGCCGTCGATGACGATGGTCTGGCCCGTGATGAAACCAGCTTCCTCGGATGCCAAATGCGCGACGGTGGCCGCAATCTCGTGAGGCAGGCCGTGGCGACCCATCGGCAGTGCCTTGGCGCGCTCCTTGAGTCCGGCCTCCACATCGTTCCAGCCAGCCCTCAGCGTCGTCGAGATGGCGCGATCTGTCCGGATCGAGCCGGGGCAGATGGCATTCACGGTGATGCCCAGCGGCGCGAGGTCGAGCGCGAGTGAGCGGGTCATGCCGATGACGGCGGCCTTCGATGCCGAGTACACGGCCCGCTGCGGCAGTGCGTACATGCCCGCCACGGACGACATCGAAATGATGCGGCCCCAGCCTCGCGACTTCATGTGGGGAACCGCGGCGCGCGCCATCAGAAACGGGCCCAGGGCATTGACTGCCATCACCTTGTGCCAGGCGTCGACGGGGATCGTCTCGATCTCGCCTCGGTCCTGACCATGCGGAGCGCCAGCATTGTTGACGAGAATGTCGAGGCGGCCGTGACGGGCGATCGTCTCGGCAACGAGCTGGCCGGCTCCAGCCTCCGTCGAAACGTCGCCCTCGAGTGCGGATGCCTCGCCGCCGACGGCCCGTATCGCCGAGACGAGGCTGTCGAGACCCCGCCACTCGGTCCTGCGGTCCACCGTGTTGTCGTTGTCGACGCCGGCTGCGCGTGCATCGCTGGCGACGACGATGGCGCCATCGGCTGCGAGACGGCGAGCGATTGCCGCGCCGATGCCGTTCTCCTTGCCGCAGCCCGTGACGAGGGCGACGCGTTGCGGTCTCGTGGTCATGGTGGAGCTCGTCAGCTGGCTGAGGTGGCCCTTGGCCTGCCGTCCGCTCCCCCAATGGGACACGGAGCGAACGACGGCGCCTGGTGGCGGGGCAACGGCTACTTCTTCTGGTCCTCGACCAGTTTCGCGTACTTGTCGGTCTCTTCCTTGACCACCTGGCCAGCCTTGTCAGGGCCGATGAAGACGTCCTTCATGTAGCGGCTCTTGACGACGGCCTGAACGGCTGGCGTCTGCATTCCGGCCTTGAATGCCGCTGCGAGCTTATCGACGACCGGTTTCGGCGTTCCCTTCGTCGTGGAGACGATCAGGTAATTGCCGCTGCCGATCTTCCAGCCGTTGTCGTGCATGCTCAGGATATCGGGGAAGCGCTCGAGCCGCTCGGCCATCATGGAGCCGATCATGCGCAAGGCGCCGGACTCGACGTGAGGGCCGAAAGTGCCGCCGGAGAAACCGAAATCCACCTGGTTGGCCAGCGTGGCGGTGACAGCGCCGTTGCCGCCCTGGGTCGGGACGGGAATGATCTCCACGCCCTCCTGCTTGGCGACGAATGCGAAGATCAGCCGGTCGAGCTGGTACTGCGAGGCGTACTTGATGGAGCGCTTCTCGGCCTTAGCGGCGTTGATCACGTCCCGCATCGATTTGTACGGGCGGCTCGGATGCGTGAAGAGGCCGTCCTGGAACAGGCTGATCAGCGCGATGTGCTCGAAGTCGTCGTGCTTGTACTGGGTCTTGAGCACCAGCGGCTCGAAGGCGAAGGTGAGCGAGCCGCCGGCATAGATCGTGTAGCCGTCGGGGCTGGCCTTCTTGATGTCCATGGCGGCGACGCCGCCGCCGGCACCCGGCTTGTTCGTGACCAGGACCGGCTGGCCGAGGCTCTTTGTCATGGGCTCGGCAACCGCCCGCACGACGGCGTCCGTGCCGCCGCCCGCACCGAAGCCGATAATGATGTTGATCGGCTTGGTCGGAAACTCCTGCGCTGCTGCGTATCCAGAAAGCGTGGCGGCCAGCAGGACCGTCGTCGCCGCCGTCGAGATGGTTCGTTTCATTTCGTCTCTCCTCCCTTGCTCCGACGCCGGGCGATCGTGCCCGGTGCCACACGTTACGCGTCCTCCGCGCCGACTTTCGTGCCTTCTCTCAGCTTGCGCATGGTTCCGAGCCGCCAGATCGAGATGGCGGCAAGCACGAGGAAGGCAATCGCCGCCGGATGGTTGGCCAGTGAGCTGATCTTGCCGTCGGTGATGATCATCGCCTGGCGCAGGGACAGCTCCGCCATCGGCCCCAGGATGAACCCGATCAGGAACGTGATGAACGAGAAGTCGAACTTCTTCATGAAGTAGCCGACGAACGCGAACACCAGCATCAGGTAGACGCTGAACATCCCGCTACCCTCGAGGTAGGCGCCGATCACGCAGAGGAAGATGATGATCGGCACCAGGATCACCTCGGAGACGGCGATCAACCGGGCGAACAGGCTTTGACCGACGATGCCCATGATCAGCATGATCCCGGACGCCAGCACCATGCCGATGAAGATCGCATAGACGAGCACGGCGTCGTCGCGGAACAGGAATGGGCCAGGCGTCAGCCCGTGCAGCATGAAGGCGCCCATCAGCAGCGCGGCCGAGGCGCTCGACGGGAGGCCGATGGCGAACATCGGGATGAGGCCGGCCGGCACCGAGGCGTTGTCGGCGGATTCGGCGGCAGCCACGCCCTCGAGGCGACCCTTGCCGAAGCTCTCCGGGTCCTTGTCGCGGCGCCTCGTCCAAGCGTAGGCCAGGAAGGACGACAGGCTGGCACCCATGCCGGGGATGCTGCCGATCGCGATCCCGACGAAGGACGAGCGCAGGATCGTCGGCATGCATGTCATGAACTCTTTCCAGGACAATGCCCGGTTCTCCGGCGTGCCGCCGGTCAGATGGGCCGCCTTGTGCTCGTAGGAGCCTCTCCACCCCTTGTCGATCTGAACGAGCATCTCCGAAAGGGCCAACGTGCCGATGGCGACGGCCAGTAGCGGAATGCCGTCATAAATGTCGGCGAAGCCGAAGGTGAGGCGCGGCTGGCCCGTCTCCATGTCGAGCCGCGGCGCGGCCAGCAGGAGACCGAGGAAGCCGGCGATGAGGCCCTTGTAGAAGGAATGCCCCGACACTGCAGCGATGAAGGTGATGGCGAAGATCAGCACTGCCGTGAGCTCGACGGGTCCGGTGCCCACGGCGAGAACGGCGAGCGGCTGCGCCAGGGCCACCAGCACGATCGTCGAAATGAAATCGCCGAGAACCGACGCAACCAGGGCGATCTTGAGCGCCTTCTGCGCTTTGCCCTGCTGCGTCAGAGGATAGCCGTCCAGGGCCGTTACGACCGACTGCGGCTCACCCGGCACGTTGATCAGGATGGCCGTCAGCGCGCTTCCAGTATTGCCGCCCTTGCTGACCCCGATCAGGAACGAGATGCCGGCCAATGGTGGCAGCTTGTAGGTGATCGGGATCAGGAGCGCGATGGCTGTCGCGCGGCTCATGCCCGGAAGCACGCCGACGATGTAGCCAATGAACAGACCGAGCGTGATGTAGCCGATCACCTCGACCGACATCACGTTGGCCGCTGCCTGGATCATCTGGCCGTACATGCGAGCCTCGAGCTCAAGGAAGAGGGATCTTCAGGGCCCAGGTGACGATGGCATAGGTGACCGCAAGCGTAGGCAAGGCCACGGTAGCGATGCGCAACGGATTGACCTCGCCCATGAAGACCATCGTCGCGGCAATCAGCACGATGCCGCCTGCCCAGGTGCCGAACCAATGAAAGACGAGAACCGACCCGAGGATGATCGCCGAGATCAAGAGGAAGAAGCCGAGCTCGGACCAGGTCAGCGGCGCTTGCGGTTGGCTCTCGTACTCGCTGGGCTTGGTCATGGCCTGCACGAGGAGGCCGATGCTGGACAGGCCGACGCCGGCCAGCATGACCATCGGATAGAAATAGGGCGATAGACCATGCCAGACGCCCTCGGCATTCTCGTTGGGGATGACGATCATCACCATCACCGCCACGAAGCCGAGCAGCCCGATTGCGGCGAAGAAATCGACCTTGCGCATGTGCCTCCCGACACCCAGCGATCAGGTCGTGCCCGCAGCGGAGCCAAGCAGACCCGTCGTTGCTCTTGTGTTTGTGTCCGGCAGACTGGCAGCAATCCGGGGCGTGGGCAACAGCGAGGCGACACGACGAGGCGACCCTGCCCCGACGGCGGTCGGAGCGATCGGTCTTCGGTCTCCGGTGCGAGCTCATGCGCGATGCGCGTCGCGGGCGATCACGCCTGCGTCCGACAAGCCGTCGATATTGCGGGCCAATTGGAGCAGCGCGCGGGCCTGATGCGGAACCAAGACGCCGTCGGCCGCACCAAGAAACTTGGCGTCGAGCTCGGCGTCAGTCATCGGACGGCCCCGGCTGCCGATGCAATCGCGGATACGTCGCGACACAACGCTGCCGTCCGCGAGCCGGACGGTCACATCAGCCCCGTCATGGGGCACGGCGGGGTCGGTCGTTACCTCAATGCGATTGCGCAACGCGGCGATGGCAGGGTCACGGATCGCCTCGTCGGTGCCTTCTGGGATGCCGGCGCGACCGCGGGCCAGAGCCGCCGCGACCCACTGATAAAGGCTCACCTGGCCTTCCATCTCGTCTTTCGGGTGGCGCCTGAAGCAAAGCGCCATGGCCGTCGGATTGGCATTGATCTCGACGGCGGCGACGACGTCGGCGGTCGTCCTGCGCTCACGGGCGATCTCGAGCGCCGCATCGATCAGGGGATGGATGACGATGCCGCACGGATAGGGCTTGTAGGTATTGGCCAGGATCTCCCAATGACTGCCGAGGCCGACCGTGATGTGGCCGAGGTGCGGGCTCTCGGCGAAGCATGCGGCAAAGCCATAGCGGGCCTCGATCACGGTTTGCGAAGATGTGAAACCCGCCTCGGCAAGCACGGCGGCCCGAAGGCCCGACTGGCCGGCGAAGGCAGGCAGCCCAGCCGTGCACATGGTTCCATGCAAGGCGCGGATGCCGGAGGACTGTGCGGCTGCGGTGCCGACGGCCATGCGCGCCCGCTGCAAATCGAGCCGCAGCAACCGGGCCGCGGCGAGAGCCGCGCCGATGCCGCACGTGACGCCGGTCTGGGACCACGCGATGTCGCCCTTGGCCGGCGCCACGGAGATCGCCTTGCTCAGCCGGCATACCGCCTCGACGCCCAGGGTGAAGGCGGCCAGCGCCTCGGCACCCGTCACGGGTCGCAGCTCGGCCACGGCCAGGATCGTCGCCATCACGGGGCCGCTCGGGTGGACGATCGCCTCGGCATGGGTGTCGTCGAAGGTGTTGATCGACGAGGCCAGGGTGTTGATGAAGGCTGCCGTGAGCGCGTCGGTACGGTCGGAGCGCCCAATGAGCCCGGTGCGAGGCGATCCAGCGAACGGCTGCAGTGCGCGCCAGGCCCGCTCGACCCCGTCATGGCGGGCTCCGCCAAGCGTGCAGCCCAGGATGTTGACGAGGCTGCGCACGCCTTCGCGCCGCACGTCGGATGGAATGGCACTGGCCGGGGTGTCGACCACGAAGCGCGTGATTGCAGCAGTTGAGTCGACGGCGGTCTCGGTCATGGGAGCCTCGGAGGCGGGATCGGTGCCAAAGGGTAGGCACGTAAGCGCCGGTTGGCCAAGTCCTGCCGCGGAGACGTGTCGCGGCGGAGACGTCCTGCGGCGGCTCTTGCGCGATTGCCGGACCCTGCCGGCCAGGGCCACCTGGGTCGCCATCAGAAAACGGCGCCAATGGAGCGCCCAACCTTGCTGAGCGAGGGATGTCCGATCGGAGCGCAAGACCTTCCTGCCAGAGCGACGCGGTTGCCGAGCGCGCCGTGCACCGGTGTGGCCGACGCCGTCAATGTGGCGCGGTGCAGGATGGTCCCGATGCTGACCGGCCAGCGGATTCGACGGCGGCGCGACGACGGGCTGCATCCGGCTGTGCGAGCCACCCCCGTCACCAAGCCGGACAGGGGTGGCCGCGGCCCGATCAGGAGGTCCGTCGCTTCTCGACGACGACGCCCGATGCCATGAGCCGCTCGATTGCAGCCTCGTCGAAGCCGTGCTCGGCAAGCACCTCACGAGTGTGGGCCGAGAACTTGGGCGGTGCGGACTTCATTCCGCCGGGTGTGCGCGACAGGCGCACAGGTGTGCCCATGCCCTTGTACCAGTCCTTCTCGTAGATCATGCCGCGCGCCTTGGTGTGCTCGGCATTGGCCACCTGACCGGTGTCGAGCACCGGACCGCACGGCAGGCCCGACTTCAGGAGCTCGAGGGCAAAGGCTACACCATCGACCTCGGCCAGCTTCGCCGAGATGATCTCGTTCAGGGCATCGCGATTGTTCTGGCGGTCCTGGTTCGTCCTGAAGCGAGGATCGTCGGCGAGGTCCGGCCGGCCCAAGACCTCGGCGACCTTCTTGAAGGCGCGGTTGTTGCCGGCGCCGATCATCACCGGGACGGTCCGAGTCGGATACATGCCGTAGGGCACCAGATTGGCATGCTGGTTACCGGTGAGTTGCGGCACCTTGCCCGACAGGAAGTAGTTCGGGAAGTGAGGGTGCATCAGCGACAGCGCCGAATCGTAAAGCGTCACCTCGATCTGCTGGCCCTTGCCCGAAGCAGCCCGCTCGTGCATCGACAGCAGAATGCCGATCACGCAATAGAGGCCCATCGAGATGTCGACGACGGGGAGGCCGAGCCGCATGGGCCCGGAGTCCTTCGAGCCGTTGACGCTGTAGTGGCCGGCCATGGCGCCGACGATGCCATCGTACCCGGGGAATCCGCCGAGTGGGCCGGTCGAGCCGAAACCCGAGATCTTGCAGTAGATCAGTCGCGGAAACTGCTCCTTCAGCGTGTCATAGCCGATCCCCCAGGCTTCCATGGAGCCGGGCTTGAAGTTCTCGATGAGCACGTCGGCTCCTTCGAGGAGCTTCAGCAGGACTTTTCGGCCCTCCTCGTTGCCCAGATCGAGGCCCACAGACCGCTTGTTGCGATTGATGCCGATGAAGTAGGCGGCGTCGTCGTCGTGGAATGGGGGGCCCCAGTCGCGCACCTCGTCGCCCTGTGGCGGCTCGAGCTTGATCACGTCCGCGCCATGGTCGGCCAGGAGCTGCGTCCCAAACGGGCCGCCGAGCACCCGGGTCAGGTCGATGACCTTGACACCGGTGAGCGCCCCTCCCTTCGCCGCCTCGGGCGCCCCGCCCGACCCATGCCCGTCCTTGGCCATGTCTCTCGCTCCCAGATGACAGTTTTTCGGCTCTTTCGGTGCCACAAGCGCCGGGAGGTGGCAACCGCCGGCTCATCCATGCGAATCCGCGAGCCCTGTCGAGGTCGTCGTCGTGAGGCGAGTTAGGCTGCCTTCCGGATCTGCGGGGTGCAGTCCAGGAGCGAGGCCAGCGCCGCGAACCGCCGCTGAAGGCGCTCGCCGTCGAGGTGGTGGTGCGCCTTCGGCAGGCTCAGAACGAGCTTGCCGCCGTCGTAGGTGACGGGGGTCTCGTCGATGGTCCCGGGCATGCCGATCGAGAGCATGTGCGCTGCGCGGATGGCGGCGCCGAGGATGCGAGCCCGCCGATACAACCGGCGGGACACCAGATCCTTCAGGCGGTGCGACAGGTCGTCGTCGGTCTCCTTGTCCTGCTCGCTGGCGCCGACGTGGCGGAAGTAGACCGTCAGGGCCAGGAAGACGCGGCCGGGATGATCGATGCCGTTGAGGGCGGCGTGGGCGATAACGTTGAGGCTCTGCTCGCCGCGATAGTCGGGCATCGCGCGCCAACCGATGTCCGACAACAAACACGCCACCCGCCGCAATCGACGCTCCTCCTCGGTCTCCTTGGGGCCGGGCTCGACGAACAGCTGATCGGTCCAGTTGCCGAGCTCATGGGCATGCTCGACGGAGCGCGAACGGCGGCGCGCATAATCCTCCGCGAACGAGACCAACGGATCCTTGCGGCGCTCGGCCTCGCCGAGCAGCGAGTAGAGGAGGCCCTCGCGTATGCCGAAGACCGAGAAAACAATATCGCTCGGCTCCATGCGGCGCACGAGGCGCTCGAGCACGAGCGCGCCGTAGGGAAGAACCTCGCGACGCACGCGCGATACGGTGTCGCCGCCCTTCAGATCGACGATGCGCCGCGCCTTGCGGATGGTCTCCGACAGCTCGAGCGCCTCGCGGGCGGTGAGGCGGTAGCCGTGCATGACGCGCAGCGGGTAGCCGGTCATCGTCATGTGCAGCTTGCCGAGTGCACGCCACGTGCCGCCGACCGCGAAGAATGTGCGACCACGGCCACGTGGCAGCCACGGCAAAGCAGCGATGTGGCCGTCGACGATCTCCAAGGCGCGGTCCATGCGCCGCCCAGCCTCGTCCTGAAGGCGCAGGCCACCGAGCGGGAGCGTGTCAGACGACCGCCGCTCGCCGCCCACGATGTCGATCAACTCGAGGCTGCCACCGCCCAAGTCTCCCGCAATCCCGTCGGGATTGCGGAAGCCCATCTCAATGCCATAGGCCGCGAGCTCGGCCTCGCGCTCGCCGGACAGGATCTGGATCGGCCAACCCAGCGTTCTTTCGGCCGCCGCGATGAAACTGGCGCCATTCGAGGCTTCGCGCACGGCGGCAGTCGCCACTGCCCGTACATTCTTGACGCGAAGGTTGCGCACGATGCCGCGAAACCGGGCGAGCGCCTCGATGGTGCGTTGAACGCTCTCCTCGTTGAGGCGGCCCGTCATGACGAGGTTGCGCCCGAGGCCGCACGGCACTTTCTCGTTGAAAAGGGGCGCCGGGCTTCTCACAGCGCCTTCGTAGACGACGAGGCGTACCGAGTGGGAGCCGATGTCGATGACTGCAATCGGCTCGAGGCATGTGCCTTTGCCGCGGCACTCGTCGAAGCTCGTGAAATCCGGCACGCCGGAAGCTCCTTCAACGCTGGTCGCGGATCAAGACCAGCGGCGGCACGCTACCTGCCAGCGATTGGCCGCGCCCCGACAGGCTCGGATTGATCATGAAGTAGGTATGGGCGTTGAACGGCTCCTCGCCCGCATCGGGCTTGATCCGCTCGCACGACCCGTCGGGGAGCACGCGCCAGCTCTGCTGATTATCCTTCAGGTTGGCCACCATGATCTGGTCGAGGATCTGCTCGTGGACGGTCGGGTTGTGAATCGGCACCATCGCCTCGACCCGCCGGTCGAGATTGCGCGGCATCATGTCGGCGGAGCTGATGTAGACCATGGCGCGCCGGTCCGGTAGCCCATGTCCATTGCCGAAGCAATAGATGCGACCGTGCTCCAAGAAGCGGCCGACGATGCTCTTGACGCGAATGTTGTCCGACAGTCCCGGGACGCCGGGTCGCAGGCAGCAGATGCCGCGCACGACGAGGTCGATCTCCACGCCGGCCCGGCTCGCTGCGTAAAGGGCCTCGATGATCTGACCGTCGACCAGCGAGTTCATCTTGAGCCAGATCGCCGCGGGGCGGCCGGCTCGCGCATGCTCGGCCTCGGCGGCGATCCGCTCCAGCATGCATTCACGGATGCCGCGCGGGCTCGATGCCATCACCTCGAGGTTGGCGGGCTCGGCATATCCTGTGACGAAGTTGAACAAGCGGGTGACATCGCGGGCGACCGCAGCGTCCGCCGTGAAGAACGAGAGGTCCGTGTAGATGCGGGCCGTCTGCGGGTGATAGTTGCCGGTGCCGATATGGCAGTAGCTGACGATGTCGCCGCCCTGTCGCCTGACGACCTGGCCGAGCTTGGCATGGGTTTTCAGCTCGACGAAGCCATAGACGACGTGCACGCCGGCACTCTCGAGATCCTTGGCCCAGCGGAGATTGGCCTCCTCGTCGAAGCGTGCCTTCAGCTCGACGACCGCCGTCACCGACTTGCCCGCCTCGGCTGCCTCCTTCAACGCTCGTACGATCGGGCTGTCGGTCGAGGTCCGGTAGAGCGTCCACTTGATGGCCATGACGTCCGGGTCCTGCGCCGCCTGGCGGAGGAACTGAACGACGACGTCGAAGCTCTCGTAGGGGTGGTGGACGACGATGTCCTTGGCCGAGATGGCGGCGAAGCAGTCGCCCTGGTAATCGCGAATGCGCTCGGGGAAGCGGATGGCAAACGGCTTGAAGAGCAGCGCAGGACGGTCGGCGACAATGAGCTGACCGAGGTCGGCCAGGCCGAGCATTTCCTCCTTCACGTGGACGTCAGCGACGTCGACCTTGAGCTGGGCAGCGACGAAATCGCGCAACTCGACGGGCATAGACGCTTGAACCTGCAAGCGAATGACGGAGCCGCGCTTCCTGCGCTTGAGGGCGCTCTCGAAGAAGCGGACAAGGTCCTCGGCCTCCTCCTCGACCTCGATGTCGCTGTCGCGCAGCACCCGGAAGGCTCCCTGGCGGGCGACATGGTAGCCGGGGAACAGGCGGCCGACATAGTGTGCAACGAGCGTCTCGATGGCGAAGAAGCGGACCGGCGCGCGTGCCGCCTCGATCGGGTCCAGGCCGGGCGGGCCCGGCAACCGGATGAACCGGCTGAGTTGAGCCGGGATCGGCATCAGGGCGTGCATCGTGTCGCGCCGAACGCCGTGTCCGGCATCTCGCTCGAGCTCGAGGCCGAGGGTGAAACCCTTGTTCGGAATGAATGGAAACGGATGCACGGGGTCGACGGCCAGCGGTGTCAGCACCGGAAAGATGTGTGACAGGAAGTAGGCGTCGAGCCAGGCGAGCTCGGCGGCCGTCAGCTGATGAGGCTCGACGATGGCGATTCCGGCATTGGCCATCTCATGGCGCAGGGCGAGCCAAGCCGCCTGCTGGCGGGCGGACAACCCGGTGACGAACAGGTTGATGGCAGCCAACTGCTGCTCCGGCGTCAGGCCATCCTGGCTGACGGTGCGCACCTTGTTGGCGACCTGACCGTGCAACCCGGCGACCCGGACCATGAAGAACTCGTCGAGGTTCGACGCCGAGATCGACAGGAAACGCAACCGCTCAAGCAGCGGGTGGCCAGGATTGCCGGCTTCCTCCAGCACGCGGGCGTTGAACTGTAGCCAGCTCAGCTCGCGATTGTAGAAGCGCGGCTCCGCCCCCGATCGTGCCGGGGTGGCGGGAGGCTCGGCCACGGGAAGGCGTGCCGGCTCTCGCTCGGACTGCGAAGCGGGCTTCCGCCGGGGGGTGCTTCTGATGCGGCTCCGCGAGCGGGTCACGGGGGATGAGCTCCTGTCCTCCACCCGTTCCTCCGGCTCGGGTCTGATGCCCGAGGGAAAGAATGGGGAGGCGTCTACGATCGGCAAAGTCTTGCGCTCCGGATCTGCTGACGACACCGCAAGGCCGCCGGCGCAGGTGGGGCCTGCAATCCGGTGGAATACTTCTGCAATTTCATGCAGTTGCGTCGAAGATCCGTGCCGTGATTCTGCTTAACAACATGTCAACCGCATGTCCTTCGTCCCCCGGGCGATCGACCGAACGGACTTGGCTGCACCGGCTCGTGGGCAATTCCCGATCGAAATGCCTCGCAGCACACCCAATTGGCAAAGCATTACCCGCGGCCGTCGCTCAATCCTAGCCGAAAAATGGTGTGCATGTCGCCGGCCCCGAGCATGGAGCCCTGAACGTGGACTTGGGGCTACCGTCAGCCGCGGGCACTGTCGGCGGGGTCCGAAGCGACAGGCTCGACGCCGGCGTCGAGGTTTGCGAGAGCCTCTGCGGCAAGGGTGCGCGTCACCTTCCTGCGTGTGGCGAGTGCCAACCGGTCGATACCGGCTACCACCGCAGCGGCGGCGGCCATGGTGCGCTCCATGTGGGCGACGAGCCACGAAATCACCTGAGGGTCGACCAACAGCTGGCGGTCGGTGAAATGCTTCACCAGGACGGCGGCCAGGAGACCGTCGTCCGGCGGTGCGATCTCGACCATGACGGCTGCGCGCAGCCTGGATCTCAGGTCCGGCAAGGCCACGGAAAGCTCGCCAGCGGGGACGGTCGACGTCATCAGCAGGCTGCCCCGGTGCTCGCGCGCGAGGTTCATCAGGTGGAACAGGGCCGCCTCGGAGGCGAAGCCCAGATCGATATCCTCGACCACGATGCTGGCACCCGGGAGCAACCTGGTCACGGCCGTCTCATTCAGCTCGGTAGCGGCCAGGATGCCAGCTCCCGTGCGGTGCTGCCAGACGTGGGCCAAGTGGGTCTTGCCGGACCGTGGCGGCCCGACGACGAGCGCAGCAGCGCCAGGCCAATCGGGCCACGCGTCCACGAGCGCGACAGCGGCTGCATTCGAGTGGCCCAAGAGGAAATCCTCTGCGCCGAAGGCTGTGCGGTGGCCAAGATCGAGGACCAGCTGGCGAGGAGCGGCTAAGGCGGACATCGGCTCAGGTCTCCGGGCCCCGATGCGCTTGGGGCGGGTCGCCAGCCTCCCCGAGGTAAATGTCACTTTCGAGGTAGCGATCGCGAGCGAACCGAACGATCACGGCAAGTGCGGCGGCGACAGGCACGGCAATCAACGTTCCGACGAAGCCGAGGAGCGCGCTGAAGGAAAACAGGGCGAGGATCAGCCAGACCGGATGCAGACCGATGCGCTGGCCGACGACGGTGGGTGAGAGGAGTGCCGCGTCGATCGCCATGCCGGCGACGAAAATACCGACGATCCAGAGGGCGAGGGTCGGGTCCGGCCACGTCTGGGAGAGTGCGGCGAGCGTTGCGGTCGCGAGCCCGACCATCCAGCCGACGACGGGGATGAAGGCCAGAACGCCGGTGGCGATGCCGATCGCCAGCCCGTACTTCAGGCCGGCCAGCGTCAAGGCAACGGCATAGAGCACGGCCAGCACCAGGCAGATGGTGCCCTGGCCGCGAATGAAGGCGCCGACTGCGCCGTCGATGTCGCAACCAATGCCGCGGATCGTATCGGCATGCGCGCGCGGCAGGCTGGCATCGACCTGGGCGACGATCCTCGGCCAGTCCCGCAACAGGTAGAAGACGACGATCGGTGTGACCAGAAAGAGCGACGTGACGTTGAAGATGGCCACGCCGCGACTCCAGGCGCTGCGGGCCAACTCCGCCAGAATGGCCGACGAGCCTTGCGAAACCTCCGCGAGCGACCGGTCGATGCTCTGCTTGAGAGCGGGGAAGTAGGGACCGAAGCGCTGTTGTGCCCAGGCTTCGAGCGCAGCGGCGAGGTTCTGCAGGGCCGTCGGCAGTCTTGCGGCGAGCTGGCCCAACTGATCGAACAGCAGCGGTACCAGCAGGACGAGCGCCACGACGACCACGAGGCCCGACAGTCCAACCATCAGGATGGCCGCAAGCGGGCGGCTGATCCCGATCCGTTCCAGACGATCGGCTGCCGGATTGAGGAAATAGGCGATGACGGCCCCGGCGACGAACGGCAGCAGCGCGTCGCGCAACAGGGCGACGAGCACGACCAGCGCAATGAGCGCCGCGATCCAGAAAGCGACCTGGCGTCCGCCTCGCATTCGGCTTCCCCTCTGCAGCCCTCGCCGGTGGCCGTGCTCAATCGGTGCGCGCGACAGCTTGAGCGCCTCGTTTAGCGGCTCGACCCCAGCCCGGGCGAGCGACAGTGGGGTGACGTCCCCGTGTTCCACATGCCATCCCACCGGCATCTTCAACTCGCGCGATGGCCCGTCAAGTGTGGCAGGGCTGTCCGGCGTCGTTCCCTCCGCGGATGTGGCCGGCGCTCCGCGCTTGAAAGGGGGGCTAGTCCGCGAGACCATGGCGGCAGCCATGAGCCAGCTGGAGAGCGCCCGCGTGATCGCCGAGGACATGACAACCGCCGATCGTCTGGTATCGCTGCTCGAGCACCTGGGATTGGCACGGGCTTATTTCGCGACCCAGATGCCGGGTGACGTCGCCGGTCTCGCTGCAGCCGCGCCGGAGCGCGTCGCCGGCCTCGTGCTGGTCGTGCCGACCCGACTGGATGCGACGCCGTTCGCCGGTCTAGCAGGGCGGTTGCTGCTGGTTCCAGGCGATACGGGCATGACCGCCGAGGCTGTCGCTCGTGCGTTACCGCGGCTGCCGGGGGCGCGTTGCCACCGTCTCGCCGCATACAATGCTACCGGCTGGGCGGACGTGGCGGCAGACCGATGCGGGGAGCTGGTCTCAGCCATGACGAGCTTTCTCGGATCGTTGCCGGCACCGGATGGCGGAGGCGCCAGCTCGTCGCCCGGCGGGCAGATCGGCGGCACGCACGCGGGGCTGACCTATCGCATCGAAGGCAGCGGCCCCCCGCTCGTGCTCGGTCCGTTCTTTCTCGCTGCGTCTCAATGGGAGCCCGCTGTGCCGGCGCTGGCGCGGCACTTCACAGTGATCCGCATCGGCGGCGCGCATGTCGGCGGCGTGGCGGCACTCGAGGATCGGGCTCGGTCGCCGAGCTATCGGGCGCTGCTCGGAACGCTGCTCGACCACGCCGCTCCGCTTCCGGGCGAGCGTGTCCTCGACGTCGGCTGCGGCTCGGGCGCACTGACGCGCGTGCTCGCGCGGCGTCTCGGTAGCGGTGCCCGCATCGATGCGGTCGACGTGAACAGCTACCTGATGGCAGAGGCTAGAGCGCTGGCCGAGGCGGAGGGAATCGCCGGTGGCATCACCTTCTCGAGCGGGAGCGCCGAGGCGTTGCCATTCGCAGACGCGACCTTCGATTGTGTGCTTTCGGTGACCGTGCTCGAGGAATGCGACGCGGACAAGGCCATTGCCGAGATGGTGCGGGTGGCGCGGCCGGGAGCACGCGTCGGCATCATCGTCAGGGCGATCGACATGCCGCAATGGTGGAGCTCGGACCTCGACGAGGGGCTCCGCAAGCGGGCCGAGACACCGCCGCAGTCCGTGGCGGCAGGCGGAGTCGCCGACAAGAGCCTCTATGCGCGCATGCTAAGGGCGGGACTGCAGCGGCTGGTGCCGTTTCCCTCGCTGGTCACGCTGGACCGGCCGGGCAGCACGATCTGGCGCTATCGCGAGGACCACGTGCTCTCACAGCTCGATGCCAAGGAGACGGCATGCTGGCGGATCGCGGCAACGAAGGCCGCCGACGCCGGCGGCTTTTTCCATGCCCATGCCATGCACTGCGCCGTAGGCGTCAAGCCGCGGTAGGCCTTTCGGCGGCGTCGCGTCAGTCGGCCGGGGGGAAATCTCTTCGACGGTCTCGTTGCCCCGCGGTGTCGCCGGACACCTCACCGACGGTGTCGGCCATCGTTGCGCCGCGCTGCCCACGTGCCCGTGGCGGTCCTACGGTCGAATCCTCAGCGGTCTGGTGCTCGGTTTCAGCGTTGATCTCCGCGCCGAGCAGGACGATGACCATGCAGGCCCACGTCCAGGTCATGAACGCGATGATCGCTCCCAGAGAGCCATAGCTCGCGTAGCCGGCGAAGGTTCTCGCAAACCAGGAGAAAAGCGCCGAGAACACGATGATCAGCGCGGCGGCGACGAAAGTGCCCGGGCGGAGCCACCGCCATTCGGCCTCGTCGCGGCTCGGGCCCCAGCGATATATGGCGAGCAGCCCAGCCCAAACCAGCGTTAGCAGCGCGGCATAGGACGCCGGTTGTACGAAGCCTCCGCCGCTCCAGCCGAATATGCGCGAGAGAACGACAGGAAGGACAACTGTCACGCCGAGCATAGCGATCACGCCGAGCAGCCCGGCGGCGGTCAACACCAGTGCGGTCGCATTGTAGCCAAGGAAGCCCCGCTTCTCTTCCTCGTCATAGACGACATTCAAGCCGTCCATCACCGCCTTCGTGCCGGCGCTCGCGCTCCACAGCGAGAGACCGAGCGAGATGGCGAACGCCGTTCCGAGCGAGGCAGCCCGCTCGGTCGTGAGGCGCTGCAACTGGTCGGCGAGAATGGTGCGGACCTCGGGTGCGAGGAGACCCGACAGCGTGTCGACTTGGGTGACGACGCTGGTGGGATCGAAAACGAGGCCATAGATCGCCACGAAGGCGCCGAGCGCGGGCACCAAGGCTAGCAAGGCATAGAACGCGGCGCCTGCGCCGATCAGGGTCACGCGGTCGTGGTTGAACCCTCGCCAGACGCGAACCGCAACGTCCTTCCACGCGGTCGCGGTCAGTTCAGATGGCGATCGCGCGGATCTCGCGTGCCGGTCGATGGGCTCATCAGTGGTGGCCATGGTGCTGCGCGAGGCTCCGCAACTCGTCGATCTCCCGTGATCAACGCGGCAGGTCGCCCGGCAGGTCCAAAGACAATGCCTCCGCACGCCCGTTCCGCCGAGGCGGCTGACCTGCATCTCAGCTCTTCAGGCGATAGCCGGTCCTGAAGATCCACGAGATCAGGGCGAGGCAGGCGACGAGAAATACCAGGGTCAGCGCGAGGCAGAGCGCGACGTCCACATCGGCCTTGCCGTAGAAGCTCCAGCGGAAGCCGTTGACCAGGTAGACGACGGGGTTGAGCAGGCTCAGCCATCGCCAGAACGGCGGAAGCACGTCGATGGAATAGAAGGTGCCGCCGAGAAACGTCAGCGGTGTGATGACGAGAAGAGGCACCAGCTGCAGCTTCTCGAAGTTGTCGGCCCAGATGCCGATGATGAAACCGAGGAGGCTGAACGTGACCGCGGTCAGGACGAGAAACGTTACCATCGTGACAGGATGCAGGATACGGATCGGCACGAAGAACGCTGCCGTGATCATGATCAGGACCGCCAGCACGACCGACTTGGTCGCTGCGGCGCCGACGTAGCCCAGCACGATCTCCATGGCGGAGACCGGCGCCGACAGCAGCTCGTAGATGGTGCCAACGAAGCGCGGGAAATAAATGCCGAACGAGGCGTTCTGCACGCTCTGCGTGAGCAGCGTCAGCATGACGAGACCCGGCACGATGAAGGCGCCATAGGCGACCCCGTCAATTTCGGGAATACGGCTGCCGATGGCCGACCCGAAGACGACGAAATAGAGCGAGGTCGCCAGAACCGGCGAGACGATGCTCTGCAGCAGAGTGCGGCGGGTACGGGCCAGCTCGTAGCGGTATATGGCGCGTATGGCATGGATATTCATGCGGCCCCCTTGACGAGGCCGACGAAGATCTCCTCGAGCGAGCTTTGCGTGGTGCGGAGGTCGCGGAACCGGATGCCGGCGTCTGAGAGCGCCCGCAGCAGCCGTGTGATGCCGGTCCGCTCGGCCTGGGTGTCGTAGCTGTAGGTGAGCTCGGTGCCGTCGGCGGAGAGCACCAGCGCGAAAGGCTCGAGCGCACCGGGGACTGCGGCCAACGGCTCCACCAACTCCAATGTCAGCTGCTTCTTGCCGAGCTTGGCGATGAGGCGCGCCTTGTCCTCGACGAGGATCAGCGCTCCCTTGTCGATGACCCCGATGCGGTCCGCCATCTCCTCGGCCTCCTCGATGTAGTGCGTGGTGAGGATGATGGTGACGCCGGAGTCCTTGAGCCGACGCACCAGTCCCCACATGTCGCGGCGCAGCGCGACGTCGACGCCGGCGGTCGGCTCGTCGAGAAACAGGATGCGCGGCTCGTGGCCGAGCGCCTTGGCGATGAGGACGCGCCGCTTCATGCCGCCGGACAGCGTCATGATGCGGCTGTCCTTGCGGTCCCAGAGCGACAGGTCCTTCAGGACGCGCTCGATGACGGCAGGCGCTGGCGGGCAGCCGAACAGGCCGCGTGAGAAGCCGACGGTGTCCCAGACAGTCTCGAAAGCGTCCGTGGTCAGCTCCTGCGGCACCAGGCCTATCAGGCGGCGTGCCTCACGGGCGGCGGTGACGTTGTCATGGCCGCCGACGAGGACCGTGCCTGCAGACTTCCTGACGATGCCGCAGACGATGTTGATGAGCGTCGTCTTGCCGGCGCCGTTCGGGCCCAGCAGAGCGAAGATCTCGCCCTGGCGGATATCGAGGTCGATGCCCTTCAAGGCCGAAGAGCCGGAAGCGTAGGTCTTGGTCAGGCCGCGAATTTCGATCACTGAGGACATCAGGCCGGTGCTCCAGTCGCAGGCGGCAAGCCAACACGACGAGCCCACGCTTCTATACCAGCGACAGACGATGTCGATGGGGAACGCCCAGTTGGGATTGCTCCTCTCGGCCCTCGACTAGTGTGGCGTCGCGCCTAAATCGTCGACGGTTGCGGCTATACGAGCGATTTAGGCGCGACAGGTCACTAGGCCGGCCTCCCGCCGTGCCAGAAGTAGCGGAGGATCCAGACGCGAACTGCACTTGACAGGCCGCTCTGGCCGCGCTCGCCATCGATGACCCTGATCAGCCGGGCCAGCGGGACCTTCTCGCGTGTCGCAATTTCCCTGAGTGCTTCCCAGAAAGGCGCCTCGAGGGATATCGACGTCCGGTGGCCACCGATCGTGAAAGATCGCTTGACGGGTCGGGCCATTGTCTGGAGACCGCAGGTGAGACGTTTGAGGGGGCGACGCGATCACCCGCGGGGGTCAGTCCTCGTCGGGGGGCTGCGGAGTGTTCCTCCGTAGACCATCCAATTTCCTTGTCTCAAGCTCTTTCGTGGCGTCTTGAAGGCGCCGTTCAGCGACCGGCCGACCAAATCTTCTTCTGTTCTCAGCGGCTGCCGCCTCCTTCTCAGCACGCTGCTTGCGCTTGCGAGCCTGTCGGAGGCTGACGATCTCGGCTGACATTCGCATCACCGGGTCAGAAAGCGATGAAGCCACTCTACGCCAAACGATCGTTTGGGCGAAGTGCGCAGGCGGCAGCCTGACGACGCAGCGACGGCGGCTGCGCCCGTGCGCGAGGCCAGCGAAATGGAGCTCAGTCCAGGCCGACGTCGTGGCGGGGAGCGTGCCAGTCATGAGCGGCTGCGATGCATCGCTCGACGTCCTCTTCGAGCATCAGCCCCTCGGTCACGAGTCGCCGCGCTGCCTCGCCGATGGCGTGCTGATAGGCGGCCCGATCCGCGTAGCGCTCCCGGATCGAGGGCCGCGGGTCGCCGGTCATGGCGCGCTCCTCGGGGCCATCCGGCAGCGGGATGGTGCTGCCCGAGAACTCGTGCATGGCGCCGTGACCCTGGCCACGGGCGCGCAGATTCCAGCCGGTGTAGGTGGCCAACGGCACTTGCACCATCGGGGCGCGCACGCCGGCGACGTCGTTGCCGTCGGCATCGGTGGCCGGGACCAGCACGGCGTAATGCTCGCCGGTGCGTCGTGGCGGCTCTGTCAGGATGCCGCGGTCGACATCGGGGCCGAAGTCGAGCCGCTCGAGCAGGTTGGGTGTGCGCGGGGTGGCGATGCCAGGGATCGCGGGAAAGGCCTTCCGCCACTCTTCGACATCGACCAGCGTGCCATCCGACCGACGCGGAACGCGGCTTGCGGGCGGGGCCTTGCCACGGCTGGCCCAACCGTCCATCGCATCGAGCATGGCCCGGAACAGCATGGACGTCCAAACGACGTTGATGACGTTCTGGCAGATTCCCTTGGCGGGCTTTCTCAAGAGCGGGTCGGCGAGGTGCTGCGACGAGGCCCAGAAGTAGGCGCGCACGGTGGGGGGCAGCTCAAGGTCGTTGCCGCGTGTATCGGTGTGGACGAGGCTGCCGCGACGTTGCCAATACTCGGTGGCCGTCTGCGTGTGGATGACGAGAGGGTCTGTCTCCGGGCGCTTCAGGATGGCGTCGGTGCGGCCGGTCAAGTGGTCGGTCGAGCGGGCGTAGGAGAACGGGAAGGTGTCCGCCGGGTTCTCGTGGTCCTCGTGCTGCTGGCCGGCCGAGACGATGACGTTGGCGAAGCGGTGGTTCATCCACATCTTGCCGCCGCCGGCCACGTGCGGCAGCAGGCCGTCGAACACCCTGCCTCCCGCCGGATCAGCATTGAAGCCGCGATACACGAAGTCGCGAATGCAGCGGCCGGTCTGAGAGCGGCCCCAGCCATAGGCCTTCTCGATGCCGGAGACGGGGTTCGCATTGCCGGCGTCGTCGGCACGACCGGACTTGAGGAAGGCCACGACGTCGCGGACGGCGACGTGGCCAAGCCCAAGCACCAAGGGGTCCCTGCCCTGGTAGACCAGTTCGTAGATCCATCCCGGCTCGAAGCCGTTCGGGATGTGAATGTGCACGTCCGACGGGATCAGCGCCGTCTCGCCGCCCTGCCCGTCGAGTCCGGTGCCACCCTCGACGCGGGCAAACCGCCACTCGCCGGGCGGGACCGGGATGCGCTCGTCGGTGGCATAGCGACGGCGGGTCAGGGTCGCCTTGGTCGTATCGAGCGAGACGGCGGGGTGCGATCGGGTGGAAGCTCGGCTCGACAGGGGAAAGGTGCGCTGGCCGGGCGCCGTCGCGATGTACTCGACGCGCACAGGGCCGGCAATCGGTCTGCCGCCGTCGGTGGCGACAGGGACGTCAAGCAGGAAGCGGTTGTCGCCGGCAAGGAGATCGGCCTGCCAGCCGGCCCAAACGACAGTGTAGCCGCGCCGCATCAGGAAGCCGTTGCCCGCGTGCGCGACGGATCTGGGGTCGTTGGATCCGACGGCGTCGTTGAAGAACTGCAGGCAGCGGATGTTGCCGCGGTTGCCCCAGTCGAAGAACAACCGCCGATTGCCGCGCGAGAGATCGACGGGACGCAGGATCGAGATGTCGGTCGCGAATTGGACGAGGCCGTCGCTCCCGACCGGTGCCTTGTCGAGGTCACAAACGCCCGCAAGGTCCGGTGCTGTCGGATCGACAGCGAGGTGGGCACGCCCCGTCAGCCGCTCGTAGGCGCCGACAGCTCCGAAGGCCATGCCGCCGGCAAAGGCGAAGCGCTCCGTGATCTCGAGGCGGATGCGGCTGCTCGAGGTGGGTCTGGACATCGGATCATTTCCTGGCTCTGCGGTCCCGCCAGAGCCTAGGCCAAAACCGCGTTCGTGCGCCACCGGCAAGGGCACCCGTGTCGCCAGCACACGATATGTCCGGTTCCAGTAGCACACGAGTTGTCCGGTCATCCGTGATCGAACCGATGCGGGAAGCATCGGGGGGACGGGATGAGCCGGGCCAAGTGTGACGAGGACCGGAGGATGGAGAAGTTCG
>JANRJI010000125.1:0-2350 GCA_033764055.1 Hyphomicrobiaceae bacterium
CCAGGAGCTCGCCCGCGACGTGCAGGAGATGATCCGAGAGCGCATGCCCGAATGGAAGGCGAGATACCCCGGCGCCGAGCCCCAGCTCCTCGGCGCGCTCCGCCGAGAGCAGGCCCGACTGCACGATCGCCTCGTGCATGACGGCGCGAGCGTCCTTGGGTGCCGGGGAGGCGGCGTTCTCGTCCATCAGGCGCGTCAGCAGTTCCTGGTCGAGGGAGCCCCAGTTGACGCCGATGCGCACGGGCTTGTCGTGCCGCAAAGCCAGCTCGATGATGTCGGCGAACTGGCGGTCCTTCTTGTCCTTAAAGCCGACGTTGCCGGGGTTGATGCGGTACTTGTCGAGGGCCTCGGCGCAGGCCGGGTTCTCCGACAGAAGCTTGTGACCGATGTAGTGGAAGTCGCCCACGAGGGGGACGTTGCAGCCGCGCTTGCGCAGGCCATCACGGATAAAGGGCACGGCTTTGGCGGCCTCGTCGCGGTCCACTGTGATGCGGACGATTTCGCTGCCGGCCCGGGCGAGAGCCGCGACCTGCGCGATCGTGCCGTTGATGTCGGCCGTGTCGGTATTGGTCATCGACTGGACCACGACGGGGTTGCCGCCGCCAACCGTCACGGGGCCGACTTGTACGGGAACCGAGGCTCGTCTCGGGGATGTCGTCATGGTCGCCATTCTCGCTCTAGTCTGCGCTGCTTGACACTACTTAGCGACACTTTGAACCGTCTACCAGCTGCCTTGGGCTAGGCGGCTCGGCGGGTAGCGGCGTAGGTGAGAGACGCGCCTGCCATTACTGCCATGGTCAGTACGATGGCTGGGCCGCCTGGGGCATCGTAACTCACTGACAGCTCGAGGCCGAGAACGACGCTCAGGATGGCAATGCCCGCGGCTGTCACGGCCATGCGCTCAGGCGTCGACGCGAGTGGCCTTGCTGCCACGGCCGGGATGATAAGAAAGGCTACAACCAGAAGCGCGCCAACGACCTTGATGGCAACGGCGATCGTCAGCGAAAGCAGGACGAGGAAGGTCGCCTTTACAGCGGTGCGTTCGACGCCTTCGGCTGTCGCCAGCTCCTCGTGAACGGCGAGGCGAAGGAGTGGCTGCCAGATCCAGGCCATGAGCGACAGCACGACGATGCCGCCGCCGTAGATCCAGTAGAGATCGCTTTCGGTCACGGCAAAGATGTCGCCGAAGAGGTAGGCCATCAGGTCCACCGGGGGGCCTTTAACCATGGAGGTCGCGATCACACCAAGGGCGAGGGCGCCGTAATGCATGAGGCCCAGAATGGCGTCCACGGGCACGATTTTCTGGCGGCCGAGCAGGATCAATATCCCGGCCACGGCGAGCGTCACGAGCATGACCGACGCCGTCATGTCGATGCTGAAGATGAGGGCCAGCGCGATGCCGATGAGGCTCGCCTGCGCGACCGTCTCGCCGAAGTAGGACATGCGGTTCCAGACGATCAGCGAGCCGAGCGGGGCTGCGATGATGGCGAGCCCGATCGCGGCGGCGAGGGCCCTCAGAACAAACGGCTCAAGCACGCGTATCCCCCGTGGGTGCCGTATCGCCGGCGAGATCATGGCGGTGATCGTGGTGATGGTGGTAGAGCGCGAATGCGCGGGCGGCTTCGGCGCCGAAGAGGCGGGCGTATTCGGGGTGCTGGGCAACGGTCTCAGGTACGCCTGAGCAGCAGACGTGCCGGTTCAGGCAGATAACCCGGTCGCTTTGCGCCATGACGACGTGGAGGTCGTGCGATACGAGCAGCACGCTCAGGCTACGCGTGTCGCGCAGCTTGCCGATGAGGTTATAGAGCTCTGCCTCGCCGACATAATCGACGCCACGGACGGGTTCGTCCAGTACCAGCAGGGTTGGATCGTTGAGGAGGGCGCGGGCAAGCAGCACGCGCTGCAGTTCGCCGCCCGAGATTTCGGATAGCTGGCTCGCTGTTACCTGGGCGGCGCCGACCTCGCCCATCACCTGCGCAATCGTCGCCCCGCGCTTTCTCCCTCCGAGGGAGAGAAAACGCTCGACGGTCATGGGCAGTGCGCGGTCGATGTCGAAGCGCTGGGGGACGTAGCCGATCACGAGGCGGGGAGAGCGCCGGAGGCTGCCGGTGTCAGGCTTTTCGAGGCTGAGGAGCGTGCGGACGAGGGTGGTCTTGCCCGAGCCATTGGGGCCGATCACGGTGAGGATCTCGCCCGGCCGGATGTCGATGTCGATATCCGAGAGGATGACGCGCCCAGTGCGCGCGAGCCTGAGCCCGCGAGCGCTGATGAGGGCTTCGGTGTCGATCGGGCGGGGCTCAGCGTGGTGGCCGCAGCAGGTCCCGTCAGAATGATGGTGGTGGTGGGCGGC
>JANRJI010000126.1:0-1927 GCA_033764055.1 Hyphomicrobiaceae bacterium
TCTGGCGCATCATCCATTCGCCGTTCGGCCAGGTGCTGAAGGCGATCCGCGAGAACGAGCCGCGCGCCGTCTCGCTCGGCTACAACGCCGACCGCTACAAGCTGGTGGCCTTCATCTTGAGCGCGGCGCTGGCGGGCCTCGCCGGCGCCACCAAGTCGATCGTGCTGCAGTTCGCCACGCTGTCCGACGTCACCGCGGCGATGTCGGGCGAGGTGGTGCTGATGGCGCTGGTCGGCGGCATCGGCACGATCTTCGGCCCCGTGATCGGCGCCTTCACCATCATCACCATGCAGAACTACCTGGCCCAGGCCGGCGAATGGGTGACGGTGATCCAGGGCGTGATCTTCGTGGTGATCGTCATGGCCTTCCGCAAGGGCATCGTCGGCGAGCTCAGCGACCGGCTCGGCAAGCAGAAGGCGGCCTGACGCCCTATAGCCCCCTCCCCTTGTGGGAGGGGGTTGGGGGAGGGGTATCTCGTAAAGCGTTGTAGATAGTTTCGAGCACGCCTTCGAGATTCGACATCACGTCCGGATTCCAGAAGCGCAAAACCCTGAAGCCCTGCGTGGCAAGCCATGCATCACGGGCCTGATCTCGATGCGCAGCAAGAGCATGCTGACCTCCATCGAGTTCAACAACAATGCCGCGGTCGAAGCAGACGAAATCGACGATGTACCTGCCAATCGGCTGCTGCCGTCGAAAGTATGCGCCGTCGAGTTGGCGGTTTCGCAAGCGCCACCAGACCCGCCTCTCAGCCTCCGTCATATCCCGACGGAGTTCTTTCGCGCGACGATGGAGTGTGCCCAACGGCCCCCTCCCCCAACCCCCTCCCACAAGGGGAGGGGGCTATGTCGTTGCAAGCGGCTTGAACTGCTTGCCGAGCTTGAGGCCCTGGCGCTGGTAGTTGGAGCCGATGCCCTGGCCGTAGAGCCGCTCCGGCCGCTCGGCCATCTTCTCGTACATCAGCCGCGCGACGATCTGGCCGTCCTCGATGACGAAGGGCACCTCGAAGCTTCTGACCTCGAGCACGGCGCGGCTGCCCTGCCCGCCGGCCTCGGCCCAGCCGAAGCCCGGATCGAAGAAGCCGGCGTAATGCACGCGGAATTCGCCATGCACCGGGTTGAACGGCGCCATCTCGGCGGCCTGGTCCGGCGGCACCGTGACCGCCTCGCGTGAGGCCAGGATGTAGAAGCCGTTCGGATCGAGGATCAGGTCGCTGCGCGCGTTGGCGTGCACCGGATCCCAGAAATCATGCGGGTCGTAGCCGCCGATGCGGTCGAGGTCGATCAGGTCGGTGTAGGGCTTGGCCCGCCAGCCGATGATGGCGCCGGGCGCATCGCCCTTGAGATCGACAGTGACCGGGATGCCGTTGTCGATGCGGCGCCCCGCATCCTCGGCATGCACCAGCGTCACCTCCTCCTGCAACCGGCGCAACGCCGTGTCGGTCGACAGCGGGCTGCCGCGACGCAGGCGAAGCTGGGCGAGGCGCGCGCCTGATCGGGCCAGGATCGAGAAGGTCCGCGGCGCGATCTCCAGATAGAGCGGACCCTTGTAGGCCGGACGCACCCGGTCGAACTCGTCCGAGCGGTCGGTGATCAGCCGGGTGAACACGTCGAGCCGGCCGGTCGAGCTCTTCGGATTGGCGAGGCCGGACACGCCGCGGCGCAGCGCCAGATGCTCTTGCAGCTGCACGAGGTAGACGCAGCCGCGCTCCAGCACCGCGCCGTCGGCCAGATCGATCTCGCGCATCGAGAAGTTCGCGAGCTTCTCCGCCACCGTCGCTTCCCGACCGGGCAGGAAGCTCGCGCGGATGCGATAGGCCTTGCGCCCCAGCCGCAGGTCGAGGCTCGCCGGCTGGATCTGGTCGCTGTCCAGCTCGGTCAGCGACTGGATCGTCTTGTCGCGCAGGAAGTCGCGCAAGGTCTGCGCC
>JANRJI010000127.1:0-82585 GCA_033764055.1 Hyphomicrobiaceae bacterium
TTCACCTCCTCGCCGTAGGTTGTCAGGTCGCGCTCGACCTCGATCACGAGCTCGGTGTCGGCCAGTCGAACCTTGTCGCCGACCGTCGGCCCGAACATCTGCGCGTAAGCCGCGCGGGAGATCCTTCTCGGCATTGCGGGCGCTCCGGAGGTCAATTGGCGGCGCGTCGGCGCCAGGCCGACGAGCGGAAGTGTTCGGGTAGCTCGGCAGTCGGCGTATCCGCAAGGCCCGCCGCCTCGATGGCGTCGAACCAGCGGTCCCGCCCTCCTTCGGGCAAGGCAGAGCCGCACCAGGGGCAATGGCTGATCAGGAGATATCCCGCGCCGCCGTCGCGAATTGGAATGCCGTACTCACCGAAGATCTCGTGATGGACGAGCGCGACATCCGGACATTCGAACGGATCGTTGTGTTGCTCGCACGACATATCCAGCGACGCGGCCATGGCGGCGCAGCAGTGGCTGGCCTCGGCGGAGGGCGGCTGCCAGTCGTAGTCGAGCGGCATCCACATCACGCGTCGCGACGGAAACAGCGCTGCCGACATCAGAGTTTTCCCATCACTGTCTGTCGGAAACCATAGATCGTGCGGTGGCCGGCGATCTCTACGAGCGCCACCTCGCGCGCTTGGCCCGGCTCGAAGCGCACGGCCGTGCCGGCGGGAATGTCGAGCCGGTACCCGCGGGCCTGCTCCCGATCGAAAACAAGCGCAGGATTGGTCTCGTAGAAGTGATAGTGACTGCCGACCTGGATCGGGCGGTCCCCGGTGTTCGTCACCGACACCTGTCGTGTGGCGCGACCCGCGTTGAGCTCGATATCGCCGGCGGCCGTGATGATCTCGCCCGGATTCATGCTTCGTCCCTCCGGCGCCTCGTCTCGACTCCCACCCTTGCCTGCCGGCGCCGGCCGATGACGAAGGCCCCGAGGCCTGCACCCGCGGCGACGATCAGCGAAAGCGCATGCCAGCCGCTCGCATAGTGCTCGATCAACGCGGCAAAGCCGAGCCCCTCGTGCGAGCCCGGATGCGCCAATGCCGGCAGGATCGTCGCGACGACGGCCAGCACACACGAGGCGGCAGTGGCCACAGCTCTCGTCATTGAGGTGTCTCCTTCAGCGGATCGGATTGTGAACGGTGACGAGCTTGGTGCCGTCGGGAAATGTGGCCTCGACCTGCACGTCGTGGATCATCTCGGCGATGCCTTCCATAACCTGTGTGCGCCTCACGACTTGAGCGCCCGCCTCCATCAGGTCGGCGACGCTACGTCCATCGCGGGCGCCCTCGACGACGAAATCGGTGATCAGCGCGATGGCCTCGGGATGGTTGAGCTTGACGCCCCGCTCGAGCCGGCGTCGCGCGACGATGGCGGCCATGGCGACAAGCAGCTTGTCCTTCTCGCGTGGTGTCAGGTTCATCGGCCTTCCTTCCCTAGCGTGCGTCCGCGTCGGCCTGTGGGCTCAAATCGACCAGACCCGCGGCATATCACGACGCCCGAGCGCGCGCGCCAGCTGTGAGACGCCGACGATGACATCGGCCGGCCGCTGCGCGAGAAACCGCCCCACCATCAGGCCATTCCAGGCACTGACGCCGGCCTCGCACGGCACGTTCTCCAGTGCCGATCTCGCCTCGTCGATGCGGTCCGGCGCATCTGGCGCCAAGTGCACGACGATTGCCGAGGCCCGCGCGGCGCCGCCGACCGCGGGCCTTGCCAGGACGCTTTTCATCTCGCCCGTAAGGCGCAATGCCTCGGTCAGCACCAGCCGTCCGCCGCGGCGGATGCGCCATTGATCGTCGACCCGGGCCGGCTCACCGCACTCCTCGCTCGCCGGGCGGCCGAAGGTCAGCATCTCCACCATCAGCAACCGGCTGTCGGCGGCGGCGTCGACCTCGATCCGTCGCCGCAGGCGAGCGCCGGCATAGAGGATCGTCTGCTGCGGCAGCCAATCCAAACGCCCACCCGCTGCGAGCGTCAATCTCACGCCGATTTCCGACGCTGCAGACGACGACCGGTAGATGCGCTCGGCGCCCTGCGTCGAGAACACGGCGTCGGCTCCCTGCTCGATCGCCACACTGGTTTCGACGCGATCGCCACCGGCGACGCCACCCCCGGTATTGATCTGCGATACCTCGATGTGGTCGGCGAACGTCGATGGCATCGCGAGGCGATAGCCACCGCTCTGCTTGAGCTCCCGCACGACAGTGCGCCCGCTGGCCGCGCCCAGCCGCACGTGCGCTCCGCCGACGGCGCGCACTGGCTGCATGTCCGCTGTATTTGTCGCAAGCATCGGCTCAGACCGAAAGCCGGCGGCGCACATCGCTTTCGACCATCTCCGCGCGGGCTCCGGCCAGCACCACCTGGCCGCGATCCATGACGGCGTAGCTGTCGGCGAGGTCGCGCGCGAACTCGAAATACTGCTCGACGAGAAGGATCGCCATGTCCCCGCGTTTGCGCAGCACGTCAATGGCGCGGCCAATGTCCTTGATGATCGACGGCTGGATGCCTTCCGTCGGCTCGTCGAGCACGATGAGTTTGGGCCGCATGGTCAGCGCCCGCGCGATCGCGAGTTGCTGCTGTTGGCCGCCCGACAGATCTCCTCCCCTGCGGCCAAGCATGCTCTTGAGCACCGGAAACAGCTCGAACACGTAGTCGGGAATGCTCCGCTCGGCGCGCTTCAACGGAGCAAACCCCGTCTCGATGTTCTCCTTCACCGACAGCAGCGGAAAAATCTCGCGCCCCTGTGGCACGAAGGCGATGCCACGCCGCGCGCGCTCGTGCGGCGGCAAATTCGAGATGTCCTCGCCCTGCCAGAGAATCCGGCCCCTCGACGGACGGTGTTGCCCGCAGATCGCCCTGAGCAGGCTCGTCTTCCCGACCCCGTTCCGGCCGAGCACGCACGTCACGGCCCCGGCCTTGGCCGAGACCGAAACACCGCGCAATGCCTGCGCAGCTCCGTAGTGCAGGTCCAGCCCCTCGACGCTCAGCATGAGACGGTCCTCGACTTACGGCTCGCAGGCACGCGTCCGATCGCCGGCGCGCGCCCGAGCACCCGCATCTTCGGAGCGTCCGCGGAGGCCGCCTCCGCCTTCGGCTTGGCGACATGAACCTTGACGGGGCGGCTCGCGGCCGCCTTCTTGCGCCGCGCCGGCTGATGTGGTGGCAGCATGCTTATCCTCCCTCAACGACCGAGATAGACCTCGACGACGCGCTCGTTTGCCGACACGTCGTCGATGCTGCCTTCGGCGAGCACGGAGCCCTCGTGCAGGCACGTCACCTTGACCCCGAGCGCCCGCACGAAATGCATATCGTGCTCGACGACGATGACCGAGTGGCTGCGCGATATCTCCTTCAGCAGTGTCGCCGTCGTCTCCGTCTCGGCGTCGGTCATGCCGGCGACCGGCTCGTCGACCAGCAGCAGCTTCGGATCCTGGGCCAGAAGCATGCCGATCTCCAGCCACTGCTTCTGGCCATGGCTTAGGCCGCCGGCGAGCTTGTCTCGAAGATCGCCGAGCCGCACCGTCTCGAGCACCGCATCGATCCGCTCGCGTTGCATCCTGTTGCGCACGCCGAACAGCGACGCCAGCGGATCGCGCGGCGCCTTCAGTGCCAGCAATATGTTGTCGGCGACTGTGTGGAACTCGAACACCGTCGGCTTCTGGAACTTGCGCCCGATCCCGAGCTCGGCGATCGAGGCCTCGTCGAGCTGCGTGAGGTCGATCCGTCCGTCGAGCAGCACGGTGCCGTTGTCGGGCCGGGTCTTGCCGGTGATGACGTCCATCATCGTCGTCTTGCCGGCGCCGTTCGGGCCGATGATGGCCCGCATCTCGCCGGGCTCGAGGTAGAGCGAAAGCTCGTTCAGCGCACGAAAGCCGTCGAAAGACACCGAGACTCCGTCGAGATAGAGCAGCGCGTTTGTGACCGGCTGGTGCTCAAGCGTATCGAGCATGATGGCTACTCCGCTGGCTCGGGCTTGGGTGCGCCGTGACCGTTGGCTGCGGCCGTTCCACGCGCACGCCGCTCGGCGAGCATGTCCTGAATGGTGCCGACGATGCCTTTCGGCAGTGCCAGCGTGACGATCACGAACAGGCCACCCAGCACGAACAGCCAGTAGGCGGCGAGGGCGCCAGTGGTGAACACGGTCTTCAAGAGGTTGACGACGAAGGCCCCCACAGCCGCGCCGATCAGCGTTCCGCGTCCGCCGACCGCGACCCAGATCACCGCCTCGATGGAGTTTGCCGGCGCGAACTCCGACGGGTTGATGATCCCGACCTGCGGCACATAGAGCGCGCCGGCGAGGCCCGCCATCATCGCCGACACCGTGAAGGCGACGAGCTTGTAGTCTTCGACCCGGTAGCCCAGGAACCGGGTCCGGCTCTCAGCGTCGCGGATGGCGACGAGCACCTTGCCGAATGCCGAGGCGACCAGCATCCGCGCGACCAGGAATGCCAGCCCGAGCAGTGCCACCGAAAGCATGAACAGCACTGCACGGGTCGACTGCGCTTGCACCGGATAGCCGAGAATGTCCTTGAAGTCGGTGAGACCGTTGTTGCCCCCGAGGCCCATGTCGTTGCGGAAGAAGGCCAGCATCAGCGCGTAGGTGAGGGCCTGCGTGATGATCGACAGATAGACGCCGGTCACCCGGCTGCGGAACGCCAGCCAACCGAACAGGAACGCCAGTACACCCGGTATGAGCACGATCATGAGCAAGGCATATGGAAACCAGCCAAACCCGTACCAGAAGAACGGCAGCTCCTTCCAGTTCAGAAACACCATGAAGTCCGGCAGGACCGGATGCGCGTAGACGCCCCGCGTCCCGATCTGCCGCATCAGGTACATGCCCATCGCATAGCCGCCGAGAGCAAAAAAGGCGCCGTGGCCCAGCGACAGGATCCCGCAATATCCCCACACCAGATCGAGCGACAGCGCCAGAACGGCAAAGCAGACGTACTTGCCGAGTAGCGACATGATGTGGGTCGGCACGTGCAGCGCCGAGCCCGCCGGCACCGCCAGATTGAGCACCGGCACGGCGACGAGAACGAGGCCGAGGAAGCCGAGGAAGATCGAGGCGCGACGGTCGAGACCGTCCAGGATGAGCTTGGTGATCATGCTTCGACCGCCCGTCCCTTGAGGGCGAAGAGACCGCGCGGTCTCTTCTGGATGAAGAGGATGAGAAGGACGAGGATCAGGATCTTCGCGAGGACTGCTCCGGCCACCGGCTCGAGCATCTTGTTGGCGATGCCGAGGAAGAACGCGGAGACGAGGGTTCCCCACAAATTGCCGACGCCGCCGAACACCACGACCATGAAGCTGTCGACGATGTACGATTGGCCGAGGTTCGGCGACACGTTGTCGATCTGCGACAGCGCCACGCCGGCGATGCCGGCGATGCCTGAGCCGAGGCCGAACGTCAACGCATCGACCCGCGCCGAGCGGATGCCCATGGAGGCGGCCATGCGGCGATTCTGCGTGACGGCCCGCATCTCGAGGCCGAGCCGCGTCTTCCGCAGCACGAGCTGCAGCGCGACGAACACTGCCAGCGTGAACACGATGATCCAGAGCCGGCTCCACGTTATCGACACCCCGTAAAGGTCGAACGCACCGGACATGTAGCTCGGGTTGCCCACCTCGCGGTTGGTCGGACCGAATGCCGTGCGCACAGCCTGCTGCAGGACGAGGCTCACACCCCAGGTGGCCAGCAGCGTCTCGAGAGGCCGCCCGTAGAGGAAGCGGATGATGCCCCGCTCGATCGCGATCCCCACCGCGCCCGCGACGGCGAAGGCGAGGGGTATGGCGACCGGAAGCGATAGATCGAATGCGCCGGGGGCCCAGGCCCGGAAGGCTTCCTGTACGACAAAAGTCGTGTAGGCGCCGAGCATGACCATCTCGCCGTGCGCCATGTTGATGACGCCCATCACCCCGAACGTGATCGCGAGTCCGATGGCTGCCAGCAACAGCACCGAGCCGAGCGACAGGCCATAGACGACCGTCTGCACGCCCGACAGGAGCTGGCGATGATGCTCGATCCGCGTGATGGCTGCGTCTGCAGCCTCCCTGACCTCGGGCTCGGCCGCGCTGCTCTGAATCTGGCGGAGGAAGCCGAGCGTCTCGGTGTCGGGCCAGCGCTGCAGCTCGACGACCGCCGCGATCCGCTCGCGCAAGGGGCTCCTGGCCTCCGACAGCATGATGGCGGCACGTGCCTTTACGAATGCCGCCCGCACGCTCGAGTCCTTCTCCCGCGCGAGAGCCTGATCGAGCGCTCCGAGGTCGGAGGCCTTGCGTGATTTGAATATCGCCTCGGCAGCGACGATGCGTTTGGCTGGGTCGGGCGACACCAGGACGAGCTTGCCGAGCGCCGCGTCGACGGCGCCGCGCAAGCGGTTGTTGATGCGCGCCGGCGCGACATCTGCCGGTGCGCTCGCCATCGGCTTGCCCGAGCGCGCGTCCGTCAGCTTGCCGTCTGCCGTCTTGAGGATAACCGCCTTGGTCTCGGGGCTCACCAGCATTCGCCGATCCGCGAGTGCCTCGAGGATGGCGACAGCGCTCGGCGATCCGGAGGCCGCGATCTCGTCGATGGCCTTGGCAGTATCGGAGAAGTTGTCGGCCGCGAGCTTGGCGAGGGCTTCGTCCAGTGCCTGGGCGCGGGCGCCACGGAGACCGGCCTCGCCCGGACCGGGGCCGAGCAGGCCCATCAGCAGCCCCCCGGCCGCCACCAGGGCCCCCAGCAGCAATCGTATCGATCTCGGCACGAGTCCCACCCTCCATCACGATCCCGCCTGCAGGCGACCTGCCTGAAGGCGGGATGCTCGACCTTCAGCTCAGGCAGCCGGCGTCAGCTGCCGCACTTGCTGGTCTTGGTGTTGAAGTTGCCGCACTTCTTGCCGGTCCAGTCGGCCTCGAGGTCCTTGGAGCCCTCGAGGAAGTCCGACCAGGCGTCGCCAGGCACGAGGCCCTTGGTCTGCCAGACCACGTCGAACTGGCCGTCGGCGCGGATCTCGCCGATCATGACCGGCTTGGTGATGTGGTGGTTTGGCAGCATCTTGGATACGCCACCGGTGAGATTGGGCACCTCGACGCCGACGATGGCATCGATCACCTTGTCGGGCTCGACCGACTTGGCCTTCTCGACGGCCTTGACCCACATGTTGAAGCCGATGACGTGCGCCTCCATCGGGTCGTTCGTCACGCGCTTCGGGTTCTTGGTGAAGGCCTTCCACTTCGAGATGAACTCGTCGTTCGTCTTGTCCTTGACCGACTGGAAGTAGTTCCAGGCGGCGAGATGGCCGACGAGGTTTTTGGTATCGACGCCGGCAAGCTCCTCCTCGCCGACCGAGAAGGCGACGACGGGAATGTCGGTGGCCTTCACGCCCTTGTTGGCGAGCTCCTTGTAGAACGGCACGTTGGCGTCGCCGTTGATGGTCGATACGACGGCGGTTTTCTTGCCGGCCGAGCCGAACTTCACGATGTCAGCGACGATCGTCTGCCAGTCGGAATGACCGAACGGCGTGTAGTTGATCATGATGTCCTCTTTGGCCACGCCCTTGGCGAGCAGGTAGGCCTCGAGGATCTTGTTGGTCGTGCGCGGATAGACGTAGTCGGTGCCGGCGAGCACCCAGCGCTTCACCTCGCCACCGTCCTTCGACATCAGGTAGTCGACGGCCGGGATGGCTTGCTGGTTCGGGGCGGCGCCGGTGTAGAACACGTTCCTCTCGGATTCCTCGCCCTCGTACTGCACGGGGTAGAAGAGGATATTGTTCAGCTCCTTGAACACCGGCAGCACGGACTTGCGGCTGACCGAGGTCCAGCACCCGAACACGGCCGAGACCTTTTTCTGCGCGATCAACTCGCGCGCCTTCTCGGCGAACAGCGGCCAGTTCGAGGCGGGATCGACGACGACCGCCTCGAGCTTTTTGCCGAGCAAGCCGCCCTTCTTGTTCTGCTCCTCGATGAGCATCAGCATGACGTCCTTCAACGTCGTCTCGCTGATGGCCATGGTGCCGGAGAGAGAGTGGAGCACGCCGACCTTGATCGTATCCTGTGCAAGCGCCACGCCGCCCATGGCGAGCGAGGCAAATAGGGCGGCTCCCCCGAGCACCCCGCATCTGGTCATCGACATCAAGTCCTCCGACTGCACGTGTTGCAACCGGTTAACGCATTGCAGCGGTTGTGCCAGTCTGCGGGCGGTGGCGTGAGATGCCAGATAACACACTGATCCAAATGATGATTCATTAATGCTTGGCGTCGGCCACATCGGTGAGATCGGCGGTTCCGATGTCGCTCTGCCTGCTCGTTCGGCAAGTTTATGCGCAATTAGTAGGCATCGTCGGGACCCGCCCAGAAATAATGCAGCACTTTGCGAGCCTCTGATGCAGGCCGCCTCGGGCCAACGGATCGCCGATAGCTGAGGCTCACCCCCAACCCTTTCGTCAGGCGCAGGCCGATCGCGCGCTCGTGATGAACGATGTTCTTTTTGTGAGTTCCAAAATACGGACCGATGTGTTTTATATTAACTCATGAGCCCGACCTACCGCGTCGGCGAAAACCAACTCGAACCGCTTCTGGAGACGACAATGAAGACGAGCTTTATCGCCGCCGTTGGCGGCCTCCTCGCCGCCACTGCGCTGACCGGCACCGCTTCGGCTCAGGGCTATGGACATGGCCATGGCTACCACGCCCCGAAAGCCCATGTCTGCTACGAGAAGATCGTCACCCCGGCTGTCTACGGCACGGTCAAGAAGGCCGTGATCAAGGAGCCGGGCCGCTGGGAGGCGAAGGAGCATGCGGCGGTCTATGCCGAGCGCGAGGTGAAGGTGCTTGTGAAGCCCGGCCGCTGGGAGGTCGTCACGGAGCCGGCGGTCTACGAGAATCGCGAGCGCAAGGTGCTGGTCGAGCACGAGAAGAAGATCGTGCGTACCACGTCGCCGGTCTACGAGACCGAGAAGGTCGCCAAGAAGGTGTCGGATGGCTATGGTCATGCCCACTACGTCACCCACGCGACGCAGAAGCTGGTCGAGCCGGCCAAGCAGTCCGTGGAGGTGCAGCCTGCGGTCTACAAGTCCGAGGCGGTGAAGGTTCTCGTCAAGCCGGAGACGTACAACAAGGTCTACCATCAGCCGGTATACGAGACGCGGCTCGAGAAGTACGTCGCGAAGCCTGGCTACGTCGAGAAGGTGTTCCACCCGGCGGTCGTCGAGTACATCGAGGAGAAGGTCGTCGTGAAGCCCGCCCACGTCTTCACGAAGCCTGTCTGGAAGGCCTACGGCGAGGCCTGCTGATACGGTTTGCCGCGACTGTCACGCCACTTCCGCGAGGCGTCCGCAACGGGCGCCTCGCTTGCGTGTGTGAGGCTGCCGGCGCCGACACTTAACGAACCTGCCCAACTATTGCCGACGATGTTCTCGACCTCGCCGCCCGCTTGTGCTTCACGGTGAAGGCAGACGATCGAGCACATTGGAGGGCACATGCAAGCAGCTGAACGGCGCATCAGCCGATGGCGACGCGACGCCGGCTCGCTGCTCGTCCTCGCCGGGCTTGCCGCCGTGTTCCTGGCCTGGTCTCTACGTGCCCCCATTTTCCACTGGCTGGATGCGACCCTCGGTAACCGTCCCCTGAATGGCGTCCGGTCCTGGCATTACCACCTGACCGGCCTCGACCACGGCATCATCAACAGGTCCGACGCCGACCTGATCGTCACGGAATATTCGTCGAATGTCGGCGAGTTCCGGGCCTGGACGCCCGAGGAGGTCGCCCGCATGAAGGTGCGGCCCGATGGACGCAAGCGGGTGGTGCTGGCCTACTTCTCGATCGGGGAGGCGGAAAGCTACCGATTCTACTGGCGCCCGGAATGGAAGGACGCCGACGTCCCCCCCTGGTATGTCGCAGAGAACTGCGCATGGCCGCGGAACTACATGGTCCGCTTCTGGCACGACGGCTGGAAGGACATCATCTACCGTGGAAACGACTCGTTCCTGAAGCGCATCGTCGCGTCCGGCTTCGACGGCGTCTACCTGGATCGCATCGACGTCTTTTGGGAGCTCGTGAAGGAGCGCCCCAGCGCCCGCGAGGACATGATCCGCTTCGTCACCGAGATCGCCGAGACCGGACGCCGGCTGAAACCGGGTTTCCTGATCGTCGCGCAGAATGCCGAGGATCTCCTCGTCGAGCGGCTATACCGCGACATCATCGACGGCCTCGGCAAGGAGGATCTCCTTTTTGGGCACAACGGCACCAACACGCGCAACAATCCGCAAGAGGTCGCCGAGGCCCTTGGACAGATCCGCATCCTTCAGCAGGACTGGAAGCCGGTTGTCGCCGTCGAGTACGTGACGCAGCCGGAGCTGATCGCGGAAGCACAAGCTGAGCTCCGCAGGCACGGCCTCGTGCCGACATCGGCCCACCGCGCGCTCGATGGCCTTCCGCCGCACCTCGAGCGGCCTGCATCGACCATCAAGTTCGGCACGCCCGAGTGGATCGCCACCGAGTGCAAAGGCAAGCGCCACTGGTGAGCCATGCGGTCTACGCGACAGGAAGAACGGTCGGACTGCCCCCCAACCATGATAGTGTGTGCACGCCTGACGGGAACGGCCAGTTGAAGCAGGAGCTTGCATGTCGAGTGTCACAAGAGTTGTCGCCAGCGCCATCCTTTTGGCGGTCGTGAGCCTGCCGGCGACGGCGCAAACCGACGGCAAGCGCTCCAACCCACTCCAGGGTGCCAAGTCCTGGGCCTACCAGCTGAACAACCTGGGTCCGTCCCAGCAGAAGCGGATCACCGAGTCGCCCTACGATCTCGTCGTCGTCGACTATGCGCGCTCCGAGGCGGGCGATCTCGTCGAGGAGCCGCTCTCGCGCGAAGAGGTCGCTCGCATGAAGGTCAAGCCGGACGGCAGCAAGCGTCTCATCATCGCCTACCTGTCGATCGGCGAGGCCGAGGACAACCGCTACTATTGGAAGGCTGAGTGGAGCCGCAAGCGGCCGGCCTGGATGGGTGCCGAGAGCAAGGAGTGGAAAGGCAACTATCTCGTCAAGTACTGGGAGCCAGTCTGGCAGCAGAACATCTTCGGCAGTCCGCTGTCCTACGTCGACCGTATCGTCGAAGCCGGGTTCGATGGGTTCTACATCGATCGCGCCGACGCCTACTACCGCTTCGGCGACACCAAGCAGGCGCGCGATCAGATGGCCGACTTCCTCGTCAAGCTGAGCGGCTATATCCGATCGAAGAAGCCCGAGGCGGGCATCATGATGCAGAACGCCGAGGAGTTGCTGGACCGGCCGGCTGTCGTCGCGGCCATCGACGCGATCGCCAAGGAGGATCTCATCTATGGCATCACGCACCGCGAGGAGCTGAACAAGAAGGACGACATCGACTATTCGACGAAGCTGTTGAAGGACGCGCAAGCCGCGGGCAAGGCCATCTTCGTCGTGGAGTATCTGAAGAACCCCAGGAATATCGCCGACGCGCGAAAGCGAATGTCCGAGCTCGGCTTCGTGCTCTACCACGGCCCCCGCGGGCTCTTCGAGATCGCGGCCAGCCCCGGAGCCGCCGGCATTACGCCCGGTCCGGCTCTCGATGGGGTGCGCGACACCAAGCCGGCCCGCAAGGCCGCCACCCCCGCCCGTTCTGGAAAAGTCCAGGCCAAGCAATAGCAGGGGCGCCACCGCAAATGGACGGACAGCGCCTATTGCGCTACCCGCCCGCCACCTCCTTGAAACGCCGCAGCGTCTCGATCTGGTCCTCGACGCGCGGCGTCCGGAACATGGGATAGAGCATCACCATGTCGGCGCCGAGCCGGCGCCAGCCATCTGCCGCCGCAGCCCATCGCTGCGGATCAGCCTCCGGCATGCGCAGCCATGCCTCGATGCCGAAGCTTGCCGGGTCGCGCCCGCTGGCCCCGAGCTCGTCCCTGAGGACCGCGAGCTTCTGCTCGGCTTTTTCGTCAGGGGCCATGATCGGCATCCAGCCGTCGGCCAAGCGAGCTGCCCGTCGAACGACCGCATCGGACGCCCCACCAAGCCAGATCGGGATCGGCCGCTGCACGGGCGGCGGCACGATATTCACCTCTTTGAGCGAATGGAACCTGCCCTCGAAGGTGACGAGATCGTCGGACCATAGCCGGCGCAGCACCTCGATCTGCTCGGCCTGCCGCGCGCCCCGCGTCCTCCAGTCGGATCCGAGCGCCTCGTATTCGACGTGGTTCCAACCGACGCCCATGCCCAGCCTGAGGCGACCGCCGCTCAGCAGGTCGACCTCCGCGGCCTGCTTGGCGATCACGCCCGTCTGCCGTTGCGGTGCGATGAGAACGCCGCTCGACAGCCGGATGCGTCGGGTCGCTGCAGCCAGGAAACCCAGCATCACGAACGTTTCGTGAAACGGATCGGTCTCGTTGTAGAGCGGCGTCCAGCCGTCGCGAGCCGTGGCGCCGAACACATGATCCGGCACCTCGATATACTCGTATCCGAGGTCCTCGGCAGCCTGCCCAGTCCCGAATCTTCGCTGGATCGCTGCCGATATCGCGCGTCGGAAAATGCGCATTGAGCTTCATGGCATGCTCCCGGGCATGAGCTGGAGTGCAATCCTCGCCTTGAGCCCTCAGCTCTTCGGCAGCAGCGCGAAGTCCTTGCCCGCAGTCGAGACACTCTCGGGCCAGCGCCCGGTCTCCACGGCATGGATGAAGTCGCCGACCACGGCATTGAAGCCCGCTGGCTCCTCGAGGTTGATGCCGTGGCCAGTCTTCGGGAATACCATCAGGCCGGCCCGCGGAATGATGCGCTTCATGAACACCGACACGTCGAGGGTCGCATCGTCCTCGTCGCCGCAGATGATCAGCACTGGATCGGCGATGGCCCGCAGCTCCGCCTCCCGCTCGAAGAACGGCGCCCGCCGCGCCTGCACGCCGCGCATGGTGAGCGCTCTCCCTTTGGCCGCGCCCTCGATGAACTGCCGCTTGAACTCGGCATAGCCCCTCGGGTCTTTCGCCAGGAGCTGCCGGCGCGCCGGGCCGGCCAGATAGACGTCACCGAGCGCGGCGATTCCATCCCGCTCGATGCGTGCCGCCATCTCCTCGGCCTCGCGGCGGAAGCGGGCGAGCGTCGCTGGGTCGCGGGTCGAGCCGGTTCCGGCGCCCGCGGCGGCGATGGACAGCCCGCGTCCCGGATGACGGATCGCGAACTCGACCGCGGCAGTCGCCCCCATCGACAGGCCGACCACATGCGCCTTTTCGAGGCCGAGGCCCTTGATCACGTCGGCGATGTCGTCGGCGGCGCGGGCCTGGCTGTAGCTCTCGTGGCTCGGCGGTACATCGGACGGCGGCCAGCCGCGGGCTTGATAGGTGATGCAACGATACCGCCGCGAGAACCAGCGGACTTGCGTCTCCCACGAAAGGTGGTGCCCGGCGAACTCGTGCACGAAGACGATCGGGTCGCCTTCGCCCGTGCTCTCCGTGTAGAGCTTGACGCCGTCACTTGTCGTCACGAAGGCCCGCGCCGTCGACATCGCCATTTCCTCGTGCTGGCACCGCTGCCGCCTCACTCGTGCGGCTTGGTACGAACGATCACCTTGGCGAGGAAGGATGTCCAGACCGAATGCGGCGCGAGGCCTGCGGCCCCGAGCAGCCTATCGAGATCATCGACGGCGTAGTCGGCGAAATAGGGCTCGTGGAAGCGTACTGGAAATCCTTCCAGTAGGCCGTCCCACGCCGGGCAGTCGCCCATTTGCAGGCTGTCGACGAGCACCATCAGGCCGCCGGGCTTCAGGACGCGAGCCATCTCGGTGGCGATCCGGCGGCGCGCCTCGTGCGGCAGCTCGTGAAACAGGAAGATGGTCGTGACGATGTCCTGGCTCGCATCGGGAAGCGGGATGTCCTCGGCATTCGCCCGGATAAGATTCGCCGGCCGGAGCCCGCGCATGTGGCAGGCCGCCTCGGCGAGATAGGGCTCCGACAGGTCGATGCCGGTCAGTCGCAAGGCCGGCCAAACGAGGCGCACGTCGCGCAGGAAACGCCCGGTGCCACAGGCGATGTCGGCGAGCGCGACGCGTCGCTGATCCCTGCCGCGCAGCACCCCGGCGATGGGCCGCAAGGCCTCGCGCCTCATCGGTGCCGCGCCACCGAGAAACAGCGTCTCGACCTGCATGTCGTAGAGCCGGGCCGACTGCTCGGTCAGATAGCCCCCGGTCTGGTAGTGAAAGTCCTGGGCGTAGTACTCCGGGACGTCGTCGGCATGGGCCACCGAGCGCGCCGTGGCCGCATCCTCCGAGGCCCTTCTCTCGAGGGCCGCAGGCAGGTCCGCCAGCATCGTTCGTGCCCGGTCCAGGTGCTCGAGTGGCCCTAGGCCGTCGGGGAGTGGCGGGAAGATGCCGTCACGCACGGCTTGAGCGTCACGCAGGAACAGCGCACCGAGCTCCGCCAGGATGTCGCGCTCGGACGGTACGGGACGCTGCGCCTTGTAGCGCGGCCGGAGCCCCAACCGGTCGGACTGCCAGCCGACCAGCCGGTTGAGCCCCAGATACCACCCGAAACGGAGCGCCTGCACGCCGGCTTGAACGCCCATGCCGATCGGATCCGCCACGTCGCAACTCCCGGACTGCTGCTGGCCAGTTCAGCCGGATGTTGTCGTCAGCCCACCGCTTCGCAATCGTGGAGGATCGTCGCAGCCGGCACTGGCCCCGCCAGATCGGTCGGCCGGGAGGGAGGTCGGAGCCCCGGGCACTCCGACCGTGGATGTCGGGTGACAAGCTAGCCGCCCGCGCCAGCAGCTCTCACTTCCAGCTCCGCCGTCAGGTGCTTGCCTTTCGTCTCCGGGCCCAGCAGAACCGCCAGAATGACGATCGCCAGTGAGCCGATCGTTCCGATCATCATCGGCAGGGCAAAGCCCATCTGCTTGTCCACCGCGAAGTAGGTCAGCACCGGCGCCACCAAGCCGCCCCATATGGCCCCCTGATGGTAGACGAAGCCCGCTGCCGTCGCCCGAACTTCCGTCGGAAATCGTTCGGACAGATAGCTTGGGTTCTGCCCGTAGATCGAGCCGCCGAAAATCCCCTGCACGATAAACCCGAAAATGATCCAGACAGGGTCGTGATTCCAGAGATACAGGGGGGTGATGAACATGGCGATGAAGGCGGGAATGATGATTGCCCAGCGTCGTCCCATGGTATCTGCCACGATACCCCACAGACCGCTTCCCACGAACACCACGATGTTGGCCCAGAAAATCGGCGTTGCCACCATCGCAGGGGTCCAGTTGAGCTCCTTCTGGAGGTAGGTCGAGAACAGCGCCCAGATCGAATAGTAGACGCAGAACGCCGCCGCCATCCAAACGCAGGCCGTAATGGTATTGAAGATGAGTGGCCCTTTGAAGATCTCGACGAGTGGCGCCTTGATCTCCGTGTTGTTCTGGGCTTGCAGTCGCTTGTTCTCGGCCCAGACTTCCGGTTCTTTCACGTAGAAGCGGATCCAGATGACGACCAGCGCCGGCAGGATGCCGATCCACAGCATTTCACGCCAACCGACCGTCGGGCCCGCGTACGGCATCACGCCATGCAACGGGTTGGGCAGGCCATAAAGGAAGCCGTAGCACAAGGCCGACAGGGCGAACCCCAGTCCCCACGATCCTTGCAGGATGCCGCTCATGAAGCCGCGGGATCGCGCCGGCCATGTCTCCATGGCGAGCGCTGCGCCAGCCGGCCATTCGGCACCCATGCCGATTCCGAGCAATGCCCGGAAGAAGAACAGGAAGGCGAACGTCGGCGAGAACCCCGCGATGAAGTTGCAGAGGGAGTACCACAGGATCGAGATCATCAGCGGGGCCTTGCGCCCCATCCGATCGGCCATCCATCCCGCGGCCGTGGCGCCCAGCAGCCGGAGCCAGAGCGTCACGGCGAATACCGCCGTCACGGCTGTCAGCGGCACCCCAAACTCCTGCGAGATCGGGAGCATGATGAGCAGGAAGATCGTGAAGTCGAAGGCGTCCAGCGTCCAGCCGAGCCACGCTGCGATATAGGCATTCCATTGATCCCGCGTAGGTTCTTTCCACCACGGAATAGTCGGCTTGCCCGCGTCGATTGCGGTCGCCATGAGGCATCCTCCCAAATATCGTTTGGTTGCGTGCCGTCATGTCGGGCTGACGGCTTTATCAAGGTGCGCGGATTCATGAATGCTTATGTCGCACAAGAAGCATAATAGGACCCGAAAATCGATCCCGTCAAACGCCAATCACAGTGTCGTCGGATTGGTTTGCCGGTGATGGCCGACGAGTGGACGAAAGCATGGCGGTGCGAGCTCCGGCCAAGGATTTCGAGAGCGCCTCAAGTGGTTCGCCCATGGACGGAGACGTCAGCTCCATCGAAATAGGCCGAATCCTTCCACCCGTTTTCGTCGTAGTCCGCCATGCAGCGCTCGACGAGCGCCTCCATCTCGGCGAGGGTTCCCGAGCCCTGAGCCTGCTGCAAGGGAAATAGCCGCACGAGCTCGTGGCTGCCCGCATAATTCATCTCGTAGAGCTCGTGTCGGGCGCCGAACTCGGTTCCAACCGCGTCCCAGAGGAGCTTCATGATCTTGATCCGCTCCTTGTAGTCGATACCGTTCGAGCCGCGCACGTAGCGGGCGAGGTATCGGTCGATTTCCGGATTGGCAAGATCGCGCGAATGGCTCGGCAGATAGATGAGCCCCGACGCGATCACTTTCTCGATGATGGAGCGCACTGCCGGATAGGCCTCCGTGGCGAACAGCCGATAGGCGCTCGATGCCCTGAGGTTCGGCAGCACGGCGCCATTGACCCAGGGATCCGGGCTTGCCGACATCGCGTCCGTGAGCGCCCAGAACAGATTGCGCCAGCCGATCACCTCGCCGATCTGTGCCTGCACGCCCCGGAAGCTGTCGACTCCGGTCGAACGGGCCGCCTTCATCAGCAGCCCGGCAATGAAATCGAGCTTCACCGCGAGCCGCGTGCACCCCTGTAAGGTGAACCCGTTGACGAAGCCGGAGCGTGGATAGAATGCCTTGAGGCGGTCGACGTCGCGATGAATGAAAACGTTCTCCCAGGGGATGAACGCATTGTCGAACACGAAGATCGCGTCGTTCTCGTCGTAACGGCTGGTCAGCGGGTAGTCCCAGGGCGAGCCGACGGCACCCGCCGCCATCTCGTAGGACGGGCGGCAGATCAATTTGATGCCGGGCGTATCCATGGGCGCCATGAACATCACGACCATGGACGGGTCGTTGATCTCCTGGCCCATGTTCTGGCCGAGGAAGTTGTAGTGGGTCAGCACCGAGTTGGTGGCCACCACCTTCGCCCCGGACACATACATGCCGGCGTCCGTCTCCTTCTGGATCGAGATGTAGACGTCCTTGACCTGCTCGGCAGGCTTCGAGCGGTCGATAGGAGGATTGACGAGCGCGTGATTGACATAGAGCACCGCCTCCTGGGCACGTCGATGCCAGCCGCGGGCGTTGTCGGCGAATTTGCCGTAGAACTCGGCGTTGGCACCAAGTGTATTGAGGAATGCGGCCTTGTAGTCTGGGCTACGCCCCATCCAGCCGTAAGTGATCCGCGCCCACTGGGCTATGGCGTCACGCTGGCCGATCACATCCTCGCGTGAGCGTGCCGCCTTGAAGAAGCGGTGGGTGTAGCCGCCGGAACCGGTGTCGGTCGGGGCCGTGAGCACCTCCTTGGTCGCCGCTCCGTGCAGCGCGTCATAGAGTTTGGCGACCGAGACGGCAGCGTTGCGGAATGCGGGATGCCGCGTGACGTCCTTGACGCGCTCGCCGTAGATGTAGACCTCGCGGCCGTCGCGCAGCGACTCCAGATACTCTGCCCCCGTGAAAGGGCGCTTCTTGCCGGCCACCATCGTCTCGGGCGCGTTCGACATCGAGTGCTCCTCGTAGCCGCCGGCAGGATTGCCGATCGATACAGGGGAGCAAATGTGTCTTGCGGCACGCGCCGCGTCAAAGCTCGGGTATGGATCGCCCGGCCGAGCGTCAGGGCGAAGCACTCCGTTGCCTTCTGCCGTCGATCCTCAGGCCATCGCGATCTCCCGATAGCCTTCCTGAGCGACGCGATCGCACCAAGCGCGATAATCCGGCGCGCTGCCGCTGTAGCGGGCGAGTGTACGCTGGCTCTTGCCTTCGACGTTGAGGTTTACGCCCGTCATCCAGGAGTCGATCTCGTTGGAGAGTAGGCCCTTGGCCTTCTCGCGCACGAAGTCGGTCCACTGGTCCACCGCTTCGCGCTTGGCCTCGGCGAGCGTCAGCCCCTTGGCTTTCATGTGCTTCAACAGGCCGGTAACCCAGTCGACGTTGTACTCGATCGAGCGCGGTATGTTGCCGAGCGCCGTGTGCGGTCCCACAAGCATCATCATGTTCGGGAAGCCGTCGACCTGGACACCGACGAAAGTCTCTATGCCACCTCTCCACTTGTCCTTGAGCTTGAGGCCGTTGGCGCCGCGGATGTCGATCCGGTCGAAGCTGCCGGTGACCGCGTCGAACCCGGTCGCGTAGATGATCATGTCGAACTCGAAATCGCGGTCTGTGGTCTTGATGCCCTTCGGCGTGATCCGCTCGATGGGCGTCTCCTTGATATCGACGAGCTCGACGTTCGGCTGGTTGTAGACCTCGTAGTAGTGGGTCTCCATTGGCACGCGCCGGGTGCCGAAGCCGTGGTTCTTCGGAATGAGCTTCTCGGCGACGGCCTGGTTCTTGACGCGCTTCCGGATCTTGTTGGCGACGAACTCCGAGATCAGGCGGTTCGCCTCACGGTTTGTCAGCATATCGCTGAAATTGCCCTGCCACATGCCGAAGCCGGGCGTCTCATAGAGCTTCTCCAGGAACGCCTCGCGCTCCTCGACTGAGACCTCGAGCGTCTTGCGCGGATCGGGCGTATGCAGGAAGCAGGAATAGGTCTCGTCGCAACGCTTGAAGATCTCGTCGTAGCTGGCCTTGATCCGGCGCTGCTCCTCCTCTGTGATCTTGCCGTTCTTCAAGGGCTTGCACCAGTTCGGCGTCCGCTGGAACACGGTCAGGTGGCCGACGGTCTTGGCGACCTCCTGAATGGTCTGCACGCCTGTCGCGCCGGTGCCGATCACGGCGACGCGCTTGCCCTCGAAAGACACCGGATGATGGGGCCAAGTGCCCGTGTGATAAGCCTCGCCCTTGAACGTATCGACACCTTCGATTCGCGGCATCGTCGGCGCCGACAGCGGGCCGACGGCGGTGACCAGAAAGCGCGCCGTGTGCTTGCTGCCGTCCTCGAGCGTGATCGACCAGAAGCGGTGCGTGTCCTGCCAGTGCGCCGACTTCACGCGGCTGCGGAACTGTATGTCCTTCCTCAGGTCGAACTTGTCGGCGACATGGTTGAGATAGCTCAGCGTCTCGGGCTGTGGCGCGAAATGCTCCTGCCAGCTCCACTCCTGAAGCAGTTCCTTCGAGAACGAGTACTGGTAGGAATAGCTCTCGGAATCGAAGCGCGCGCCCGGGTAGCGGTTCCAGTACCAGGTGCCGCCGACGCCGGTGCCGGCCTCGAAGACGCGCACCGTCATGCCGATCTCGCGGAGCCGCAGGAGCTGGTACATGCCGGAGATGCCGGCGCCGATGATGATGGCGTCGAAGTCAGGTGCCCCGATCGACTTAACGGGCGACATTGCGTTCTGCGCGGTGACCATGTTGGTTGGCTCCTCGGCTCACTCTCCGGGAAATGTACGGACATTTGGGGACGCTGTCGCCAGCCTCGAGCGCGTTTCTGCTCCGGTGCGGCAATTCTTCGCCAAATACAGCGCGCTGAAAACATTCGGCAATATGGCTTGATTCAAATCAAGGCAGTGGGGCTGCCGATCGTCGCAGCGGCAGCCCCGCGCGTCCTCATGGCAGCGGCGCGAGACCCGGCTTCGAGCCCTCCGGCAGCGGCGCATGCGTGACGTTCAGGACCATGGCGAGAAGGCTGTAGTAGCCATGAATGCCGATGAGATCGATCACGCCCTTCTCGCCGAACATCGAGACCGTGCGCTGGTAGGTCGGCTCGGACACGGTACGATTGCGCACCAGCTCGTCGATGAAGTCGTAGATGGTGGCCTCGTCCATGGCCATCCCGTCCGGCCGGCGCCCCTCGGCAATGGCATCGACGATCGACGCTCTCAAGCCGGCCTTCTCGCCGATCGGGCGGTGATGATGCCATTCGAAATTCTGTGACCAGGCCCGGGCCGTGAGGAGGATCGCCAGCTCGGAAAGGCGCGTCTCGAACGCCGAGTTGAAGCGCAGGTACTCGCCCGTCCGCTGCAGTCGGTTCATGAACTCAGGACTGCGCAGCAGGGGAATGAACGGACCGACGAGCGAGCCCCGCGGGCCCGACACGATATCGGCAATGGCCTTCCTCTGCTCGGCCGACAGCTTGTCGTCGGGGAGTGGCGGCATGCGGGGCGGCGAGGACGTCATGTCTGCTCCTGGGCTGGTGGGGGTCGGTTGATGCCGTCAGTCTAGCGAAGGCTCCGGATGACCGCGAGACCCGCTGCATGATCGTGCCGCTCTACGATCGGCGTCGAGCAGGGATGTCATGCCCGCTCCTGGATAGCGACCTCTGCAGCCGCCAGACGGTGGTAGAGGTCGCGTCGCCGGGCGATTGGCCACCAGTCGTAGAGGAATGTTTCCAGCGGCTTCCAGTTCGCCACCCATCCGACGATGACGAGGCTCTCGCCGGCGACGCTCTGCAGCGGCCCCTCGCCCAGCCAAAGCCGTATCAGCTGGCTCGCGAGCAGGCAGGCGACCAGCAGGGGCACGCTGATCGACAGATTGCGGCGGCCGATGCGGAACAGCTCCCTCAGTTCGAGATCGTGGCTGTGCGCCCGGTTGCCGAAGTAGTTGGCGAGCGCCGTCTCGACGCCGCGATCGCGCGCCTTGACGGCCTCCGCCTGCGGCAGATGCAACACGATGCGCAGCCGCTGATCGCGTGGCAGCTCCCGAGCCCACTCGACGATATGGGCCTCTGCATCCGCGTCGAGGTCGCGCTCGTGGAATGGTGACGGGTCAAGCGAGTTGAACAACTGCGCCAGCGCATTGAGGCGGAGCTCGATCGTGCCATTCTGCGGCGGAGGCGGGTCGAAGCTCATGGTCGCCCTTTCCTCGGCTCGGCGCCTGCCGTGCCGGCAGCACGCCGCAACCCGCTCAAGCCGCCGCCAACCAGCGGGCCAGCGGCAACGGCCCGAGCAAACCACCCGCGGCCAACGCCCCGCATGCCAGCGCGGTGGCGGCCGCCATGCGCAGGCCCAGCTGTCGACCGCCGACGACCCAGGCGAGAGCAGCCTTCGCCAGGGAGTTGACGGCGACGACAATCAGGACGGCCACGGCCGCCACGTCAAGGCTGAGGCCGTTACCGGCGAGGCGCGTCATGGACAGTGTGATGGCATCGACATCGGCGATGCCCGAAAGCGCAGCCAGGATGTAGGCGCCGACGCTGCCGGCTGCGCGCGTCGCAACCCTCGCGAGCAGCCCTATGACCGTCAGGAGGACGCCGAACTTGATGATCGATGGCAGGTCGAGCGGGTTGTTCAGCGACAGTGCCGGGCTGCTGCCACGGTCCGCCGGCCGTGCGAGCAGAAAAAGCCCTGAGCCGGCCGTCACGACGGCGGCGAGACCGAGGGGCAAGGCCAGCCACTCGAGCATAGGCGGCTTCACCACCGCCACCAGGACGAGGACCCTCGCCAACATTGTGGCCCCGGAGATCAGCGCCCCACCCGCCAGCAGCGATTGACGCTGCGGGTGCTCGGGTGCGAGCCGGGCCAGTGTCAGTGTAGCTGCGGTCGACGATGCGAGGCCGCCGAGCAGGCCGGTCAGCGCGATGCCGCGCCGCTCCCCGGTCAGCTTGATCGCCACATAGCCTGCGAACGAGATGACGGCGATCATCACCGTCAGCAGCCAGATCTCGAACGGATTGATCGCTGCGAGTGGATCCACGGTCCGGTTCGGCAGAACGGGCAGGGCGAGGAACGTCATCGCCAGCAGCACCAGTGCCGACCTGAGCTCGGCCCACGTCAGACGCCGCAACCAGCCGTGCAACACGCCCTTGAACGCCAGCAGAGCCGTCACGAGGACACCCGCTGCGGCGGCCGCTGCCATATCGCCGACCACGGCCAGCACGCCGAGGGAGAACGCAACCAGGGCTGCGACGGCCGTCGTGGCCCCGAACGTCTCGTCGTGAACGGTCTCGCGCAGCCGGAAGAGCACGATCGTGCCGCCGGTGACCGCAAAAGCGATGCCGAGGATGACGCCGGCACCCGCGTCGAGCGCCTGCGCGATGGCGCCCCAGACACCACCGAGGAGGCCGATCAGCGTCAGCGTGCGGAGGCCGGCCGCCCGCTCGCCCTCCGCCTCGTCACGAGCCTGCCAGCCGCGCTCGAGACCGATCAGAAGGCCGATGGCCAGGGCCAGGGACAGCCGCTGGAAGAGCTCGAATGTGTCCATCGAAAAACTTTGTGTCCCGGGGGCGCCGGGCGTCAAGCCGCCAGGACCCTGCAGCGAGGCCGGTTATGGCGGCGATCCGACGTCACTGCCGGCCGAGGTCCAGGGGAGGCCACATCGGGCGAGGCGGCGCCTTGCCACTTGCCGCCGCCGCAGGGATGATGCTCAAAGACAGGCAGAAAGCGCCCTGCTCGGGAGGATCGACGGAATGAGCCGCTACCACGAGGTCTATGCCGCCTGGAAAAGGGACCCGGAGGCCTTCTGGGGCGAGGCGGCACGCGAGATCGACTGGATCAATCTTTGGGACCGCGTCCTCGATCCGTATGCCGGCCAGTATGGCCGCTGGTTCGCCGGTGCAGAGTGCAACACGGCCTACAACTGCCTCGACCGGCACGTGCTTCGCGGCCGCGGCAGCCAGAACGCGCTGATCTACGACAGCCCCGTCACCAAGACGACCAAGGCCTACACCTATGCCGAGCTGACGCACGAGGTCGCGACTTTCGGCGGCGTCCTCCAGGATCTCGGCGTCAAGAAGGGCGACCGCGTCATCATCTACATGCCGATGGTGCCCGAGGCGGCGGTCGCAATGCTGGCCTGCGCCCGCATCGGCGCCATCCATTCGGTCGTCTTCGGCGGCTTCGCGGCAAGCGAGCTTGCAACCCGCTTCGACGATTGCAGGCCCGTTGCCGTCGTCTCCGCGAGCTGCGGCATCGAGACGGCACGAGTAGTTCCGTACAAGCCGCTGCTCGATCGCGCCATCGAGCTTGCGACCCACAAGGTCGGCATCTCCGTCGTGCTGCAGCGGCCTCAAGCCGAGGCGTCCATGGTTCCGGGCCGCGACCACGATTGGGCGACGCTGGTCAAGGATGCGAAGGCGCGCGGCCGCAAGGCCGGCTGTGTGCCCGTGGCCGCGACCGATCCACTCTATATTCTCTACACGTCCGGGACCACCGGTGCACCGAAGGGCGTCATCCGCGACAACGGCGGCCACATGGTCGCCCTCAAGTGGACCATGAAGAACCACTACGGCATCGAGCCCGGCGAGGTGTTCTGGTCCGCCTCCGATGTCGGTTGGGTGGTGGGCCACAGCTACATCGTCTATGCGCCGCTCCTGCACGGCGCCACGACGATCCTCTACGAGGGCAAGCCGGTCGGAACGCCGGACGCGGGAGCCTTCTGGCGCGTCATCGCCGAGCATCGGGTTTCAGCCATGTTCACGGCCCCGACAGCGTTCCGCGCCATCAAGAAGGACGATCCGCAGGGCGAGCTGATCAAGCGCTATGATCTGCGTGCCTTCCGCACGCTTTTCCTGGCCGGCGAGCGCGCCGATCCCGAGACCATCAAGTGGGCCGAGCAGCACCTGCAGGTGCCCGTGATCGATCACTGGTGGCAGACCGAGACTGGCTGGCCGATCGCCGGCAATCCGGTCGGCCTGGGCCAGCTCCCAGTGAAATACGGGTCGCCTTCGGTGCCGATGCCAGGCTACGACCTGCAGTGCCTCGACGAGAAGGGTGAGCCCGTGCCGCCCGGCCAGCCTGGCACGCTGGCCATCAAGCTGCCGCTGCCCCCGTCCTCGCTGCCGACACTCTGGGGCAACGACGAGCGCTTCCGGAAGAGCTACCTCGCCGACTTCAAGGGCTACTACACCACCTCGGACGCCGGTTTCATCGATGCCGACGGCTACGTGTTCGTCATGGCCCGAACGGACGACGTTATCAATGTCGCCGGCCACCGCCTCTCGACCGGCCAGATGGAGGAGGTTGTCGCGCGCCACAAGGACGTCGGAGAGTGCGCCGTCGTCGGTGTCGCGGACGAGCTGAAGGGCCAGCTGCCGGCTGGCTTCATCGTGCTCAATGCCGGCGTCAACCGCGACGCCAGGGAGATCGAGGCCGAGGTCGTCAAGCTGGTGCGCGACGAGATCGGACCGGTCGCCGCCTTCAAGCAGGTGATGACCGTCAAGCGCCTGCCCAAGACGCGCTCGGGGAAGATTCTGCGCGGCACCATGCGCGCGATCGCCGACAGTGAGCCGTGGAAAATGCCGGCCACCATCGACGACACGGCGATCCTCGACGAGATCACGGAGGCACTCCGCTCGCGCGGCATGGCGAAGGAATCGAAGGGCCCGACAGGTTGAGGCAGGCCAGCCTTCAACGAAAGGACGTCCTCGATTGTTGAGATCGTGGCGACCGCTCCCGTCCCGGACGGCGTGCGGGTAGCTCAATCGATGGCTCGAGAGCAGACACAGCGAGGTCCGACATGGCCGCCACCAGCAAGGTTGCAGCCGCTTCCACCGTCCGCAGCGAGCGCATGCTCATCGACGGCGCTTGGGTCGCCGCTGCCGACGGGCGCGAGTTGTCCGTCGAGGCGCCGGGCACGCGCACGATCATCGCCAGCATCCCCCGGGGCGGCGCCGAGGATATCGACCGCGCCGTGAAGGCCGCCGCCGCAGCATTCCCGGCCTGGAGCCGCGTCGTGCCGCGCGACCGCGGTCGCCTTCTGCAGAGGATCGCCGACGCCGCCGAGGCTCGTGTCGAGGAGTTGGCTCGAGTGCTGGCCGAGGAGACGGGCAACGCAATGCGCACCCAGGCCCGCGGCGAGGCTCGCAGTGCCGTCGACATCATGCGCTATTTCGGCGGTCTCGCCAGCGAGCTGAAGGGAGAGACCATCCCTCTCGGCGAGCACGTGCTCTCCTATACCCGGCGGGAGCCGCTGGGCGTGGTGGGTGCCATCATTCCGTGGAACGCGCCGGTGGCACTCGCCGCGCTGAAGATCGCGCCCGCGCTCTGCGCCGGAAACACACTGGTGCTCAAGGCGGCCGAGGACGCACCGCTCGGCGTTCTGCTGTTCGCCCGGCTCTGTGCCGAGCTCCTGCCTCCAGGCGTCCTCAACGTCGTCACCGGCCTCGGCGATGAGGCCGGCGCCGCGTTGTCCGCCCACCCGACCGTGCGCAAGCTCTCGTTCACCGGCTCGACCGAGGTCGGCAAGATCATCATGCGCGCCGCCGCGGACCGCATCGTGCCGGTGAGCCTCGAGCTCGGCGGCAAGAGCCCGTCGATCGTCTATCCCGATGCCGACGAGGACTGGGTGGTCGACGGCATCATCGCTGCCATGCGCTTCACCCGGCAGAGCCAGTCTTGCACAGCGGGGTCGCGCCTCTTCCTGCACGCCGACATCTTCGACAGCTTCCTCCAGAAGCTCGCCGACAAGACGTCCAAGCTGAAGATCGGCGACCCGCTCGACGAGGCGTCCGACATCGGCGCCATCATCAACGAGAAGCAGTTCAAGAAGGTCTGCAGCTACGTCGAGGAGGGCCTGGGCCTACCCGGATCGAAGGTGCTTTTCGGCGGCCTCCCGCCGAGAACCGGTCCGCTGTCCAAAGGCTATTTCGCGATACCGACCGTCTTCGCCAACGCCGCCAACGACTGGCGCCTTGCCCGCGAGGAGATCTTCGGGCCGGTCCTCGTCGCCATCCGCTGGACCGACGAGTCCGAGGCTATCCGCATGGCTAACGACACCCACTATGGTCTCGCCGCCTATGTGTGGACCAAGGATATCGGCCGCGCGCTGCGCACCGCCCATGCGGTCGAGGCCGGCTGGGTGCAGGTGAACCAGGGCCTCGGCCAGTTCCCGGGGCAGTCCTACGGCGGCGTCAAGCAGTCAGGAATCGGGCGCGAGCATTCGCTCGAGGGCATGCTCGACAGCTTCACGCAGCGCAAGAACGTGACAGTCAACCTGGCGGTGTGAGCCCTCGGCTGGCTGCGGGGCGCGCGACACCGGTCGACGGCGAGGATGCAGTGCGACGGGTGCCGCCAGCCGCCATTGCATCCACTGGCTCTTGCCGCCGGCTGCCTCGGCGCACCATCTCTGCTAGAGATGCCGCCGGGCCACCCCTGGCCGCACCGCTGGAGATCTCACCCGCATGCCCCCGACCGTCGCCATCGTCGGCCGCCCGAACGTCGGCAAGTCGACGCTGTTCAACCGGCTGACCGGCAAGAGGGCCGCGCTCGTCTCCGATCTACCGGGCCTGACGCGGGACCGCCGCGAGGGCGAGGCCGTGATCGGTGGCAACATGCTCAACGTGGTCGACACCGCAGGTCTGGAGGAGGCCGCGCCCGACACCATACCGTCGCGCATGCGCGCCCAGAGCGAGCAGGCCATCCGCACGGCCGACCTCGTGCTGTTCGTCATCGATGCGAGGGACGGCGTAACGGGTGCGGATAAGGCCTTTGCCGAGGTCGCCCGCCGTGCCGGACCGAAAGTGATCCTGGTCGCCAACAAGTGTGAGGGCAAAGCCGGCACTGGTGGCTTCTACGAGGCCTATGAGCTCGGGCTCGGCGAGCCGGTCGCCATCTCCGCCGAGCACGGCGAGGGCCTGTCCGATCTCGAGCACGAGATGTTGCAGGCGCTCGGTCTTCAGGCGAAAGGGATCAGCCGCCGCCGGCGCAGGAGGGCCAGAGACGTCGAGGAGGACGACGCCGCTGCGCTGGACGCGAGCGAGGAGACCGGCGACGGCCCCGAGACTGCCGCGGCCACCGAGGTTGAGGACGCGACCCGGCCGATCCGCGTCGCCGTCGTCGGCCGCCCCAACGCCGGCAAATCTACCCTCGTCAACACGATCCTCGGCGAGGAGCGCATGATCACCGGCCCCGAGCCGGGCCTGACGCGCGATTCGATTTCTACGGACCTCGCCTGGAAGGGTCGCTCGATCAAGCTGTTCGACACTGCTGGGTTGCGCCGCAAGGCGCGCATCTCCGAGGCGGCCGAGAAGCTGTCCGCCTCCGATGCCTTGCGCGCCATTCGCTTTGCCGAGGTCGTGGTCCTGCTGATCGACGCAACCCACCCCTTCGAGCAGCAGGATCTCGTCATCGGCAATCGGATTCTCGAGGAGGGGCGCGCCCTCGTCATCGCGGTCAACAAGTGGGACGCGATCGAGGAGAAGCAGAAGATCCTGAAGGATCTTCGCGAGACGGCCACCGAGAAATTCGCGGACGCGGCCGGCGTTGCGTTGGTGCCCGTGTCGGCACTGTCCGGCCGCGGCGTCGACAAGCTGATGCACGCCGTGACCGAGGCCTACGAGACGTGGAACCGGCGTGTTCCAACCGCGGCTCTGAACCGCTGGCTGCAAGAGGCGCTCGACCGCCACACCCCGCCGGCCGCGAGCGGCCGCCGCATCCGCATCCGCTATGTCACCCAGCCCTCGAGCCGACCGCCGACGTTCGTCGCCTTCTGCTCGAAGCCCGGCGACCTTCCGCAAGCCTACATCCGGTATCTGGTCAACAGTCTTCGCGAGACATTCGACATGCCGGGCACCCCGATCCGCTTCGGTCTGCGCAAGGGCGCGAACCCCTACGCCGACAAGTGACGCGCACTCCTGTCTCCGGCGCGACACATGGGCTCGTCATTCACGTTCATGCGCGATCCGTCTCTGGCGGACGATCCTGTCCGACCGCTAAAGTCGTGGTCGTTCCAACAGTGGCGAGGCAACTTCCATGATCGTGTCGGCGCGGCGCACCTCGAAGCACCTCCATCTTCTGCTCGTGGCCGCGGCCTCGACGACGATGCACTCCGCGGCAGTCGGGACGGCGACGGCTCAGTCGAAGGCGGCGACGTACCCGCCAGAGGTCGAGGCTCAGTGCACCGACGACTATTTCCGTCACTGCTCGACCTACGAGCTCGGCTCCGACGCCCTGCGTCGCTGCATGGAGGCCAAGGGGCGCAACCTGTCGCCCAATTGCCAGCAGGCCCTGAAAGACGCGGGCTACGTCAAGACGAGCCGGAGCAAGAGGTAGCAAACTGCGAGATCCGGTGCTCGGCCGGCAATGTCGGCTACTCGCATCCGGCGCCGCACCATTGCGCATTGTCTATGGTCGCGTCGGTGTGCTCGTATGGGGCCAATCATCAACGCGACCGGAGGCACGCCCCATGAAGCTCGGACTGCTGCTGCGCTATAGCGGCGAGACTGGAGGCCCGGACATCGACCTCGTGCTCGAGGCCGAGAAGCTCGGCTACGAGTCGGTCTGGCAGGGTGAATCCTACGGCATCGACAGCGTCTCGCCCATCGCGTGGACACTGTCGCGCACGAGCCGCATCAAGGCCGGCACCGGCATCATGCAGATCCCGGCGCGTACGCCCGCCTGCACGGCAATGACGGCCATGACGCTCGCCGCCATGTCGAACGGCCGCTTCCATTTGGGTCTCGGCCCGTCTGGTCCCCAGGTGGTCGAGGGCTGGCACGGCGTCGCCTACGGCAAGCCGCTGGCGCGCATGAAGGAATACGTCGAGATCCTGCGCAAGATCTTCGCCCGCGAGGACGCGCTGCAGCACAAGAGCGAGCACTACGAGATCCCGTACACGGGGCCCGGCGCCACCGGGCTCGGCAAGCCGCTGAAGACGATCCTGAAGCCGAACCGCGACATCCGCATCTATACGGCTGCCATCGCTCCCGCCGGGCTGCGCACTGCCGGCGAGGTTGCAGACGGCGTGCAACCGATCTTCATGAGTCCGGAGAAGGCGGACATCATTACAAAGCCCGTCCTCGAGGGCATGGCGCTGGCCGCCCGCCCGCAGACGCTCGAGAATTTCGACATCACGCCGTTTGTCAAGGTCGCCATGGGCGACGACCTCGATAAGTGCCGCGACCAGCTCCGTCCGGAGGTGGCCCTCTATGTGGGCGGCATGGGTGCGCGCGAGAAGAACTTCTATAACGATTACGCCAAGCGCCTCGGCTACGAGGACGCTGCCGTCGAGATCCAGGATGCCTTCCTGGGTGGCCGGCGCAAGGACGCCATGGCTGCCATCCCGGACAAGATGATCGACGAGCTCTTTCTCGTCGGCAATGCGGACCGGATCACGGGCCGCCTGAAGGAATGGAAGGCGGCCGCCAAGGGCAACAAGGTTGGCACCATGCTTCTCAGTGGCGCCAACCGCGAGATCCTGCGCTTGGCGGCCGAGGCCGTCGCCTGAAGAGTCGCCGGCACGGAGCTGCAGTCCGGCCGGTTGAGCGCGATCGCGCTGTGGGAAGAGGGACGACCGCACGGTGCACTTAACCGTTGTGCGGAGCTTTCGTACGCCCTATTTCAGCCTCTGAAATCCTGAGCGCTGAAGGCGGATTAATCCATGGGGACGAACGGGGCCGGCACCGGCTCGAACGCCAAGCAGAGTGCCCTCGCCTTCTTTCAGAGCGAGGCGGCGGGCGGCATTCTGATGATGATCGCAGCGGCCGCGGCGCTGGTCATCAGCAATTCGGCGTGGGCGCCCTTCTACCAGTGGCTGCTGGACGTACCCGTCTCGGTCCGGATTGGGGAGCTGGCGCTCGACAAGCCGCTGCTGCACTGGATCAACGACGGCCTGATGGCTGTCTTCTTCTGCCTCGTTGCTCTCGAGATCAAGCGCGAGATTGTGGCCGGCGAGCTCTCGACCCGGGAGCAGGCATCGCTTCCGGCACTCGCCGCCCTGGGCGGCATGGCGATGCCGGCCCTGATCTACTGGGCGTTGAACCAGGGCGATCAAACCGCCTTGCGGGGCTGGGCGATCCCAACCGCAACCGACATCGCCTTCGCAGTCACCGTACTGTCTCTGATCGGCCGGGGCGTACCACCCGCCCTGAAGGTGTTCCTGCTGGCGCTCGCAATCATCGACGATCTGGGCGCGATCGTCATCATCGCCCTGTTCTATACGGCCAAGCTGTCGGGACTGGCGCTTGCGCTGGCTGCCGTCGGCGTCGCCATCCTCGTGCTCCTCAACCTGCGCGGCACTCGCGTCATAGCCGCCTACGTCGTGACCGGCGTCTTCGTCTGGATCTGCGTCCTGAAGTCCGGCATCCACGCGACACTTGCCGGGGTTCTGCTCGGACTTGCCATCCCATTGCGGACCGACGATGCCGGAAGCGAGGGCTCGCCACTCCTCCGCCTGGAAGGCATGCTCCATCCCTGGGTCGCGTTCGGCGTGCTGCCCCTGTTCGGGTTTGCAAATGCCGGTGTATCCCTCGCGGGGCTGAGCCTCGCCAGCCTGGCTCACCCGGTCACGCTGGGCATCGCGCTCGGCCTCGTCATCGGCAAGCCGGTGGGCATTGTGCTGGCATGCTGGCTCGCCGACCGCAGCCGCCTCAGCGCCCTGCCGAATGATACGACCTGGCAGCAGCTGATCGGTGCATCGATGTTGGCCGGCATCGGCTTCACGATGAGCCTGTTCATCGGGATCCTGGCCTTCGACGAGGCAGCTTTTGCCACCCCCGTCCGCGTCGGTGTTCTGGCCGGCTCCCTCGTCTCGGCGATCGCTGGCTACATCGTCTTGACCCGCGCAGCGCCGTCCGCCTCGCCAGCCAAGGAGTCGACGCCATGAGCCTTCTTCCCGACCAGCTCGCCGATCGCTACCGGCGATTTCGTTTCCGGCACTACGCGCCCAACCAGCACCGCTACGAGGAGCTGGCGGAGCACGGCCAGGCGCCAGAGGTGATGGTAGTGTCGTGCTGCGACAGCCGCGTCGATCCCGAGACCATCTTCTCGGCCATGCCCGGCGAGCTGTTCGTGGTGCGCAACGTGGCCAACCTAGTGCCGCCGTTCGAGACCACCGGCAAGTTTCATGGCGTCTCGGCAGCACTGGAGTTCGCTGCTCTCAACCTGCGCGTCCGCCATATCATGGTCATCGGTCATTCCGGTTGCGGCGGCATCCGCACCTGTCTCGAGCGCGACGCCGCCCGCCAGACAGAAGCGCAATTCATCTCCAACTGGATGTCGATGCTGGATGCAGCACGCGACGAGGTCCGCCGCGAGCTTGCAAACCGCCCCATCGCCGAGATGACCGCGGCGCTCGAGCGTGCCGGCGTCAAGGCCTCGCTCGCCAACCTGCGCACGTTCCCCTGCATCCAGACGCTGGAGGGCCGCGGTCGCGTCGCCCTGCATGGTGCCCACTTCGACATCGCGTCGGGCGCATTGACAGTGCTGAACGAAGGAACGGGCACCTTCGTCGAAGTATGATTGTCAGGCGCGCCGGATGATCGAAACGAGGATCGGACACTCGCGGGCCGGAGCACGGCGACCCGTTCGATCGGGGCCTCCGGCGGCGGTCGCCGTCAACAGGCTCGCCTCCCGGTGCGGGACGACCAACCGCTCCCGATCTCAACCACGGTCGGCCCAGCGGCTAGTCGGACACCCTTGAGCCAGGCGACCACTTGTCGGCCACCGAAATCCGGGCCACAACCGTAGGCCTAGAAACGGAGGGAGGACACGATGACGGTGTTTAAATGGGCCTTGTCCGGCGTGCTTGCGATCGCCGGGCTTGCGACCGGCGCACGTGCAGAGGTGAGCGAGGTGGTCATCGCCCAGCAGTTCGGCGCGGTCTACCTGCCGGCCATGGTCATGGAGCATGTCAAGCTGGTCGAGAAGCATCTCGCCGCCGCCGGCATGAGTGACGTCAAGGTCAAGTGGGCAAAGCTCGGCGGGCCAGCGGCCATCAATGACGCCACGCTTGCCGGCAGCCTGCATTTCGCCTGCCAGGGTATTCCCTCGCTCGCTGTCATCGCTGATCGCACCAAGGGCAACATTGGCGTCAAGTCGCTCGGCTCGATGGTCAACGCCAACATCTGGCTCAACACCCGCAACCCGACGGTCAAATCATTGAAGGACTTCGGCGACAAGGATCGGATCGCCGTGCCTTCGCTCAAGGTGTCGACCCAGGCGATCATGTTGCACATCGCCGCCCAGGACCTGTGGGGCAAGGGCAATCACGCCAAGATCGACCATCTGGTGGTCGCGGTGCCGCATCCCGATGCACTGGCAGCGGTGACCAATCCTTCGCACGAGCTCAACTCCCATTTCGCCACGACCCCTTTTCACGAGGGCGAGATGAAAGCCGGTCTGAGGACGGTCACCACGGCCTACGAGATCATGGGTGGGCCGAACACGGGCCTCACGTTCACATCGAGCGAGAAGTTCCGGAAGGAGAATCCGAAAGTCTTCGCGGCGGTGTCCAAGGCGTTCGACGAGTCCTTCGAGTGGATCAATTCCGACAAGCGGCGGGCGGCCAAGACGTACATCGAGATGACCAAGGAGAAGCGCCTGACGGAGGACGAGCTCACTGCGGTCATGAATACCAAGGACCTCGAGTACACCAAGGTTCCCAGCCGGGTGATGAAGATGTTGGACTTTCTCCATGGCATCGGATCGCTGAAGAGCAAGCCGGAGTCGTGGAAGGATCCGTTCTTCCCGGAGGTGCACGCTCTGCCCGGCAGCTGATCCACGTCGCCGGGAGCGCCGCCTCGCCGACCGGGATGGCGCTCCCCGAGTGAACAACGAGGCATCGCCCGGTCCGCAGGAGCAATGCCCATAAGAAGGGAACGCCGTGAACCAGATGCCTCAAGCTCCAGTGCCGCTGCTCCAGGTGAACGGCGTAACGCTGCAGTACAAGACCCGTGAGCACCTCGTCACCGCCACCTATCGGGTGAGCTTCGACGTGCTCCCATCCGACCGGTTCGTTCTGCTGGGACCATCCGGCTGCGGGAAGTCGACCCTGCTGAAGGCGGTCGGCGGCTACATGGCCCCGACCGAGGGCAGCCTGAAGCTGAAAGGGCAAGTCATCCGAAAGCCCGGCCCCGATCGTTGCATGGTGTTCCAGGAGTTCGATCAGTTGCTCCCCTGGAAGACGGTCAAGCGCAACGTCATGTTCGGGCTCGAGGCCTCCGGCAAGCTCCGCGGCAAGGAAGCCGAGGACAAGGCGATGCAGTACATCGAGAAGGTCAACCTCACGAAGTTCGCCAACAGCTACCCGCACACGCTCTCAGGCGGCATGAAGCAACGCGTCGCCATCGCCCGCGCCATGGCGATGGAGCCCGACATCCTGCTGATGGACGAGCCGTTCGCCGCGCTCGACGCGCTGACCCGGCGCAAGATGCAGGACGAGCTCCTCCAGCTCTGGTCGGACACCCGCTTCACGGTGCTCTTCGTCACCCACTCGATTCCCGAGGCTGTATTGATCGGCAATCGCATCCTGCTGCTTTCGCCGCACCCGGGGCAGGTCAAGGCCGAGATGAACAGCGATGGGACCGATCCCGTCGACTCCGCCGGCTCGAAGCTGTCGGACCGCATCCATGAAATGCTGTTCGCCGAGCAGGTCGAGGAAACGGGAGCGCACGTATCATGAGCCAGGCGACACCTGCGACCGGCGTCCACAACCACCGTCCCGAGTTCGTGCTTCAGGGCGAGCTGACGAAAGAGTTCGGGGTCGTCGAGAAGCCACTGACACCGTGGGAGAAAGCCTATAACAACGGCGCGATCCGCAAGTGCTTCCTCCTGATCGCGCTCGGCATCATCTGGCAATTGTATGCGGTGCAGCTGAACAATCCGCTGATCGTCCCCACTCTGACCGACACGCTGGGGGCGTTCTGGGATGCGATCGCGAGGGGTGAGCTGCCGGATCGTGCCGCCACCTCGATCCGTCTCCTGCTCCAGGGCTTTTCGATCGGTCTGGGACTGGCTCTCGTGTTCACCATGGCCGCCATCACCACGCGCCTCGGCAACGATCTTCTCGAGACGCTCACGTCGATGTTCAATCCCTTGCCGGCCATCGCCCTGCTGCCGTTGGCGCTGATCTGGTTCGGCCTCGGCGACAACAGCATCATCTTCGTCGTGGTCCACTCGGTGTTGTGGGCCGTTGCCCTGAACACGCATTCGGGGTTCCGCTCGGTGTCGAACACGTTGCGCATGGTCGGCCACAATTACGGCCTCACCGGCATCAGCTTCGTGACCAGGGTTTTGATCCCTGCGGCCTTCCCCTCGATCCTGACAGGCCTCAAAATCGGCTGGGCCTTCGCTTGGCGAACGCTGATCGCCGCCGAGTTGGTCTATGGCGCGGCCTCCGGCAAGGGCGGCCTCGGCTGGTTCATCTATGAATCGAAGAACCAGCTCGAGATCCCCTCCGTGTTCGCCGGCCTGTTCACGGTCATCATGATCGGCCTGCTGGTCGAGAACATCATTTTCCGCAGCATAGAGGCCCGCACCGTCCGCAGGTGGGGAATGCAGGCCTGACGCTTCGTCGCGGGGATGTCGCCGGGCTTGCTCGTTAAAAAAGAGGCCGGCCCGTGAGGGCCGGCCTCAGTGCGACAGAAGGCGGTTGCAAGTCGGGGAGAACGTCGCCTCCTGTCGGATCTCAGCAATGACGAGCTGCGAGACCGGCGGCACCCGGCGCGGCCCGACTGGCGGGCGCCCGGCAGCCGATGCCAGCGTCCCCGTTCGCCTCCCGACTTTCCGGTCGACCGAAAATGCCCTGCAACAGGGCCCAGAATGCAGCGGACCGCTCGCGTCGGCCCCGGTCGATCGCCGCCTGGATCTGCGCGTGGCTGACGCTCGGGAACATCGATCTGTCGAATGCGCTCATCGTCTTTGTCCTCAGCTCATGATCGTCTCGGCCCGGCGGGTATTCCCGCTCGGGACCCTCCTTGTGGCCGTTCAGTATGGCACCGGCATCGTCCGGTGATCGGCCGCTGCTGTTTCCGTCGAGCCGAGACGCATCGCCCCGCTCAACCAGCGCGCCATCACGCCCATCGCGGCGTGGAAGGCGCGCGACCGCTCGAGGCGACCGCGTGCGACGCCTGCCTCGACATCGGCCCGCGTCACGCCGTTTGATTGAATGCTCATGTCATTTCTCCGCTCTGTTGGCCGTTGACCGGCGCTGTTCGATGGTTGAGAGATATGGCGGATGAAGCGCCGCTACAAACGATGAATCCTTGGGATTTGCGTTAGAAAAGCTCAATCATCATGCCCCGCCCTCTGCCCCCGCTGAACGCCTTGCGCGCCTTTGAGGCCACCGCACGGCACTTGAGCTTCACCCTCGCCGCTGATGAGCTGTCAGTGACGCCGGCGGCGCTCAGCCACCAGATCAAGGGTCTGGAGGACTTCCTGGGACAGCGGCTCTTCGACCGGAAAACCCGATCGATCGCCCTCACGCCGGCCGGGCTGGCGCTGTATCCGGGCCTGCACGCCGCCTTCCTGCAGATTCGGCAAAGCGTGGAGCTGATCGATCGGGCATCGGCCGACAACGTCCTCGTCATCAGCGCGCCGCCGGGCTTCACCGCGAAATGGCTCGTTCCTCGGCTGTACCGCTTCCTGATGGAAAATCCGGAGATCGACGCCCGGATCTCGGCGACGCAGACGCTCGCCAACTTCACGTCCGACGGTGTCGATCTCGCTATCCGCAACAGCCGGGCGGTCCCGAATGGCCACTGGTCGAAGCGGTTGCTGGGCATTTCCCTGATCGCGGTCGCGAGCCCGCGCCTGATCGCCGAGCACGATATCCGGAAGCCGGGCGACCTGGCGCGCGTCACGCTCATTCACGACGATATGCTGGGCCGCCTGACGGGCTTGCCGACTTGGTCGGAATGGCTCGCCGCAGCGGGCGTCGAGGGTGTCAATCTCGCTCGCGGATTGCGGCTCTCGAGCTCTGATCACGCCCTCGACGCGGCCGTCGAGGGTGCGGGCTTCCTTCTCGCCCACAAGGCGCTCGCCCACGACGACCTCAAGACCGGGAGGCTCGTGGCACCCTTCGGCCTGGAGCTGCCGACCGACCGTGTCTTCAGTCTCGTTTGCCCGGAGGTGAATGCACGCCGCCCCAAAGTCCGCGCGTTCTGCGATTGGGCGCTCGAGGAGGCGAGGCGAACGGAGGCGGGACCATGACCAGGAGGGAGCACCGGCAAGCGCATTCCCGGCGGAAAAGCGATTCCGGCTCGCTGCTCAGCGACCCGCACTGCGAAACACGGCCGCAGCGAGCATTCCCGCCCCCATTGCCAGGGCGACCATGACGAGGCCGTAGAGGATCGGATGCTTGAAGGCGAGCACGTGCATCGCTTCCTCCAGCCCCTGTCGCTCGAGGTCGAGACGGGCATTGAACTGGCTCAGCAACTCGCCGTTGCGGAACAGGTACACTCGGGTCTCGAACGGCCCCACCACGACGTTCGCAGGCACCTCGATCGAGGCCCGGAAGAGGCTGGGCCCTATGAATGTCACCGCGAACTCGCCCTTGGCATAGAGACGCTCGCGCAGCTTGAGGCGCACGATGGCTTCCCGGAACTCCTTGATCTCGGCCGCGCTGCGCTTTTCGGCCCCCTTGGCCAGCTCCATCGGCACATAGTCGAAGCCGATTCCGGTCGCCTTCAGCACCTCGGATGATGTGACCTCGTCGATCGGTCGCGTCGAGGCGATGGCGTAGTAGCTCGGCACGCTGTCGAACGCGAGCGCATCGGTATTGAGCCAGATTCCGGCCACCCTGTCCTTGCGGCGGGCGACCAGCTTCGTCGGCGTTCCGACGACAACGATGACGATGTCGTAGAGCCCGGCCTCTGCACTCTGCTGCCGGCTGTTGTTGACGGCGCCGAAGACGACGATCTCGGTCCCGGCGAAACTCGACGTCACCTGGACGTTGCGCGTCGATACGTCCGCCTGGACGGACTCGGGCTGCAGTGCGGCCACGCCGACGGTGCCGCCGTCTGGTGCCGGCAACGCAGGCGTCGGCACGATCCGGTTCGGCACGGGCAGCGGGATCGCTCTCTGCCGCTTGAGGGTCTGGGCTTCGCCGCTGCAGGAAGCGCCAGCGAGCGCCATCACGAGGATGAGGCCGATCAGGAGGAGGTGGCGGGCGCGACCTCTACGGGACGGCCGGCGTGCCTCGGCGAGGAGAGTGCTCCCGAAGTTCCCGCCCATCGTCCGCTGTATCATTGCTCCCGCCCCGTCCGGACACGACGGTCCCGTCGTCCGGCCTCCTCTTGGTGGCGCCCCGACTGACGCGTTCATCGCCTCCGTGATTGCGCCAGAGGGCACACAAACCGCGGCGCTTGGCAAGCCGAGGAAGAAGCGAAGCGCCTGTACGAGGGCGCGCCCCGGGCAGGCCCGACACCACATTCGCGCGACGGATCGCTGCAGCGTCGTGTCGGATCGGTTGCCGCGCGGGCTTCCTTGCGCTGCTCCGGCGCTTCCCTGTAGAACGAAACCGAAATCAGAACGGTAACCATGCGCCTCTTCTTGCTCGCGGCCGCCGGCGGCGCCATCGGCGCCGGTGCCAGGTACCTCGTCAATGTCTGGTCGTTGATCCTCCTGGGGCCAAGCTTTCCTTGGGCGACGCTGATCGTGAACGTCACAGGCTCGTTCCTCATGGGCGTCGTGGTCGCAGCGACAGAGCCCCTTCTCGGCGGTTCCGCCCCCTGGCGCACGTTTCTGGCAACAGGGATCCTCGGCGGCTTTACGACCTTCTCGGCCTTCTCGCTCGACGCACATACGCTGATCGAGCGCCGGCAGTTCGCACTGGCGGTGCTCTATGCCGGCGGCTCCGTCGTCCTCTCGCTCGTCGCCCTTGTCGCCGGCCTCGCAGCAGTGAAAGCCATCGTTCGATGAAGCCCCCCGTCGAGACCATCGTCGTCACCGAGAAGGACGCCGGTGTCCGCCTGGACCGCTGGTTCAAGCAACACTTTCCATCCGTCGGTTACAGCTATCTGCAGAAGTTGCTGCGCACCGGGCAGGTGCGCGTCGACAAGCGTCGGGTCGAGGCCAGCGCTCGCATCGAGGCAGGCCAGGAGATTCGCGTCCCAGCCATCGTCCGCGAGCCGCCTAAGGAGGCCCCGGCCCCTTCGACGCCGGGCAAGCCCCCGCTCGGCCTGTCGAAGGCTGATCGGACCTTCGTCGAGGCCATGATCCTCTACGAGGACGAGGACGTTCTCGTCCTTAACAAGCCGTTCGGTCTCGCCGTGCAGGGCGGCACTGGCACGCGTCGTCATCTCGATGGGCTTTTGGCCGGCATGGCGGACCGCTTCGGCGATCGGCCTCGCTTGGTCCATCGACTGGACCGCGACACCACGGGCGTGCTGCTGGTCGCCAAGACCCGGGAGGCCGCCGCAAGGCTCGGACACACCTTCCAGACCCGAAGCGCGGCCAAGACTTATTGGGCGTTGGTGCACGGTGTCCCGAGACCGCCCCAGGGCCGGATTGAGGCGGCCCTCGTCAAGGCCTCCGGCCCGGATGGCGATCGCGTGCGAAAGGCCGAGGCGGGAGAGCAGGACAAGGCCATGCACGCGACGACGCACTACAGCGTCATCGACCGCGTCGGCCAGAAGGCCGCGTGGGTCTCGCTCAAGCCTGTGACCGGTCGACAGCACCAGTTGCGCGCTCACATGGCGCTGATCAATCACCCGATCGTCGGCGACAACAAGTACGAGGATGGCCGGCCGCTTCCAGCCGACAACATGGAGCGTGCCCTCCATCTCCATGCCCGCCGCCTCGTCATTCCTCATCCTCGGCCGGGCGCCTCGAAAATCGACATCACCGCCCCGCTGCCGCCCCATATGTCGGCCACGTGGTCCCTGCTGGGCCTCGATCCGAACCGCTACGACGTTTAGCACTGCCCGCCCGCGGTCCCCGCTTGTCGCGGCACGTCTCGACGTCAACGCGCGCTGCGGGCATGCCGACTGGCGGCGATCACGAATCCGTGATCGTCATATGGCTGCAATCATAACGTCATGCCGCAGCGCTATGCGACACGAGCCAATCGGCGATCACGGATAGATCGCGACCGAAGTCGCCTGCGCGTCCACCGATGAGGTCGCCTGTTTGAGAAGATGAAAAATTGCCGGCGCCGTCTGCCCTCTGATGTCGCCGGTAAGGGTCGGTCCCGGGCATGCTCACCTTACCCCGCATGCAGGCATGGCCGGAGACCGACCCGTCCTCACCGCAGCAAAGCCGTCTCGACTTACCCACAGTCGTCTGGTGCCCGTCCCGGCCTGTCATGAGAGTGCAACCGAAACCCAATAGGTGGGCGGCATGCAGGAAATAGCTCCCAACGCGAAATTTCACGCCGACGAGCCCGAGGTGCGGCGCGTTCGTGCCATCTTCCTTTCAGACCTCCATCTCGGGACTCGCAACGCTCAAGCGGGCGCATTGCTCGAGTTCCTCCGGGGCGTCGAGGCCGAGACGATCTATCTGGTCGGCGATATCGTCGACTTCTGGAAAGTCAAACGCGGCCCATTCTGGCCCCAGTCGCACAACGATGTCGTCCAGAAGCTGCTTCGGAAGGTGCGGAAAGGCTGCAGGGTGGTATTCATCCCCGGCAACCATGATGAAGGCCTGCGCGACTACTGCGGCATGCAATTCGGCGGCATCGAGCTGCTGCGCTCGACGATTCACACGACAAGCCTCGGGCATCGCTACGTCGTCATGCACGGCGACGAGTTCGATGTCGTGGTGCGGACGGCGCGATGGTTGGCTTTTCTCGGCGACCGCGGCTACGAAGCGGCACTTTGGGCCAACACCCCGTTGAACTGGGTCAGGCGCCGCCTCGGCCTGGGCTTCTGGTCCCTGGCAGCCTTCCTGAAATACAGGGTCAAGTCGGCCGTCAACTTCATCGGCGCGTTCGAGGAGGCCATCGCCAGCGAGGCGCGCCGGCACGCCGCTCACGGCGTCATTTGCGGTCACATCCATCATCCGTCGGATCGCATGATCGAGGGCGTCCACTATCTGAACTGCGGTGATTGGGTGGAAAGCTGCACTGCCCTGATCGAAACCCTGGACGGCCGCATGGAGGTCGTCCGGTGGTCGCCCGCAGCCTCCCGGGTTGTGCCCGAATTGCAGCTTCCCGAGCGCGCCGTCGCCTGATACCAAGGCGCGCGCGCTCCGCTGGACGATCTTGAAGCGCCACAGGCCGCGCTGTGATCGATGTGCCGTCGGCCGGTCTTTTTGGAGGAAATGCTGCATGGCGATCGGTATGGCGCGCTCGGAGCGCACCGCGGCGGGTCTCCTCGAGGAAGCCGTCCATCGCAATCGCGCACTATCGCGGGAAGGTATCCTCGAGCGCCTGTTTACGTTGGCTTTCAGCGAGCTGGTCTACCCGCAGATCTGGGAGGATCCACGGGTCGACATGGAAGCGCTGCAGATTACGTCCCGCTCGCGACTGGTCACCATAGCGTCCGGCGGCTGCAATCTGATGAGCTATCTCGTCGCCGATCCCGAACGCATTCTGGCCGTGGACCTCAACCACGCCCACATCGCTCTCAATCGCATGAAGCTTGCCGCTGCACGCCATTCGCCGGACGCGGCAGCCTTCCGGCGGATGTTCGTCGACGCCGCCGATCCAAGCAATGTCGATCTCTATGACCGTTGGATCGCGCCTCATCTCGACGCGACGTCGCGCGCCTACTGGGAAGGCCGCGACAAGCTCGGCCGCCGGCGCATCACTGCATTCGCGCGCGGCTTCTATCGCACTGGCCTGCTCGGCACCTGCATCGCCTTCGCGCACACGGTCGCGCGCATCTACGGCCGCGATCCGCGCCGCATGCTGACGGCCCGGAGCCGGGAGGAGCAGATCCGCATCTACGAGAGTGAGCTCGCTCCCCTGTTCCAGAGGCGGATGGTCCGCAAGATCCTCGGCAACGAGGCCTCGCTCTATGGTCTCGGCATCCCCCCGGCCCAGTACAAGGCCTTGCTCGGTGACGCAAGCCACATGGCGGACGTGGTCGAGGAGCGTCTGCGCAAGCTCGCCTGCGACTTCGATCTCCGCGACAACTACTTCGCCTGGCAGGCTTTCGGCCGGGGCTATTCGCAAGAGCCGGACGGCTCGGTCCCGCCCTACCTCGATCCCACCAACTTCGCGGCTGTCAGGGACAGGGCAGATCGCGTCGACGTCCACCACGTCTCGTTCACCGACCTGCTCGTCAAGCAGCCCGATGCCTCGCTCGACCGCTATGTCCTCCTCGATGCCCAGGACTGGATGGACGATGCCACTCTGACGAAGCTGTGGATCGAGATAACGCGCACAGCCCGGCCGGGCGCGCGGGTCATCTTCCGTACCGCAGGCGTCGAAAGCATCCTGCCGGGACGGGTGCCGGACCCCGTTCTGGGCTGCTGGGCCTACGAGGCCGAGCTCTCGAAGCACCTCACAGCGCAGGATCGCTCGGCCATCTACGGTGGCTTCCACCTCTATGTAAGACGCGTCTGAGCTCTCCTGGCGATGTCCACCGAAAGCCACGCCGAGCACCTCGAGCGCAACTATCGCTACCAGCGTCACGTCTACGACCTGACGCGCGAGTACTACCTCCTCGGACGCAAGCGGTTGATTGCCGGGCTCGACGTGCCGAAAGGCGGGGCCGTGCTGGAGATCGGCTGTGGCACGGCCCTCAACCTCATCCGCGCCGCCCGCCGCTATCCCGAGTCGCAGCTTTACGGTGTCGACCTTTCGCGCATGATGCTCGAGACGGCTGAGGCATCACTGGCAAGGCACAATCTGGCGCGGCGCATCCATCTCGCTCACGGCGATGCTACCGACTTCGATCCGGCGGCCCTGCTTGGCCGGCGTTGTTTCGAGCGGGTGTTCTTCTCCTACTCCCTCTCGATGATTCCGCCTTGGGAGGCCGCCCTCGACCACGCGGCACCGATGATCGCGGCGGGCGGCTCTCTGCACATCGTCGATTTCGGCGGCTGCGAAGGTATCGCCCGACCCATCAAGCGCGGCCTCTACTCCTGGCTCGCCCAATTCCGCGTCATGCCGCGCGAGAGCCTCGAGGCGCATCTGACTCAGCTCGCGGCCCGCCATCAGCTGTCCTTGCGCTTCGAGCGGCTGTACAGAGGATACAGCTACTACGCCGTGCTGGAGCGCGGCTGACCGCCGACGGCGTTGCGGCCCCGGCGAGGGGAGACCGGCATGCACCTCGTGATTTTCGACTGCGACGGGACCCTCGTCGACAGCCAGCACAACATAACGGCGGCGATGGCTCTCGCCTTCGCGGAACATGCCCTGCCCGCACCGCCACCGCGCGAGATCCTGGGTGTGGTCGGGCTCTCCCTCGCCGAGGCCTTTGCCGTGCTCGCACCGGACGCCACGGACGGCATGCGGCACAGCCTCGCCGAGCACTATCGCAGCGTCTTCGCCGACGGGCGCCTGCAGCGAGGGCACGAGCCGCTCTATCCCGGCGTCCGCGAAACCATCCATGCCCTGCGGCAGCAGCGCGACGTCGTTCTCGGCATCGCGACCGGGAAATCGAAGCGCGGCGTCGCGCGCGTTCTGGCCCAGGAAAGGTGGGAGGGGACGTTCCTGACCATCCAGACGGCCGACGACCACCCCTCGAAGCCGAACCCGTCGATGATCCTGACTGCCATGGCTGAAGCCGGCGTCGGGCCCGACCAGACGGTCATGGTGGGCGATACGACGTTCGACGTCGAGATGGCCATCGGAGCCGGCACGGGTGCCATCGGCGTCGCATGGGGGTATCATCCCCCTGAGCGGCTGCGCGCGGCGGGGGCCCATCACATCGTCGATGCCGGCGCCGGCCTGCTGGCGACGATCGAGGAAAGGCTACGCGGCACTCGGCCGGTATCACGGGAAGGCAATATGCGATGAGCGCAGACGAAGCGGATGACGGCGAGGGCCGTGGCAGCGGCGGTCCGGCGCCAGTCCGCATGCCAGGTCGCGAGGCGCTCGATCGCCCGTTGCCAAAGAGATTTTACAGGTCCGTCTCCGTGGGCCCTTCCGCCACGAGCCGCGGCCACGCGGTCCTGCTCGATGGCCGCACGGCGCGGACCCCCGGCCGAAGGCCACTCGTCGTCCCTGACGCGCGGCTCGCCGAGACCATTGCCGGCGAATGGGCGGCCGTCGACACGACCATCGACCCCGCACGTATGCCGCTCACCCGCCTCGTCAATACGGCGATCGACGGCGTCGCCGGTCGCATGGATGAGGTTGCCGCCGACATCGTAAAATATGCAGCGAGCGACCTCCTCTGCTACCGCGCCGATTTCCCCGAAGGTCTCGTCGCCCGCCAGCACGAGCTGTGGGATCCGGTTCTCGCCTGGGCCGCGCAGCATCATGGCATCGTGCTGCGAGTGGCGACGGGCCTGATGCCTGTCGCGCAACCGGCGGATGCCGCGCAGGCGTTCGCAAGGGCGATCGCCTCCCTCGATCCCTTCCGCCTGACGGCACTCCACGTCATGACCACGCTGATGGGGTCCGCATTGCTCGCCATCGCCGTGCTCGACGGGCAGTTGACACCCGAGGCAGCCTGGGAGGCCGCACACGTCGACGAGGACTGGCAGATCGACGAGTGGGGAGAGGATGCCGAGGCCACCGCCCGCCGCGCCCGCCGCTTCGAGGAGATGCGCGCCGCGGCGGGGCTGACGCGGTTGACCGCAGCGGAACAGGGCTGATCGGGCCAAATCAGGCTTTGTGACGGACGGGGAGCGGGCGTGCCGGTACTCCCCCGACTGTCACATTCGAGTGGACGTCGACTGTGACCACTGCACCTGCTGCGACGACGGCCCGGTCGCCGACGCTCCTGCCTGGGATGACGACGGCGCCTGCACCCACGAACGCCTCTTCGCCGATCCTGACGTTGCCGCACAGCGTCACCCCGGGCGCGATGTGTGCGGCCCGGCCCACACTGCTTTCATGGTCGACGCTGGCGCGCGTGTTGACGATCACCAAGTCGCTGATCGCGACCTCTGCATTGAGCACGGCGCCGGGCATCACCGTGATGCCCTGTCCGAGCCTTGCCGACGGGGAGACGATCGCCGCCGGGCTGATCGCGTTGACGAGCTCGAACCCCAGTCTGGCGAGCTTGTCGCCCAAGCGTGCCCTGATGCTGTTGCTGCCTATGGCGACGAGGGCGTGCCGGACACCGTGCCGCAGCGCATCCGGCAATGCATCATCGTCGCGTCCCACGATCGGGACCCCGACAACATTGTCCACAGGACTCGACCCCGCAGTGCAACCAACGATGCGGTAACGAGCATCGCCACGCAAAATCTCTATGACGACCTTCGCATGACCACCGGCTCCGAGGATCAGGACGGGGATCGCACTCGCTGGGCTGGCCACGGATTTTCCGCCGAACTCTAGAGGGTTGAAGCTCATCGCCGTCGATGGCCTGTCAAAAACCAGCCCGATCGTACAGCCGGCTGAGGAGCAACGTTTCGAGTGACGCGGCGAGACGCGCGAAGGCGTCACTCCGGATATCCGGAGTAGAGGATTTCCACCGACATATCCAGCGGGCTCGTTGGCGTTTGACGGCCTTGTAGGCCGTCACTAGAAGGCAGGGACAATACTTGAGTACCAGCAGGCTACCTGCAGCTTCGATGGATATCAGCATGGCACTATGGGGAAGTCGCAGCTTCAGGTTGAGCAGGGCCGAAGAGGTGCCTGACGGCTCCAAAGGGAACGCCGAGGGGGCGGTCGTGGTGAGCGAAGCCACCGCGGCAATGGGGGCGAATCCAGACGCAAATCTACCCGAAAGTGTCGCACTTGCGGCAGGGAGCGCAATATTTGCTGCCAGTGGCTCGAGCGCTTCTGCGACCTCGACCGAGGAGTCGGATGCCGCGTTGCCTCTGCCAGCGGAAGGTTTCCCCGAGGTCATCGAGCCATTGCCCCATTATGAGGGCCAGCTCCACGGTTTGGTGGCTGGCTCGATTTATGGCCATGTGCTCGATAGCACTGACAAGCGCCGCGTCGTCCAGGTCGAGGTGAGGCTCAACGGCTTCACAAGCGCTCCCTACCGGGCGGAGCGGCCGCCCCTCGGATCGGCTCCGTCCAAGGTGAAAGGTCACGATCGCTCGTTCTATATTCCAGTCGAGACTGCGTGGCTTTCCAACAGTGGCGAGGGAAGCCAGCAGTTTGAATTGTTCGATGCAGAAACCGGACACCGCATCGAGCTCCCCGGGCCCGACAGGTTCGACTGGCACCCGCTTTGTGGGCATATCGACAAGGTAACCACGAAGGAGATCATCGGCTGGGCCATCAACTGCGAGCAGCCTCAACTGCCGGTCCGCGTGATGGCGCTGGTCGGCGGCGAGGAGGTGGCACGGGGCATCTCCTTGACGTTGCGACCCGATCTGAGGGAGATCGGCGACCGCACGGGCGCATGCGGCTTCAAGCTGAGTGTGACCAACGCCAGGGTGCTGATTCCTGGCGCCGAGCTACGCTTGGTCGATGAGCAGAGTGGCCGGGTCGTTCATCCTGGCGCCATGACGGTCCCTCTGCCCGATACGCCCGCGGAGGCTCCGGCTTTCGAGCTGCTGCACGGCATTACGTCGGTGCATGGCTTGACCATTGAGGGATGGGTCGCGGATCCGACAGGCGCGAGGCCACCGCCGATCGAGGTGGTCGTGAACGGCGTCCCGCGTATGCAGGTCGTTCCGAGCATCCCGAGCGCCCGCGCATTTCTCTCGGGAGGCGACATCAACGGTGGCTTTCAGATCTGGTTGCCTCGCGCCTGCGCCGACGCCCTGACACCTCTGTTGCCGAAACTCACTGTCGCCCTCAAGGCGGCGAGCGACGGTCGCGTGCTATGGGAAGGCTCCCTGCTCGGCAGCGCCATTCGCCTCGAGTACATTCGTAGCCTGACGGCCTTTTCGGAGACGACCTCCGTTCACCCGTTGTCCTCCACATTGGGCCAGTCCGATGTCGAGAGCGGAGCAAAGGCGCTCAGCGACCTTTGGAAAGACGCGGCAGCCCGTCAGAAGCAGGCCGGCCCGCTACTTCCCGCCATGATGCTGGCGCTCATCGACAGGTTGATCGCTGCAGGCCAGGTCGAAGCCGCCATCGATGCTTTGGTCAACGCGCCGCAAACCGCGCTGCTGGCCGAGCGTGCACGCTACGTCCGCACTGTGCTGGCCTTGGCAAACGCCGCGACACCCGAACAGGCAATGTCGACGCTTTTGCGAATAGCGAAGCCGCTCGACAAGTCGATTCGCTCGCAGAACTTCTTCTTCAAGGCTGCGAGCCTCGCGTTGCGCGCGCGGGCCGGCACGTGCATGTCGCTTGTCCGAGAGGCGCTCATTCTGCTTGGCAGCGTCAAATTCGGGGATTCAGCCACTAGCGCCATACGCGACGTCGTTAGCTGCTTTGCCAGCCCGGATCAGGTGTCGACCTTCAATTATCTCGTCACGTGCGAGATCGTGGGCCACGTGAGTCACCGGAGCGCAAATGGCTGAGACCTACAATGAGCTTCGCGACCCGCTTTCGGTTCATCGCTTCGCCTTGGATCTCCAGGAGGCTGTGCCCACCGAGCAATTTGTCGTTGGCGGCATCAATCTGTGGATCCTGATCCGACACACCCTGTTCCAGTTCTCGTTGGCTCAGGCCAGCGCGGTCATCCAGCAGATCTACGGCAAGCCGTCACGCACGGGCAGAATCTTCCAGGAAGGCGGCGAGCGCGATATCGATCTGTCGAATTCGAATATCGTCAGTATTGGCGAAACGACGCTGATCGCCACGAGCCGCAACAATTCCGAGCTGGCCAAGGACGGGCTTCTCTTCGTCGAGCTGCCGTCCGACTACACGGGGACCCTCGGCGGTGTAAACGTCAACATCTACGCCGATCCCGTCATCTCGCTGCTGAAGGACGAGTACGCTTGCGCCAAGCTGTGCCGGTTTCAGCAGAACCTGTTGCGCAAGGACAAGTGGTTCGAGCCCGTATACTTCACGCTGCCAGGCTCACGGCTGCCCCACTACTCGGCGGATCTCGTCCGCGTCTACGACGTGATCGCTGCCATCAATCGCTTCATCCGGGACAAAGGACTTTCCTACAAGCTCGATGCCGATACGATGATCGATCGCATCGCCGTCGTGCTGAGCAGCTACCACGCGGCGCTCGGCATCTTGAGCCAGTTCGAGCCACGCATCGTGTTCACGCAGAATTTCAACGCCTTCGAGAAGCTCGGCTTCATCGCGGCCTGCAAGAAGCTCGGCGTCACCTCGGTCGATCTGATGCACGGCATCCAGGACCGGAACAATATCTACCACGATTTCCCACCCGCAGCGGCGGATCAGATCCATCCCTATCCGGACGTGCTGTGGTGCTGGGGCGAGGTGACGCGACGGAACCTCGAGCAGGAGGCCGCGAAGCGACCGCAGATGTGGCGGAAGGCCATTGTCTCCGGGTTCCCCTGGAAGACGCTTCATCGCTCCTGGTACAAGGACGCCAAGATCGAGAAGCTCAAGACGATGCTGCCGGCAGGCCAGCAGATTGCGCTCTATCTCCACGACCTGACGCCGCAGTCGTTGCCCTATGACGGCTATATGCCGACCGTCATCCTCGAGGCCATGCGCAAGAGTGCCGGCAACGTCTTCTGGCTGATCCGGCTGCATCCGCGCTCGATCCACCTGCTGCCCGACATCGCCAAGTCGCTCGACCGCAGCGATGTGACCAACTATGAGGTCAGCTTCTCCAGCGAGGCGATGCTCGACGACCTGTTCGAGATCGCCGATTCCATCGTGACGGCCTACTCGGTCGCGGGACTCGAAGGTGCCTCGCTGGGGCTGAAGTGCATCACGTTCGATCCCGTGGGCGCCGCGACGTTCGCGCCATACATTGCAGGCGGTCACGCAGTCTACTGCGAGACCGCGGAAGCGATCCTTTCGGCAATGTCAGCTGGTCCGACCAATCCCGTACCGCTCGCCTACGTCGATCCCGGTGTCGATGCCACACGGCGTGCACTGATGGAAACGCTGAGGATGGCTTCCGCAGGAAACGGAGCGCCGGACCATGGCAACAGCTGAGCGCGATTCCCCTTACGCCCTGATGTTCCACCACTTCACGGACGATCGTCACATCGCCGGCCAGGGTGCGATCACGGCGGACCGATTCGAGAGGATTCTCCAGGCAGTCGGCCGGGATAGGATTCTCTCGCCCCGCGACTGGATGGAGCGCGTCGCGACCGGAAGCCTCGAGCCGCACCACACCTGCCTGACCTTCGACGACGCCTTGCGATGTCAGACCGACGTGGCGCTGCCGGTCATGAGCCGGCTCGGGCTCAAGGCCTTCTGGTTCGTCTACTCGTCGGTGCTCGAAGGAAAGATCGAGCGGCTCGAGGTTTATCGCTACTTTCGAACGGCCTGCTTCGACAGTGTCGATGCGTTTTACGACGGCTTCGAGGACTGCCTCCGGGACGGGCCCTACGCCGGCAAGGTGGCGTCGGCCCTCGAGAGCTTCGATGCAGATTCCTATCTGGCCGAGTTCCGCTTCTACACGCGGGGCGACAGGCGATTTCGCTACTTGCGCGACAAGGTGCTCGGTCCCGATGCCTATTTCGACGTCATGGACGACATGGTTCGCCGCGCCAACCTCGACGTCGAGACGCTCAAGCCCTTGCTTTGGATGGACCCGGACGACGTCGTTGCACTTCACGCGGACGGCCATGTGGTCGGCCTCCATTCGACCAGTCATCCGACGGCGATCGCCGATATGCCACTCGAGCAGCAGCTCGCGGAGTACGCGCACAACAGCGAGCATCTGACCCGCCTGATCGGCGAACGGCCGACCACCGTGGCCCATCCGTGCGGCTCATACTCGGCCGCAACGCTGGCGATTTTGCGCGATCTCGGCGTCACGCTCGGCTTTCGCTCGAACCGGTCACCGGTCGTCGGACGCAGCGCGCTCAAGTTGCCGCGCGAGGATCACGCGAACTTGCCGTAGGTGTGAGCAGGTCTGCGCTGTGGGTCAATACGCGAGGCTGGTTGCAATCGTCTCGATGGCCTCTAGGGTGCCGGTCGGCACGTTTTGCAGGCTTGCCCGAGTGGCAAGCGGGGCGCGACGCGGGGAGTGAGATGCCCAGAATCATCGCCGTCGTTCCAGCGCGTGGAGGATCGAAGGGGATTCCGCGCAAGAATCTGGTCGACCTCGGTGGACGACCGCTGATCGCTTGGACAATCAGCGCCGCGCGCGCTTGCCCGAGCATTGCGAGAGTGGTCGTCTCGACCGAGGACCAGGAGATCGCGCAAGCCGCCGTCGCGCACGGCGCAGAGTGGCCATTTCCCCGCCCGGCCGAGCTTGCCGGGGACACGACGCCCATGCTCGACGTGATGCGACATCTCGTCGACGGGCTGCAGCTCGACGATGCCGACATCTTGCTTCTGCTGCAGCCGACGTCGCCGCTGCGCACGTCGGAAGACATCGAGCGTGCCATAGCCACCTATCTGTCGAGCGGCGCTGAAGCGCTGATCTCCGTCGTCGCCAGCGAAGCGCATCCGAGCTGGATGGTGAAAATCGGGACTGACGGCCGCATATCGACGTTCCTACCCGACGGGGCGAAGGCGACGCGGCGCCAGGATCTCGTGCCCGCTTATCGCCCGAATGGCGCGATCTACCTCGTGCCGGTGGGCACGATTCGCGCGGGGCGCTCCTGGTACGGCGCAGATACGCTCGCTTTTGTCATGCCTCGCGAGCGGTCGCTCGACATCGACGAGCCCTTCGACCTCAGGCTGGTCCGCTTGATCGTGGCAGAAGGGCAGCGCCGGTGACAGAAGACACGCCACGGCCGATGCCGACGACAGCCCGACGTGACGAGCCCATCGAGCGGAAAGACGAGATGGACCTGCAGACAAGCTCCGACGGCCCGGCCCCTGTCGAGGCCCTCGCCGACGCTGTGCAGACGGCCACCGACCGCACAGTCGAGCCGGTCGCAGACAAGAAGGGTCCGATGCCTCCGGCCGAGCCGAAGGCGCCCCAGCATGTCGTCGATGAGATCCGGACGAAAATCGCCGCGGCACATGCCATGGCCGTTGGTGGCTCGCGCCGCGAGGCGGTGGATCTTTTCCACGAGATTCGCTGCTTTGCCGATCGGGGTCCACTCGCCGAGGTCGTCGGCAAGCTCGTTGCCGAATTCTCGGCGACCAACGAGGCCGAGCGGAATAAATTCAATGCGTTCGTCCGGCAGGGCTCGCCGGCCAATGCGACGCGCAGGGCTATCCTGTTCTCCGATTCGCTGGGCCTGCCGCGGCCGAGGCAGCCGCTTGGTGCGATTGGTAACCGGGCCACGTCGTATGCTTTTGCGCTACGCGAGAACCTCAAGCGCAGCGCGCGCAACAACTCGAATCCCGCTTTCCGCATCGAGCCCTGGTGCCAGCGCTATGCCACCTCCGAAAACGTGCTGTCCTGGATCGACGGCATAGATTTCACGGATGCGAACGTCTTCGTGCACGTGGGGCTGAACGATTTCTCGCGGCGCATCTTCACCGAGCGTCAGCGCATATCGATGAAGCTTCTGCCGCCCGATCTCGTTCGTGAGATCGTCCGCTTCAGTCAGGCGAACCACTATCGCTGGGACATCATCAACCAGTACGATGACTACTGCTATGTCTCGATCGACCGCTGGCGTCGCAACATCGCCGAGGTTGCCGCAGGCGTCGGCAGGAAGGGCGCACGGTCCGTGACCTGGTTCACGATCGTTCAGCTTCCGTTGGCCGTCGAGACACACACTCCACACTATCGTTTCAATGTCACCCGCTACAACGGGGCACTCTATGAGGCGCAGAAGGATCGCCTGCTGCGGGTCTACGACCTCGATCGCGTGGCCTGGGAGAATGGCATCAACAAAGTGATGCTGGATGATCTCATGCATATTTCGCTCGATGGGCACGCCATCATCGGCCGCGGTCTCGCCGACTACGTGCGTTGAGGGACGCCGTCGACCTGCGCCTTGATCCCAACCGCGGATCGGACCTAGCTTCACGGCGACCAACCGTCCCGATCGCATACGTCGGGCTCAACAGCAGGGCGCCAGTCATGGCCAATCCGTTCGACGAGAGCCTCGGTCCGAATCCGGCAAACTATCAGCCCCTGACACCGCTATCTCTGCTGGCGCGCGCGGCACACGTCTGGCCGATGCAACCGGCCGTGGCTCATGGCAAGGCAACTCTGAGCTATCGCGACTTCTACGCTCGGTGCCGCTGCTTGGCCTCCGCGCTGACGAAGCGCGGCATCGGCGTGGGTGATACCGTCTCCGTGATGCTGCCGAACGTCCCGCCGATGCTCGAGGCTCACTACGGCGTACCCATGACCGGGGCCGTGCTGCACGCGATGAACACGCGGCTCGACGCTGCCATCGTGGCCTTCCAGCTCGATCATGCCGAATCGAAGGTCTTGATCACGGATCGCGAGTTCGCGCCGGTCGTGAAGGAGGCTCTGGCGCTCGCCAAGGTGCGCCCCCTCGTCGTCGATTACGACGATCTGGAGTTCCCGCAGTCCGGTGAGCGGCTTGGAATGCTGGACTATCAGACGTTGTTGGCAGAAGGCGACCCCGGGCACGCCTGGCGCATGCCGGCGAGCGAGTGGGAGGCGATCGGCCTCAACTACACCTCAGGAACGACTGGCAATCCGAAAGGGGTCGTCGTGCACCATCGCGGTGCGGCCCTGATGTGCTACGCCAACGTCATCGCATCCGGCATGGGACGCCATCCCGTGTACCTGTGGACGTTGCCGATGTTCCACTGCAATGGGTGGGCCTTTCCCTGGACGCTGTCCGCTGTCGGCGGCACTCATGTCTGTCTGCGCTGGGTGCGCGCCAAGGCGATCTATGATGCCATCGTCGACCACAGCGTCAGCCACATGTGCGGCGCGCCCATCGTCATGGCGACCATGCTCAATGCCACCGACTCCGAGAAACGTGCCATCGGCCACCAGGTGCAGTTCGTGACCGCTGGAGCAGCCCCACCGGAGGCTGTGCTGGCACGAATGGCAGACGCCGGGTTCAACGTCACCCACGTCTACGGCCTGACCGAGGTCTACGGTCCCTCCGTGGTCAATGAGTGGAAGGCCGAGTGGGACGCCCTCGACGCCGCAACCCGCGCGCAGCTGAAAGCGCGCCAGGGCGTCGCCTATACGGCGCTCGAGGGCCTCACCGTGATGGATCCGGCAACCATGACGCCCGTGCCGTCGGATGGTGAGACCATGGGTGAGGTCATGATGCGCGGCAACATCGTCATGAAGGGCTACTTGAAGAACAAGGCAGCCACCGAGGAAGCTTTCGCCGGCGGATGGTTTCATACCGGCGATCTCGGTGTGATGCACCCGGACGGCTACATCCAGCTCAAGGACCGATCCAAGGACATCATCATTTCCGGTGGGGAGAATATCTCCTCGATCGAGGTCGAGGACGTCCTCTACAAGCATCCCGCAGTGGCGCACTGTGCCGTCGTCGCCAAGCCCGACGAGAAGTGGGGCGAGACGCCTTGCGCCTTCATCGAGCTCAAACCCGGCAACACCGCGACTGCTGACGAGATCATCGAGTGGTGCCGCGATCGGCTCGCCCGCTACAAGTGCCCGCGGCATGTCGTGTTCGCCGAGATTCCGAAGACCTCCACCGGCAAGATCCAGAAATTCCAGCTGCGCGAGATGGCAAAGGTCGCGTGAACGCCTCGCCGATGCCGGCCTAGCGCTGCCGACCGTATTGGTTTCGCCACGGTAACCATCTGTAAAGGAATAGATTTCTCGCCTCCCTCTGTGCTGGCAGGGTGCTGTCGTGCTTGGGGAGCTGGCGGAGATGAGCAGGCGCGAGCAGTTGGCGACGGTGTTGGACCACCTCGGGGTGCTCGCCGTCCTGGAGCGCATGCCGCAGTCGCATCGGCTGCTGATCTTGAACTACCACCGCATCGGCGATCCTGCAGCCACCTCCTTCGACCGTGAGGTCTTCTCCACCGACGCCGAGGGGCTCGATCGGCAGGTTCGCGCCTTGAAGCGCCGCTATCGCATCATCGACGCTGCCGAGGCCGAGGCCATCGTCGTCGGCAAGAAGCGCCGGCCTGGCTTGAGCATCCTGCTGACCTTCGATGATGGCTATCGCGACAACCTGGAGGTTGCAGTTCCGATCCTAAGATCGCACGGCGTGCAGGCCGTGTTCTTTCTCGTGACGGGATTCCTCGAAAAGCCGCATACCGTCGCTTGGTGGGACCGCATCGCATGGCTGATCCGGCAGCTGGTGGGCCGGCGGCTGGAGATCACCGCACCCGAGCCGGTATCCGTGGACGTGACGGCCGACAACGCCGATAGCGTCATCCGTCAGGTGCTCGCCCTTTACCGGTCGAGCGGCGGCCGCGGCGAGCTCATCGGGCAGTTGGAGCACGCCGCCACAGTGACCCCGGACGGCCGCGAGCCGCCGCAGTTCCTTGATTGGAGCGGCGCCGCGCGGCTGCGCGACGCGGGCATGGCCATCGGTCTGCATACCCACGCGCATCCGATCCTGTCGAGCCTCGACGAGACCGCGCAGGAAGCCGAGATTGCAACTTGCCGCACACTGCTCCGGGAGCGGCTCGGCGTCGAAGCCACGCTGCTGGCCTATCCGGTCGGCTCGCCCGCAGCATTCTCGGCCGCGACGCGGCGGGCCGCCGAGCGGGCCGGCTGCACGGCGGCGTTCTCGTTCTACGGCGGCATCAACCGACCGGGCGCGATCGACCGTTTCGACGTCCGTCGGGTCGCCTTCCAGAGCTTTGCCCACCTCCCGCGCAACCGCATGTCGGTCGCAACGCTCGCCCGCGATGGCCGCACCTGGTTCTGAGCATCAGTCACACATCCCGGAGGCACCCGATGGCCGCCACGTTGACGATCCAGCCCCTCGACCTCCAGGACCCTGCGGATTATAGGAGGTGCCGCGAGCTGCAGCGCCTCGTCTTCGGCGAGGCCTTCGACCCGGCCATGCTCGAGCACGCTCGCGACTGTCATCCCGCGACGTTCGTGCTCGGCTGCTGGGATGGCGACCGGCTCGCCGGCTGCAACGGCTTCCTCGCACATCCGGTCCGTCTCGGTGACCGCAGCGCTCTGGCCTACCAGTCGTGCATCTCCGCGACCCACCCCGAATACCGCGGACGCCGCATCTTCCAGTCGCTCATCGATAGCGCCAGGGCCACCTTGAAGCAGCGCGGCGCGGCCTTCATGTTCGGCTTCCCGAACGAGAACTCCGAGCCGATCTTTGTCAAGAAGCTCGGCTTTCGCCGCATCGAGCGACGTATGGCCTTGATGCCGCTGCCCGCAGCAGCGCCCCTCCTCACCGCCTGCTACGCCAGCGCCCCACTGGACATGTCCGGTGCAGGCGCAGCAACGGTCGTGACCTTCGACGCCCGGGCGACGTCGATCTGGAAATCCCGCTCTCCGGCAGGACCGATCGAGATCGTGGAGCTCGGTGCAAGCCTATTGCTCGGTCGTGTCACCGACATCCGCATGCTTGGCCGCCCGGCGCGGCTGCTGCTCGTCGGTGGCTACGAGGCGCGGGACCGAAGGGCGTTCGGCTCGCTCCTCGCAAAGGCACGCCGGCAGACCGGCGCCAGCCTGGCAGGCTGCATGCTGCCTGCCGACGCGCCTCTCGCTCGGGCCGCCCGCATCCCGCTCAAGGACAACCGCGTTGCACCCTTCATCGTTCATCCGCTCGCCTGGAGCCTGGAAGGACTGACATTCAATGCGTGGGAGAGCCTGCTGGACATCTACTGACGGCTCCGGGGCGCGCTGCGGCTCGTTTGCCGCTCATGGGCCGCCAGCACGGCGCCCGCCCGGAGGGTCCCTCTACGCCGCCCGGACTCTGGTTGATGCAGGCTATCTGTTTTGCAGCCGTGGCGGCTTGTGTCGAGGAGGGCCAGGCCGTAACTAGCCATTAGCCGTGATGGGCGATGATCGGACGTCGCCGCGAGTGGCTACCGGTGCGGGCCGCCGTAGCCCCGGTATCCAGCCTGCGCGATGCTTCAGCCGTGATCAGATGGGGTCGATCGTGCGTTTATCTCTCGTGAACATTTCGGATCGGCCTGCTATGTCCTTGTCACAAGCTCGCATCGCGACCGCCTTGGTCGCCTCGATACTCGCGTTGACCGCACCCCTTGCCGCTGGAGCCCAGATGCGCGCCAGTGACGACGGAGACAGCATTGGCCAAGGCCTGGATGGCTTTCCGAGCGACGGTCCGCTGCTCGCCGTGGTGTCCCTGTCCCAACAGAAAATCAGCGTCTGGGACCGCAACGGTGTGGTGGCGTCCTCACCTGTCTCGACCGGTCGCAAGGGCTACGAGACGCCCGAAGGTGTGTTTTCGATCATCGAGCGGAAGGAGGAGCATTTCTCCAATCTCTACGACGATGCGTCGATGCCCTTCATGCAGCGCATCACATGGTCGGGAGTGGCGCTCCATGCCGGCGTCGTCCCAGGGTACCGCGCCTCGCACGGCTGCATCCGCCTGCCCGAGGACTTCGCCGAGCGCCTATTTCGCACGTCAAGGATCGCCACGCGCGTCGTGATCGTGCCCCATGCCGGTCAGCCGGCTCCGATCTCGCATCCGGCACTGTTCCAGCCGAGTGGCGAGGCGCGAGCACAGAGCGGACCGCCCCACTCTTCGGCCCTGCGCCCGGCACCGGGCTTCAGGAGCGGGCCGGATGGTACGGAAGCCCCCATGATGCTGGGCGCACGGCATCTGCCTCGCCCGGCGGAGGTGGATGGCAGCCTGGCATCTCCCGAGGCAGGACAGGTCATCCCCAGGGCCACTCCGCTGCCCACACTCCCGGACCTCAAGTCTGAGCAGGCGGCCGTCGCCAAGCGCCTTGCCGTTGCGACGAAAGAGCTGGATCAGATCAAATCGGGCGTGCGCCCGCGCCTGATCGAGCAGGGCAAGGCCGAAAAGGCCCTGCGTCAGGCGATCGCGCTGACCCGTCGGAGCGAAGGACGAGCCGCCGCCGCAGGGATGGCGGTCTCGACAGCCCGGGGAGAGCGGGCTGTGGCCAGCGCGCAGACCTCGCACCTGGAGGCGTTGATGGCCCTGGCCGAGGCGCGGGGGCGCGAGAGCGCGGCGCGCGATCTGGCGGCGGCGACGGCTGTGGCAGTTGCGGTCGCGCAGGACGCAGTGAAGGCCGCAGATGCCAAGCGCCAGGAGCTCGCCAATCTGAGCCGCGCGCTTTGGCGCCGGATGCAACCGGTCACCGTGCTGGTGTCGCGGCAGACGGGACGCGTTTATGTTCGTCAGGCCTTCAACCCTGTCGTCGATCTCCCAGTGGCGATCACGGATCCCGGCCGAGCCATCGGCACCCACGTCTTTACCGCTCTTGAGGGCAAGCTCCGGTCCAAGAGCCTGGATTGGGTTGGCCTGACCATCGAGACACCGGGTGGGGGCATTCCTGCAGGGGCCGAGCCGGAGACACCCCCCGGCAAGCGCAAGAAAGCCGAGAAAGTGCCGCCGAGTCCCACCGGCGACCCCCTTCTCAGCGCGCGCGCCGCCTTGGAGCGGATTGCCCTGCCACCCGAGGCGCTCGCCAGAATCTTGCCGTCCCTGCAGCCGGGATCGACCGTGATCGTCTCGGACCGCGGCCCGTCGATCGAGACAGGTCCAGGCACGGACATCGTGATCCAGACCAGGGGTGAAGAGCAGGCGGCCGCCAATATCGCCAAGTTCGTCGCCAAGAAGAAGGCCGAGGAGGGCATCATCGCCGCGAGCTACAAGCCCGAGCCGCGACGCAGCGAGCGGGGCCGGGAGGGTCGCCGGAGCGGTGACTGGCAGCGCTGGTAGGCTGTTGTCGGCGCCAGGGTCAAACCCTGTCCGCGTCAGTTGGCTTCACAGGGCGTGCACGGCCAGGTTCTGAAGCACTACCGGCAATCACGCGATGGAGGCATCGAGGTGCCGGCGGCCCCGCCCCCCGACTTCACCGGGAACGCAGTCGCCGATGGCGACTACGATGAGCTCGAGACCGGCATGCTGGTCTTGATAGCCCGCGGACGTCCGAAGTTCCGATGGGAACCCAGGCGGGCTCGGTGAACGGTTTGCCAAGCGCAAGAGCGCAGAGTGAGCGGCGGGCAAGAGCGCATCCATCCTACGGCGTCGGAGGCAAAGGCTTAATTCACCGGGGCATGGGAGATTTCGCGACGGACGGTTCTATGCCGAGGCCCCTCCATGACGCGTCGATGTATGGCTCGTTGCTTCATATTCGTTGCTCTCGCCGGTGTCCTCGGCGGATGCGAGCCTGCCGGCAGCTCGTCATCTGCTCCACCCTTGGACGACTTCCCGCCTTTGGCAGCCCTCAACGCATCGACCAATCTGACCGTTGCCGAGCGCGACAGCAGCGTCGCGCCATACACTCTGCTTGCGCAAGAAGGCCGCCCTTCACAACGCCCGGATCGTCGGCAACCTCGAGCGGGGCAAGGTGCAGCGGCTCGCGCAGCGGCTGGAGCAGGCCTATCCGAGGTTCTGCAACTGCTTCGTGGATCGGCTCGAGGACAGGACGTCGCTCATTCAATTCAAGATGCTCATGGCGTTCGTCGAGCACGTCAATAGCGTCGACGACAAGCGCCCCGTGACCGCCATCGACGCCATGAGGAAGCCTGCCCTGAAGGCCGGCATGACGGCCGCCGATTTTCAGCAGAACCGCAACGAGGCGACGTCGATCGCGGGCCGGACCCTGCAGGAGTGCACCGACCATCTCCAGGTGCATCTCGACTGACCGGGAAGCCTATTGGCGGGTGCGCTTGCGCCTGAGGCCCTCCCAGTAGGCGAGCCGCTTCCTGATCTCGCGCTCGAAGCCACGCTCCGGCGGATCGTAGAACGTCTGCCGGCCCATCTCCTCCGGGAAGTAGTCCTGCCCCGAGAAGCCCTCCTCGGTGTCGTGATCGTAGGCATAGCCGGCGCCGTAGCCCTGCTCGCGCATGAGGCGCGTCGGCGCATTGAGGATGTGCTTCGGCGGCGCCAGGCTACCGTGCGCCTTGGCTGCCTGCATGGCCGTGCCATAGGCGACATAGGCCGCGTTCGATTTCGGCGCCGTCGCCATGTAGACGACGGCTTGCGCCAGTGCCAGCTCGCCCTCGGGCGACCCCAGAAAATCGACGACGTCCTTCGCCGCCAGCGCCTGCGTCACGGCCTGTGGGTCCGCAAGGCCGATATCCTCGATCGCCATCCGCACGATGCGCCGCGCGATGAACAGCCGATCCTCGCCGCCATCGAGCATCCGACAGAGCCAGTAGAGCGCCGCGTCGGGGTCCGAGCCGCGCACCGACTTGTGCAGCGCCGAGATCAGATTGTAGTGCCCCTCGCGGCTCTTGTCGTAGAGCGGGGCGCGCCGTTGCACCAGACCGGCGAGCGCATCCCGCCCCATCGGCGCAGCGTCCTTGCCCACCGCCGAGAACACCTCCTCGGCAAGATTGAGAACCGTTCGCCCGTCTCCATCAGCCATGGCAAGGAGCGCCTCGCGGGCGTCGGCGTCGAGCGGCAGGGGGCGGCCTTCGGCGGCCTCCGCCCGCCCGAGCAGCTGGCCGAGCGCCGGCTCGTCGAGCCGGCGCAGCACCAGCACCGTCGCCCGTGACAGCAGCGCCGCGTTGAGCTCGAACGACGGGTTCTCGGTGGTCGCGCCGACCAGCGTGATGGTCCCGTCCTCCATCACGGGGAGGAAGCTGTCCTGCTGCGAGCGATTGAACCGGTGGATCTCGTCGATGAAAAGCAGCGTGCCGCGGCCCGTCTCGCGCCGCGCACGCGCCCGCTCGAAGGCCTTCTTCAGGTCCTGTACGCCAGAGAAGATGGCCGACAACTGCTCGAGCTCGAGCCCGACCTCGCGAGCGAGCAGGCGTGCGACGGTGGTCTTGCCGGTGCCCGGCGGCCCCCACAGCACGAGGCTCGGCAGGCGTCCCGATTTGAGCAGCCGAGTCAGCGTGCCGTCCGGTCCGACCAGATGGTCCTGGCCGACGACGTCGCCGAGCTTGACGGGCCGCAACCGGTCGGCCAGCGGACGCCGCCCCCCCTGCTCCAACCCGGCCGCCTCGAAGAGGTTTGTCATGGGGGAAGTGTAGGCGGAGATGGCTGGGCGAGCCAGTGGAGGGAAGGGGGCAGCGGGGCAGGGGCGTCATGTCGGCAATGGGCGGTTCCCGTGAAGCGGCAGGGTGTCGTGTACCGGCCCGGTGAGTCTCCTCGCCGTCGACCGTTTTCGTCGTGGGCCCGGCGCCGGCAAACCCCTACTGGCAGTCGTCGGTGGGTTCGATTGACGGGCGTCGCAGGCGTAAGATAGAGCAACGACATGGCAGGAGCCCAGTCGGCGCAATGAAGCTTGCGCTGCTCGAGCGGGCCGGAGGAGACGAGTGGGAGCTCGAATGGCGCCAACGCCGAAGCGAGACATCTCCATGACCATGGCCGGGCCCGGTCTTTTCGACCTCGCAGTAGGCGGCTCGGCCGTCGCACTGGCCACATTGCAGGTGCCTGCCGGCGGAGAGCCGCAAAAGGAAGCGGCCGAGCGGGTCGTCGCCGCGCTGCAGGCAGCGGCATCGCGGCCGCTCGAGATGCGGCGCGTCATGATGGGCGCCCGTACCGCGGGACTGCAGGCACTGATCCTGACCGTGAAGTCCTTCCGCGGCTGCCTCCTGCTCGGCGAGGTGGCGGCGCCGGGCATCGACGTCGACTGGCTGTATGCCGCGGAGCGATCGCTCGAGGCTGCTGTCAGGGGGGATGCGTTGACCGCGACACAGCTCGGAGGAACGGTCCCCCGCTGGCCGGAGCTGTCGCCTACGACGATCGGCGATGTCGCAGCGATCGGCGATGCCGCCCTCTGGCGCCGGCGGGCCGAGGCCGTCGCGGAGGGCGACCTGCAACTCGCCCTGGCGCCCGAGAGCCTGCCACGGGCCCTGATCGCCCATCTGCTCGCCGGCTCCCGGGGAGGCTGCCCCGGCTGGCTCGACGCATTCGGGCTCTATCTCGCATGGCAAATGCGATCCAGACCCGAGCTGGCATGCGCCTGCTTCGGATGCACCAAGGAGGAGCTCGAGCAGCCTCGCTCGGAGGGGGCGAAGACGTTCGACGCCATCGCGTACGGGGCGCAGGCGGTTGCCCGCGCATTCGAGCGCTGCTTGCCGAAAGACGATGTTCTCCCGGCGAGCAGCGGCCGTGTCATTGCTCGCATATCCGGGGGTGACCGGGCGGCGGCCAGCCTGTCCGAGGCTGTACGGGTAGTGAGCAGCTCGATGCACGTGCCAGCGGCGCCGATGCACCGACACGTGATGTGGCTCGGGTCCCGTCAGTTGCCGCCTGTCATGCTCGGTCGGCTGTTGATCGAGGAAGCCGCGCTCCTGCGAGATCTAATGGAATGGCTGCGCGACGCGAGCCATCCTGCGCTGGCAGAGGCTGCCCGGCTGATCGTCGATGGCAGGATCGAGGCGGCAATCGGTGGCGTCCTGCGCCTCCCTGCGCCGCGCGGGGATGCCGACCACGCGTTGCGTTGCGCCGACCTGCAGCATGTCGGTGGCAACTATCTCGACTCGGTCGATGGCTATGGGCGTGCGTTCGAGGCCGCATTGCCGGATGCCAAGGCAACGCGCATCGGATTGCAGCTGCGGATGGCTCGAGCCCTCTGTCTCCAGGTTCTGGCGACGGCCGAGGCCAAACACCATCGTCTAGCCGTCAGCTGCGCGGAGCGCGCGCTCGCCGATGCGAAAGCGGAAGGCGGAGCCGTCTCGGCGTGCCGGGCCGCGGTGTTGCTCGGGAGGTTGGCCGTGCTGGCCCCCGACCCGGACGCATCGCGAGCGCGGATGAAGGCCGTTGAGGCATTGGCCGCCGCCGTCGCCAATGCCGAGGGAGCCCATCCCGGCGCAGAGCGTATCGAGGCTCTCGCCGTCGAGGTGGAGCTTCTGGCGTCGTTGTCCGGGGGCGAGGTCAAGGACCGGGAGCGGCGGCTCGAGGCCGCCGAGGGGGTCGCGCGCCGCTGGTGCGAGCGGGACGTGACAGACGCGCTGCCCGCGACCGTGTGTGGCTTGCCGCATGCCATCCTGGGTCTCGTCCTGCTGGCGCGCGCCACCGATGGCGATACCCGTCAGCGCGCGCAGGAGGCGACTGTGGCGCTCGAGATTGCGGCCGGATCGACTGCGGCGCGGATGGATTTGCTGCTCGCCGGCAGCATCGCATCGCACCTCGGCGCTGCGCACCTGCAACTCGCCGGTTTGAAAGACAAGGCTCGTGCTCGCGAGGAGGCTGCGGCCATCGCTCTGACACGCGCGATGCATGCCGCCCCTTCGATGGCGGAGGTTGCCCGGTCTGCGACGGCGCTCCAGGAAGCGTTGTCGATGCTGGCGCAGGGGCCCTCCGCCGAGCGAAGGCTGCGGCAGGCGCTCGCCGCCTTCGAGGTCGCCGAGAGCGCCATTGCGCCTGGCAAATCCAGTGAAACGCGGGCTACTGCCTATGTATTGCGTTCGACGCTGTGCCTGAAGCTCGGGGTGGAGACGGGCGACCCCGGAGACTTCGAGGATTCAGTCGCATCCGCCGAATTGGGTATCGCCATGTTGCGCGCGCTCGATCCAAAACAGGCAAGCACCTCCGCCAGGGCACGTCTCATCGCTGCGCTGAAGGCCAAGGCGATGGCTCAGCTCGAGAGAGGACGCATGGCGAGGGATCTTGCCGTCCTCGAGCAGTGCGATGGTGCGTTCCAGGAGCTTCTCGCACAGGCGGAGACAGCCCGCCTGCCTCCACGGGAGCGTTGCGCGCTGCTGGCGAGCCGGGGACAGGCGCTCGATTTCATAGTTGAGCGTGAGCCGATCGAGATGGTCGCGCAAGAGGCGCGGGAGAGGGCGATGAGCGTCTACGAGCAGATTGTCCGGATCGCCAAGGCAAGCAATCTCGACGAGCCCCGCCGGTCTGCCGAGGATGCCATGGTGCGGCTGGCAGCGACACGAGACGTCCCGATGGCCTAGGTCACTGACGCCTTCGATCAGCTCCTCGACCTGAGTTGCTCGAGGTATTTGCGCTGGTTGTCGCTCCGGCTGATCTTGCCGCTGGTCGTCTTCACCAGCCAGCCGGGCTCGACGATGAGAACCCTCGACGGATAAATGCCGCAGGCGGCGTTCACGCGCTCGCGGATGTCGGCGCTGACGGCTTTCGCCTCGGTCGGCTGTGCCGTGTGGTCAGCCTCGGCAACGACGACCAGCTCCTCCGAGCCGACGGCAGGGTTGAATACGCCAAAGACCACGGCGCGACCGGGCTTGACGCCGGGAGCCGCGCCGATCTCGCTTTCGATCTCATGAGCGACGATATTCTTGCCGTGAACGACGACGACGTCCTTGATGCGGCCGACGATGTAGAGCTCGCCGTCCGTGACGGCGCCGATGTCGCCGGTCAGATACCAGTCGTCCGCAAATGCCTTCTGCGTGTCCTCAGGTAACCTGTAATAGCCCGAGAAGAGATATGGCGCCCGGACCGCGACCTGTCCCGCGAGGCCGTCGGCCAGTGGACGATTGTCCGCATCGAGTATGCGAATTTCCATCCCGGAGATGGGCACACCGACGGAGACCGTGTGCGGAATGGCGAACGCGCCGGCCTGGTCGAATTTGTTCGCCGCAGACCCCACACGCTGGCCACACCGGGTCTGGGTGACGGCAAAGACGGTCTCGGCCATCGCATAGCACGTCTGCAGCATCTCGGGGGTGACACCGTGCCGGGCGAACGCCGCTGCAAAACGATCGAAAGTCACCTTCTTGCAGGGCTCGGAGCAATTGATGAATGCCTTCATGCTCCGCAGATCGCATGAGCGGTCAGGGTCGTCCGTGCGGACCAGGTGCTCGAACGCGAAATTGGGCATCCAGGTGAACTGGCATTTGTGGTCCTCGATCATCGCGAAGAGGTCGTGGGGCTGCATGACCCACTCGAAAGGATCGGACGCCACGATCGTAGCCCCCAGGATTGCGGGCATCAGAAAGGACGTCAGCAGCCCCATGTCGTGATAGAGCGGGAGCCAGGAGGCCACACGGTCTCGCTCGGAAAATCCGATGGCGCTTGCATAGGCCGCCGTTTGCGCGAGCACGGCCTCGTGAGACAGCGCGACGCCCTTCTTGAGCCCGGTCGTGCCGGAGCTGTGCTGCAACAGTGCGAGACTGCCTGGGCACAGGTCCGCCACGGTGAGATCGGCCGGGTGATCGCGATGCTCGTGGCTCTCGATGATGGGAACCGATGGCCGGCCCGCTGACTCCGGTAGGACCCAGCGCTGGATGTGACCCTTCCCGGCGGGCGAGGTGACGATCGCCTTGACACCTGTCCGCTCGAACAGCTTCTTGTGGGCTGGCCAGAACAGCTGGGGATCCTGCTTCTTCGTGCTGAGCGGCATCACCGACGGAATGGCACCGCACAGCGTCGCCCCGATGAACGACGTCATGACGTCGATCGAGTGGTCGAGCATGATGACGACAACATCGTCGCGGTCGACTCCGTGGGATCTCAGCAGGCTCTGGTAGCGGCCCGCGGCCGTCGCCGCATCGGAGTAGGTGTGCACCTGCTCGGCACTCTCCGAGCGGAAAATGCAGAAGATGCGCCGCGGTTCATTGCGGGCAATGTTGAGGAAATTGTCGAAGATATGCGAGGACATGGTTTCGCCTAGCCCAATCTCTTGACGGCTGCCTGCACTGTCGCATTGTTGGGCTCCAGACGGAGCGCCATGATGTAGCTGTCGAGGGCTTCGGCCAGGTCTCCGAGGCGTTCTCGAATGAGCCCCATCTGAAAATGGACAGCTGCCTTGTCGGGGTTGAGGCCGACGGCAATCGCCTGGATTTCGACCGCCCGGTCCAGGTGTCCCTGCTTCATGTGGAGATCCGCGAGTCCGTGATGTGGAACCCACGATCCAGGGGCCAGCCGCGTTGCATGTTTGAGCGAGCGCTGGGCATCGTCCTGATTGCCAACCATCCGATATATGAGCGACAGGACGTAGTGCATGTACCAGCTGTTGGGATCGTAGGTGAGGGCCTTGAGCGCCAGCATCAGGGCACTCTCCCCGAGCTTTCCCGTCTGCATCTCGCGCCTGAGCAGCAGAAGATGCTCGTTGTATCGAAAGCTCGCGTAGCGCTTCAATCGCTCATCGAAATCGAACGAGCCCTCGTGATAATAGGCGTATTGCGTCTGGGGAGTAACCCACGTGAGGCCGAGGCCTGCTGCAACCTGGGGATTGACGGGATCTTCGAATTCACCGATGCCGCGGCTTCTCGCTGTCGTCCCTACTAGGAATTCCGCGTTCTCAAGCCACTCTCCCAGCGGGCTGACGTCGATGATTTTCCCGAGGAGATGCGCCATCGTCGTCCCGGTCGGATGGTTCCGGGTCAGGAAAAGGCGGGTTCCCCTGAAATTGTCGCTGATGAACGAGGACATTTCGACGCCAGGGCATTTCTCGTCGATGTCCTGCGCCTTCGCGTCGAATATCTCGAGGGCCCGCTCGTAGTCGCAGACGGAGGTGATGTCGATCGAATGATAGTGCTCGACGATGTCCTCGACGTCGACACCATCCTTCACGAGATTGTACGCGATGCGATCGGCGGCCCCGAAGGGATACGGCTCATAGCCCGTAATCCTGCACGCCTTGTTCCTCGGATCGCGGAAGCCGAGCGGCCAGGCGGCGTCGAGCCCGACGGCAGGAAAGAGCACGATGGGGCAGCCCGGCGGTACGCCCGTGTGGGCTGGATCGTCGCCACTCCAGGATCCGGCCTGGACCAGCAGCAGATCACAGGAGGCGTAGTCCTCCCTCGTGACCTTGTCGCCAGGGAAGAAATCATTGTCGAACGCTTTGTTCCACTTGATCGAAACAGGCCCGCCGAAATCACCGCGGTAGAGGATGCTCTTCAACTCGTTGGCTTGGCAGTTACCACTCACGATTATTTTTCTCATCATTTCGTCCCGAGACTGTCGAGGACGATGTCGAGCAGGTCGCCGACGTTTCTCGCCTCAGTCGTGCGTCTTACCGGCAGGCGAATCTTCAAGTGGCGTTCGACGTCGAGCATCAGCGTGACGTGCGATAGCGAGTCCCAGCCGTCGACATCCGCAGCCGTCGTGGATTCGGAAATGTCAGCTGCAGGGATGGAGAAGGTCTCGGAGATGCGGCTGGCGATGACGGCAAAAATCTCGGCTCTCGTCATGGTCTCTTCTCGTCTGCTGGTGGTGGGCGCCGCCGGCGCTCGTCCGCGTCACTTCTGGCATGCATCCGCCGCGAGCTCCTCCCGGACGTCGACCAGGCGACGGTCGTAGATGCCAGAGCTACCGACGGCAGTCCCCGACCCGGGCCGCCTGACCTCGATGCGTGCCTTCAAGTCGCCGACATCGGGAGTGGCCGGTCCGCTGATGGTGTATCGGACACCAGGGGTGAGCGCCTGCGACCAAGGACGGTCGACTGTCGCCGTCCGCGTATTACCATCATATGCGACGATTATTCTAGTCTCGGAGCGATTGCCGGGATGCCTCACGACAATGGATCGGCCGTTGAAGAGGCCATGCCGCGGCGGCTCGGTCTCGAGGAGTTGGATCGTCGTGGCGACCGCCTCGCGCACCGTGCCATGGCGCTGTCCGATCTCGGTTCGGACGACACCCTTGGCTTGGCCGCAAACAGTCATCGAGACGGCGATATCGGTGGCTCTCCTGATTTCCCCCCGCGGGCTTGCGTCATCGCCCATGGCGCGTGCGCGCTGAAGGACCACGACGTCGTCGACGTTCCCGAAGTAGCGGCCGGATATGGTGATGTTGCGGCCCCAGCCCCATACGACGGCCCCGATGGGTCCGTGGTGGCCGGAGCCGGCGCGGCGCGAGCCGGGCGGTGGATACCTCGCGCCGGGGTAATCCGGATCATTGCGTGCCTCGAAATTGCGGATGGTGACATTCTGGCCTTCGCCGATGACGACGATGCCGGATTTGGGCCAGTCGACACCGAGCGGGCGGCTGAAGGCATGGCCGCAATTGTGGACCTTCAGCCCGTCGACCAGCACCGACATGTGTCGGGGATCGCCGCTCGGGTCGAGCTCGTGGTCCACGCCATAGAGCCCGATGGCGGCCTCGCAGTTGGACACGGAGACATTGCGGAAAACGGCGTTGCTGACCCAGTGCGTCTCACCCGTGCCCTCGGGGGGGGCCGGGAAACGCCGGTCGACGCCCTGGGCGAAGAAGCCCCAGCTGACGTTATCGGCGACCGTGCCTTCCACCGAGCAATCATAGCAGCCCCGCTCGAAGATCACCGCCTTGCCGCCGGAGCCGCCGCCGGCCCATGTGGCCCGGAAGTTTGAGATGTGGCCGCCGATGATGCGGACGTTGCGCGCACCCTGCGCGAAGCCGATCGCGTTGTCGTTGGAGCCGATCAGGAACGTGCTGCCGACGCCGACACCCTTGGCGAAAGCGGGCTCTATGTCGATCGTGCGGCGATCGGTGGAGAGGCGCCGGATCGACCTTGTTTGACCGACTCCAGAGCCGACGACGATGCTGACTTGCTTCCCGACGACGTCGGACGGAAGTGCTTCCGCGGCCGTCAGACTGGTCGGGGAGGCCGAGCTGGTGGTGCCTTCGACGGGAGGCGGCAGCAGCGAGCCGTCGATGCGTGGATTTTCGATCAGAATGTCGGTCTGGACGAGGTCGCGCCGGTTCGCGCTGGCGAAGACGTTGCCGAGAAAACCGCCACCGCCGACGGGGCGGGGCCCGAAAACGGAATAGACTGTCGGCTTCAGGAGGCCGTTGTCCTTAAATCGCATGTGCAGATGGCTGCGCGTGTAGATGCCGCCTGCGACGCGAAAGACGCCGTCGCCGACGACGAGCGGCACGCGCTCGACTGCGACGAGCTCGATCGCGGCCCGGATGGCGTGAAGATTGACCAGCGCGCTCTCGTCGCGGTCGTCGCCGACAGCGCCCAGCATCTGGATCGTGATCTCGGGCATGCTGAGCTGCCACCAGGCATTGTCCGCTGTCCGGAGATGCCAGCGTCGAATGTCCTTAGGCGGCGCCGGCAGGCGGAGGTAGGTGGCGGCCCCGTGGTCGCCCGGTTGATGGTAGCCGTCGAGCCGCAATGCCCGCACGCCGGGGGCAAAGCTCGACCGTGCGGCCGCTGCACGGGTGGGCGCCGACGCCGTTTCTCCGACCGGAGGCCTTGGCCAGGCGGAGTCGGTCGCGCGCTGTGCAATGCCAGTTTCGGGGAGTGCGATAACGAGGGCGAGCACGAGCATCCAGGCCATATGCCGGCTCGCGGCCTCTGCCATCGCGATCATGGATGACCTCGGGCCGTCGGGGCCTCTAGTGGCCTGGAGGCCACCGCAGAGGCCTCGATCTCCTGATTGCGCTGCAGATCGCGCCTCACCACGTACATGTAGTGAGTACTAGCCTTGCTCGTGGCAACGTCGAGGGCGTCCTTCTGCGCAGTCAAGGCCAAAGTCATGAGCTCTCGGTCGTTCGTGCGGAGGGCAAGCGCCATCGCTATGTTGGATCGCACGTTGACGGTTGCGACCCACGGTAGAGGATGCTTTTGACGCGTGCGGGCCGATAGGGCAAGGTCCAGCACGTGCATGCCTTGGCGCAGCGCGGCAATGTCGTCCTCCCGCGTGCCGAGCGATAGCAGAGCCTCGCCGAGACTCTGTTGCAGAGCGGCCCTCGACCATGCCTGCTCGGAGGCAGACGTCGCCGTTATGGCCTCGTCGAGTGCGGCGGCTGCAACACGCAAGGCGCCGGACGTCCCGCTCACCTCGGCGAACGCGATGAGAGATTCGGCAAGCTTGGCCTTGGCGGTCGGCATGCCGTCGGCGTTTCCAGCCGAAGCGAGGATCATCTCCTCGCGAGCAATGACGGCAAGCGCCAGCCTCGACGGGCTCTTGCGGCGCTTGCCCGTCGCGAGCAGCAGATCGCCACGGCGCCGTTGCACGTCGAGCCAATCGTCCTGAAGGCCAAGTGCCTCGTAGATGGCCAGCGCCCGGTCCAGAGCCACGAGCGCGTCCTCGTGCTGAGGGCTGCCCAGATCGCTCGTGGCCTGGTGTGCACAGCCGACGGCGAAGCAGAGCTGTGCCCACGTCAGGGAGCCTTCTGCCCGATCGAAATGCTGCAGCGCCAGCGTGCCTTCGAGCACGGCCTCGGCAGCGAGAGACGCATTGCGTGTTACTCTCGCCTGGCGGGTCAGCGCATCGCAGAGGCGCCGCCGCAAGACCGCGATCTCGTGGGACGTGCGGGCCGTTCCCGGGCGCTCCGCGGCTGCTCGGAAATTCTGAACGGCTTTCTCCAGCCACTTCGCGCCGCCAGGCTCGCCCACCCAGGAAATCTGCAATTCCCCGAGGACCTCACGGGCGCGGGAAGCTATGTCGGCATCGAGATCGGCCGGCGCCTCCTGAAGAATCGCCTGCAAATTGTCGGCGACCTGGCTCAACTGGTCGCGCTGGGCCTGCGGGCTCGCGAGCACGAGGCGGGCCCGCGCAACGGTTACGGCCAGCCGAGACCCGATACCGAGCTGCGGCCCGCCGGGGTCGAGGCAGAAGTCGGCGACGCGAAGCGCATACTCGATAGCCGAGGGCTCCCGCTCGAGGACGCCGCATCGTACGTAGGCATCGAGAAGGTCGAGTGTCAGGCGACCGCCGACGGAGGTCGACGCGGGAAGCCGCTGCAACGTCTCGGCATAGACCAGGCCCGCAGCGGCCGGACCGAGAGCCAGCTCGCGAACGATCGCCAGGGCCTCGGTCGATCGCAGCAAACCGGATTCCGAGAGTGGATCCGAGCCGGTGCTCGACAAAGCTGCCAAACGGCCAGCGTGCCAACCGGCGAGAACGCTGCCCGCACGCGCGAGATCCCCACCAGCCAGTGCGGAGAGAGCCGTCGCCGCGGGCGAGCTCGCGTCAGCATCGGTTACGTCGCTCTCGGCAAGGAGCCGCATGAGGGCAGACTGGCGGTCTGCCGCCACGAGCATCGCCGTTTCGGCGAGCGCCAACGAGAGATCGGAGCGCCCTGCTATGCGGCTGGCCGATGGCAGGAGCGTTGCTGCAGAGCGTCCCTGCCTTGCGGCTATCGTCAGTGCCAGCTCGTCGAGGTGCTCCCGGCGGCTGATGAATCCGGATGCGGGGCGTTTCCTGACGGTGGCCCGATCGAGCCAGGAGCGGCTGTCCTCGCTCGGGCTGCGCAGCGCATCGAAAGCCCGGGCCATGCGTGTCCCGGCGGCGGTCAGAAGGTCCCTGAGCCGGCCGGGCTCGAGCCCCAGCCACACGACAGCGCGCGGCGGGTCGGCCGCGAACGCCGCCAGCAACGTCGAGGAGGCCCTGAGCTCGGCCATGAGGTAAAGCACGTAGGCATCGAGCCAACCGAGCCGTCCGTCGTGCAGGCCGTAGGCCATGGCCGCTCGCAGTGTCGGGGCGAGCTGCATCCCGCCGAGGTAGGCAGCAAGCGCCTGACAGCCGGCATCGAGCAGGAGATGCCGCCAGCCGAGCAGAGCCTCCTGCTGCGATGCCGGCACCGGCATGCAACCGGAAGGCCATTGTGCTCTGCCGTGCTCCGCCTCGACGATGTCTCGCGCCAATCTCGATTGGGCCTCTTCGCAGAATGCGCGATCGACCTCATTGCGCTCGTCATCGGGGAGCGACGCGGCATGCAGTGCAACGATCAACGCCGATGCACTGATTCCAGCCCGGGCAGCGGCGACAGCCAGAGCGTCACGCGACGCTGGTGCCATGCACTTCACTTGTCCGCGCGTGTGGTCCAGCGCGCTGGCGGCACTGACGAAGCTGGCGTGCTCCAGCGTCTCTACGTAGACGGCAGCGAGGCTCATGGCGAGGAGCTCGTCTGCAGCGCCTGCCTGCGTCATGGCGAAGTACTCAGTTGGACGATCGCTGAAGTGCGGCTACGACCGCTGCCTCCACCTTGTCGAGGTCGGCATCCGATAGGCTGGTCGAGTTTGGCAGCACCAGCACCCGGGGAGCCAGATCCTCCGAGACTCCATTCAGGTACCGTGGCGCATCGGCATAGGGCGGCTGCAGATGCATCGGCTCCCAGAACGGCAGCGCACCGATGCCGGCCTTCCGCAGCACGTCGATCACGGCCGATGTATCGATGCCCTGATCGAGCACGAGGCCGGAGAACCACCAGCTGTGGCGAGCCCAGTCTGGTGACGGAAAAGCACGGGCCGGGATGTCGTTGCGTGAGGCGATGCGGGAATAGCGATCGGCGATCTTGCGCTTGCGGGCCAGGAACGACTCGAACTGCTCGAGCTGCGCGCAACCGACGGCTGCCTCCAGGTTCGACATCCGATAATTGAAGCCGGCGACATCGTGGCGATAGCGTCCCGGCTCGCGCGCGGTCGTCGTCAGATGCTTCAATTTGCGGGCGAGCGTGGCGTCAGGGGTCAGGATCACGCCGCCTGACCCGCAAGTGAAGGTCTTGTTGCCATTGAACGAGACGCCGGTTGCGATGGCGCCCATCCGGCCCAGCGGCCGACCCTTGTAGGTCGCGCCCATGGCCGCGGCCCCGTCGGCGACGACCGGGATGCCGTAGGTCTCGGCGACGGAGGCAATGGCGTCCATGTCGGCCGGGGTGCCCATCGTGTAGACGGGCATGATGGCGCCGATGCGCCGTCCCGTAGGCAGATGTCGGGCTGCCCCGTCGATGCGCTCGACCTCCTCCCTGAAGGCGGCCGCGACCAGGTCAGCGTCGAGCGTCCAGCTTTCGGCGCTCACATCGACGAGCCACGGCGTGGCTCCGCACTGATTGATGGCGTTGGCCGATGCGATGAACGTATAGGTCGGCAATACGACGAGGTCGCCCGGCTCGACGCCGGCGCCGACGAGCGCGGCGTGCAATGCCGTGGTACCCGACGAGGTGGCGATCGCGTGCACCCCGCCTGACAGCTCACCGGCCATCTTCTCGAAGCGATCGACGAATGGTCCGACCGAGGACACGAACTCGGTGTCGATGCATTGATTGAGGTACTCGCGCTCACGCCCCGAAAGATTGGGCACCGCTATGGGAATCATTTGCCACCCTCGAAGTCTTTGATGTGCCCGAAGTAGTTGACGTACTCCTGCTGGGCGAGCTCCAGGTCGTTCGGCCGTCCGATGTCCAGCCAGTTCTCGGTCATCGGATAGATGTGCGGGGAATTGCCAGCCTTGATGCAGCGCTCGATGAGGGTCGGCATGTCCGTGTACTCACCGCGTGGCACGTGCTCGAGCGCGGCGGGAGACAGCACATAGACGCCAGCGCTTATCAGCGCTTGGCGGTTCGGCTTCTCGGTGATGCGCTTGATCCGGCGTCCCTCGTTCTCGAGGACGCCGTAGGGAACCTGGTAGGAGTAGAGGAGCGACGCAACCGTGAGCAACGCTTTGCTCTCGGTGTGCGAATCCATCATGCGGGCGAAGTTGAGATCGGTGAGGAGATCGCCGTTCATGACGAAAAACGGCGCCGTCAACGGCTTCTCGATGAGCGAGAGCGCGCCGGCGGTGCCGAGCGGGCTCGATTCCTGCACATACTCGATCTCGACGCCGAGGCGGCTCCCGTCACCGAAGTACTCCTTGATCATCTCGGCAAGGTAGTGCGTCGAGATGATGAAGCGTGTGAAGCCGTGATGGCGGAAGTGGAAGATGATCGTCTCGAGTATGGGACGGCCGCCGACGTTGACGAGCGGCTTGGGTTGTTTCTCGGTGATCTTGCCGAGGCGCTTGCCGAACCCGCCTGCCATCAGCACGACCGTGTTCGAGTAGCCGCTGTGCCAGCCGAGCACGTCCTGCAGGCTGACCACCTTGACGAGCCGGCCTGTCTCATCGACGAGGGGAATTTGCTGGATTTCCGCATTGCGCATCAGGGTCAGGACCCGCTGCGCGCCGTCCGTCTCCTGCGCCACGATCGGCCTGCGGTTCATGACCTGGGCCACGCTGAGATCAAGCGTGTCGTGTCGCAGATAGGCACGCCGGATGTCGCCGTCGCTGACCACACCGATCAATCGGTCGTCCTCGAGCACGACGACGATCTTGGCCGCTGTCCGATCGAGCATTTCCATGGCTTGGCGGACAGGCGCGCTCGGCGAAATAGCGCTGGGAGTAGATGTAGGCACGGAAAAGACCCGCTGTTGGAGGAGACCGGAACGCGTGTGCTACATTCTGTCGTCCAGCTTCTGGTCGCTCGAAATATGTGCGAGCTCGGGAACCACGGTCCGAATGATGTCGGCGGCATCCGCGATCCGCCAACCTTTGCGGCCCGCGATGAATGCCTCGATCTCTCCGAGCGCGGCGGCGATGTCGGGCTCTGGCGGTCCCTGGTAGGCGACGCACTGGATTGCGGACAGGCGCCCCGGCACCAGTCGCTCGGCCGACCCGACGAATTCCTCGTAGGGCTTCTCGCCGGCGGTGTCGCCCGGAGTTATCAACAGCGGCCAGCGACCGCCGTCACCGACCGGGAAGCGGCGCGCCTCGTCCTCCGAGCTCACTCGATACGCCTTGTAGCCATGGTGGGCGAGAACACGCTCGGCGATGACGTCCATCGGCACGAGGTCCTCGTCGGGATCGAGGCGCGGAATGCCGATCGTCTGAGCCGGATTGACGTAGGCCGAGAGCACCGACAACTCCGCAGCCTCACGAGGCGAAACGAAATAGCGCCGAATCCCGGCCGGTGCAGCGAGCGGCTGACGCTTGGCCAGGCGATGGAGAAATCCTTCGAGCAGGCTGCCGGCCGAGAACGAGACGTTTGCGAACCGCGCAGAGCCGCGCCGGGCTGCCATCTGCGGCTGCCGCGCGAACACCACGTGCTCCATGAATCGCTTGGACGCACCCATCAGGCTGACAGGATTGGCGGCCTTGTCGGTCGACACGTAGAAAATCAGCGAGGGTGCGCGCTTTCCGCGAGCCAGCGCCGTGAGCAGCCGATCGTGCCGTGCCACATTGATGTCGAGCATGCGGGCGAGCGAGAAGGCGTCCTTCTCCGAGCGCACGTGCTTGATGGCGGCGAACGAGAGCACGGTGTCGTAGGGGCCATAGGCGTCGACGACGCCATCTATGGACGGATCGCCGAAATCCAGCGGAAGGCTGCGGAAATCCTCGGGCGCGATGCCGCGACTGCGCAGATCGCGCACCACTTCGACGAGGCCGTTCTCGCTGAGATCGAGAGCATGCAAGGCTTTGGGCCTCAGCTCGGCGAGAACCCGAACGACCTCCGAGCCGATGCTGCCTGCGGCGCCGATGACGAGAATGCGGCTGCCGCGCACGGCTTGCGAAAGCTCGCGGCCGTGCCGGTCGAGATCCGCCGAGAACAGGCTTTCGGTGCGGCGCGAGGCGAGACTCGCAAGCTCGCCGATGGAGCCGGCTGTAGCGCTCATGGAGCCTCCTTGACGATCCAGCCACGGTCGAGCGGAGTGGCCCTCAGAACGGACATGATGCGTCCGGCCGCGTTGCCGTCGCCGTAGGGGTTGACGAGAGTCGACAAGCCGTGACGGAACGGCTCGCTGGTGACGGTGGCGATCGCCTCCGCGATGGCGCTTGCCTCTGCCGGCACCGATATGACGTTGGGCGGTGCGAGCCGGCCCTTCTGTCGGTCGCCGACGTTGACGACGGGCAGCTTGAAGGAGGCCGATTCGAGGAGGCCGCTCGAGCTGTTCCCCACCATCGCGCGGGCCTCGCGCAGAACGGCATAATAGCCCTCGGTGCCGAGATGCTTGACCACTTGTGCCCGGGGCGTCGCGGCCACGAATTGCTCCAGGCGGGCGATGAGGGCGACGCTCTCGGCGTCGGCGTTGGGGTAGGTGAATATGGCGGGATGGCCGCTCCTCGCGACGGCTGCCAGTAGGGCCTCGAACTCGGCGAGGGCGCTGCCGGCCTTGCGGGTCACCGGATGGAACGTGATCAGCAGCGGCCGATCGGCGGGATCGATGCGGAGGCCGAAGCGAGAGGCGATCTCGGCCGGCGATAGCGCCGGATAGTGGGCGATGTTGTCGAGGCCGATGAGGCCGGTAACGTGGATGCGGCGGTTCGCCTCGCCCATCCGCAGCAAGCGGTTGCGAGCGTCCTCTGTCTCGACGAAATGCCAGTGCGCCATCTTGCTGATGCCGTGGCGATAGACGTCGTCGATGGCGCCCTGGGTCACTGATCCGCCGCAGAGGTGCGCCAGTGGGATCTGGAAAGGCACAGTCGCGGCTGCTGCGGCAAACATCTCCGAGCGATCGCCGAGAACGATAGCGATATCCGGTGCGAGGCGCTCGAAAGCGGCGGCGCACTCGAGCATGGCGAGGCCCATCGTCCGAACGACGGCGCCGTGCGAGTCGTTCGCCAGATTGCAGTCGATGCGCGCGGCGATCGCAAAGCCGTCGGCCTCGATCTCGCGAACGGTGTGGCCCCACTGACCGGCGAGATGCGCCGCACCGGCGATCAGCTGCAACTGCAAGTCGTCGGCGGACTCGATGGCGCGCAACAGCGGCCGCAGCAAGCCGTAGTCAGACCGGCCGACCGAAATGACGGCGACTCGCCTCATCGCCAGTCTCCGAAGGCGAGCATGTCGCCGGCGGCGAGGGCACGAGTCGCGCGCTGGCCGAGGACGGCGTCGAGGAGTGCCGGGGAGAGGCCTGTGCCAGGCCTGATGCAGATGAGGTCGTCGCGGCCGATGACGGCGCCTTCGGCCACGTCGCGGGCCAGATGCAGGCTGCGTCGCGCCACGCGGGCCGTATCGAGCTCGTCCGGGTGCGGATCCTTGCGGCCGTGGCCGAGGGCTGTCGAGATTTCGCGGACGGCGGCGATCAGCGACTTGAGCTCGCTCGGCTCGAGGGACGCCGCATGGTCGGGGCCCGGCAGGGATCGGTCCACCGTGAAGTGCTTCTCGAGGAGCGTGGCACCCATGGCGACCGACGCGAGTGAAACGGTGGTGCCGCTGACGTGGTCGGAATAGCCCACGGGCACCTGCAACGCCGCGCGGAGCGTCGCCATGGCGCGCAGATTGGCCTGCTCGGCGCGGGCTGGATAGTTGGAGACGCAGTGGAAGAGCGCGAGACCGGCGGCGCCCGCGGCCCGCACCTCCGACACGGCGCGATGGCATTCGGCGAGATCCGACATGCCGGTCGAGAGCAGTAGCGGCAAGCCGGTGCCGGCCAGCATGCGCAGGAACGGGATGTTGGTGACCTCGCCCGAGCCGATCTTGATGGCGTCGACGCCAAGGTCCACGAGAAACTGCGCACTGGCCTCGTCGAACGGCGTCGACAGGAACATCACGCTGCGCTCGCGGCAGTGCCGTCGCAGGCCGTCGTAGCAGGCGTGCGGCAGCTCGAGCGCGCGCAGCATCTCCTTCTGGGACTGCTCGCCACCGGTTTGGACCTTCTGGTATGCGGCTTTCTCCGCCTTTGGCGAGGCGAGCGCGTCGGCATTGAAGGTCTGGAACTTGACGCTGTCGGCCCCGGCATCGGCTGCGATGTCGATCAGGCGATGGGCGAGATCGGGGTTGCCGTTGTGATTGACGCCTGCCTCGGCGATGACGAAGCAGCCCGCATCCGCCGACCCGGCCAGCACGGCATTCAAACGTTGCAAGGGCGTCATCCAGGGCTCCGTGAGTTGCTCGACATGGAAGCTCAGACCGTGCGCAAGTCGTAGGAGCGCGTGATGCGGGTCGGCTCGGCGGGGCCACGCGAACCCTTGGCGACCAACTCTTTCTGCAAGAGATGCGTCGTGACGATGACGGTGAGAGCCTGCAGCTCGCGCTGGCTCGCCTTCTCCGGCTCGAGGCGATCGAGGAAGCGGCGGACCTTGGCCGCATCGAAAATGCCGAGACTAGCGACCTCTGCATCGGTCGGCAGATGCCGACGCGCCTCGCCCTTGAGAAGCAGGTGAGCATCGGGAGCACGGAAGGGGTGCTTGGGACGCTCGATCACCGACCGCGGCACGATATCCCCGAATGCCTCCTTCAGGATCAGCTTCTCGACCTTGCCGTCCTTGAGGCAGTGATCGCGCGGCAGGCGGCAGGCGGTCTCGATGAGATCGGGATCGAGGAACGGGTAGCGGCCCTCGACGGCGTGCGCGGAGGCCATGCGGTCGCCTTGCGAGGACAGGAGATAGCCGCCGAGCAGCAGCTCGCTCTCGAGCACGATGGCGCGATCGACCGGATCGAGCTTGCCGAGGTCCGGATGCCGTGCGGCCAGCGCCGTGCGCACTTCCTCGCGATAGTCTCCCAACGAGTTGGTCACGTCGCCGGACAGCAGACGGATCCCGAAATCTCCGAACGAGAGGCGTGGGCGATGCGAGTAGAGGACGTCGTCGGTGCGGCCCGCGTGGGACCTGAAGAACTGGAGGATGCCGGCACTGCCGGCGCCGCGGAAATGCTCGAGATAGGGATAGAGTGCCTCCACGGCGGCGGCCCCGGCCGCATCGGAGCCGGCTGACTCGAGCGCGAGCCGCGTCAACGTCTCGCGATAGATGTCGTAGCCGAGAAAGAACTCGTCGGCACCTTCGCCGGTCAGCACGACCCGGATGCCGTGCTGCCGGACGGCCTTTGCCAGCAGGTACATCGGCAACGGCGCCATGCGGTAGAGCGGCGCCTCGGCGTGGCGTACGACATCCGGCAGGGCCGCCTCGTAATCGGCGACGCCGATGCGGATCTCCGTATGCTTGCTGCCGATCGCCTCGACGACGTCGGACTGGAACCCGCCCTCGTCGAAACCGGTCTGGCCGAAGCGGATGGAGAATGTGCGCAGCTGGGTCGAGAGCTGCCGGCGGGCGAGGCCCGCCGTGATCGTCGAGTCGAGGCCGCCACTGACGTAGGCGCCGACCTCGAGATCGGCTCGCAGACGCAGGGCGACCGAGCGATCCAGCGCCGCGCGCACCTGGGCCGCGCTGTCGGCGAGCGATTGGCTGCGGCGGCCGGCGGCGAGAGCTCGGGACACGATGCGGTCATAGGTGCGGCCGGCGATGCCCTCGGGCGAGACCTCGAGGTAGCTGCCGGGAGCGATCTCCTCGATGCCCTCGAAGGCGCTGGTCGCCGGCATGGTCGACCAGCCGTAGAGAACGTCACGAACCGCGCGCGCGCTGAGCTTGAGCCCGATTGCGGGATGCGCGGCGAGTGCCTTGATCTCCGAGGCGTAGACGACCGAATTGCCGCGCCGCGCCACGTAGAGGGGACGCTCTCCGAGGCGATCGCGGGCCAGCAGCAGCGTGCGCTTCTCGCGATCGTAGAAAGCCACTGCGAACTGTCCGTTCATCGCCTTGAGGAACTCGGGGCCGTGGATGGCGAGCCCCCAGAGGACGACCTCGGTGTCGCACGTGGTGGAGAAGCGCGCCTGGCGCTCCTCGAGGTCCTTCCTCAACTCGCGATAGTTGAATGTCTCGCCGTTGTAGGCGATCCAATACCGATTGTCGGGTGTAGCGATCGGCTGCGAGCCGCTGGCCAGATCTATGATCGACAGGCGCGCATTGCCGAGTGCACCATGGTCGTCGACCATATAGCCCTGCTCATCAGGGCCACGATGCTCGATGCGGGCGAGCATGGCCTTGATCGTCTGCGCATGATCGATCGGGTGGGAAGACTGTCCCAGAAACCCCGCTATTCCACACATGGCTCCTCCGCCTGCGCGACGATACCTGTTCCGCGGGCCATGGCATGGCCGAGGAAGATCAGCTGCCCCCGATACTTGCAGCCAGCGATGCGTAGTCGATCTTGCCCGACGGCAGAAGTGGTAGATCGGCAACGCTCCGCGGCACGACGGCGCCCGGCGCAAGCCCCGATTTCCGGGCGAGCGATAGCGCGAGTCGCCGCGCTTCGGCCGCATCTATCCCGGCAAAAACCACAGCGATGCGATCATCCAACGGAATGATCGCCGCAGGGTGCCCGAGCTCATTGGCACAGGCCTCGAGCAGATCGAGATTGCAGCGCACGCCGCCCGCCTTCGCGAATCGCTTGTTGCGCCCGACGATGGTCAGCACGCCATCCGCAGACAGCCGTCCGATGTCGCCGGTGTGCAGAACGCCTGCGCATTCGTCACCGGCCGACAGGTCGGCACGGCGCTCGGCATAGCCCATCATAACGTTCGGGCCGCGGTAGACGACGACTCCCGGCTCGCCGGCCGGCAGCGGGTTGCCGCTCTCGTCGACGATCGAGAAGCTGCCGTCGCGCAAAGCCCGGCCAGCGGCCGCGGGATCGGCGCCCGGTGCGCTGACGGCGTGCGATGCCATGCGCGGACCCGCCTCGGTCTGCCCGTACATGACGTGCAGGCTACCCCCAGCCGCGCGCATCATGTCGACGAACGGCGCGAGGACGTCTGGCGCACATTTGCCGCCGGCCTGCGTCATCTGCCGGAGAGATGGCGCAAAGCGCGCGACATCGAACTTGATCTGGCGCAGAAGCGCGTAGTGCGCCGGCACGCCGGGGAAGCTCGTGGCAGCTCTGGCGCGTGCCTGCGCCCAGAACGCCGGATTTGCCACCGAATGCTCGGTGAGGACGACGGAGCCGCCGGCGCAGAGCGCACTGAGCAGCACGGACATGCCATACGAGTAGTGGAGCTTGAGGTGGCCGAGCGCGCGGTGGGACGGATCAAGCGAAAGGCTGGCGGCAATGGCAGCCGTATTGTGTGCAACGGCCGTTCGCGATAGGCGCACGGCCTTTGGCTCGCCCGTGCTGCCGGACGTGAACAGTAGCAGGGCCAGGTCGGCGTGCAGCCTGCCTTCTGCGGGCTGCGAGCGGGTGAGCGCAGTCATGCCGGCGATCGGCGGCGACGCCGTGACATAACCGAGCTCCGTCACTACCGCTTGCTTGCTGCGGGTCACGACGAAATCCGGCGCATATGCCGCTATCAGGCGGGCTGTGCGGGCAGGATCGAGATCCGGATTGGCGAGAGCGACTGCCGCGCCGGAGCGCCAGGCGCCGAGAAGGCTCGCGGCCGAGCCGATCGTGTTGTCGGCGAGGACCATGACGAGCGGCTTCGCAATGGCAGCCGAAGCCACGTCGGACACTCGTGAGACGAGGTCGTCGAGATCGCCATAAGTGAGCGCGCCGTCGCTGGCGTCGTCACAGAGCGCCGATGCGTTTCGAGCTCCCTGGAGCATTGCAAATGGCGCCAACATCCCCCGTCCCCACTCTGCGTATGGCCCGCTTGGCGTATGGCCCTCTTTGCATATGGATGGCGACAGCTGCCTGCAGCGGATGCCATCCGCCGTTCTTATCGGCGCGCGCCACGGTCGCAAGGCCGGCGCATGAGGCTGTTGCTGGTCTTCCCCAACAATCGCCAGTTATGCACATCGGCAACGGCGCGTGGATAACCCCATGGCTGCCTTGCACCACCAAGTCAGGCACCCTATAAGGGCCACGGCCTGACGGGTAGATGTACGAAGGTGCGGCTAAATGGTGCGGCAACACAATGGGTTGCGGTGCCGCGCGCTGCGTCGGAATTGCAGGCGGCGCGCGGCGGAGCTCGTCTGATATCTCGGTGGGCGAACTGCTGTCGCAACGGGCTTCGGACAATTTCATGACGTATCGAATCGGCATGATCGGCGTGGGTCCGATGGCGGCCTTGCACGCAGCGGCCATCAGGAATGTGCCGGACCTGAGGCTCGCGGCCTGTGCGGCGCGCAGCCTGGGCCGTGCCCAGGCTTTTGCGGCAACATGGAATGTGCCGCGCGCGACAACCGTTGACGAGCTGGTGGCGTCACCCGATGTCGATGCGCTGTGGGTGGTGGCGCCGGCGGACGCGATGGCGGAGGTTGCGACGAAGGCATCACGGGCCGGCCTGCCGCTGTTCCTCGAGAAGCCGGTCGGGCTGGATCTCGCCGAGACTGAGGCAGCGGCCTCCACCGTCGGCGTGCCCAATCTCGTGGGGCTGAACCGGCGCTTCTACGAGGTGCTGCAACGAGGGGCGGAGATCGTCGCCGAAGCCGGTGGCCTGCGCTTCATCGAGGTTCACATGCCCGAGGACCTGCGGCCGCTCGAGGGTCGTTACCGGGGCAAGGCGCTGAGCAACTGGCAGTACGGAAACTCGATTCACTTGATCGACCTGTTCCGCTACTTCGGCGGCGAGGTCAAGCGGGTGACCGCGCAGCCCGAGGTGGGCGACTACTGGGATCGGTCGTACGTAGCCATGATCGAGTTTGAGAACGGCGCGCGCGGCATCTATAATGCGCAGTGGTATGCGCCCGGGCCGTGGCGGGTATCTCTGTATGCAAACAACGTCATGATCCAGTACGCACCCCTCGAGAAGGGGCTCGTGATCAGGTCGCCGGGCCGACAGCAGTCGACGATTGAGCCCTCGGGGCCGGACAAGGATCTGAAGCCGGGGCTCGGGGGGCAGGCACAGGCTTTCGCTCATCTGTTGCGCACGGGCACGCTGCCCGAAGGGGCCTCGGATCTCAAGGGGTACGCGAGGAGCGTCGCTTTGGTGCGCGCGCTGACCGAAGTCGCGTGACGGAGCGGCAAACGGCTAAGGACTGCGAGGTCAAATGGACGACGTGAGAACCCAAATCGCTCGGTACATCGAGGACAACTACTTCGTGACTTTCGGCCAGGATGAGCTGGGCGAGGGCACCGATCTTTTCCAGGCCGGAATTTTCGATTCCCTGGCGCTCGTGAATTTCGCACTTTTTGTGGAAAGCACCTTCGGGGTGGCTCTCGATCCCGAGGCCGTTCTCGAGGGGCGACTGACGACGCTGGCCGGGGCGGTAGCCTATGTCGAGGCGCAGCGACAGCCGTCCGTCTGAGCGCAAAAACGCCGGCTTTGCCTGTGCGACAGCAGGCATGGGCAAGGCCTGCGTGTCGTGCCGGCATCAACTACCGGCCCAATTGAGGGAGGTGGCAGATCGTGCCTGGCGAAAGCGTTGCAGGCGATAGGCTCGCGCGCCCCGGCTGCGGCCCGGTGTTGCGGCTCCAGGTGGCGCGTGGCGTGGTGCGCCAGCGGCAGGTCGTCATCGCTGTCGATGGTGAGGCGATCAGCCAGCTGACGGTGAAACCTTCTCTGGGAGTGCGGAGGGGGAGTGCCCGGCACGACATCTCGCTGCCCGTCGATGCGCTCGGATCACGGCGCCCGCTGACGGTGACGGCGCGTGACAGCTCGACCGGCCGGGCGTTGCCGGGCTCGCCGCTCACGATCGGGACGGCGGAGCACCCGCTTCGCCACGGGCATGTCGACCAGGTGGACGGCGCGTTCGTGATCGGCTGGGCCATGCAAATCCCATTGATCGAGCCGACCCGGATCAGCGTGACGCTGAAGGATGGCGTGACGGTTCCGGCGGTAGCCAACTCCTTTCGCCCCGATATCCTGGCGTTGTTCGACGTCCCCCGTGCCGGCTTTCGAGTGTCTCTGCCACCGGCGAATGGCGAAGCGTGCCCCGTTGCCGTCAACATCGGAAGCTGGACGCTGCCCGGCTCCGGTCGCGTCTGGACACCGCAGCAGCAGGCTTTGGCGCGCCACTACCGCGCGCTGGCGTTGTTCGATGGCGTGGATGGCGTGCCGGGCGTAGGGGACGTGGAAGCCGCACTGGCCTTTCTGAAGGCCCATCCCGATGTCGCGACGGCGAACCCGCTCACGACGGTGGAGATCGCTCGCGCCGCTCTGGCCGTCGCGGTTTCTCTGGGTGAGCTCGCGGCAGCGGCGCTCGTCTTCGAGGATCCTACGATCCGTGCCGGCGCGCCGCTGCTCGACGGCCGCACCATCGAGGTGATCCGCTGCCTCATCGACGAGGCGGACGGATCGCTGCTCGACGGGCTCCTCGACTACCTCAAGGGGCTGAGGCGGCCGCATTCGTTGGCCGACATCCTCGCGCTGAGGGTCGAGCTCCGGCGTGCGACGACACGCGAGGCGATCCGGCGGCGCCGTGATACCCTTGCGGCCAAGGGGCAGGAAATCAATCTCGGAACGCCATTGAGATCGCTCGCCATCGACGCTGCGATGCGAGCCTCAGCGAGGATATGACCGTTGCGCATCGCGGACTACATTGCCCTCGCGGATCGCATCAAGGAGCGCTTCGACGTGGCGGCGCTGTCGGTCGGTGGTGTCGCCATGTGGCCGTTCGTCAGGCTGCTCTTGTTTTTCGCCCACGAGCACAAGCACCTTCCCGCCCTGCAGGGCCAGCTCAAGGGTGAGGCCTACCGGACGCCGATCGACGCGATGGGGCGCGACGCTCCGCGAGCCAGCGTGGACTGGAGCTCGGCCCGGATCGGGCCGAGCGCGGCGCTGCTCGACAGGCGCACGGCGGCAGCCCGGCCCGACATACTGGTCATGCAGGATCCGAACGACTATCTCGTGCCCACGGACGGCAGTCTCGTCGAGCCCTTGCGGGCCGGGCTTCGGGAGCAGTTCGGGGAGCGCTACCGGATCAATGGTCTCGTCTCCTTCCATCCTCTGCTGGCTGCAGCGAGCGAGAGGCGCGACCCCGGCCTGCTGCACTACGCCGCCAACATGCGCAGGCCGCTGCTGGCAGAGGCCGATCTCGCGCGCTTCATGCGCAAGCTCGGCGAAATCGCGCGGCTCGCGAACGCGGAGACGGGTGAGGCGACCATCGTGCCTGCCGATGCGCTGTGCTGGATGCAGCGGATGATGGGTTTCGTGCCGGCCTTCACGGAAATCCTTGAGCATGTCAGGCCGCGCTGCCTCATGATGCAGAGCTCGCTCGGCCTCGAGAAGCTTGCACTCACGGTGGCGGCAAAGCGCGCCGGAATAACGGTTGTCGATCACCAGCACGGGATATTCCGCGCCGAGTCGACGCTCTACGTCGACTGGGGTGGCTCATCGTCGGGCGCCATCGATCCAACTCCCGACGTGTTCTGG
>JANRJI010000128.1:0-12215 GCA_033764055.1 Hyphomicrobiaceae bacterium
GATGCCGCCGGAAAGATCCGCGACCTCTCAGCCCACGTCAGGGACATTGATGGCAATGTGCTGTCCGATGCGGCACTCGCGACCCTGAAGGCGATTGATCCCGCGAGGCTGCCCGAGGCTCCGGCCGGCGTGCGCATCGGCCCACCGGTCGGCAACGTCAGGAACTGCAGGGCGATCGGCTAGAATTATGCCGACCACGCCGCCGAGGCCGGCCAGCCCGTCCCGACCGAGCCGATCATCTTCTACAAGCTGACGAACTGCATCTGCGGACCGAACGACGACGTCATGATCCCGCGCGGCTCGACCAAGCTCGACTGGGAGCTCGAGATCGCCTTCGTCGTCGGCAAGCGCTCGCGCTACGTCGATCTCGCGGACGCCGAGAGCCACATCGCGGGCTACACCATCTGCAACGACGTCTCCGAGCGCCACTTCCAGATCGAGCGCGGCGGGCAGTGGATGAAGGGCAAGTGCGCCGAGACCTTCGGCCCGCTCGGCCCCTGGCTCGTCACGCGCGACGAGGTGAAGGACGTCAACAGCCTCGCCATGTCGCTCGATCTCAATGGCAAGACGATGCAGAAGGGCTCGACCAGGACCATGATCTTCAAGTGCGACTTCATTCTGCACTACGTGTCGCAGTTCATGGTGCTCGAGCCCGGCGACGTCGTCACGACCGGGACCCCGCCCGGCGTCGGCCTCGGCATGAAGCCGCCCCTCTTCCTCAAGGCCGGCGATGTGATGAAGCTCTCGATCGAGGGCCTCGGCACGCAGCAGCAGAAGGTCGTGCCGTTCAAGCTGTGAGGCATCGAGCCATCCTGCCGCCCGGCCTAGATGGACGGGCCGGCAGGAGTGCGAGAACGGCATAGCCCGATCGTCCGACGCACATTCGCTCGAGCTCGCGATTGCTACGTGACGCCAAGGGATCTCAGCCCCGGAGGCAACGATGCGTTTCGGCTTCTACCTTCCAACCCGGGGCCCTCTGGCGAACCGACATGATCTGTCGTCCATGTTGGCGGCGGCCGAGCGTTTGGGCTTCGCCTCCGTGATGGTCGCCGATCACATCATCCTGCCGACGAAAATCGAGTCGTCCTACCCGTACACCGTGAAGGGCAATTTCGTCGGCGAGAGCGAGTGTTTCGAGCAGCTCTCGCTGATGGCATTCGTCGCCGGCCGCACGGAGAAGCTGCGCATCGTCTCCAGCGTGATGATCGTGCCGCACAGGAATCCGGTCTTCAATGCAAAGGCCCTGGCGACCATCGATGTCCTCTCCGGCGGGCGCGTTACAGTCGGCATTGGTGTCGGTTGGCTCGAGGAGGAGTTCCGCGCACTGGCCGCTGCAGATTTCAAGGATCGAGGCGCTGTAACGGACGAATACATCGAGATTTTCAAGAAGCTCTGGAGCGGCAGGCCGGTGTCCCATAGCGGCCGCTTCTACTACTTTGACGAGGTCGTCTGCCATCCGATGCCCATGCAGAGAGCAGGACCACCGATCTGGATCGGCGGCCACTCCAACCCGGCGCTTCGCCGAGTCGCACGCTACGGGGATGGATGGCATCCGGTCGGCGCCACGGCAGCGTCACCGTTGCCGCCGGAGGAAATGCGCGAGAAGCTGGCCACGATTGCCCGCATCATGCAGGCGGAAGGCCGCGACTTCAGCCGGCTCGAGGTCAGCTACAAAGCCCCGATCTACGACGGTGGCATGCCGGCAAAAGGCGAGACCCGACGCCTCTTCACCGGCAATGCCGATGCGATCCTCGAGGACATCGCGACGTTTCAGGGGCTCGGGGTCCACGAGTTGGTGTTCGACTTCCGAGCTCCGTCGTTGAACGAATGCCTGGACCGCATGAACCAGTTCAGCGACGAAATCATTCGCCGGGCCTGACGTTGGCCAGCGACTGGCTGCTGCCTCGTCTTACCTCTTCCACCCGAGCCACGCGCAGATCGCATCGCCCATGATCAGCTTCTTGTCGGGCTCGGGCATCCAGTCAATCTCCTGGAAGTGAGTGACGCACTGGCGCCAAGGGCAGGGCATCTTGGTGATATCGGTCCCCCAGAACAGCCGCCGCGGTCCGAACGCGTCGTACATGGCGCGATAGTGCTTGTGCAGGCTCTTGAACGGATAGGCATCGTCGGCATAGAACGGCCCGCCGGTCAGCTTCACGGCGACGTTCGGATGCCTCGCCAGCGCCACCAGTTGGTTCATGTTGGGAAACGCGGCGTCGCCCTTGGCACCCCTGAACGTGCCCATGTGATCGACCATCAGCTTCAATCCCGGGTGCCGGGCTGCGATCTCACCGACCTTCGGCAGCCAGTCCGCAGCGAGGAGCGCCAGCGGCGTCCCGGCTTTCTCGGCGGCAGGCCAGAGCCAGTCGAGCGTGCCGTCGATCGGCCACGTCCGGTTGTGCGGCTTGGTGAAATAGAAGCGGTAGCCGAGCATGCCCGGCTTGCTCTTCCACGCCGCGATCAACCCGCTGCTCTCCGGCCTGTCGAGCGGAGGATAGCCGAGAATGGCGAACCGCTCCGGGTAGGCGAGCACAGCCTCGACGGCCTGCTCGTTGGAATCGGGATCCCATCCCGCCGGCGGGTGGATGATGGCGCCGTCGACGCCCGCGGCGTCCATGTCGCGGATGGCTTCGTCGACCAGATAGGGCCGGGTGAGATGCGGCGGCGTCGCCGTACCTTTGCGCCAGATATGAATCTGCGCGTCGATGATGGCCATGCAGGTCTCCGGCTGCGAAAGCTGTCGATGCTCGAAGTCTCACCCACGCATCGGCCTTCCGGCAATCGGCAATTGCAGCTGCGCATGCAGGCCATGACGCGAGGTGAGGCGGCGGCTCAGCCGGCCTTCACCCGGGCTAGATACTGGCTCGCACCTCCCCCCAGGATCCGCGGCAAATGATTGTAGACGTAGCGGCACCCCTTTGCGATCACGCCCGGCAGCGCCTCGGCCGTCGCCGGCATGCCGGGGACTTTTCCCGCGGCCAAGATTCTGGCCAGCGTCTCGTCGATGGCTTTTGCCACGGACGGCGCATTGGGATTGCCGGGATGGCCCATCGACTGCGAAAGATCCGATGGCCCGATGAAAAAGATGTCTATGCCCTCCACCTGCAGGATCTCGTCGATGTTGGTCACGGCCTCCCGGTCCTCGATCTGCACGCACACGAGCGAGCCCGCATTCTGAGCCGCGACAAAATCCGGCATGCGGGCGCCGAGCCCCCACTTGTCCGGCCGCGTCCCGGCGGCGAGCCCGCGTCCCGAGCCGGCGCCGAACTTGACTGCTGCGACGCCACGCTCCGCGTCTGCTCGCGTATTGATGTGTGGGATCTGTACGCCTTTGACGCCACGGTCCATCACCGACTGGACATCACCAGCCCCATTGCTGCGCGGCCGCGCGATCGCCGTGATGCCCGACGCGTCCGCGGCCATCGCCATCAGCTCGACATCCGCCAGCGAAAGCGAGCCGTGCTCGCAATCGAGCAGCACCCAGTCGAAGCCCGCGTAGGCCAGCATCTCGACGATCTGCGGAGCCGGAAACATGATCGACACGCCGAGCGCCGGCTCGCCCCGACCGATCTTCTCCTTCATCGGATTTTTCATGAGTCCGCTTTCGCACCTGTCAACGTCCGGGCCGGGCCGGCCGGCGCCACACCGCGAATAGAGTGCCGCTCGTTATAGAGCAGGTAGAGCCCGGCCACGACGACCACGCCCATGCCGGCGAGCGCCGGCACGTCGGGCACATGGCCCCAGATGCCGAGGCCGAGGATCAACGCCAGCACGATCGATGCATAACGGAACGGCGCCACGACCGGGATCTCGCCGGTCCGCATTGCGACGACGCCGAAATGATAGGCAAAGAAAAGGCAGACCGCCGACGCCATCAACAGCGTCAGTGCCTGCTGTGACGGCATCACCCAGACCTCGAATGGCATCAGGCCGATACCGGCCAGCGTGATGATGCACGAGGTCGCGAACGTGACGAAAATCGACGGCACCGAATGGTCGATGAAGCGGGTGGTCAGGTCACGCGTTGCCGCGAATGCGAGGCACGCGACTGCAAGCCAGGCCTCGGGCGCGAAGCCGGCCGTCCCCGGCTTGATGATCAGCAGAACTCCGAGAAAGCCCATCAGCGACGCCGTCCACCGCCTCCAGCCGACGCGAGCGCCGAGCAGCAGTGCGGCACCCGCCGTCACGATCAGTGGTGATACCTGGATGACGGCATTGGTGGTCGACAGCGGCAGGTGGCGGAGCGAGGCGACGACGAGCAGTGTGGCGAGGACGGCGGAAGCGAGCCGCAGGGCCATGGCCGGTCGCAACAGGACGCGCGGCGAGCTCCAGCCGCCGAGAATGCTGGTGATCAACCCCATCAGCGCCGTCGCGATCAGCCCACGCAGGAAGATGATCTGGCCGTTCGGCAGCTCCTGGGTCACCACCTTGACGATGGCATCGTTGCCGACGAAACCCGCCGACGACGCCAGCATGGCCAGGATGCCCCTGAGATTGTTGGTCAAGCCTGGCCTCGCTGCAGCCTGAGCTGGCGCTCGCGGTAGAAGGTATAGAGCCCCGCCGCCATGACGATGGCCGTGCCCAGCATGGCGAGCGGATCCGGCCTCTCGCCGAATACGACGAGACCGGCGATGATCGCCCAGAGAATGACCGAGTATCGGAACGGCGCCACGGTCGCCACGTCGCCGAGCCGCATCGCCTCGATCACGAAGTAGTAGCCGCCGAGCAGGAAGACGGCCGCCGCGCCGATCAGCAACAACGCCTCGGGCGAAGGCTGCTGCCACGTCTCGGTGAGGCTGAGGGACGAGGCCGCGGCCGTCACGGTGAGGCTCGACAGCACGGTCAGCAGCACCGTCGGCGCCGAGCGATCGATCCGCCGCGTCGTGAGGTCCCGCACCACGATCACGCCCACCGACGCGAGCGCCACCAGCGACCAGGCGTTGAACGCTGACGTGCCGGGCCTGATGATCACGATCACGCCGAGGAAGCCCACGAGCGTTGCAAGCCACCTCCGCCAGCCGACCGGCTCGCCGAGGAACAGCGCCGCGCCGGCCGTGATAGCGAGCGGCAACACCTGCAGGATGGCCGTGGCGTCTGCGATCGGCATGTTGAACAGTGCAGTGAGGTAGAGGAGCGTCGCGCCCACCTCCGCGAGGCTGCGGACGCTGACCAGCCCCCATTGCCGGCGCAGCGGCCTCCACGAGCCGAGGGCACCGAGCGCCGCCGCAAGTGCCACAGCGAGCACGATGGTGAAAAGGCCACGGATGAAGATGGCCTGGCCGCCCGGCAAAATGCGGGCGGCGAGCTTCATCAGGCTGTCGTTGACCGTGAACACCGCTTGCGACAGGACCATTGCTGCAATGGCCTGCATGTTCGAGGAGGACTCGTGGTCGGCGCGTGCGCTCATGGGGTCCCATTCGAAGGATCGGCGCTGTCCCGTGTCGCTGTGCCTTACGGATCTCTCACTGGCGGCTCAGCTCGCCGCGGCGGCGAAGTGTCTGCTCCCGGTAGAAGGTATAGAGGCCCGCGGCCACCACGATCGCCGTTCCGGTCAAGGTCAGCACGTCGGGGAAGTGACCGAACACCAGCACGCCCGACAGGATGGCGAACAGGATGATCGTGTAGCGGAACGGCGCCACGGCCGAGATGTCGCCCGCGCGCACCGAGATGATCAGGCACATCTGACCGACGAGCGAGAAAATTCCGGCCCCCGCCATCGCGAGAACGAGGCTCGCTGGCGGCGACGTCCAGCTCGAGAACGGCGCCGCGACGAGGCTCGACAGCGTCACCGCGCCAGCCGACAGCATCATGATCACCGGTGGCGGCACGCCCCGATCGACGCGCCGGGTGGCAAGATCGCGCACCGTCGAGGCGAGCACCGACAGCACACCGACCAGGGCCCACCAGTTGAACCCGCTCGATCCGGGCCGGATGATCAGCAGCACACCACACAGGCCCACGATCGTCGCGGTCCAGCGCCGCCACCCAACCCGCTCGCCCAGAAACAGGGCCGATGCCGCCGTGATCGACAGCGGCAGGAGCTGGCCGACCGCCGAGAGCTCCGCATAAGGCATCCGCGCCAGCGCGAGCTGGAAGCTCCACGCCCCCCCGACGTCTCCGAATGCGCGCAGCGCCATCGGCCGGGAGATCGCCCGGTGCAGCAGCGCCAGCGAGCCGAGCGTCACCGCCAGCAGGAAGCCGCCCGTCGTCACGAAGCATCCGCGCAGGAACAGCAGCTCGCTCGTCGGCACGCTTCCCGCCGAAAGCTTCATGATCGTATCGCCGCACGCGAACGAGGCGCACGCCGCCGTCATGAACAGGATGCCGCGCAGGTTCGAGACCGCACCGCCCGGCGAATCCTTCAGCACGCGGGCCAGTCTTGCGCTTGCTTCCCTCAGCAAATGTCGGCTCCCCGCCGTGCTTGCGGCTCTTGCGACCGCGACCGAGGCTGACGCTACAGCCATTCGGGAGCGACGATCCAGCCCGAACCTTCACGGCCACCGCCTGCCTGCGACGACGTGTATGTCGCGAGAGACGCCATCGATGCCGCTCTGCATCCGACGGCGCTCGTCATCGACTCCGGTGGCCGACCCCGGCGGCCGCACCACTTGCCGGCCTCGTCCCTGCCTCGTAGGTTCCGGCACGCTCAGGCAACATGCGGCAAGAGAGGCATCCATGGGCTCCCTGATGAGCGACGCCGCCCGCGAGGCGTTCGCACGCCGGGTACGGCTCGAGATGGCCAAGCAGGGCCTCACCCGCGAGACACTTGCCGCCAGGGCAGAGGTCAAGGAGCGCACTCTCGGCAACCTCCTTGCGGCCAATGCCGTGCGAGATCAGACGGTCGCGCGCATCGCCCGCGCCTTGTCCATCGACCTCGACGAGACTCTCGGCTCCTCGCATCTACGGGCTCCAGGCGGCGCGGACCAGAACGATGCCCGCGCCGACGAGGCCTATGGCGGCTACATGCTGTCGGCGTGGGAGTCGTATCTCGGCACCTACCTGGCCTACCGCCGCGCCTTTTCCGGCAAGCGTCAGCTCGTTCGCACGGTCTACGAGATCGACTGGGACGAAGAGCAGCGCCGCCTGCGCTTCCTCGAGCTGCAGCGTTTCCGCGGGGCGGGCACAAAGGCCGTAGCCTCGAGCCATGCCGGCGGCATCTACATCAGTCCGCACACCGGCCTCATCCAGCTGCTGACCACGTTCCAGGGCGCGCTGCGCCTGGTGACGCTGACCCGTTTTCGGCTGGGTGACGACAAGCTCACCGGCCTGATACTGACGCAGAGCGACCGCGAGAGGTATTTTCAGCCGGCCACCTCGCCGATCTTTCTCGAGAAGCTGTCGAAGCCTCGCACCATTGCCGAGCTCGAGCGCCTCATCGGCCTGCTCGGCGAGGAGGATCAGGCCTACGCAACAGCCACCGCCGAGCTCGATCGGATCGAGCGCGAGGCCGTCTTCATGGCCGCTCGGGACTGACCGGCTCGCGCCACGCCACGATCATGCCGAGCCCCGCCACCAGGGCCAGGAGGCCGATCGTGGCGTAGGCACGCTCGTAGCTGCCGGTCATCGTCACGACCACGCTGACCACGGAGGGAAGCACCATCACCCCGGCGAACATGCACGCTGCACCCATGCCCGTCGCCTCGGTGCGGCGTGTTCCACCGAGCCGGGCATACTCGCCGTAGGCGATGCCGGTGAAGCCGCTCGCCGTCGCGCCTGCGATCATGCACACCACGAACACGAGGGGCTGCGGCCACGCAGTGCTGAAGGTGCCGGCTGCGATGGCCGCCGCGCAACTGATGATCCCCTGCAGCCCGAGCCACCACCGCGCCCCCATGACGCGATCCGAGAGCCACCCCCAGATGGGCCGAGAGATGACGCCAGCGAGCTGGTAGGCAGCCAGTGCCTGCCCTGCACGGACGAGATCGAAGCCCGCCTTGGTCGTAAGCTGCGTCGTCATGAACACCATGAAGCACAGCTGCATGCCCGAGTAGATGAAGGCAACCAGCGACAGCCTTCGCAGTGGCGAGCTCGTTTTCAGCATGGCCAGTGGCGCCAGCAGGCTTGGCTTTTTTGCAGCCGGGTCATACGTCCGCGCGGCGTCCCAGTGTCGGCAGAGGATTTGCATCGCAATGCCCAGCACCACCACCGGCACGAGCTGCGCGAGCAGCACCGCCTGCCAGCCCCATCGAAGCGTGAGCGGCGGCATGACGAGGCTCGCCAGCATGCCACCGAGCGGGACGCCGATCTGCCGGATGGAGAGCACAAGGTTCATGTAGGCCGGCGACGTGCGCGGCACCAGCAGGTGCGTGCTGGCCGGCGCCGTCGCCCCGTACGCAAGCCCCATCAGCATGGCGCTCGCCGCCACGGCAGCCAACGTTCCAGTCGCGGCCGTGGCCAGCATCACGACGGTCGCCACCAGGACGGCTTGGCTGACTGCCACCGCGCCTCGTCGCGCGATCACCGGTGGAGACAGCAGCGCCGACAGGATGCCGACGCCGTAGACCGTCGAGATGAAGAAACCGATCAGGCCGGGATTGACTGCAAGGTCGGCAGCGACGGCAGGCGCGACGGCCGGGATCGAATACGCAGCGGCCGTCGACAGTGTCTGCACCGCGAGCGTCGTCAACAGGGGACCGAGCGGAAACGAGCGATCGGCCGCTGTGACCCCTGCGCTCTCGCCCGCAGGTCTGGGGCTCGTCGCCGGAGTGCTCTGGCTGGTCATCGACGGCCTTCCCTGCACCGCTGCCACTCGAGCACCATGCCGGCCAGACCCAACTGCGAGGCCGGAGCTCCACGACGTCGAGAGGCGCTTTGCTTTCGGCGTGTTATAGCAATCGCCGGCACCATGCGCAGATCAGTTCGTGAGCGCGAACAGGTTCTCCGGCTTGGCCTCGAGCTGTCCGCGCTCGACGTCCCGCACGATGCGGGTCAGCGCAGCATGCGTCGGCGCCGGCACGCCCGCGGCGACGCCCTTCTCGGCGATATAGCCGTTCATGTAGTCGATCTCGGTGCGTCGTCCCTTGGCGATGTCCTGAGCCATCGACGGCCGCTGCAGGTCGCTCCGCGCCGCGCCGCTGGTGCTGGCGATGATCAGCGCGTCGAGCTCGGCAACCGCATTCGGGTCGTTGTCCGAGGCCCTGACCCACAGGTCGGGGTCGATCTTGGCGATCGGCTCGAGGTCGAGCCCGAGCGCCCGACCGACTTTCACCGCCTCGCCCGCGAGCTTGACCACCACGCGGCGGATGCGGTCATGCCGGTCACGGGCATTGCCGCCGAGCCCGGTGGCGGCAGAGACCCCATTGCGCATGCCGTTGACGCAGAGCTTCGACCAGCGCACGCCCCAGAGATTGGTCGTGGCCCGCGCCTTGTCCACCGACGACAGGGTCTCCGCCAGCGCCTCGACCCGCGGCGTGATGCGTCCGTGAACCTCACCGACCTCGAGCGTGGGGATCTTGCCGTCCTTGGGCATCGTCCGTCGAATGGCGCCCGGCTCGTAGAGCTCGACCGCATAGTTGTTGCCGACCATGCAGCCGACGGTCTTGCCCCAGCCGACGACGCTGGCGATCCGCTCCTCGTTCACGCAGTTCTGCGCTGACACGACATAGCCGTCAGGGCCGAGATATTGGGCGATCATCTGCGTGGCCCAGATCGTATCGTAGGACTTGACCGAGACGATGGCGATGTCGACCGGGCGCTCCTTGACCAGGTCCTGAAGCTCGGTCAGGTGCCGCGCCCGCATCTTCACCGTCAGACTCTCGGCCGGCGTCATGCCGGAGATCGACAGGCCCTTCGTGCGCATCGTCTCGACGTGCTCGGGCCACGGATCGACCACCGTCACGTCGTAACCGGCGTGCGTCATGTGCGCGGCCAGATACCCTCCGACGGCACCTGCGCCGACCACCACGATCCGCTGCTTGGTCATCTGGTCCCACCTGAAAGCTGATCTTTGGTGCCGAGCTTCACAAGAAACGCGCGGGTCGTCCAGGACCCGCGCGCTGCAAGCTACTCGGCCTTGGCCTGGGAGTGGCCTCAGAGGCTCTTGTCGACCATCGAGCAAAGCGTCTCGGCGCTCGAGGCGCTCACCTGGCCCGGCGCGTCCTCGATGTTGAGAACCTTGACCACGCCGTTGTCGACGGCCATCGCATAGCGCTTCGAGCGGACGCCGAGGCCACGCGCCGTCAGGTCCATGTCGAGGCCGAGCTTCCTGGCGAACTCGGCCCCGCCGTCGGCGAGCATCGTGATCTTGCCCTCGGCCCCGGTCGCCTTCGCCCACTCGGACATGACGAACGCGTCGTTGACGGAGGTGCAGGCGACCGTGTCGAAGCCCTTCTTCTTCAGCTCGTCCATGCGCGACACGAAGCCAGGCATGTGCGTCTTGTGACAGGTCGGGGTGAAGGCGCCGGGCACCGCGAACAGAGCCACCTTCTTGCCGCCGAACACCTCGGCTGTGGTGGCGGGCTTCGGCCCTTCGCCGGTCATCACCATGAAGGTCGCCTCGGGCAGCTTGTCACCAACCTTGATCGCCATGGGTCTTGCTCCTGATCTGGATATGGTCGGATGAAAGGTCTGCGGCGAAGAGCTCGCCGGCTCTCCGCGCGTTAGGCATCCGAGGTGCGGCAACTTAGCCGGGTCCGTCGGCAGGGCCAAGCGGGGAGTTGGTGGCCGGCGCTTGCTAAGTCACGCCACGGGTCGCGGCGACACGTGGCACCACCAGCCGGAACGCAGCCTGCCTTCCCAACTGCACGATCATCCGCTAGCAAGGTCGCGAGCCGACGGAGTGCCCGATGCTTCGCCAAGTGAACGCGGTAGATTTCTGGCGGGGCTACGCGCTTGTTGCGATCTTCATCAACCACATCCCCCACAATTTCTACGAGCGCTTCACCCACAAGAACATTTCACTGTCCGACTCTGCCGAGCTGTTCGTATTCCTGGCCGGGTGGTCTCTCCGCCTGCTCGTCGGGCGTCCGGAGGACCCTCGTCCGACGCGCGAGATCCTGTACCGGGTGCTCGGCCGGGCGGTGACGCTGTACGTATGCCAAATGGCCATCGCCCTGATCGCCATTGCGATGCTGGCCGCAGCCGCGCTGCATCTCGAGAACCCGCTTTTTCTCGAATGGAACAATGCCGCTGCGGTCTTCTACGATCCTGTCCGCGCACACATCGGTCTCATCCTGCTGAGCCATCAGCTGGGGTACTTCGACATTCTGCCACTCTACGTCGTGCTGATGACGATCGCGCCTGTCATCGCGCTCGTTCATCGTTTGGCACCGGCTTGGTTGCTCCCGATCTCGTTCACCATCTATCTCGTCAGCATCGTCTTAGGTTTGACAGTACCGACATGGCCCGTCAGTGGTCAGTGGTTCTTCAACCCGCTGTGCTGGCAGTTGATTTTCGTGCTGGGCTTCAGCATGGGGCGTGAGCGTGGACCCGGCGGCTGGGTGCGCCGCCACATCGGCACGATCCGGCTGGTTGCATGGCCGGTGGTCATCGTCCTCGGCATCATGACGGCGCGCAACCTGTGGTGGGACCCGACCAAGGTTCCCGAGCCGCGCCTGCTGTTCATCATCGGAAAGACGTTCGTCACGCCGATTCGCCTGGTTCAGTTTCTGGCTCTGGTCGCCGTGATGTCAGCGGTCTATGTTCACATTGCGCGGTGGACACCGCCCCTCGTTGTCTTCTTCTCCACTTTGGGTCGCAATTCGCTACCGGTGTTCTGTGTGGGCTCGCTGTTGAGCCTCGCCGGACAGATCATCAGGTCGGCAGCCGAAGGCGGCCTCGTGTTGGACACCCTCCTGGTTGGAACGGGAATAGCGATTCTATGGGTCGTGGCGTGGCTGGCAGAATGGCGGACGCGGGCAGACTAGCCGGTACGGGTGTGCTGCCGGTGGTGCTGGCGCTTGCGCTGCTGGCGTGGCTGACCGTGTGGACCACTCGGGGAGCGGCAGAGCCGCTTGCGGACGCTCCGAAACTCTGCGGCGAAGCGACCGAAGCCCTCCGGGGTGCTGCGGCTCTGCCCAACATGGTGCGCGCCCTGCGCGATCGTAAGCGCATCAAAGTCCTGGCAATCGGCGCGACACCGCTCGCCGCGAGGGATCAGGACAAGGGCACCTATGCTCTCGTCGAGGCGTTCCTGGAGAGCAACTTCAAGGGGCTTGACGTCGAGATCATCGATCGTGGCGTTTCCGGAGAGCTGGCACGCGACGCGGCCCTTCGCA
>JANRJI010000129.1:0-168936 GCA_033764055.1 Hyphomicrobiaceae bacterium
TCAAGGGCGTCGCCACCGAATACCTGCCCAACTATCTCGGCTGGCACCGCAAGCTCGAGCGCGAGGGTGCGGGCTTCACCCGGCTCGCATGCGTTGCCGCGGCATTGGCATAGCCCTCAACAAGACCCGGCAACAGAGCCATCGCAATTGGCATTCTGACGGCGACGCTCCTGCTCAGCATCACAGCGGCATGGCTGTTCGTGGCAACCGCGGCAATCTTTGGCGTTGAATTTGTGTACGCGAATTCGCCACTTCGCTTCATTCCAATTAGTGGCAAGGGGATCTTTGCTGTTCTTATCTTGTACCTACTGCCAATCATCGTGGCGGGAGTGGCCTTCATATTCTCCTTTGCTGCGCCGTTCTGGATTTCGAAGTGGCTTAATGCAGCGGCAGATCGAGGAAAAGCAGCTCGCGCAACTGTTGGTATCGCGTCAGGTCTTGCGACCGCGGGGCTAATGGCACTGCTAATTGGTGCTCTGTGGGCCCCTGTTGCATCCATGATTGCGCGATACCGAGCAGAGGCCGAGCTAATGTCGCTGGGTGTTGCTCCTGGATTCGGCAAGGATAAAGACGTCAGGGGGCCGCAGTATTCCGGCGATACACGACTTGAGTTACGGACTTGCGCCCTCCGATGCAGACAGGATCCGCGCTGTATCGCTTATGCCTACGGATTTGAACTAGGAAATTGTGCGCTCTATTCGTCTGTTGGCGAAGCAATAAGCAGGCCCGGATATTTTTCCGACATGATTCGGCGATGACATTGCCTGCGCGCTAGTCGGGCACCCTGTTTCCCGCATCAACGCGTCGTCTGAACTGACGCTCTTTAAGTTTCAGCCAAATCCAGACAAGAGGAAACGTGGCCACCGCTATGTCCAGGCCTTTAAGCGCAGCATTCTCCCACGGCCGGCGAGCCATTGCCGCAAATTGCTGATCCGGTGTTGGTGCGCCTAGGGCATTCAAGACCGACCCAAGAAATGCGGCAGGGACTCCCATAGGGTTCATGACCTGCCCCCGGGTTTTCGGACCAACCATTACTTGAGAGACTGGCCTCCTGATCGGAGGCAGGCATGCGCAAGAGCAGGTTCTCGGACGAGCAGATCGTGGCGATCCTTCGGGAGGCGGACCGTGATTCCGTGGCGGCGGTGGCCAAGCGCCATGGCGTCAGCGAGCAGGCGATCTACACCTGGAGGAAGCGCTTCGGCGCGATGCAATCGGATGACGTCAGGCGCCTGAAGCAGCTCGAGGCGGAGAATGCGCGCCTCAAGAAGCTCGTCGCCGAGCGCGACCTCGAGATCGAGGTGATGAAGGAGATCAACTCAAAAAAATGGTGAGCGTGCCGGCTCGTCGCACTCAGGTAGCTTTCGCGACGGGCCGTGGCCTGTCGCAGCGGCGGGCTTGCACGCTGATCGGGACGGCACGATCGGCGTTGAGGTATCGATCGGTGAAGGCTGAGAGGAATCGTTCTGTGCTGGCGCGCATGACCGAGCTTGCGGCGGAGTACCCGCGCTACGGCTATCGTCGCATCGCGATCTTCCTCGCTCGCGACGGGCACGGCATGAGCTTCGGCCGGGCGCATCGCTTGTGGCGAACCGCAAGACTTCAGGTGCCGCGCAAGCGGCCGAGGAAGCGCATCGCCACCAGCCGGCCACGTCCCAATGCGCCTGATGGCGCGAACCAGGTTTGGAGCTACGACTTCGTGTTCGACTGGGCGGCGAACGGCCAGCAGCTGAAGTGCCTGACCGTGACCGACGAGTGGACCAAAGAGGCCTGGCCATCGAGGTCGACGGCTCCATCCGCTCGCGCCGCGTCATCGAGGTGCTGTCGCGGTTGGTCTCGTCGCGCGGCGCACCGCTTTTTCTGCGCTCCGACAACGGCCCCGAGTTCGTGTCGCAGGCGCTGCTCAAGTGGATCGTCGGAGAGGGCATCGGCACGGCGTTGATCGATCCCGGCAAGCCCTGGCAGAATGGAATGTGCGAGAGCTTCAACGGCAAGTTCCGTGACGAGTGCCTGTCGATGGAATGGTTCCGCTCCCGCACCGAGGCCAAAGTCGTCATCGAGCGGTGGCGGCAGCACTACAACGAGGTGCGCCCGCATTCGAGCCTCGGCTACCTCACACCTGCCGAGTTCGCGGCGAGGCTGAACCGCCAAGACGCAGCGCCCGTGCCGGCGACAGGCCGGGCTGCTGCGATACATGGGGTCTCCGCATCCCGCCCCGTCGCACAACCGCCCCACGAGGGGCAAGCAGAAGCACCAGGAAGGACGGAGGCTGATCTCTCAAGCTAAGCGTGGTCCGAAGAAACAGGGCAGGTCACACCCCCTCCATGGGTGCATAGGCTTGCTCGCGAAAAATCCGCCTAAAGAGTAATTCCGAGCGGACGCTCCTTCTGAGCCGCCGGTACAGTAGCTCAGCTGGATAGAGTGGCTAGCAGAGCGAAGCGATGCGTAGTTGCCCCGACAGGGGGAGGAGGAGCGCAGCGAGGACGAACCGGAGCGCAGCGACGGGCAGCGTGACGAGGATCAGGTTGGCTGGACGGCCGATTGGTCAATACAAGGTCATTACACGAGCGCCCGTAAGGGCTGCGTCATGCCCTCGATGACACGCTAAGTCATTGAATTGGTTGGCGCGCCGGGAAGGATTCGAACCCACGACCTTCTGATCCGTAGTCAGACGCTCTATCCAGCTGAGCTACCGGCGCGTTCCGGTCTCGAGACCGGGCGGATCAGCTCGGCGGGTGAGCGATCCGCAAGGCCGGTACTCATAGTCATTCACCGGCAGGTTGGCAAGGCGCTTTCCGCTCCGCTCGGCCTCGAATTCTACGTGCGCAAGCTGGCCAAGCGGCCACGGATGACGCAGCCATGACGGCCAGAATGCGCTCACTGAGGCCGATCATCTTCGCCAATGCAGCCACTTGCTGGTCGCCCGTCTGCAGCGTGCCGCCGTTCTCCAGCACCTCAATGCGCGCAACAACCGCCCGCCGTTCTTCGCGTAAAGGAGCTCCGTAGGGGCCTCGATGTTGAATGTCCAGCGCGGGCGCTGCTCGAGCCTCCGGCAGCGTCGACAGTGAGAAGATCGGAGGCGCCATTGAGGCCTTGTCGCTGCGCGGGTCGAGGTCGAGCGCATCGAGCTCGATGAAGACATCGCGCACCGGTTGGGCTCGGGAAGCAAGAACGGCAGTCACGCGCACAAGGTAGCGCGCCGGGCCGCCGCGTCCAACCGATTCGCTCCACCGCCGACCGTGGCAGCGCCACTTCGGTCAGGGCTCGCTCGGCGGCGTTGTCCGACAGGCGCACACGACCGTCGTCGAGAAAGCGGGTGAAGGCGGGGCACCGCTTCACCATGTGGTCGATGTCTTTGGCGAGATCGCTGCCGCGCGAGAGCTTCGGCCGCTCGGCGCGGTGGACGGCTTCCAGATGACAGACGATCGGCTGGCTCAGCACCTGGTGGACGGCGTGGCGTTCCTCCGCACTCTTGGCCGTATGCAGCGCTCGATCTCGAACAGCCGATCCATGCACTGCGCGCCAGCGGCGAGATCGGCGCTGGTGATTTGCCCTCGGCTCTGCGCCACGCCTTGGCCTCGCTATCGGCGAGCGCGATGAACGGCCGGCGTTTGTGGGCCCAGCAGGCGGCCTCGAAAAGAATGCCGCACGGCTCCCAAAGGTCGTGCGTGGTGCGGCATGAATGCCATTTCGGTCGGATTCCCTCGGACGGCATGCCAGTGCGCCAAGGGCTCCGCTTGAGCCCCTCGCCGGTAGGCGGTAAGCGAGCCTCATGAGCGACACACCGATTCTGCCCCCCAAAGGGCCCATCGAGCCCGTCCCCCTCAAGGTCGCGCTCGAGGAACGCTATCTCGCGTACGCCCTGAAGACCATCATGGACCGGGCGCTACCCGACGTGCGCGACGGCCTGAAGCCTGTGCACCGGCGCATCGTCTACGCCATGCGCGAGCTGGGCCTTACGCCGACCGCGGCCTACATGAAGTCGGCTCGCGTCGTCGGCGACACGATGGGCAAGCTCCATCCGCACGGCGACGGCGCCATCTACGATGCCATGGTGCGACTCGCGCAGGATTTCTCGGTCCGCTATCCGCTGGTCGACGGGCAGGGCAACTTCGGCAACATCGACGGCGACAACCTGGCGGCCTACCGGTACACGGAGGCGCGGCTCACGACCATCGCCGAGGCCCTGCTGGACGGCATCGACGAGAACGCCGTCGACTTCCGCAACAACTACGACGACAAGGAGCAGGAGCCGGTCGTCCTGCCGGCGGCCTTCCCGAACCTGCTCGCGAACGGCGCCTCGGGCATCGCCGTCGGCATGGCCACGAACATTCCGCCGCACAACGTCGACGAGCTGTGCCAGGCGCTGCTCTACCTGATCAAGCATCGCGGCGCGACGGTCGAGAAGCTGCTGGACTTCATCCAGGGGCCCGACTTTCCGACCGGCGGCGTGCTGGTCGAGCCGAAAGAAAGCATGATCGAGGCCTACCGTTCGGGTCGCGGCAGCTTCCGGCTGCGTGCCAGGTGGCACCGGGAGGAGACCGGCCGTGGCGGCTACCAGATCGTCGTGACGGAGATACCCTACCAGGTCAGGAAGGGCGGCCTCTACGAGAAGATCGCGGAGCTGTTTCAAGAGAAGAAGCTGCCGCTGCTCGGCGACGTGCGCGACGAGTCGGCGGAGCACGTGCGTCTCGTGCTGGAGCCGCGCAGCCGCACCGTCGACCCGATGGTGCTGATGGAGAGCCTGTTCAAGCTGACCGAGCTCGAGATCAAGTTCGGCCTCAACATGAACGTGCTCACAGCCGGCCAGATCCCGGCCGTGCTCGGCCTCAAGGAGGTCATGCAACACTGGCTCGAGCACCGCCAGGAGGTGCTGATCCGACGCACCGACCATCGGCTCGAGAAGATCGCGCACCGGCTCGAGGTGCTCGCCGGCTACCTGATTGCCTATCTCAACATCGACGAGGTGATCCGGATCGTGCGCTTCGAGGACGAGCCCAAGGCCAAGCTGATGAGTGCGTTCGGCCTCTCCGAGGTGCAGGCCGAGGCAATTCTGAACCTCAGGCTGCGGTCGCTCTCCAAGCTCGAGGAACAGGAGATCCGCGCCGAGCACGACAAGCTATCGGGCGAGCAGCGCGACCTGCAGAGCCTCGTCGCCTCCGAGGAGAAGCAGTGGGAGGCCATCTCGGCGGAGATCCGCTCGATTCGCGAACGATGGTCGAAGAAGACGGAGCTCGGCCGCCGCCGCACCGCCGTCGAGGACGCGCCAACCGTGGACGTCGATATCGACCAGGCGCTCATCGAGAAGGAGCCGGTCACGATCGTGCTCTCCGAGAAGGGCTGGGTGCGCGCGCTGAAGGGCCACCAGGACGACCTGTCGAAACTCGATTTCAAGCAGGGCGACGGCTTCAAGCGTGCCATCAAGGCCTCGACCACCGACAAGGTCATCGTCTTCGCCACAAACGGCAAGTTCTATACGCTGGAAGCGAGTCAACTCCCCGGTGGACGCGGCCATGGCGAGCCGCTGCGGCTGATGGTGGACATCGAGGAAACCGCCGATTTCGTCGAGATGTTCGTGCACCAGCCCGGCCGCAAGCTGCTGGTAGCTGCAACGACGGGCCACGGCTTCGTGGTGCCGGAGGACGAGGTCGTCGCCTCCACCCGCAAGGGCAAGCAGGTGCTGAACGTCGAGGCCCCGGCGGAGGCCCGCATCTGCGTGCCCGTGGCCGGCGACCACGTGGCAACGATCGGCGACAACAGGAAGATGCTCGTGTTCCGTCTCGACGAGGTCAACGAGATGACGCGCGGCAAGGGCGTCTACCTGCAGCGCTTCAAGGACGGCAATCTCGCCGACGTGCGCGTTTTCGCCAAGGCTGATGGCCTTACCTGGCTCGACCCGGCGGGCCGCACGTTCACGCTGTCTTGGGCCGAGTTGAAGGAGTGGATCGGGGAGAGAGCGCAATCGGGCCGTGTGGCGCCGAAGGGCTTCCCGCGCTCCAATCGGTTCGGGCCGGCGTTCTGAGATTCACGTCATCGGAGCGTCTGGCCCATCCTTGCCGTTGGGCTTGGCGGCGTCCGGGTGCGGCTTGGTGTTGCTGTTGGCGAAGATGCGCCAAGGTTTCTCGGTCAAGTGCTCCTTCTCGTAGAGCGCCTGTAGAAACGGGTCGATGCGCGGGTCGGGCGGTGTCGCGGCATCGGTGGCTGCGCGTTCCGCCCGCTGCGTCGTCAAGGCATCCTCCGGGGCGCCCGATTTCTTGCGGCGCCTGCCGCCCCAGGCGAGCAACGGCCGGTCCGGCGCTTCGAGATCGAGCTCCTCGAGAAACGATTCTCTCAGCGCGTAGAACGATTGCAGGATGGCGTCCCGTGCGAGCTTGCGATCCTCGGCCGTGAAGGCCTTGCCTTTTGCCGGGTCGAGCGACTGCAGAGCCCGGCGCATGTCGTGCAGCGGTGCGAACGGGTAGATGCCGATCAGCGCGTCGGTCTCACCGACATTGCGGTAGACGGTGCGCATGTTGTCGAGCGTTTCCGAGATGGCGAGGAACGCCCGCAGGTAGTCGTCGCGCGTCGGCTGATCGAGCTGCGTGTAGACGAACAGTGCCGACTTGGCCTTGACGATGTCGTGCCACTCTTCCTTCAGAGCGCTGAGGAAGCTCTGGCGCTTCTGATAGACACCGGCAAGGTAGGTGGCAACGACGGTGACGAGAACCAGCGCCATGTCCTTCAGGTACTCGTAGATGTCCTTGGCGAGCTTTTCCCACGGGCTGCCAGCGAGGCCTGGAATATGCTCGGCGAGCTTCGCGGTGAGCGACACGGCCAACACCAGGAGCAGGATGACATAGGACCAGCCGAGCGTTCGCCGCAACGTCGAGCGTGTCATGCGTGTCTCTCCTGTCGCCCCGGCGGACCGGGCCATCGGCGCCGCTGCTATTGCACAATTCCGGCAGACGGGTGAAGTGCAGGACGGTAGCCGGCAGCGATCACCGCAACGATCGACTGCGGCGTCAACACCTCGGCCTTGCCGTGGCGCGGCTTTTTCGTCCTGGCTGCGTAACCGCCCGAGCTCCATGCCACCAGGTGCTCATCGAGGATCAGCATCGCGGTTCCTTCCCGGCGCACGAAGGCAGCCGTCGGCAGATCCACCCAAGCAGCCGTGTGCGTGACCTTCGTCCCTGCCGCAGTCACGCGCTCCGCTTGCAGAGCGACGTCCATTTCCCCGGCCGTGGCCCGGCCCTCGCTGCCATGAATGGTTGCCCATAGCGTCGCGAAGCGAAGGGCATCCTGGCGGCGACACTCGAAACAGGGCCGATGGCCTGCAGCGAGCGCCGTAGCCTCGTCGAGGAAGAAGAGCTCGGTGTAGCGGCCCGGAGCCATCAGCTGGCGGCGCCGCCCCTTGAAGTCGAGACGACAGCAGATCCACTGGCGGTTGATCCACCGGCGCCGACCGAGGCGGCGGTGTGCGTCATGCAGCGCGCCGCCGCGGTTCCCCATCATCATGCCGCGCGCTGCCGTGGAGATGATCTCACCTTCCGGTGTCACGCGGTTCTGGAGTGGCATGGGTCGATCTGCCAATATTCGCGGAAGCGAGGAGGAGACATGACCATGAACGAGCCCCGCGTCACTGTGAAGATCGACGAGCGCGGGCCAGCGGGCCGTGTCGCCTTTGTCACGATCGACAATCGCCCGAAGCTCAACTGCCTGTCGTCACCGCTGCTGGTCGCCTTGCGCGAGGCTTTCGAGACCATCGGCAACGACGATCGCCTGCGTGCGGCCGTCCTGACGGGGGCGGGCGAGCGCGCCTTCATCGGCGGCGCCGACCTCGGCGAGCTGCGTGGGCTCACCCCCGACACGGCACGGCTCTTCATCACCCGCCTGCATATGGCCTGTCATGCCATTCGTGCGTGTCCGGTGCCGGTGATCGCACGCGTCAACGGCTATTGTCTCGGCGGCGGCCTCGAGATCGCGGCGTCCGCCGACATGCGTGTCGTGGCCAACAACGCCGTGCTTGGGATGCCGGAGGTGGTCATGGGTCTGCCGTCGGTGATCGAGGCGGCCCTGCTGCCGGGCCTGATCGGCTGGGGCAAGACGCGCGAGATCCTGCTGACGGGCGAGACGTTCGGCGCCGACGCAGCACTGGCAATGGGCTTTGCGCAGAAGGTGGTGACGGAGGCAAATCTCGATGCAGCCGTCGAGCATTGGATCGGCCATATTCTCGCCGCGACCCCGAAGGCCATTCGGGCACAGAAGGCATTGATGAGCCGCTGGGAGCGCGTTTCCGTGGACGAGGGCGTCTATGCCGGAATCGACGCCTTCGCCGACTCCTATGGTACAGGCGAGCCGGAGGCGGCGATTGCCGCATTCTTTGCGGCGAAGGCGAAACGCAAAGGTGGCATGGACCAGGGCCGATGATGCGCGACGGGCTATCGCTATCGCCCGACATTTGTCCGCCGGGCATCCCACGCCAGCCAGGCCCACACCGGCAAGGCATGCAGGAATGCGATACCGTAGGCATGCCAGTGGCCGCCCCCCTGATTGATCAGGGGAAGGGCGAGGTAGTAGGCCGCGAGCGTCGCCGAGGCGAGCAGCAGCGGACGGCATGCCAGTGCAGCGGCGAGCGGCAAGAACCAAAGTGCGTACCAGGGGAACTGGGCCGGCGCGAGGTAGAAGGTGGCTGCAGCCACCACCAGCGCCGAGGCCAGCAGCCCGTGCAGCCCGGAAGGTGGCCGTCGAGCCACGAAAAGAGCGATCAGGCCGACGCCGATGGCGATGGACGCCCTCAGGGCGCGCTGCCCGAGGGGGGAGCCGCCGGTCGCCTGATAGACGGCGTAGCTGATCCACGAGAACGGGCCGTTGTTGGTCCACCAATGCTCCGAGTAGGCGACCAGTCCAGAGCGGGCGCCAGCCGCCGCGGAAAGCGCCAGGGGCAACACCAGCGCGCCTGCGAGCCCGGTCAGCACGATGGCGGGCAAAGCGAGGCTGCGCCGGCGCGCATATACGGTGTGTGCGAGCAGTGGCACCAGCAGCGCCGGCCACAGCTTGACGCCGATGGCCAGGGCCAGCAGCGTCGCGGCGAGCACCTCCCGCCCACGCCAGGTCGCCAGACACGCGCCCACCACCAATGGCGCAAGCAACGCCTCGCTGTGCCCAGTGCCGTGACTAGACCAGACCACCAGCGGATTGAGCCAGTAGAGCGCCGCAAGGACACGGGGGCGGCCAAGGTTCCCGAGGATGACCAGCAGCAGCGCCAGCGTGGCCAGCTCGGCGCCTAGGAAGACGGCTCGGAGGCCATCGTGATCGAAGGGTGCGATCAGATGGGCGAGGGTGAATGCCAGCTGAGCCGTTCCGGGATAGATCGTGGTCAGCTCCGGGAAGTTGATGCCTGCAAGCACATCCTTCCCGTTGCGAGCCAGAGTCTCGACGACGGTGGGCACACCGTCACCGTCGATGGCGGACTTGGGCGCGAACGCATAAGGATTTTGGCCACTGGCGAGGATGGCGCCGTCCCAGAGGTAGCGGAAATAGTCGTCATCGATCACGACCGCCGTACCGTACCAGACCAGCCGCATCGCCAATCCGGTTGCGAGCATGACACAGACAGTCCCGCGACCGGTCGGCAGGCGTGTCAGCAGCGGTACGGCCATGACGCCCAGCAGCGCGGGCGCGCCGAGCAAGAGCACGACGGGCAAGACATCGACCATCGATCGGAAGCTCGCCTGCGTCCAGCCCGGCGATGATCGGGCCATCTGCCATTGGCTGGCTACGAGCAGCACTGCCAGGGCAGCCGTCACTATGGCCGCCCATCCGGTCGCGCGCGTTTCGGCCGCGGCGGCCGGACCAGTCGATCCTGTCACGTCAGTCCCTCATGAGCGGAAGGCCGAGCCGGGCCCGCCGCCACATCTGCCGGAATGGTGCCGCTCCCGCAGGTCAAAAGGCGGGCGCGTCCGATCACGATGCCGCGAGATGCCGGGCGGCTGGTCGGTCAGGGCTCCGTTTCGAGCCCGTGGCATGCACGGGCGATCGCTGCCTTGACGGCTGCCGAACAGCCCACCTGGTTGGCCAGCAGCAGCACCAGCCGGACATTCAGGCGATGGCTCGCCTCCTCCGACAGTCCGCGGTGAGCCTCGACCAGTGCTGCATAGACATCGTCGCCACCAGCGCCAAGACGGAACGAGGTATCGAGTGCCGGCTCGCTCATATTGCCTCCCCGCCGAGTGCGCGTCGCAGCGCTGCGGCGATTTTCTCCGGCGTCGGCCGCAGCCAGCGTGCCGCCACGTGCTGGTCCGGCCGGATCAGATAGGCGGCCCCCGGAGCGCCACTATAACGCTGAGAGACCAGCCCTTCGCGGTCGACGACGTGGGCGAAACCGTTGCCCGGCGGCGGCGCTGCCACCCCGATCGTCAGCTGTCGCACTGCCTTCGGCACCACGATCGGCGCCCCGAAGGTCATGACGCAGAATTCGCCGCCGAGCTCATTGAGCAACCAGCCGTCGCCACTCGTTGCAGTCCACACGGGCGCATCGATGCACGGACTGCCCGGGCCGAGGCCGCCTGAGAATCCCGGATCGTCGTCCGACTGGAGCGACAGCCTGTCGAGCGAGCACGGCAGCGACAGCCTGCCCGAGTTCACCAGCCGCCGCGCGAACGGCTCGGTCGCAGCCATGGCGAGCACCTCCTCGCGCAGCATCCGCTCCATGGCCGACTTGGGCGTCATGAAGCCCGTAGCGCGGGCGGAGTTCAGAATATTCTCGTCGGCGCCGCGGATGCGCTCCTCGTCGTAGGTGGCGATCAGGCGCTCCGTCGCCTCGCTTTGCAGGACGGCAGCGAGCTTCCAGCCGAGATTGTCGACGTCCTGGATGCCACCATTGCCGCCCCGCGCCCCGAACGGCGAGACGATGTGGGCGCTATCGCCGGCGAACACAACGCGGCCGTGAACGAAGCGCTCGAGGCGTCGGCACTGGAAGGTATAGACCGAGATCCAATCGATCTCGAATGGGCGCTCGCCGACCACTGCGCGGATGCGCGGCAACACCGTCTCGGGCCGGCGCTCGACCTCGGGGTCGGCCTCCGGCTCCAGTTGCAAGTCGATCCGCCAGATGTCGTCCGGCTGCTTGTGCAGCAGTGCCGACTGGCCGTCATGAAAGGGCGGCTCGAACCAGAACCAGCGTTCCGGCGGAAAGTCGGCCCTCATCTCGATGTCGGTGATGAGAAACCGCTCCTCGAATGTGCGTCCGACGAATTCGAGCCCGAGGAGGCCGCGCACGGTGCTTCTGACGCCGTCGCAGGCAACGAGCCAGTCCGCATCGATGCGATAGCGGCCCACCGGCGTGTCCACCTCGGCGCTCACCCCCTCGGAGGCGCGCTCGAGGCCGACGACCTTGCTCTTGAACCGCAAGTCGATCAAATCCGGGAAATCCCGCACGCGATCGATCAGGAACTCCTCGACGTAGTACTGCTGCAGATTGACGAAAGCCGGGTGCTTGTGGCCGGGCTCGGGCAACAGGTCGAAGCTGTAGACCTCGCGGTTGCGATGAAACAGCCGACCGACCTTCCAGGTGACGCCCTTGGCCCGCATTCGATCTGCGACGCCGAGCCGATCGAATATCTCGAGCGTGCGCTTCGACCAGCAGATCGCGCGCGAGCCGACCGAGACGGTATCGCCGTCGTCCACCAGGATCGAACGAATGCCGTGGAGCGCGAGATCAATGGAGAGCGCCAGCCCGACCGGACCTGCGCCGGCGATGAGCACGGGTGTGCGCTCAGGGCCGTCAAGCCCGGATGGACGGACGAAGGGGAAGCGTTGGTGCTGGTAGCGGGTCATGTCGCGGCGCCAACGCTGCCATTCTCGTTGTCGGTCGGCCGCCTCGGCGCCGACGCAAGCGGGTTATTCGGCCGCCTGTGCCATGGGCCGGTCGTTGTCGACGATCACCGGGCTCTCGAAGTAGCTGATGTCGGGCGCCGCCCCGTATCGATCGGCGATCATCTTTTTCCAATCGGCGTTATAGACCTTCTCGGCGGCCTCGCGGCTTTCCCAGAGATAGACGCCACCGCCGGTGTGGCTTGCCGCGTCGAAGAGGTAGTACTTCCGAACGAGGCCCGCCAGGCCGACGTACTTGGGCGCCGAGCCCTCGAACATTTTCTTGGCGTCGGCGAGATTGACGGCGTCTGGAAGCTTGAAGCGGACGATGGCCGTGATCATGGGCTGTCTCCTTCGATCGGCGGTTGCCCCGGACCACAGTCTGACGCGGAGATCACTGCCGGTCCAGCGGCACACCACTCACCGCGCTCTCAAGGGTCGTCCAGCCATACCCACTCGGTCGGATGAGCCAGCGCCGAGACGACACCACCGACAAGATTCGAATCGTAGAGCCGGTCCAGGTCCGGCCCCTCCGGTGCCACGGGCGAGAGCCTCCCAGCCAGCGCCTTCATGTCGGCTTCCAGAGCACGCCGCGCGGCCTGGGCGGCTTCGACCGAGACCGCCTCGAAGCGCACCCCCAGTCCAGGGACCAGTCGTCCCACGGCCGCCAGGTCGGCCGAGATCACGGTGGCGATCTTCGGATATCCTCCCGTGGTCTGGCGATCGGCCAGCAATACGATGGGCTGGCACGTTCCGGGCACCTGGATCGAGCCGGGCGCGATGCCGTCCGAGACGATGTTGTAGCCCTTCGCGTGCGCCAGCCCGGGTCCTTCCAGGCGCAGGCCCATGCGATCGGCATCGCGTGTGACGGTGTAGGTGCCAGCCAGGAACGTCGCGATCGCGCCAGCAGTGAAATAGTCGTCCTGGGGGCCGAGAACCACGCGAACCTGCGTGGCGGGACCGAGGTCGAGGCCGGGCAATCGGACCTCCTGGCGGGCATCTGCCCCGTCCCGGACGAGGGGCAAGGCGTCGCCGGCCTGCAGCGCGCGGCCATCGAGGCCGCCGAAGCCGCCGCGCACATACGTCGAGAGCGAATCGAGGAAGTGGCGCAGATCGAAGCCTGCCTCGACAGCGAGGTATGCAGCCGCACTGCCACCGGACACGGACACCCGCACCCGGTCTCCCCGCGATAGCCGTACGCTCTGCAAAGCCGGAACCCGCAGGGCATCACCCTTCGAGCGCTCGACGACGAGCTCCGTTCCCTGGCCGGCGAGGGCCAACCGCACGCTCGACGCCTCGACCTCGAGCGTCGGCCCCAGGACTGCCATCTCGAGCCCGGCCGTCGTTTCTGGGTTGCCCACGACGATGTTGGCCGCCCGGAGCGCGATCGGATCCAGGGCGCCGGAGACCGGAATGCCGAGCCGCTGATAACCGGTCCGGCCGAGGTCCTGGACCGTCGTCACGAGACCTGGCTGGACAACGCGGAGCACGCCCGTCATCGCGCGAGCTCCGCCGGAGCGATGGCGAGGCGGCCGTCGGCCGCCTGCATCTCGAGCTGCGCATACGTTTCGGCCGTGACCGGCTCGAACTGCACCTGATCGCCGGGCGAGAGCAGAACGGCAGCCTTGCGGCGTACGTCGAATAGGCGAACCGGTGTACGGCCGAGCAGGTGCCAGCCGCCGGGACTGTCGAGCGAGTAGATGCCGGCCATGCGGAGCGCAATGCATACCGACCCCATTGGGACCCGCATCCGCGGGCTCTCGCGACGCGGGAGCGAGAGCGCCTCTGGCACGTCGCCCATGTACGGATAGCCGGGCAGGAAGCCGAGAGCGTAGATGTGATAGGTCGAGGCCGAATGGATCGCGATCACCTCGGCGGGCGTATGGTCCGTGCGATCGGCCACCTCGTCGAGGTCGGGCCCATGCTCACCGCCGTAGCAGCAGGGCAGGCGCCACAGCCGGCCGTGCCCCGCCACGGCTCCCAGCCGATCGAGCAGAGGGCGGATGGAACGCTCCAGCGTCTCCCGGTCGAGCCTGAGTGGATCGTAGTGGATCATCAACGAGCGGAACGTCGGCACCAGCTCGACCACGCCCTGGAGAGCCGCCGCCTCGACGGCGCTGCCGAGCGCCAGCACCCGGTCGCTGATCGCCCTGTCGATGGTATCGCCCAGCTCGACCACGAGGGCCGTGTCGCCGGCAGAAAGGAAACGTGCAGTGAGCGGCGGGTGGGACATGGCCCCTCGGTCAACGGATGGAACGGCAGAAAGACAGACATTGTCGGCCTCTGTCAAAGGCCATAGCATTCAGCGCGATCAGTCGGCTACAGGACGGCCGCAGCGATCGGTGACAAGGGGCAGCGACGAGGCGAGCATGGCAGGGCGCATCAATCTCAACGCCGACATCGCGGAGGGGTGGGGCGCCTACGACATTGGCGACGACGCGGCGCTGATGCGGATCATCAAGTCGGCGAGCGTGGCTTGCGGCTTTCATGCCGGCGATCACAATACGATGCATCGCATCGTGATGCTGGCCAAGGAGCTCGGAGTCTCGATTGGCGCACATCCGGGCTTCAACGATATCTGGGGCTTCGGCCGGCGCGAGATCCGCATGAGCCCGTCGGACATCGAGTACATGACTGCCTATCAGATCGGAGCCTTGCAGGCGATCGCCCGCTACGCCGGCCTGAGCGTGACGCACCTCAAGGCACACGGGGCGCTGAGCAACATGGCAGCGCGGGACGAAGGCTATGCCATGGCGCTGGGCCGAGCGGTGAAGGCCGTGGCCCCCGAGATCATCTACGTGGCGCTCGCCGGCTCCGAGATGGAGCGGGCAGGCCGCAAGCTCGGCTTGCGCGTCGCCCGCGAGGGCTTCGCCGACCGGCAGTACGAGGAGGACGGGAACCTCGCCTCGCGGTCTGTTCCCGGCACGGTCTATCGCGACCCACAGAAAGCTCTCGAGCAGGCACTCCGCATGATCGAGACAGGTGAGGTCGTTGCGCGCAGCGGCAAGCGGATCAGGGTGGCCGTCGACACCATCTGCGTGCACGGCGACGAGCCGAGCGCCGTCGCGGTCGCGAACGCCGTGCGGGCCGGCCTCGACAAGGCCGGGATCGTCGTCGTGACGCTGCCGGAGCTGACCCTGTCCTGACGCCGAGCCCGTCGCCACCCCGCTTTCCGAAACGTTCTGAGGATGCATCCATGAGGCTCTACTGGTCGTCGCGCTCGCCGTTCGTGCGCAAGGTGATGGTGGTGGCGCACGAGACGGGCCTCGTGTCGCGGATCGAGACGATTCGCACCGTCGTGGCGCCGACCAAGCCGAATGCCGAGGTGATGGCGCTCAATCCGCTGAACAAGTTGCCGACGCTCGTCCTCGACGACGGCTCGGCGCTGTACGACAGCCGGGTGATCGCGGAATACCTGGACAGCCTGCACGACGGCCCGCGACTGTTCCCGCCCGCCGGCCGCCCCCGTTTCGAGGCGCTACGCCTGCAGGCGCTCGGCGACGGCGCGCTCGACTTCCTGCTGGTCGGGCTTTCGGAGCGGGCACGGCCCGAGGCTCAGCAGTCGCCGGAACTCAAGGCGGCGCTGGCGACCAAATTCCGGGCAGCCTTCGACCGCCTCGAGGCCGAGGCGGGGGCGGGAGCCCTTGCCGGCAGCTTCGGCATTGGACAGATCGCGGTGGCCTGCGTCCTCGGATATGCCGACTTTCGCTACGCGGCAGAAGGCTGGCGCAACGGCCGGCCCAAGCTCGCCGCCTTTGCCCAATCGATCGCAAACCGGCCCTCGCTAGTTGCGACGACCCACATGGACGCCTACTGACTGGGTGACGCATCTCGCTCGCGGCGGGGCCGTCCGCCTGCCCCCCTGAAGCTCCCTAGTTGATGAACAGCACGCGGATGTCGTCCCCGGGGGCGTAGTTCTTGCCAACCCACTCCAGCAGAGTGGGGCCGACTGCCCGCAAGTCCTTGCGGCAGGTGGCGACGAGCGTCTCGAGGCCCGCCTTCTCTATGGCGAGACGGAAGCTCGGGATCGGCGCCCACCACCCTGGCTCGCTCGCGGCCGCATAGGTGACGCGGTGGGCGACGAGGCCGCGCCCTGTCTGGGCCGCACGGGCGGCAATCGCCGCCTGCAGGTCCTTGCCGATGCAATACGCTTGCTGGTGCGCCGGCAGGCTGTCCGCTCCCCAGACGCCTGACGCCGTCACCGGCTGATAGGCGAGGTTGATGGTGACGGTGCGCCCGGCGTCAAACGACTGTCGCCAGAAGGCTGTCGTCCGGACGGCCCAGTTGGGCACGACACGCTGGTCGTCGCGGCGGATGGCACCCCGCTCCTCGAGCCGAACCTTAAGCGCCGGAGGCAGCGCCCCCAGTCGCAACTCGATTCCGGGGACCAGCGGATTGAGCGGTATGCCCGCCGCCTCGAGCTCGCGGGTTACGTTCCTGGTGAATGCCACAGCGTGCTGCTCGAGCTCGAGCGCCACGGCGACGCCGTCCACCTCAACGGTAGCACCGACGAAGTTGCGCGGATCGGCTGACGCCACGACGACGACCTCCTCGCCGACGATGTTCATGTCGATTTCGGGCAGAGCGAAGGAGACCACCCGTACGATGGGGTCCGACGACGTGTTGCGAACGGCATAGGTGGCCTTCACGCTGCCGCGCCCGATCACGACATCCTGCGCCTCGACGACGGTCCGCTCGTCCGGAATGAACAGCAGGCCTCCCGCGGGAGCCTCGATCGTATCGTCGGCCGCAGTCGCTGGCGGCGTGGCCAGGACGAGGCAGCCGACGAGCCAGAGGACGACTGCAAGAGTTTGCATGTGCATGAGGCCGAAGCTCCGCTGCCGTTGTCGTGTCGTCGATGGGAGGGTGCTCGCCGACGGTCCGATGGAGTGACACCCGAGCGTACAGTGCCGCACCGGATGGTCGAGTGACAGCCCTCTTGCGGGTTGCGGAACCAACTTTGCTGCCTCGCGTTGGTTTTGACCACGTGTCGAGCAAGGTGACCGCAATGCCGAACAAGAAGAAGGCCAAGACGAACGGAAACGGTGCCGGCCGTGAGCATCCCGATGACGCCGTCGAGCTGCTGTCCGCACAGCAGGAGAGGGTCAGGAGTGCCGCCGAGGCGCTCGTCAACGCCAGCGACGACAAGGCGAGACGGACCGCACTCGAGCAACTCGCAACCCTGTGGACCCACTACTCCGACCTGGAGCACGAGGTCGCGTTCAAAGCGTACAGCGAGGCCGGTGTCGACGAGCAGGTTCTGGCCGAGGCCACGATCGGCCACGACCTCGTTGCCATCCTGATGGGAAACCTGCTGGGGCGACCGCCGGGCGACCCGGCGATGCGGGCTGGCGTCGCCGTGCTCGGCCGACTGCTCGAATGGCGTTCGGACGACACCGAGAAGACGACGACGCTGCAGGCCGCGGCCACCGAAGCAGGCGTGGACATGAAGGCGCTCGGCAAGAGGCTCCGAGACACAATCTCGAGCATCGAGCACGACGACGCCGAGCAGTCCGCCGTGCCCTATCCCAGGCTCCTGCGTGTTGCCCGGGCCACGGGCACATCGATGGAGGAGCGTATCCGTACCAGAGGCCGGGAGCGGGACCAACACAGCAGATACATAGCCCAGGACGACGATCGCCGCGCGATGCGCTCGCGCCAGGACGGCGACGACGAGCGCGGTCGCTCCTCGTGGTCCCGCGGTGCGTCGGCTCGCGGTCGCGACGACTACGGCGGCTTCACGGACGAGGACGAGGATCGCTCCTATTCGAGCCGTTCGCGGCGCGACGACGAAGAAGACCGTGGCCGGCGATCCGGCGGATGGTTCGGCGATCGCGAGGGCCACAGCCGTGCCGCCGGTAGGAGCTGGGACGAGCGTCGCTCGTCCGGTCGCTCTGACGACGAGCGCTCGTCTCGCTATCACGAAGACCGGAGGTCGTCATCGTCGCGTCGCGATGACGATGATGACGACCGCAGCCGGCTCACGCGGTATCGCCAGGACGACGACGAAGGGCCGGGGTGGCACGGTGACTCGGAAGGCCATGCCGAGGCCGCCCGCAAGGGTTGGGAGCATCGCCGGAGGGGCGACGACGACGATCAAGGCCCAGGACGCAGCTCGGCGCGATCACGGGACGAAGACGACGACCGGTACCGTGGCAGAAGCAGCGGCTGGTTCGGAGATCGCGAGGGGCATCGGCGCGCGGCAGAGCGCGGCTGGGACGAGCGCCGGATTTCCTCCCGGCAAGGCCCTGACGAGCGATCGTCAATGCATTACGACGAGGACGACGACCGCCGGCCGTCACGCCGCCGGTACGATTGACCCGAGGATCAGGACGATAATAACAGCAAGGACCCGGCACTTTCCCGGCGCCGGGTCCTTTGTCGTGCTGGAAGCCCCGTTGTCCGCCCGCCATCAATTTGCGAAGCGGAAGTGCAGAACGTCGCCGTCGGCGACCACATACTCCTTGCCTTCGAGCCGCATCTTGCCGGCCTCTCGGGCGCCACCCTCGCCGCCGAGGCGGACATAATCGTCGTAGGCGATGGTCTCGGCTCGGATGAAGCCCTTCTCGAAGTCACTGTGGATGACACCGGCCGCTTGCGGGGCCTTGGTGCCTTTGGTGATCGTCCACGCACGTGCCTCCTTCGGACCTACCGTGAAGTAGGTGACGAGGCCGAGCAGCCGATAGCCTTCGCGGATCAGTCGGTTGAGGCCCGGCTCATCGAGGCCGAGATCGGCGAGGAAAGCCTGCCGCTCGTCCTCCGGCAGGCCCGCGAGCTCTGCCTCGATCTTGGCGGAGATGACGACGGCGCCGGCGCCTTCGGCCTTCGCCCGCTCGAAAACCTTGTCGGAGAGTGCATTGCCGTTCGCTGCCGAGGCCTCGTCCACGTTGCACACGTAGAGCACGGGCTTGGCCGTCAAGAGCTGCAAGGCTCGGAAGGCCGGCTCCTCCTCGGGGGTGACGGCGGCGAGCCGCGCCGGCTTGCCCTCGCGCAGCAGCACCAGCGCCTTGTCCATCAGCGCGACCTGGGCCTTGGCGTCCTTGTCGCCGGACCTCGCCTTTTTCTCGATGTTGGCACGGCGCTTCTCGAGGCTGTCGAGGTCGGAGAGCATCAGCTCCGTCTCCACGGTCTCGGCGTCGGCAATCGGATCAATCCGGTTCTCGACGTGCGTGATGTCGGTGTCCTCGAAGCAGCGCAGCACGTAGGCGACCGCGTCCACCTCACGGATGTGGCCGAGGAACTGGTTGCCGAGCCCCTCGCCCTTGGAGGCCCCGCGCACGAGGCCGGCGATGTCGACGAAGGTGAGCCGCGTCGGCAGAATTGTTGCCGACTTGCCGATCTCGGCGAGCCGGGTCAGGCGCTCGTCGGGCACGCCGACCTCGCCGACATTGGGCTCGATGGTGCAGAACGGATAGTTGGCCGCCTCAGCCGCCGCCGTCTGCGTCAGCGCGTTGAAGAGAGTCGATTTGCCGACATTGGGCAAGCCGACGATACCGCATTTGAAGCCCATAATGGTCTTGCCTAGCCCTTGTTGTCTGTGCGCGCCGGCCGCCTCGACTGGGGCGCGGCGAGCGACGCGGCGATGTCCTGCACCGCCCGCCTCAGCTCGTCCTTCCGCCCTGGCTCCAGATCCCGCCAGTGCAAGTGGCGGACCGCGCAGTCCAGGGCATACATGAAATTGAGCGTGGCCTGCCGGCCGAATTGAAATCGCAGGCGCCGATAGGCCTCGACCGGGCCCAACGCTCGCAGCGTCTCAGCGTCGTGCACGCCCACCTCGACGAGCATCCGCGCCGAAACCGGACCCAGGCCCGGCAGCGCCGAGAGCTGCCGCTCGCTGGAGGACCGCGCCTTCGCCATTCCAATCGCCCGCTTTCACTGCTCGCTCTTGTTCCGCGCACCCATCCACTTGCGCAAATTCTCGGCGAGCGCCGAGTGTCGTTTCGAGGCCCTCTCCCCTGCCGGATGGCCGCCCGAGCGCCGGGCTTGAGGGGAGACCTCCTCGGCCGGCCCTTCCCGTCGCGGACCGGCCGGCGTGGCCTTGGCCGGCGCCACCTTGGCGTCGTCATTGCCGAGCGCCAGGGCCACATCGGTCAGGAAACGCTCGTTCGAGCCCGTCACGAGCCTTGCGGCCGCGCCGGCGATGGCATCCAGCAGCGGCTCCAGCCATACCCGGTCGGCCTTGGCGAAGTCGTTCAGCACATAGTTGGCGACCTGGTCCTTGTGGCCCGGATGGCCGACGCCGATGCGCACGCGCACGTAATCATTGTCGAGGTGTGCGGAGATCGAGCGCAGGCCGTTGTGGCCCGCGTTCCCGCCGCCGGTCTTGACCTTCAGCTTGCCGGGAGCCAGGTCGATCTCGTCGTAGAGCACGACGATGTCACCGATCGGCACCTTGTGGAAGCGGGCCGCCTCGCCGACAGCCCGCCCGCTCTCGTTCATGAAGGTGTCGGGCTTGAGCAACAGCACCTTCTCGCCGCCGATGGTTACCTCGGCGGCGTGCCCTTGGAACTTCCTCCGCCAGGGCTCGGCGTTGTGGGCAACGGCGATCCGGTCGACCGCCATGAACCCCACATTGTGCCGGTTTCGTGCGTATTTCGCCCCGGGGTTGCCGAGCCCGACAAAGAGCTTCATGAAATCCCCTCCCGAGGCGCGACAGTGCGTGGCACGGTGCAGGCGTCCCGGTCGGAAGCCAAGCTATGAGCTACTTCTTGCCGCCCTTGGCCTCGGGCTTGGCCGCGGCGGCCGGAGCCGCCTTGGGATCCCCGCCAGCCGCCGGTGCGGCAGCGGCCTCGCCGCCACCAGCCGCCGTCTCGTCGGCCTCGCCCTTGGCCGATGCGCCGGCGATCGTGGCGATCGTGAAATCACGGTCCTGGATCACGGGCCGCACGCCTTCCGGCAGCGTCACCGCAGAGATGTGGATCGATCGCCCAATCTCGAGCCCCTCGAGATTGACCTCGAACGATTCCGGGATACGGTCGGCCGGCGTCCACACCTCGATCTCGCGGCGCACGATGTTCAGCACGCCACCGCGCTTCAATCCCGGCGAGAGCAGATCGTTGATGAATCGAACCGGCACCCGCAGCTTCACGCGGCCGTCCGCACCGATGCGCTGGAAGTCGACGTGCACCGGCGTGTCACGCACGGGGTCGAGCTGAACGTCCCGCGGAATAGCCTTTGTCCTGGCGCCGGCCACGTCGATCTCGAACACGGTGGCCAGGAATCGGCCACGTGCGATCATCTTCGACAAATCGTTCTCGTCCAGGGCGATCGGCTGCTGGTCGGCCTTGTCGCCGCCATAGATGATGCCCGGCACGCGACCTTCGCGGCGCACGGCCCTGGCGCCGCTCTTGCCTCGCGACGGCCGCTCCACGGCCTGGATCACCTGAGTCTGCGACATGACGTATAGTCTCCGAAAAACGCCGATCGCCCCGGCCGCGATACGCGTGGGGCTCCCGAGCCTCCGAGCACCGGCGCCGCACTCGCGGCCGACCGATGCTCACCTGTCTCAAGCTGAGCTGCTGGGCGTCGTTATATAGCCGCCGCGACCCGCCGGCAACCCGAGCGTTAGCGGCTACCTCCAGGCCGACCTCTGGGTAAGCGATGGTGGGTGCCGGTGGTGCGTGCCCGTCCCTGGCTGGCGTCCGATGGAGGTTGCCTCACATCTCAATCCCCGGAGTATGGGAAGGCGCGGCAAGCGATTGCGGGGCGCCAGGGCGACGGCTTGCAGCTGGCGCCGCCACGAGTGCTGCGGGAGGACCGTCAACCACTGGTGGTTTTGGTCCGGCTCAGCTCGACAGCAGGCTCTTGGCGAGGCGGCCGACAGCCGTCTTCGGCTGGACGGCTTTGGCCGATGTTGCCTTCTCGAGAGCCGCCGCCGCGGCGCGGCCCGGCTTGCGAGGGGGAAGCTGCTGAGTTCGGAACTGCCCGGCGAATTGGACCCCGCACCGATTGCCCGCGATCCACACGATCAGGCAAGCCACCGTCGTGCGCTCCTGGGCGATATTGAAAGTCAGCGTCAACTGGTCCCCGACGACGATCCCGGAGATGCCGTCGCTGAATCTGCCTGACGAGAATTCGAGCTTGGCGCCGCTCGACGACCGGTCGCGGATCGTGCAGTGCAAGGCTTGGCCGAGATTTTCCGCCGTCAGGGTAGCGGCAAGTCGCGATTCGACACGCCTGTCGCGGCGCTTGTCTTTCGCTGCCCGGGACGCGGCAGCGGCGGTGACCAGCGGCACCTCGGCATGCGCACGGGTGACGGCACGTTGCGCTGGGCTCTCCTCGCCACGAGCTGGAGGCTCGGACCCGTCTGCGGCGGGGAGTCGGGGGACGGAGGGCTCCGCGGCTGACGCGGTCTGCTCGATAGCAAACTGGTCGATGGGGGCGAGCTGCAAGGCCTCGACGTCGGGTCCGGCAGGAAGGCCCGCGAGTGCGGCCGTGAGGCTGCCGCTCGCCTCCGGGGCCACCCCGGTCTCGAGTGTGCGGACCGCGGCGTCACGGCGAGTCGCGTGCTCGCGCTGCTCGGCCGCCTGACGGAGAACGGCAATCTGCCGCTGGGTCTCGGCCTCCATGCGGGCGGACTGCTCGCGGAGCGCCTCGGCCTCGCGCCGGTGTGCCAGCTCATGCTGCACGGCTGCCTCGCGCAGAACCGCGAGCTGATGCTCGGCCGCAGCGGCACGTTGCACAGCCTCCTCGCGCTCGGCCTCGGCTCGACGCCGCGCGGCCACCTCCTGCTCGCGTGCATGGGCCGAGAGCCGGCCGGCATGCTGCTGCTCCGCTACCTCCAGGCGCAAGTCGGCCAGCTTCCGCTCGGCATCGGCAGCGTCGCGTTCGGCCTCTTGCAGCCGCGTCTCGAGCCGGGCGAGCAGAGTGGCTTCCTCGCGCAGGCGCGCTTCGGCCTCGCGGCTTGTTTCCCGCTCTCGCTCCTCGGCCTGGTGACGCAGATCGCGGAGCTCGCCCTGCACGTCGTTCAGTCGCCGCTCAGCCTCGTCGCGCTGTGCTTCAGCTGCAAGCCGCGCCGCCTTCTCGCGTTGCGCGTCGAATCTCAACGTTTGTGCCAGCTCCCGCTGTGCCTCGAGCTCGAGCTGGATCACGTGTTCACGCTGCCGGGCCTGCGCTTCGCGCTCCGCTGCGTCCTCGGCGTGTGCCATTGTCGCCCGCAGAGTTGCGAGCTCGAGATGAGCCTCGCCCGCGAAATGGGCGGCATGCTCCAGCTCGGCCTCTGTTGCGAGGCGAGCGGCCTCCTCCCGTTGCCGGGCCTCTCTGTCCTGCTGTGCCAGCCGCTCCGCCTGCTCTACAGCCAAGCGCAGCGCCGTCAGCTCTATCTCTGCCTGCTCGTTCCGGCGCGCCGCGTCGTCGCGCTCCCGCTCGGCCATCGCCCGGGCCGCGTCGGCTCGCTGCCGTGCCTCGGCCGCCTCACGCATGGCGGTATCGAGCTGCTCGGCCGTCTCTCGCAGCTTGGCGATCTCAAGCTGCGCATCGGCCAGGCGGAGCATGGCCGCCTCTCTTTCGGCGTGAGCCGCCTGCCGCGTGGCTTCCAGCTGCTGCCTCGCCTCAGCATCGCGCCGCCCGGAGAGCGCGTGTCGCTCGGCGGCTTGCCGCAATGCCTGCAGCTCGCTATCGGCTTGCGCGAGGCGCTCCGCCATCTCGGCCCGCGCCGAATCGGCAGCTGCGCGGGCTGTCTCGGCACGATGCCCCGATTGCGCCTCGCGCTGTGCCGCGAGCTCGTGCTGCGTGAGCACTCGCCTCAAGGCCGCTAGCTCGTGCTCCGCTGCCACGGCACGCTGCCGAGCTTCCTCCCGTCCGGCCTCGGCCTCGCGCCGAGCCGCCTGCTCCCGCAGTGCCTCGACCTCGAGACGGGCCGCGATCTCCCGCTGGTGCGTCGCCTCCCGGAGGGCGGCGAGCTCGCGCTGCGCGTCGTCGGCCCGGCGGGTCGCATCCCCGTGTTGGGCGTCGTTCAGGAAGCGGGTTGCTGTCTCGCGATCGAGCGTACCGCCGGACGGCGACGGGGCCGGCGTGCGCGGCTGCTCCGGCAGCCCCTGCCCAGACGGCAAGGCCTCGGCCGGATCGACGCCGTCGCCCGGCTCCTCGCGCCAGTCCTCGTGTGGGGCTTCCGTTTCGGCGTTCGCGAAGGTGGCCGGGGCCGCGGCAACGTCGGGCGAGGGCAGGTAGGACGTATCAATTTCGACCCGTGGGGCCTTCGGCGGCGCCGACCTGCGCACGCGCTCGGACGTCTCGACGACGGCATTGAGCCGCGACGCGAGCCGAGCATCCTTCTTACGCCAGAACTTGGCACGCACGAGACGGGCTCCTGATGGGCGAGTTGAGCTGCGCGAGCCCGTTGTGCCGGAAAAATGCTAACCTCTCGTCAATCGTCCGTAGTCGCGTCGAGCGGGCATCGGCTCGGCTGCAGCGAGGCGTCGTCTGGCTCCGGATGCAGTTGCCCTCCGTGCCAAACAGGGGCGATCGTCAACCGCGGGATACCTTGACCTTGCGCAGCTCCGGCAGCAGCTCGTCGGAGATCAGCCGCATGCTCGGCAGCGACACCGAGGCCGGCATGCCGGCCCAGTTGGTGCGCACGACGAGATGGCTGCAGCCGAGCTCGGACCAGTAGGGTCGGAGCTGCTCGAAGCACTCCTCCGGCGAGCCGATGATGAAGCGGCCCTCGGTCAATTGCTCGAACGAGCGCGAGAAATCGGCGTTGTCGGGCATCACCTTGTCCTGGCCCCACTTGGCGTAGTCCGCGTACTTGCCGCCGAGGTAGGGCGCTGCCATCTCGATCGCCGTGCGGCGGTCCTTGGCGCAGTAGACCTCCTTGAACACCGGCAGGTCAGCCGGGAACGGCTTGCCGCAAGCCTTCAACTCGTCGCGGTAGACGTCCATCATGCGCCTGAGCGATGCGAGTGTGGCGTGGGGGTTGATGAACCAGGCGTCCGAGAGGCGCGCGGCGCGACGCACCGCCGGATCGTTGTTTGCGGCAATCCAGATCGGCGGTCGCGGCTGCTGGATCGGCCGGATGTTCATGACCACCTTGTCGAGCCGGCAGGTGGCATCCTCGTAGCTGACCGGCTTGCCGGTCCATAGTTGCTGCACGAGATCGAGATAGGTCTCAAAGCGCCGGACGCGCTCGCCTTTCGGCACGGCGAAGGCATCGAACTCCATGTCGCGATAGCCAAGGCCGACGCCGAAGACGAAGTTGCCCCTGGCGATGATGTCGAGCGTGGCGATGGTCTCGGCGGTGTAGACCGGGTTGTGCAGATTGAGCAGCAGGATGCCGGTGCCGATAGTCATCTCGCCCGCCTCGGCGGCGAGCCGCGCCAGGAACGGCACGAGCTGAAGTTGCTTGTTGTTGCCCTCGTTGAGGTAGTGCTGGCCGGTGAGCAAGCTGTCCCAGCCCCGGTCACGCGCGTGATGCACCATGGCGATCTGGTCGCCGAGCGCCTGCACCATGTCCATGCCGACATGTTGCTGGTTGGTGATGAAGAGGCCGACTTTCATGGGAGAGCCCGTGGTGTGTGAGTGGGAACCGGGCGGACAGTAGGCGCGGCGGCAGAGGTGGGAAAGGGGTGAGCTTCGGTCGCGCGCTCGGCGCGACATCCAGCCGGGCTGCTCGGCACAGCGGGGCGAGCAGGGCTGAGGGTGCCATGACGTGTATGCCGCCGTCGCTCGGCATCGGCGCTCAAACAACAGTCCCTCGGTCCGACATGGACACCGGCTGGAGGTCTCATTGGGCAGTGGGGGAGGTGTCTGGCCGAGACCTCGTGTGGCGCTCGTCCGTAGAAGTCGTGACGCGCCGTAGCGACCAATCTGAGCTCCTCAATCCCGCAGGGCGAAATTCACCCGCGCGAGATCAAGCCGAATGCCGCATAAGATGCGATCAGAGCCACAAAGGCCCCAGTAATCCAAATTCCCATTATTGCGACGGCATCGATCGGTCCTCCGACATCCGTCAGCCGGGAGCTCGTCACCGTCTGCACGAGCCAGACCGCGGCGAGACCGCCGGCGATGCCGATCAACTCGGCCAGGATGAGCCGGCGCGCCTGCAGCCGGCGCTCGCGCACCAGAACCAGGACAAACGCGAGCGCCACGGCCAGCGCGAGCGCCAGGAGTGCCCAGAACAGCCAGCGCCCGAACATCTCCTCGAACACCGCGACGAGAGTGGAGAAGGTCAGCTCCTTCATGGTCGATCCTCCTCAGGCACGCCCACGCAGCATGGCCAGATAGGTTGGCTTCAGCGCGATCTCCTTCATCAGCCATGTGACCCAAAGCTCCTCCAGCGGCGCAATGATACCTGGGAAGGACGGCGTGAGATTGTTGTCGTAGTCGAACTCGACGAGCATCGCGCGTCCGATCCGCGTGATAAGCGGGCAGGAGGTGTAGCCGTTGTAGGTGGCGCCGGACTTGCGGCCGGATAAGTCGGCGACAATGTGCTCGACGGCGACGGGCGCCTGCCATTTGACGCTGGCAGCGGTCTTGCCTTTCGGCACGCCGGCCACGTCGCCGACCGCGAACACGTTGGCGAAGCGGATGTGTCGCAAGGTCGTCTTGTCGACCTCGACCCATCCATCTGCTGCCAACGGACCAGATTGCCAGGCAAGAGGGCTCTTGCGCACGGCGGCCGCCGCCCGCATCGGAGGCACGACGTTGATGAAGTCGTAGCCAATCTGGGCTTGGCCTTTCGGCGTCTCGAATGTGGCGATCCTGCGGCCGGGGTCGATTGCCTTGAGGACGTGACTGTAGACCACGTCGATGCCGCGCTCGGCATAGAGCATGCGCACCTTCTCGCTGACGATCGGCACGCTGAACAGGGCCCCGGCATGCGCTGCATAGGTCAGCTTGACTTTCTGGCGCGTGCCCTTGCGTCGGGCATAGTCGTCGGTAATGAAAGCGTACTTGAGGGGGGCGCCTGCGCACTTCATCTCCGTAGCCGGACGCTGGAACAGCCCCGCACCACCTTTGTCGGTGAAGCGGGACATTTCCTCCCAAGTCCTGCGCGCGCCCTCAGGACCGGCGTACACGCTGCCTATCCCGTCGCGCCCTATCAGGTCGGTCGTCATGCCTTCGATCGCCGCATAATCGAGGTCGAGGCCGGTGGCGACGACGAGAACGTCGTAGCCCAGCGACTTGCCGGTCGAGGTCACGACGCGATTGGCTTGCGGGTCGAGCTCGGCAACCGCCTCCTCGATCCATTCGACACCAGGCGGCACCCATTGCCGGGTGGTGGAGACGGGATAGCCGGCGGACTTCAGCCCGGCGGCGACGAGCGTATAGCCGGGTTGGTAATAGTGCTCCTTGCGCGCGTCGAGCAACGTGAGGCGCGCGCCATCGAGCCGCGCTACCAGATGATTGGCGACGGTCAGCCCCGCCGCTCCTGCGCCGGCGATGACGATATGGGCCTTCGTGGCAACCTTGGCAGCGGCTGCCCTGGACGGCGCGGCCACTCCGGAGGCCAGCGCCGCGCCACTGATTGCGAGCAGATGCCGGCGCGAAAGGTCGAGGTCGATCCGACGAGACCTGGACTGTGTCATGTGTCTGCTCTGCAATCCCAAGTGACGCTTGAAACCTCCTGCTGCCAGGAGCCTGCCGCATTGCGTCCGGTCAATGTGCGACCGCTGCCGCCTATGGCTCCTGTCAGCTATGAGACAGGCCCTGCAATTGTCGTGTGCGGTTGCACTGCTTTTGCTGGCACTGGCTGCCGCGGTGGCGCAGGAGCCGACACAGAGCCAGGAGATTCGCGCCTCCCCGGGCATCACGGTCGACGTCCACCTGTTCTGGACGTCGACCTGCCCGCATTGCGCCAATGCGCGCCGGTTCCTCGAGCGGGTCGTCCCGGCCCTGCCCGGTGCCCGCCTGCGCTCATTGGAGCTCGACGGCGACGGTCGCAGAGAGGCGGCTTTCATCGCGCTGTCGAGGCGATTCAAGAACGATCCGCCGGGCGTGCCGCTGATCATCGTCGGCGAGGAGGCGTTCGTCGGCTACCGCGATGACGCGACGACGGGCGGTGAGATCGAGCACCGGATCAAGGCTTGCCTCGCTGTATCCTGCACCGATGTCGCGGGGCCGATCCTGGCCGAAGCCGGTCTGAACGCGCCCGGCGCATCCGAGATGGCCGATCAGCAAGGCCCTCGCATCAGGCGTCCGGAGCTGCCGCCGACAATCTCGCTCCCCGGCTTCGGCAGCATCGAGACTCGAGCTCTGTCGCTGCCGGTGCTGACCATCGTGCTCGGCGCGGTCGACGGCTTCAATCCGTGCGCGATGTGGGTGCTGGTGTTCCTGATCGGCCTACTGGTCGGATTGAAAGATCGCGTCCGAATGTGGAGCTACGGCGTGGCGTTCCTGCTGACGTCGGGTGCCGTCTACTTCGTGTTCATGGCCGCCTGGCTCAACCTGTTTCTGTTCCTCGGCTCGCTTGCCTGGATCAGGACGGCCGTTGGTGCATTCGCCTTGGGAGCCGGCGCCTGGTACCTGCGCGAGTTCGTGCGCAATCCGGATGCCGCGTGCCCGGTGACGACGCCGGGTGAGAAGAAGCACGTGATGGACCGGCTGAAGAGTGCGGTCACCGAGCGATCCTTCGTCATGGCGATCCTCGGCATCATGACGCTCGCCGTCGCCGTAAACATGATCGAGCTGCTTTGCTCGGCGGGCATCCCGGCGGTCTACACGCAGGTGCTGGCGCTCAGCGATCTCACGCCGCTCGGCTACTACGCCTATCTGGCGCTCTACATCGCCGTGTTCATGCTGGACGACGCGGCGATCTTCGTCGCTGCCATGCTGACGCTGCAGGCGACGGGGCTCGCGGCGTCCTATTCGCGCTGGTCGCATCTCATCGGCGGCGGCGTGCTGCTCTGTATCGGGCTATTGCTCATCTTCAGGCCCCAGTGGCTCGCCATGGCGTGAGTGGCATCGTCCCTAAGCGAGTGTCGCGGGGCATCGCGGTCGACGGTGCGGCGTGCAGGATTGCCGCCACTCGGAGGACGCACGACGGGGGCGACACCCCGATCGGCGGCTAGCTCTGCCCGAGACCAAGCAAGCCAACGAGTGCGCCGGCGGCAAGCAAGACGATGGGGTGGAGGCGCGTTGCCAGCGACAGGGCTGCGGACGCGACGGCGATGGTGAGGAGTGGCCAGGAATGGGCCAGCGTCTCGGTGAGGACCACGGCGCTGGCAGCGATCAAGCCTGCCGTCACCGGCACGAGACCGACCTGGACAATGCTGCGCAAGCGATGCGCTTTGAATCGCTCCCAGAGATGCAGCACCACGCATGTGATGACCGACGAAGGCCCGAACATCGCCAGCGACGAGACGAGGAGGCCCGGCAACCCTGCGACGCGCCAGCCAACCAGAGGAACAATCATCAGATTCGGCCCGGGCGCGGCCTGCGCCAGGGCGAACAGTGCTGCGAACTGCTGGTTCGTCATCCAATGATGGACGTCGACCACCTGCCGCCGCATCTCGGGCAGGATGGTGTTGCCGCCGCCGAAGGCGAGCAGCGACAGCTCCAGAAAAATGGCGATGAGCGAGATGAGGACCGGGATCACCGCAGCAGTCTCCAAGCCGCCAGGATGCTCATGGGCGCCAGCGTCAGCAATACCAGCAGGAGGGGCAGCTTGAGCACGGCGATGGCCAGGACTGCGACCGCGGCAATGGCGAGCCCGGCCGGCTTTCCCCGGAGCGGCCACAGGATCTTGAGGGCCGTCGAGAGCAGGAGACCTGCCGCAGCAGCAGCGAGCCCTGTGAAAAGATGCCGGACGTGCGGATCGTTCTGGTAGCGGTCGTAGATGGTGCCGAGCGCGATTACGATCGCCGTCGGCATCGCGATGAGCCCGGCGATGGATGCAACCGCACCTGAGATGCCGCGGAACTTCATGCCGACCGCGACCGACATGTTGACGATGTTGCCGCCCGGCAGGAACTGGCACAGGCCGAGGAGATCCGTGAATTCGGCGGCGGTCAGCCAGCGGCGCTGCTCGACCAGCATGGCGCGCGCAAGCGGAAGCACGCCGCCGAATCCCATCATGCCGAGCAGAAGAAATCCGACGAATAGCTGGCGAACCGTCGGTTCGGCTTCTTCGGAAGGCGGGTGGTCCGAGGTCATCATGAGACGCACATCGAGGGCGGGCGGAGACTGTCGCCGACGGCCGTGAGGTTGCGCGGATCGGCGTCGGTCACAGGGCTCAGACGACGTCCTTCGCCCTCAGCTCGGCAATTTCGCCTCCGGTATAGCCGAGCTCGGACAAGATCCGATCCGTATGCTCGCCGAGTCCAGGCGCCCGATGTCGGATTTGGCCCGGCGTTTCAGACAGCCAAATCGGCACCTTGGCGATAGGAGCCGGCCGCCTCATGCCCGGAAACTCGACAGGCTGGAAGAATCCCATCTCCTGGATATGCGGATCGTCCAGCGCGGCCTGAGGCTTCAGGACCCGTGATGCCGGCACCTTGGCCCTGGCGAGCTCGGCAAGCGCTTCCTCGCAGGTTCGTTCCCTCGACCAGCGCTCCATGATCGCCGACAGGGCTGCACCATTGTTGCCGCGATCGATGTCGGTCCTGAACCGCTCGTCGCCGAGCAAACCGGGCTGGCCGATCATGTCGGCAACGCGCTTGAACAGGGGATTGCCGACGACGGAGACCAGGATCTGGCCGTCCTTGCAGCGAATGATATCACCGGGACCGGAAACTTGCGATCGGCTGCCGGAAGGCTTGCGGTTGGCCTCGATGACCGCCTGCTCGATCAGCAGGGAGTTGGAGACCGTTAGGGCGGTGCCAAGCAGGGCCCCCTCCACCCATTGGCCGCGACCCGTCGCCTTGCGGTGCATCAAGGCCGCCATCGTGCCGAACGCCAGGTGCAGCGCCGTCCCGAAGTCGACCCAAGGAGCCTGGAAGCGCACCGGGCTCTCCTCGTCGCCTCCAGAAAGGTAGGCGGCGCCGCACATCACCTGACCGACGCCGTCAAATCCGACGCGATCGGAATAGGGCCCGCCGCGTCCGTAGGCGGTGGCCGTCGCCAGCACGATATCCGGCTTCACCGCCTTCAGGCTCTCGTAGTCGAGCTTCATGGCCTGCAGCGTCCGCGGCGGAAGGTTGGCGATCACGACGTCGGCGGTCGCCACGAGCCGACGCACCACCCCTTGACCCTCGGCCTTCATCGGATCGAGGGTGAGACCAAGCTTGTTCCGGTTCATCTGCAGGAAGAGCGCTCCCTCGCCGCTCTCAGTGACCGGCGCCACCACGCGATCCTCGCTGCCCTCTCCCCGCTTCTCGATGCGAATGACCTCCGCGCCCTGCTCCGCCAGCATGGCGGCACAATAGGGCCCTGCGATGTAGCGGCCGAAATCCAGGACCCGGATGCCTGTCAAGACGCCCGTCATCGTGCGTGTCCTCCCGTGGGTGCGCGGCCCGCTCGTGGGCCTCATGGAAAAGCGCTCTGGAGTGGCCAAAGCGGATCTTGCCGGGCCACGCCGGTGATGGGATGGCGAGCGGCTGCCGCGGCACCTCCATCGTGAATTGGCGTCTCGGCCAGACTCTCACGCCGTCGCCTTCGCGATCGAGTTGCGGCATTGGCGCTTGCCTCGCAAGCCATCGTGCAGTCCCGCACCGAAGACGGCCTCGGCGGCCTCGCCCGCCGCTAACCGGGCCGACGCGAGCCCGGGCAGGTGAGTGCGATCAGTCCGGCTATGCCTTTGGCCTCGTCGAGATGTCGGCATGTGGCGACGAGCTCCGCGTATTGCCCGGCACCGATCGCGGCCACAGTGCCGATCGGCGCCAGCCGCCGCGCCAGCTCGTCGAAGGTCATGATGAACTCCCGTCCTGTGGCCTGCAGTGTGTGGGAGACGCCGTCGCGCGTGACGATCGTCACGCGCGGAGAGAACAGCGCCTGCGTATGCGAGGGAATGACGCGTACCCGTCGCATCATGGCGTCCAGGCCTGGCGGATCGGCCTCGCCGACCTTCTGGCCCACGTTCTTCGTCACCGGAAATGACCCGGCGAGAATGGCGTAGGCGGCATAATATTGCGGTTGCTCCACTCCGGGCTCGAGATCGGTTCGCTTCGACGGAAACGCCGGGCTCGGGTACTGCGTCTCGAGCCAGTTGACCACGCACTCGACCCGCTCGACCTCTTCCGCGCGGATACCGTCGCGCCTGCAGAGCGCTGCCGTCACGTCGACATGGGCGATGTTGTACCCGGCCGTCGAATAGATGCGGTAGAGCGTCTCGAGGAACAGCCATCTCTCGCCGAGTCTTGCCGTTATCTCCGCAAGGTCGGCCTTGCGCGCGCCCGTGAAGCTATGGCTCAGGTAACCCTCCCTGTTACCGAGATAGGCGAAGTAGAAACCGGCCTCGCCCTCGAATACCGTATCCCCACCGGGTATGCCCTGACGCGCCAGACCGACGGCGAGCAGAGCATTTCGCACGGCTGCGCCCTCACGCACGGAGCGGCCGCCGCTACGCCCGCCCTCGAGATTGCCGGCGGCAAGGTTGACGCATTGAGCCAGCGCCCCGTGCACTTGGTCGGCACTCAGCCCATTGATCTTGGCGATGGCCGTCGCAGCGCCGAAAATGCTGAACAAGGCGCCCGAGTGGAAGCCGCGCGCCAGGATGGCCGGCACGAAATCGGCCGCGAGGCGCTCCATCACCTCGTAGCCGGCGACGACGCCGGTGAGAAACTCACGTCCCGAGCAGCCCGTCGCCTCGGCCGCCATCAGCGCGGCCGGTATGACCGCGCAATTGGGATGCCCCACCATGCGGAACGTATCCCACTTGCCGCCGGCAAAGATCATCTCGGCATTGATGAACGCCGCACCGGCACGCGAGAAGCGCCGCCCGTCGACCAGAGCCGTGGTGGTGCCGACAGCGCCTTGCTCGTCATCCTCCACGAGGCGGATCGCCTGCCGCGTCTCGGGGAAATCGTGACCGAGCAGCGACGAGGACAGCGCCTGCAGCGTGACTCCGCGTGCGCGGTCGACCACATCCGGCGGCAGATCGGCAAAGGTCAGTCCGGCGACCCAATTGGACAGCCGGCGATTGATGCTTTCCGTGGCCATGCGCACTCCACCGGCTGGGGTACTGTCGGCAGGACAGTCCTGAGGCGCAGCCTCGTCCCGCCTGCGCTCAGTAATAGATGCCGGGCGTCGAGCCGCCGTCGATGGCGATGCTTTGCCCTGTGATCGCCGATGCGTGCGGCGAGGCGAGGAACAGCACCATCGGCGCGATGTCCGACGGCTCGACGATTCGGCCGATCGGGAAGTCGGCGGTGTACCTCGCCTCGGCCTCGGCCTCGGTGACGCCGAGCTGCCTGGCCAGGGCGGCGCGACGTGCCGGATAGCGGTCCGTCTTGGTGAAGGGCGGATGCACGACGTTTGCCGTGATGCCCTGGGCCGCCACCGACGTGCTGAATTGCTTGACGAAGGCGGTCAGCGCCGAGTTGCCGAGCGCGCTCGGCAGAGCCGTGGCGCTGGCGTGGCGCAAGGCCGTACCGCCGATGCAGATGACGCGACCGCGCCCGGACTTGCGCAGGTACGGCAGCGCGGCGCGGCAGCAGCGCATATACGCGAGCGTCTTGCCGTTGAGGCGTTCCATCAGTCCGTCGTCGTCCAGCGTCTCGATGTTGCCGCTGACGGCCGTCGAGGCGTTGTTGACCAGCACATCGAGACCGCCGAAGGCGCTGACCGGCGCCGCGACCGCGTCCGAGCATCCCGCAGCGGTGAACAGATCGACCGCGACGGCCCTGGCCTTGACGCCCTTGGCGGCGATCTTGGCCTCCCCTTCCGCGAGTGCTGCCTTGTCGCGGCCGCAGATCGCGACGTTCGCCCCCTCCTCGGCGAAGGCAAGCGCAATGGCGAGACCGATGCCTCGGTTGCCGCCAGTGACCAGGACCGATTTGCCCTTCAGATCGAGGTTCATGCCTTGCGTCCTTTCCATGTTCTCGCTTCGGCGCACTTGGCCGCGCGTGACCGCAGCGCGGACTCGATCGGCTCCATTATGGTCGAAGGCGGCAGGTCTCGAGGCATGGCTCAATGGCGCTCCTGATCTGCCGATCCTGGCACCATGCGAGAACGACGCCGCAAAAGCCTCAGCTGTCGGACATGGTTGAGCGGCGTTGCGTCGTCGTCAAGTCGCTCGCGCGGGAGGGTGACGGACAGAAGCCTGTGTCAGGCCTGGGGAGACTCGGGTGGTTGGTCGAGACTCACCGGAGCGGAGCCCCCAATGCCACATGCCGTAACGATCAGAAGTCTACCGGTTGCGCTGGATACGATGAAGGCCGCTCGTTTGTGGCGACCCGGCGAGCGGGTTAGCAGCGGTCTCCATGGCTCACCACCTAAAGCAGCCAAGGCGCTGTCGATGGCTCGGCAGTCTGGCGCCGCCTTGACCGGACCTAGGCTGATTGCCGCAGCGGCGGGACCTATACGGGACCCAAGAGCCGGAAAGACTAGATCCGCCCGGTGGGCGGATTCGGTGCAAGTAGCTGATCTGGAATGGCAAATAAAGTTGGTTGCGGGGGCAGGATTTGAACCTGCGACCTTCAGGTTATGAGCCTGACGAGCTACCGGGCTGCTCCACCCCGCGTCACCTAGCGCAAACCAAACGCCAGCGCCGACGCTCCTGCGTCTGCGCTGCCATCCGTTCCCTCGTTCTGAAGCCCCAGCCTGTCGGCCGGGTCTAGGAGGCGCCTTGCGATGGGCTCCTTATAGCAGCTTTCGCGGCGTTGAAAACCGGCAATGTGAATGTTTTTTGGCGCTGTCGATCGGTCGCAGAAAGACTGGTCGTTCCTGTGGCGGGATCTCCCGCAGATCCGCCGCGACGCAGGTCCGGGTGACCTCGCCCAGGGGCCGGCGGCCGTCCACGCTCATCCGCCCAGGCTGTCTACCTGCCCCCTGGCACGACCGGCGCCGCCGGCTCAGAATGCCGGTAGGATCGCGGTGCCGCGCCGCGATCGCGCCAGATCGGAGACCCAGATGCCGCTCGCTCCTCCCGCTATGCCCGGCCTCGCCATGAGCGAGATCGACACCCCGGCCCTGCTCATCGACCTCGATGCCTTCGAGCGCAATCTCCAGCGCATGGCCGCTTTCACGGCCAAAGCCGGGGTGCGGTTGCGGCCGCATGCCAAAACCCACAAGTCGCCGATCATCGGACTGAGGCAGATGGCGCTCGGCGCGGTTGGCCTGTGCTGCCAGAAGGTGTCCGAGGCAGAGGCCATGGTCGAGGGCGGCATCCCCGACGTCTACGTGTCGAACGAGATCGTCGGGGCCCGCAAGCTCGATCGCCTGGCCGCGCTGGCGCATCAGGCGCGCGTGATGGTCGCTGTCGACAACGAGGCGGCCGTCGAGGCCCTGGGCGCAGCCGCGCGACGGGCCGGGGTGCGTATCAGGACGCTGGTCGAGATCGACTGCGGGGCCAACCGCTGCGGCGTTCCGCCGGGTGCGCCGGCCGTGGCGCTGGCCGAGCGCGTCGCGCGTGAGCCGGGCCTCGCGTTCGGTGGCCTCCAGTCCTACCAGGGCCGGGCGCAACATATGCGCTCGCTCGACGAGAGGAAGGCCGCGATCGCTCGGGCTGTCGAGGTGACGGCCGATACGGTGGCAGCCCTTCGGCGAGCCGGTCTCGACTGCGAGGTGGTCGGCGGCGCCGGCACCGGCACGTTCGAGATCGAAGGTGCGTCGGGCGTCTACAATGAGCTGCAGGCCGGCTCCTATTGCTTCATGGACGCCGACTATGCGCGCAACCGCAAAGCCGACGGCACCCGCTTCGACACCTTCGAGCACGCCCTCTTCGTCCTCGCGACGGTCATGAGCACGCCGGTTGCCGACCGGGCCGTGCTGGATGCGGGCCTCAAGGCGTTCTCGTTCGATTCGGGGCCACCGGAGGTGCACGGGCTCGCGGGCGCGGTCTACGAGCGCCCCTCGGACGAGCACGGCGGGCTCGACTTGGCAGCGTGCAACGAGCGCCCTGCACTCGGCGACAAGCTTCTTCTCATCCCGGGCCATTGCGACCCGACCGTCAACCTCCACGACTGGTACATCGGTGTCAGGGGGATGGGAACGGCACGAGCGCGGGTCGAGAGCGTCTGGCCGGTGGCGGCGCGGGGGGCGGTGTTCTAGGCATGTTCAGGGTATTCATTGAGCAGCAATGTCTATGGCCTATTGCGGCGAGCCGTCGCGCACCCAACATCACGTGCGCAATGCACGCCCCTCAGGGAGACGATCATGACGCCCGATGAACGCCAGTTGATCTCAGGCCTTTTCGACCGGATGCGCTCCAACGGGCCGGTCGACAAGGACCGGGAGGCCGAAAGCCTCATCAACCAGGCAGTCCGTCAGACGCCCGATGCTGCCTACCTACTCGTACAGTCCGTGTTGGCCCAGGAGCACTACCTCCAGCAGGCCGGCGGCCGTATCGAGGAGCTCGAGGGTCGCATGCGCGACCTCGAGGACGAGCTCGCCCGCTTCCAGCAGGCCCAGCAGGCGCCACAGCGCTCGGGAGGCGGCAGCTTCCTCGGTGGCCTGTTCGGCGGTGGCCGGCAGCCCGAGCCCCAGCCGACACCGAGATCCGGAAGCGTGCCGTCGTTCGGCGGTGCTCGCCAGGCCGAGCCCGGCTACGGCCAGCCCGGCTCGCCGTGGGGCCAGCCACAGCAACGTGGGGGCTTCGGCGGTGGTGGCTTCGGTGGCGGCGGCTACGCCCCTCAGGGCGCGCAGCCCGCAGCCCAGGGCGGCGGCTTCATGCGCTCGGCGCTGACCACTGCAGCGGGCGTCGCCGGTGGCATGATGGCGGCCAACGCCCTGTCGGGCCTGTTCAAGGGCGACTCCAGCGCCCAGGCGGCCGGCCACCCGACAACGCCGTCCTCGGGTGAGCAGTCCCCATATGCGGTCAACAACGATGCCGATCGCCAGCGGGAGCTGAACGAGCAGCAGGATCTCGCGCAGGATGCCGAGCTCGAGAACGAGCAGGTCGCATCCTACGAGGAGGACAGCAGCGCGGATTGGGGCTCGGCCGACGACAGCGAGTATTGATCCCAGCCCGGCGCTGGATTGAAGGGAAGCGCGCCGGCCAGGCCGGCGCGCTTTCGCGCTTGGGAGCCCGCAGTGTGCCCCAGGCGCCGCACTTGGAGCTGCAGGCGATGCCGAGCCCTCGTCCAGGAGCCGGTTGGGCTGCAGGAGCAACGACAGCGCGAGGCAGCCGTCGTGCCCGTTGGAGGCTGGCCGCCAAACGAAATCGCCGGTGGTCGTCTGGCCTTCCACCTTGCCAAGCGAGCCCTCGGGCGCCCTGTTCTCCTCGATGGCGGCGGGCTCGTCATTCGCCAGCTTGGTGCTCCTCCGGCCGCAACCCTTGTCAAACGATCGGGCATCCGGCAGTCATCACCTGCTGCACGCATGTCGTCACTCCAGGAAAAAACCTGCCATGTCAGCCGCCATCACCGAGGCGCTCGTGCGCCGCTACTACGAGGCCTTCAACCGCGGCGACACCGAGGGCATGCTGGCCTGCGTCTCCGACACCGTTGCGCACGACGTCAACCAAGGCGTGCGGCGGCCGGGCAAGGAGGCATTTCGGGTCTTCTGCGCTCACATGAGCCGCTGCTACAGGGAGCAGTTGAAGGACATCGTCGTTATGGTGTCGCCGGACGGTCGGCGCGCGGCGGCGGAGTTCAACGTGGAAGGCGCTTACCTCGAGACCGACGAGGGCCTGCCGGCGGCGAAGGGCCAACGCTACGTGTTGCCGGCCGGCACCTTCTTTGCCATCGACGGAGGGCTTATCACCCGCATCACCACCTACTACAACCTGACCGACTGGCTGATGCAGGTCACGGGCGAGAACGAGGCGTAGGAGGCATGCGGTGAGCGTCCGTATCGAGCCGCTGACCGGTCCCGCCCTGCAGAGCGCGCTCGGCGATCTCGCCCGATTGCGTATCGAGGTTTTCCGCGAGTGGCCCTATCTCTACGACGGCAGCTACGACTACGAGCGCGACTATATCGCCGGCTTCGCGGCGAGCCCGGGCGCCCTGATCGTCGCCGCCATCGACGATGACCGGATCGTGGGCGCGGCGACGGCGACGCATATGGGAGGCCACGCAGACGATTTCGCGCGGCCGCTCGAGGTGCACGGCTATGACCTGTCGCGCATCTGCTATTTCGGCGAGTCCGTGCTGCTGCCGGTCTATCGCGGCCGCGGCCTTGGCCATGCCTTCTTCGACCGGCGCGAGGCGCATGCACGCGCTGACGGTCGATTCACGCACACCACCTTCTGCGCGGTCGTGCGGCCCGACCATCATGAGCTGAAGCCGGCAGCCTACCGGCCCTTGGATGGATTTTGGCGAAAGCGCGGCTACGAGCCGGTGCCCGGCCTCGTCGGCTCGTTCGTCTGGAAGGACATCGGCGAGGCAAGCGAGACGGCGAAGCCCATGCAGTATTGGATGAAGGGGCTATGAGCCTGTAGCCCGAGCCGCATGCTTCGAAATGGCACGTGGATCAAGCCCGCGCGCGACGCCTTGTCCCCTAGGGGCGGGTGAAAGCCCGATGCTAGTGCAGCGCATCTGATGTTCGATACCCGCTAGCGACCAGCTATGCGATCGAACGTCAGATGCAGAAGCTGCACTAGAATCATATATCTCCTAGTGTTCCTTATGGTTCCGACGTTTGCTCGTAGCCCAGCCGCAACGGGAAGCAAATGTCGGAACAGGAACACTAGAGCGGCCGGGTCGGGATTTATTCCGGCAACTCCAGCAAAAGGATCGCGCGTATGAGCAGTGACAGCCGCCGGATCGCCGATTCCCTTGTGCGCAGCATGGGGGCTGCCGTCGGCACCAAGTCGCCTTATCCGCACTGGTTCCTGTCCGCGTGCGTGCCCGCCGATGTGGCCGAGGTGCTGGCGGAGCTGCCATTTCCAGCGCCGGCGCTTGGTGGCCTCTCGGGCAAGCGGGAGTTGCACAACGCCACACGCAAGTATTTCGATCGCGAGAATCAGGCCCTGTTTCCCACGATCGCCGCGTTCGCAGAGGCGTTTCAGTCGCGCCAAGTCACAGATGCCGTGCAGAGCAGGTTCGGCACTCGCCTGGTTGGCTCGTATCTCCGGCTGGAGTACGCCCAGGACACCGACGGCTTCTGGCTCGAGCCGCACACCGACCTCGGCGTGAAGGTGTTCACGATGCTGCTCTATCTGTCCACGGACGCGAGCCACGCCGATCTCGGCACAGATATCTACGACGCGGAGAAGCGCCATGTCGGGCGCTCCCCGTTCGTGCCGAACAGCGCCATGATCTTCGTGCCTTCGACCGATACGTTCCACGGTTTCGTCCCGCGACCGATCAAGGGCGTTCGCAAGTCGATCATCATCAATTACGTGACCGACGAGTGGCGTGCCCGCGAGCAGCTGTCGTTCCCGGAAACCCCGATAGCGGCGTGAGTCCTGGCGGCAGGCGCTGCCTGACGAGGCGTACGCTGCCGACCCGAAATCTCCCGAGTGGCTTCCGTCGCTACGGATGGTGTGGCGGCAAATGAGCAGACCACGGCTCAATATTGCCAATTGTCATTTCGCCTGCCTTCTGCAAAAGTGAAATTGCAAAAAAAAGGCGGCGCCGTTCCGTACCGGCGACCGTAAAGGGAGACAGCTATGAAAACTTGCGCAGCCGGCGCCGCGCTGGCTATTGCGGCCTGTTGCTTATCGCCAGCGCAGTCCCACGCCCAATCGGCCGACGGCCCGACCATCGAGTGGAAGCACTCGAACTGGGGCAAGCGTCGGGCCAACACCGAGTTCATCGAGAAGCTGAACGAGATCGTCAAGGCCAAGTCCGGCGGCAAGTTCTCAATCAAGATCGGCTATGGCGAGGTGTTCTCCAAGGACAAGGAGAACCTGGACTCGATCAAGCTCGGTGCCATCGATACCGCGGACATCTGTAATTTCTACCACCCAGGCAAGAATCCTGCGTGGATGGTGTTCTCGTTGCCGTTCCTGCCGTTCGGCACTCTCGAGCAGCACTACGCTGCAGCCAGTGCCGTCATGAAGCATCCGGCGCTTGTCAAGGATCTCGATCGCTGGGACGCTACCGCACTCGCGTTCAACGTGCTGCCACCCTACGAGTTCATGGGCAAGGGCAAGCCACCCAAGACGCTCGAGGACTGGAAGGGCCTGCGCATCCGGGCTCCAGGTGCGGTCGGCGAGGCCTTCGCCACGTTAGGCGCAGTTCAATCGACGGTGCCAGCAGTCGAGCTCTATACGGCCATTGAGCGCGGTACGGTCGACGCTGGCTCGTTCCCGTTCACCTACGCCCATGCTGCCTATCAGCTGCACACCATCTCTGCCTGGTACACGGCCAATCTGTCGCCCGGTAACGCAGGCTGCTTCACAGCCATGGCGAAAGCGTCATTCGCCAAGCTGCCGCCGGCCTACCAGAAGGCCCTGCTCGAAGGCGTGCCTGAGGCGGCCAAGACTATGATCGCCGCCTACCGCGAAGCCGACAAGAAGAACCTGCCGGTGTTCAAGGCCAAGCTGACCGAGATCGTCTACTCGGACGCCGACCTGAAGAAGTTCCGGGAAAAGGCCGCCAAGCCGATCTGGGACAAGTGGGTTGCTACCAACCAGTCCAAGTTCGACGCCAAGGACGTCCTCGACACCATGCTCAAAGAGATCGAGAAGGCCAAAGCGACGGCCAAATAGGCTCTTCCGCACAACGGGATAGCCCAGCGCCTGCGTCGGCCATGCGATTGACGCAGGCGCAATGAGCTCGTCCGCCTAGCGATTGCCTCCGCCAGCCGGCGCAGGACCCCGCGCGGAACTATCGCTTGATCAACCACTTTCTCGCCTTGGAGCACTCGATGGCTCACGCCGAGTTCAGCGACCCGACCGACGGAACGGGGGGAGGCGCACTGGGCGCCGTCGACCGTTCCCTGCACCGGATAGAGAAAGTCACCTCCCTGATTGCCGGATACGGCATCTTCGCCCTCATGATGCTCGGCGTGTGGCACGTCATCGGACGCAAGTTCTTCAGCGCACCGGTGTTCGGCTATATCGACGTGGTCGAGGTGATGATGGCCTTCCTTGTCTTTCTCGCCATCGGCTACACCGAGCGGCTCGGCGGACACATCCGCATGGAGCTGCTGATCCTGTTCCTAAAGGGGCGCCTGCTGGCGCTGTTCGAGCTGGTCAGCGTCCTGCTCGCCCTCGTGGTGGTGGCCGTCATCGGCTATTTCAGCTGGACCCATGCCATGCGCGCCTACACGCTTGGCGACTCGAGCATCGATGCCGAGATCCCGCTGTGGCCCTCGAAAATGGTGGTGCCGGTCGCGCTCGCTCTCCTCTTCCTGCGCCTGCTGATCAGCCTTTGGGCCTATCTGCGCCTGCTCGTCGATCCGACGCGCGCGGCCATCGCTGTCCCCGAGCTTCTATCCCCCGAGGAGCAGGCACGGCGGGAGGCCGAGGCATCGGCTGCATTGGTCGAGGCGGAAATGGGCGCGGCCTCAGCGCGGGAGGCCCGCTGATGGCGCTCGAGCTTTCCAAGGATGCCATCGGCATCATCGGCTGCATTGCGCTCATGATGCTCGTGATCATGGGCGTGCGCGTCTATGTGGCCGCTGCGCTGGTCGGGCTGGTCGGCATCGTCTCGCTGATCGGATGGAGTGCCGGCGCCGGCATGGTCGGCACGATACCGCACTCGAAGTCGGTCAACTATACGCTGTCGGTGCTGCCGCTGTTCATCCTGATCGGCTATCTCGCCTATCATGCCGGCATGACGCAGTCGCTGTTCGAGGCGGCCAAGCGCTGGCTCGGATGGATGCCGGGCGGCCTCGCCATCGCCACCATTTTCGCGGTGGCCGGCTTCTCGGCCGTGTCGGGCGCCGCGACCGCGGCCTCCGCCGTGTTCGCCCGCGTCGCCATTCCGGAGATGCTGAAGGCCAACTACGACAAGCGCCTGGCTGCCGGTGTCGTCGCCGCGGGCGGCACCCTCGACAGCCTCATTCCGCCGTCGGCGATCATGGTCGTCTACGCCATCATCGTCGAGGCCTCGATCGGCAAGCTGCTGATCGCGGGCTTCATTCCGGGCTTCGTATCGGCACTCACCTATTGCCTGATCGTATTCGCCTGGAGCTTCTGGAACCCGGCCGTGGCAATGCCGATCCGCGGCTACACCTGGGGCCAGCGGTTCGCCTCGCTGCCCGGCACGCTGCCGATGATCGGCGTCGTGCTGATCATCTTCGCCTCGATGCTGCTCGGCTGGGCGACGCCGACCGAAGCCGGTGCGCTGGGTGCGTTCGTGGTGCTGGTAGCGGCCCTGCTCAACCGCATGAAGCTCGTCCAGCTCAACGATGCGCTGCTCGAGACGGCGAAGCTCACGGTGATGATCTTCGCCATCATCTGGGGCATCCTGATCTTCGTGCGCTTCCTCGGATTTGCGGGCGTGCCCGAGCGCTTCTCCGAGTGGGTGGTCGGCCTGCCGTTCCCGCCCTGGGTGATCATCGTCGGCATCCTCGGCGTCTATCTGGTGCTCGGCTGCTTCATGGATGCCATCGGCATGCTGCTGCTGACGCTACCGGTTTTCTTTCCGGCCGTCATGAAGCTCGGCTACGATCCGATCTGGTTCGGCATCGTCGTCGTCAAGATGTGCGGGGTCTGCCTGCTGACGCCGCCGATCGGCCTCAGCTGCTTCGTGGTGGCGGCGGTGCGACGGGACATTCCGCTGTCCGACGTGTTCAAGGGGGCGCTGCCATTCGTCCTGGCTGACTTCCTGGCTATCGCCATCTTCATCGCCTGGCCGGAGCTGATCACCTGGCTGCCCGACCAGATGCTCAACTAGGCCCGACCCGCTGACAGCGACCGGACCGCATGCGATAGACGTCGCGGAAAAACCCGAGCGAGGGCGACGCATGACGGCCGATAGCAGTGCCAAGCGCCACTATGAGGACATCGAGGTGGGCAAGCCCCTCGTTTATGGCGCCTACGAGGTGACCAGGGACGAGATCTTCGAGTTCGCGCACGCCTACGATCCGCAGCCGCACCACATCGACTAGGAAGCGGCCAAGCTCAGCCTGGTCAAAGGGCTCTGCGCCTCGGGCTGGCATAGCTGCGCCATGTTCATGCGCATGCTCGCCGACGGCATGCTCAACGATTGTGCGGCGCTCGGCGCGTCCGCCATCGACGAGGTGAAGTGGATGAAGCCGGTCCGGCCCGGACACGTGCTCAAAGCGCGCTCGACCTGCCAGGGCAAGCGCCTGATGCGATCGCGCCACGGCGTCGGCATCTGCAAAATGCACCACGAGATCCTCAATCAGCACGACGAGCTGCTGATGGTCATGGAAAACTCCTTCTTCATCGCCGTCCGAGATCCGGCGGCGGTGGGAGCAGGCGACGCGGAGCAGGCCCGATGAGCACCTATTTCGAGGACCTCGAGGTCGGCCGCGTCACCGAGCTCGGCAGCCACACGTTCAACGTTGCCGACATCAAGGCGTTCGCGGCCAAGTACGATCCGCAACCCTTCCATCTCGACGAGGAGGCGGCGAAGCGGTCGCTGTTCGGCGCGCTCGCCGCTTCGGGCTGGCACTCGGCCGCAGTCTACACAGGCATGAACATCCGCGCCCGCCAGGCGCGCGAGGCCGAGGCCCGTGCACGGGGAGAGGAGGTCGCCCGCTGGGGCCCGTCGCCGGGCTTCAAGGATCTCAGGTGGCCGCGCCCGGTCCTCGCTGGAGACACAGTGACGTTTCGCCAGATCATTGCGGAGTTGACCGATTTCAAGAATCGGCCGGAGCGCGGCATGCTGGTCACGCGCGGCGAGGGGTACAACCAGAATGGCGAGCTGGTCTTCCAGGTGACGGGTCAGATCCTCGTGCCGCGGCGCGTGCCGCTCGGAGGAGCAGCGAAGCCCTGAGGCGCCGCGCGGTCGCTGCGGTCGGCGTGCGACTGGCTACCGCCGCCAGTCGCCCCGCTGCGCCATCGGCAGCCCGAGGTTGTCGCGCAAAGTCGGGCCCCGATAGTCCTTGTGGTAGACGCCGCGGCGCTGCAGCTCCGGCACTACGAGGCGCACGAAGTCCTCGTAGCCGCCGGGCATCTCCGTGGTCGCCAGTACGTAGCCGTCGCAGGCGCGGCCCTTGAACCAGGCCTCCATCTCGTCGGCGACGTCTTTCGGCGTTCCCTTGAAGATCGGCGCCTCGCGCAGCCGGCCGCGGCCCGAATGCTCGACGAAATCGCGGACGGTCGGGTTCTTCTTCCCGGAGTTGGCGATGACGCGATCGCGCATGCCGTGCATGCCGGTGAGCGCCGCAAGCTCGGCGTCGGTGAAGGGCTCGTCCATCGGCTTTGCGCCGAAGTCGAAGTTGATCGCCTCCGACAGCAGCGCCAGCGTATCGATCGGACGGGCCAGAGCATCGGCGACGGCGAATTTCTCCTCGGCCATGGTCCGCGTCTCACCGACGAAGACGTAGCAGGCGGGAGCGATCACCACCTTGTCGGGATCGCGCCCGGCCGCTGCGATGGCGCCTTTCACCTCGGTGTAATTGGCCTTGGCGTGGTCGAGATTGCGCACCGAGCAGAAGATCAGCTCGGCCCACCGGGCGGCGAACTGCTTGCCACGGCCCGATTGCCCGGCCTGGATGATGACGGGCCGGCCCTGCGGCGTCCACGGCACGGTGAAGGGCCCGCGCGACTCGTAGAATTTGCCCTTATAGCCGAGCCGGTGGACCTTCCTGCCGTCGGCGAAACGGCCCTGCTTGTCGACGATGAGGGCATCCGGCTCCCAGGTGTCCCAGTGGCCGAGCACCACCTCCATGAACTCGTCCGCCATGTCGTAGCGGTGGTCGTGGTCGACGTGGGTGTCGCGGCCGAAGTTCAGCGCCTCGCCGTCGTTGACCGAGGTGACGACGTTCCAGGCCGCACGACCGCCGATCATGTGATCGACCGTCGCCCAGGCGCGGGCGATGTGGAAGGGCTCGAAATAGGTGGTCGAGCCGGTGCCGCCGATGCCGAGCCTCGAGGACGCGAGCCCCATCACCGTCATGATGGTAGTGACGTCGAGCTTCACCACGCGCACGCCGCCCTCGACCGCCTCGACGTGATCGTTCTTGTAGCGGTCGGGCATGGCGAGGCGGTCGTCGAAGAAAGCGACGTGGAACTTGCCCTCCTCGAGGATGCGCGCCATGCGCTGGAAGTAGTGCGGCGTCAGGAAGTCGCTGTGCGACGACGGATGGCGCCAAGAGCCCGTGTAGTTCGAGCAGTTTTGCGCCTGCATGAACGCGATCATGGTGATCTGGCGGGGGGAAGGCATGAGGGGCTCCGAGACATGAATGGGGATTCGCCTCTCCCCGCCCGCGGGAAGAGGGGGAACCGTCGCGGCGCGTTACCACCTCGGAGGCAGGTCGAGACGCAGGATCTGGCCTTCCATGCCGGGGCCGGCCGCTGGATAGGCCTTGGTCACACGAGCATCATGCCCGGGGATGAGCAGATCGCGATGGCCTGCCAACTGGTTGATGCGGCGATAGCCGTCGATCATGCCGGCCAGATCGTAGAAGATGGCGAAGGGGCGCTCGAAGTCGGTCTCGTCGTAGACGTGGACGGCGTCCGAGGCGAGCAGCACCCATCCGCGCTGGGTGTGGACGCGCAGCACCGCCTGGCCGCGGGCGTGGCCGCCGATCAGAATGAACTCGATGCCCGGCGCGATCTCGACGTCGCCGTCGTGGAACACCATGCGGTCGGCGTAGACGAGATCGACGAGCTGCTTGACGTCGTCCTGGTGATAGGCGGCGCGGAACGGCTTCATCGTCATGTCGCGGCCGGTGACGTGGATCATCTCCTCGTCCTGGATGTGGAAGCGCGCCGACTTGTAGTCCTCGAGCGTCCCGACGTGGTCGAAGTGGGCGTGCGTGAGAATGACGTCGGGCTCGCTGGCGGCGTCGATGCCGATCCGCTTCAGGGCCTCGCTCGGCCGGCACAGGAAGTCGTAGTTGCGGCCCATGCGCGTCGCCTGCACGGCGGTCATGCCGGTGTCGACGATCCAACTCCGCCCGCCGCCCTTCAAGGCATACGTAAAGAAATCGAGGCCCTGGATCATCTTGCCGTGCTGGCCGCCGATGAACATGTGGCCCTCGTCGCGCAGATCCTGCTTGGCATAGCGGATGGCGTAGATCTCGTAGGTCGGCAGGCTCGGCACGGGTGTCCTCCGTCGGCTCGAATTTGTCCGGACAAGCTTAAAGGAGGTGCCGGGCTTTTGGCCAGGGCCGCCAAGGGATCCTGCTTCTGCGTGCCGCGTCTTGGAATGCTCAACGGCGCGGCGAGCACACGAGTGCCACGTCGAAATGGCCGTGCGGGCGCTCTGCCATCAGCCTTGCCAGCGAGGCGGTCGGGTGGGTCGTGCCGGACGGCAGCACGGTGAGCTCGGGTGCAATTGCGGCGAGGCGACGTTGCAGATCGGCGGCGTCGGCCGGTGCATACTTCGCAGGTGTGACCTCGAGGGCGATAGCCTCGCAGGCTTGCTCGATGGCGACTGTGCCGCTGCGGATCACCTGCGGCTCGAAGCCCTCCACATCGATAAACAAGACGAACGAACGATCGGACGGGACGACGGACGACAGCGGCTCGACGGCCACTCGGATCGTGTCCTCGGTGGCACCACTCCGCGCCGGGCCGACCAGCGAGTGAGATCCGAGATTCGTCCGGTGGCGGTGCAGCGCGGCGTGTCCCGGCACATCGCCGACGGCGACCGGAAGGCAGCGGACGTCTGCGTCCGTCAGTTCACCCAGGTTCAGCTCGAGCAGCCGGAAGTTCTCCGGCTCGGGCTCGATGGCGACGAAGCGCCGGAAGCCGATGTCGTAGGCGTTGAGGCACGCCGTGCCGATATTGGCGCCGACGTTGACGAAGGTCAGGGCCGCCGGGTCCAGCCGGGCGCTCGACAGCATCCGCCCGAACGCCTCCATATTGGCGCGGCCGAACGAGCCGAGGCGGATGACCTCGGAAGCGATCACCTTGTCGCGGGTCGAGAGGTGCAGGCGCCGCCCGTCGCCGCGCGTGATCGCAATCTCGTCGACGCCGTTGGCGGCCAGGATGTCGAGCGCGAGGCTGGCACCATGCTTCGAGCGCATGCCGCGTGCCCCGGCGAGGCTCCGCCGCAACAGCTTGAAAAGGCGGCTTCCCTGCTGAGCGTCGGGTCTGTCGGGCCGCGGCACGAGTGTCTCCCTGTCGTACGCGTCCGACACATGCCGGAAAGCAGGCCCGCGCACAATGGACGCCGGCAGGGTCCGGAGACATCGGTTGCTCCGGCTCGAGCACCCTGGTTGACGGCAATCGAGCAACGTGCCCGCAGCAAGCCGGATCGTCAGCCTCGCTCAGACCAGCACCCTCGCCTCGCGATAGCGCCCGAGATGTGCGAGGATCTGGTCCTCGGTGTCGACCGTGTCGTGGAAGCCGGCGAGCCGTGCCTTGGTCATGCTCGACACCACGTCGTGCTCGAGGCCCCACAGGAAATCGCCGAAATTCCAGGTGACCACGTCCTCCATGCGCGACGAGGCGAGGCCGTGGCGCTTGGCGATCGCCTCCCACACCGGCCCCTTGTCGGCCATCCAGACCGCCAGGTTGAGCGGCCGCACCTGACCGACCTCGAGCCCATAGAGGCGGGCGATGCGAGGCCATAGCCGCTCCCACCGGAAGACGGTGCCGTCGGTGACGTTGAAGGCCTCGTTCTGCCCCTTCACGGAGGTCGCCGCCCAGACGATGCCACGGGCGAGCTGGGTCGAGTCCGTCGCCTCGAACAGCGCCGTGTAGTTGGCGGGCTTGCCGGGGAAATCGAGACGCGTGCCCAACTCACGGCACATCGCGGCCCAGACGCCGATCGTCGGCACGAGGTTGCGCGCCCGTTCCGGCGCGAAGTCGTAGAGAAAGCCCGGCCGCGACGCCGACCACGTCCAGCGCTTGCCCTTCTGCGCAGCCCTCAGGAGGTCCTCCTGCGCGTAATAGAAATTCGGCGGCATGTGGCGGGGATCGTCCTCGCGCGCCGGCGACGACATGCGCCCGAGGTGCATGCCGTACCATTTGGTGCCCTCGACCAGGTGCACGTGCTCGAGGCCCCGCGCTGCGGCCTCGGCGGCTTCGATTAGGTTCTGCATCATGGCGGCATTGCCGGCGACGTCCTCGACGCCCTTCGAGGCGTCCGAGAACTGCGCACGCGCCGTGTAGAAGACATGCGTCACCTCGGGCACCCTCGCGAGCGCCGCCCGCGTGCTCTCGGGGCTGGTCAGATCGGCGGCGACGAAGGTCAGGCGCGGGTTCTCGGAGCGTGGCGGATTGCGAGAAAGACCGACGACTTTCCAGCTCGCGTCCGCCAGCAGCACCTCTTTCAGGCGCTTGGCCGCGGCCCCTGTTGCGCCAGCGATCACCGCCACCTTGCCTGCCATCGTCCGCTCCTGACTGTTGCGAGTTGGCGGCAGACTGTTGCGGCCAGCGACCGCCTGTCAATCGCCGCGGAGGGGGCCGGCCCGGCGTTCCGATGGCGCTCGTCGCTGCCGATGTGGACCGACCGCCGGACATTCGGCCCGTCAGACGACGCTGGATGACCAGAGCGAGCAAGGCCAAGCCCGGATCAGGAATCGGGTGGGCAGCGCAAACGCCCCACTCTAGGGTCGACGTCTGTTTTCGAGACCCCTTCCCGATCTCCCTTCCACGAAGCAGGGCCCATGACGACGCACGGCTCGACCGCGCCAGTGGCTATCGATTCGCCCGTCGCCTGGCGGATGGTGGCCGTGGCCTTCATGTCCGGCTTCGTCGTGTTCGGGGTCGTCTACAGCTTCGGCGTGTTCCTGCAGCCGTTGATGAACGACCTCGGCGCCGGACGTTCCGCCACCTCCGCGCTCTATGCGATATCGAGCACCGTGTTCTACTTCCTCGGACCTGCCACCGGTCGCATCGGTGATCGCATCGGACCCAGGTTGGTGACCGCGGCAGGTGCCGTCGCCATGACGGCCGGCCTCCTCACAACGGCTTTCGTCGACGACATCCGCATGGCCTACGTCACCTATGGCCTGGGCGTCGGATCGGGCGCGGCGTTGGCCTACATCCCGGCGTTCTCCAACCTGGGCGGTTGGTTTCAGCGGGCTCGGACGCGCGCGCTCGGCATCGCGGCCGCCGGCACCGGCTGCGGCATGCTGCTGGTGCCTCCCCTCAGCGCCATGCTGATCGCCAGCATGGGGTGGCGGACTGCAATGGTGGCTCTCGGGGCAGGCAGCGGGCTGCTGCTGGCCGGTTGCGCGATGGCGGTAAGGCCCGCGCCGGCCGCGCCACCCTCGCCCTCCGACTGGACGCTTGGGGCCGCATTGCGCTCGTCGAGCTTCCTGCAACTCTACGTGTCGTGGGTGCTCGCCACGATGGCGCTGTTCGTGCCGCTGGTGTTCCTGCCGGCGTTCGCAGTCGAAGGCGGCGCGGATCCGGTGGCCGCGTCGTGGCTGATCTCCATCATCGGTGGGGCGAGTGTCGTCGGCCGCGTGGCGAGCGGCTACACGGGCACCCCGGATACGTTAGGGCTCTACAAGGTGGCGGTGATGGCGATGGGGGCGAGCTACGTGATCTGGCTCGCCCTGCCCGCCTACCATTGGCTGGTCGTGTTCGCTGCCATGCTGGGGGTGGCGTATGGCGTGCGCATCGCGCTGGTGGCGCCGGTGCTGATCCAGTTGTTCGGTGCAAGGGATCTCGGGGCGCTGCTCGGCTTCTTCTTCACGGCGACCGGCCTCGCGGGCTTGCTCGGCCCGCTGCTCGCGGGCCTTGCAGTGGACCTGTCGGGCAGCCATGCCGGGGGAATCGTGGCGGCGATCTGCCTCGGCGGGCTTGGCTACGCCGCCATTGCAACCTTGAAGCCAACGGCATGAGCGATCCGGCTACTGCGAGCGGGCGGCGCCCCGGCAGCGCGCTCCCAAACCGGACGATGCTCGCGCTCGCGCCGGTCCTGTTCGTGTTGCTCTGGTCGAGCGGCTTCGTCGCCGCCGCGCTGGCGGTCCCGTTCGCCGAGCCCTGCACGTTCCTTTTCCTCCGCTTTGGAATCGTGGTGGCGGTTGCCGGGCCGCTCGCCCTCCTCTCGAAAGCGACATGGGAAAACGGCAGGGGGCTCGCGCATGCCATCGTCGCGGGCGGGCTGATGCAGGGGCTCTACCTCAGCTGCGTGGTATGGAGCATATACCTCGGCATGCCGGCGGGAGTGGTGGCCCTCACGGTGAGCCTGCACCCGATCACGACGGCGGTGCTGGCCCGGCTGGTGCTCGGTGAGCGCATCTCGTGGCTCGGCTGGATCGGCTTCGTCCTGGGTGTGGCCGGAGCGGCACTGGTGCTGTGGCCGAAGCTAGACCTCGCAGCGAGCGGCGTCCGTCCGGCGACCATTGCGCTCTGTCTGCTGGCGCTGCCGTGCATGTCGTGTGGCACGATCTATCAGAAGCGATACGCGACCGGGACCGGTGCCGTCGCGAGCACGGCCGCGCAGCACGTCGGCGCGCTTCTGGTTGTCGGCGCTGGGGCCACGCTGCTCGAGGTGCGCTCCGTCGACTGGACGCCGGTGATGATCGGCGCACTCCTGTGGCAAGCTGTGGCGGTTTCGTTCGGCGCGGTCGGACTGCTGCTGATGATGCTTCGGGCGCAGGCGGCGTCGAGGGCTGCCTCGGTGTTCTACCTGATCCCGGCGGGCTCCGCGGCCATGACCTGGGCCCTTCTGGGCGAAAGCCTCGAGCCGGTGCAGCTGGCGGGCGTGCTGACCGTGACAGCTGCGGTTTTCCTGATCGGCTCTCAGCATCGCAGCCGATGGGACGCTCACTGAAATAGCGGCTTCGAGCCGGACCCAGCCGCAAGAGCGGTGCGATGCCGGGTCTCGGACCCGCAGGGTAAATCAATTCTGGTGTGTAGGCCTCGGAGCGCACGCGGCGCGTGCGGCGCGTGGAGTCTTCCGGGGCGCCGTACCCTCGATGGTTGTCGTGACTGGAATGACCTCGCCCGGACGTGGACTTTGGCGAGGGCGTCGGCTGCCCGACCCAATTTTCGACACCTTGACACCCGAGTAAGTCCGGGGCGTTGTCGCGCCATCCATCCTCTTTCGACCACGAGGCAACCGGTGCCCACCCGTCGCGATGCTCTGCGCCTAACCCTCGGGGCCGCCCTGGCACCGCATCTGCTTCTGCCCGGCGTCGGGGTTGCGCAGGGACGGCCGCCGGCCGGGGGCGGGCCGCTGCAGGTCGACGTTGACCAGGCCAATCTGCGGCCGCGCCCCATCGCGGTGCCCGCATTCCTCTCGGAGGACCCCCAGCTCGGCCAGGAGATCGCAGCCATCGTCGCCAGCGATCTGAAGAGCTCGGGCCTGTTCGAGCCGCTCGATCCGCGCTCGTTCATCGAGCGCATCACGGACACCAATGCGGCACCCCGCTCGGCCGACTGGCGCTCGATCGGCGCCGAGGCGCTGGTGGTAGGGCGGGTCGGGCAGGCGGCCGAGGGGCGACTGAAGGCCGAGTTCCGTCTCTGGGACGTGGTGCTCGGCAAGCAACTCACCGGCCAGCAGCTCGCCACCGCCTCGCAGAGCTGGCGACGGCTCGGGCACATCATTGCCGATCAGGTGTGGGAGAAGTTGACCCTCGAGAAGGGCTACTTCGACACGCGGATCGTATTCATCGACGAGACGGGGCCCAAGCAGAAGCGCATCAAGCGGCTGGCGATCATGGACCAGGACGGCGCCAACGTGCGGATGCTCAGCAACGGCCAGGAGCTGGTGCTGACGCCGCGTTTCAGCCCGACCAGCCTCGAGATCACGTACATGACCTACACGAGCGGGGAGCCGCGCGTGGTGCTCATGAACATCGAGACGGGGCAACGCCAGATCGTCGGCGACTTCCCGGGCATGACGTTCGCTCCCCGATTCTCTCCTGACGGACAGAGAATCGTCATGAGCCAGGGTGAGCGCGGCGTCACCGGATTGGTCGAGATGGACCTGAGGAGCCGGCAGATGCGCCGCCTCACGGATCTGCGCTCCATCGATACCGGGCCTTGCTATGCCCCCGACGGTCGCCAGATCGTGTTCGAGTCGGACCGCGAAGGTACCCAGCAGCTCTACGTGATCAGCCCGGATGGTGGCGGCGTGCGACGCATCAGCGTCGGCGAGGGGCGCTACTCGACGCCGGTCTGGTCGCCGCGCGGCGACTACATCGCGTTCACGAAGCAGGTGTCAGGACGATTCCTGATCGGTGTGATGCGAACGGACGGCACCGGCGAGCGCGTGATCACCGAGGGCTACCACAACGAAGGGCCAACGTGGGCCCCCAATGGCCGATTCCTGATGTTTTTCAGGGAGCAGGCCGGTGCCTCGGGCGGCCCGCGCCTGTACGCCATCGACATCACCGGGCACAATGAGCGTCAAGTGCGGACGCCCTCGTTCGCGTCCGATCCGGCCTGGTCTCCGCTCCTGCGCTAGCGGCTCGCGACGGCACGCTTCTTAACCTCTCGTTCACGGGTAGGCCGTAGCTTCGAGGCCAACGGGAACGCGCATCACCTGCTCGGGTCCGCTTGTCGCCGGAGCCGGAGCCGGAAGGCTGCGATTTCGGAGCGTGTCATGGAGGTTATCCTGTCGTGGTATTTTCGCATCGCGATCGGTGGAAAAGCGTTGGAGAAGGTCCACGGTTCTTGATCTGCAGAGGTCACACAGGTACCCCAGTTGAGCGATTGCCGAACTAGCTCTAGGAGAGAGAAATGAAGTCTGTAAAGGGTGCGATCGTCCTGGTGACGATCCTTGCTACGGTCGCCGTTGCTGCTTGCCGTCGCGAGGAGCACCACGAGTCGATGAAGCTGGGCGGTCCGGTCGCGGCTGTCGAGCAGGCCCGCTAACGCGTGCACGCTCCCAACGGAGCAAAAGGAGAAGACAATGAAAGGCGCTATCGTCCTTGCAACGGTCCTTGCCGTCGTGGCCCTCGGGGCATGCCGCAAGGAGGTTGAACACGAGTCCATGAAGCTCGGTGCGGACACCGCTGTGCAAACGCAGGCGGCTCGCTAAAGCTTCCCGCGTGCAAGAGTACGGCGACGGAATCCTGTCGCAAGCGTCTGAGTTGTTGAAGCCGCCTGGTGGATCACCGGGCGGCTTCGTCGTCCGGGGGCCATCGCCTGCCCCAGCCGCGGCCTGTGGCCCCGAAGCTGATTCCGTTCCGGAAAGCTGGGGAGTGACTTCCGCCGCAGCTTGTGTGTTGCGCTCATTCCTGCCAGACCGGGTTTTGGCCAAGCCGTGGCCACATTTTTGTACGCTGCGACCGCTATGAGGGTGTGGACGGTCGCGCGGGACCGGCGAGGGGCGAAGCTCCCGGCCGACTCGACAAGGGGGTTAGCATGATGAACAGCAAGACTGCGGGCACGCTGACCCGGCTCTTCCTCGCCGCGACGGTCGCATTGGTGCTGAGTGCATGCGCCAATCAGCCGAAGGTAGACGATGTGCGGCTCGGGCCCGGTGGTCTCGGCAGCGGACGGGGCAACGCGAAGCCCGGCACGGCGCAGGATTTCAGCCAGAACGTGGGCGACATCGTCTATTTCTCCACCGACCAGACGGATCTGTCGCCCGAGGCGCAGCAGACGCTCGCCAATCAGGCGCGATGGCTGCAGCAGTACTCACAGTACACGATCACCATCGAGGGCCATGCCGACGAGCGCGGCACGCGCGAGTATAATATCGGTCTTGGCGCCAAGCGTGCCGAATCGGTGAAGGCGTTCCTGGCCCGCAACGGCATCACGGGTGGGCGCATCCGCACGATCTCCTACGGCAAGGAGAGGCCGGTTGCGGTGTGCAATGACATCTCATGCTGGTCGCAGAATCGCCGAGCCCAGACGGTGCTCAACACGCGGGGCGCCGGCTCCTGACCTGATCGACATTCGACGGCCCTCGCGCCCCCGATCGCTACCTGACGGCCGGCTCCAGCCGGCCGTTCGCGTGTCTGGCCTGCGGAAACGTGCAGGCGTTCCTGGAAGCGCCATCGGAGACACCAGAAGCCAACAAAAATGCGCCCCAATGTTCTGCGAATGAACAATCATTCACTCCAGCGGCGGGCGGGGCACATGGCGTTCGAGATCTCCAGGCAGGGACGATTGCCGGCCCCCGCAGCGGTGGGATCCGATTCAAGGCCCGCCCTGTCGTCGATGCGACGGATCGTCGGCGGCGCGATCGTCTCGGCGACGCTGGCATTGTCAGCGTCGGTGGTGCTCGCGCAGTCACGGGAAATCCATCTCGGCACCGTCACCACCCGCGGAACTGCCGACTACGACGCCGCCCGCGCCGCCGCCGAAATGCTGGCCGACGCCCTGATCGCGCTCGAGCAGGGTGACGTGATGCTGGGTCGGCGACGTCTCGAGGTTCTGGTCGAGCGCTATCCCCATTCTCTGGCGGCATCGTCTGCCCGACGGGAGCTCGGGCGAATTTACAATGACCAGTCGGTTGCCTCGACCTATCGCGGTGGTCAGGCGCCCGCGCGCGAGCCTGTGGCTCCTGGCGTGCGGATCGAGCCCCCGGTGCGCACGATCGAGGCCAGCATCGAGTCCAGTGCCCAGACTCGGCAGCCGACGGACTACAGGCGCCAGCAGGCACTGGCTCATGATTTTCAGACGACAGCAGGCGATCGCGTGTTTTTCGCGGATTCGAGCACCGATCTCGGCGCCCGGGCGCGGACCGTGCTGGTGGCCCAGGCACGTTGGCTCTCACGACACGCAGACCAGCCGGTGGCCATCGAGGCGCATGCTGACGACCGGGGAAGCCGGGAGCTCAACGTCGAGCTCGCCCAGCGGCGGGGCGCAGCCGTCCGCGACCGGCTCATCGAGGAAGGCGTGGCCCCCTCCCGGATCACCGTTCGTGCTTACGGGAATGACCAGCCGATCGCGACATGCAGTGCCCCGGAGTGTGCGGCGCAGAACCGGCGGGTCGTAACCAGCATCGGCCTCGACCACGACATTGGGGAGGAGGCTCGCGACCGGGCCAGGCCCTCCCTCGCGACGGCCGGACGCGGCCGGATCGGGTCCTCTGACTGACTGCACAGCTCGTGAAAGGCGTCGCCGGCGGGCACGATTGACAAGGCCCCGGCGAGATGGGCAGTTGACCTAGTCCCCGTGGCGCGTAGCGCCGTTCCTCGAGGCTGGTGTCGCTGAATGGCAGCGAAGTCCGCCAGCCGAATGAGCCGGACCCGAGCCAGAGAGCATTCGATGGGCATGCACCGATACCGATTGGCGGCACTTGTGCTTGGCGGCGTGCTTTGCCTGCCGGAGCCGGCTGCGGCGCAACAGCCTCAGCCGCAAGCGAAGGGCACCCCGGCCCGACCGCCGGCCAAGGCGGCTGCGGCGCCCGCCAAGGAAGCGCAGCGGGCCGAGGGGCAGAGCGACCCGGCTTTGCGGGGGCGCGTCGAGCAGATCGAGGAGCAACTCGCCGACATGCAGGTTGTGATCGGCACGCTCGAATCCCTCGGCCGCGGGGGGCAGGCGGGCGCCGTTGCGGCCGGCCCCGGTCGGCCGTCCGGCGGTGGTGGCGTCGATAGCGCGCGCATCGACAGCCTCGAGACCCAGATCCGTGCTCTTTCGAGCCAGCTCGAGCAACTGGCGGCACAGGTCCGCCAGCTGTCGGGAAGTCGCCGGAGCGACGCAGCTCCGGCGGTGGCACCCGGCATGGGCGGTCTCGGTGGGGTGCCCGGCGCCGCGACGCCTCCGTTCGAGCGGTCCACCATTGCGGCTCCCTCCTCGGCAGGCGGGACCGTCCCCGGGTTCGGCTCGACGACCGTGACGCCCGGCGAGCGGCCGGACCCCATCGGCCGTATCCTGGGCGGCGACGACGCCCCGCAACCTGCATCCGCAGCGCCTGGGGCGACGCGCTTGCCGCCGTCTGCCACCGGGGCTGCCAACCCGCGCGAGCTCTACGAGACCGCCTACGGCTATCTTCTGCAGCAGGACTACGGCGCCGCCGAGGTCGCGTTCGAGGAGTTTCTGAGCCGCTTCTCCAACGACAGGCTCGCAGCCGATGCCCAATACTGGCTTGGCGAGACGCTCTACGTGCAGCGCCGCTACAAGCAGGCGGGACAGGCCTTCCTCGTGGTGATCGAGAAGCACAAGGCGAGTGCCAAGGTGCCAAACAGCCTGCTGAAGCTCGCCCAATCGCTCGAGCAACTCGGTCAGAAGGATTGCGGCATCTTCGTCGAGCTGGAGACGCGCCACGCCAACGCCCCTGCGGACGTGCGGGTGAAGGCACGCGCCATGAAGCAGCGACAGGGCTGCTGAGGCCGGTCGGATGGGCTCGCTGTCCGGCGCCGACGAGCCGATTGGCGACGATGAGCTGGGCGGACTGTTCCGGTTGCTCGACGGGCGACGGATCGCGCTGGCGGTGTCAGGTGGCGTCGACAGCATGGCGCTCATGCACCTTGTGGCCCGCTGGCTTGCGACACCGTCGGGGCACGAATGGCTGTCTGATCACCACCGCGCGACGCTGTTCGGCGATCCCCAGCCCAGGCGCCAGCCCGGGCTTCCACGTCGACGGCCCCGCGGGCTCGAGCCGGCACAGTGGCTGGGCGGAGCCAAATCGGCCGCGGAGCTCGAGGTCGCGCTGAAGGCGGCACCCGTGGTGGTGCTCACGGTGGATCACGGGCTTCGCGAGGCCTCGGCGCGTGAGGCCGAGCTCGTGAAATCGGCGGCATTGCAACTGGGCTTCGCGCATCAGACCCTGGTCTGGCGGCACGACGGGGACCGATCCGAGCAGCCATGCGGCGCCCAGGCTGCCGGGCCCCCTTCGAGCGGCATACAGGAGAAAGCCCGTCGCGCACGCTACGGCCTCATGGCCGATTGCATTGAGCACGAGACCTGGACCCTGTCCCAGGCCGGTGAGCTGCGCAGCCATCCGCTGTCTCCCGGTCACGCGAAGCGCACCATCGTCACGGCGCACCACCGCGACGACCTGGTGGAAACCTTCCTGATGCGACTGAAGCGGGGCTCCGGAATCGACGGCCTCTCGGCCATCCGCTCGATCGAGACGGTCCGCCGCAGTCCGAGCCCCGATCGCCCCTACCCGACCGAGATCGACCTGTGTCGGCCCCTGCTCGACATTCCGAGGACACGGTTGCTGGCAACGGCGAGAGCCTGGGCCATCGACTGGTGCGAGGACCCTTCGAACGACATCGAGGAGTTCGAGCGGGTGCGGCTGCGCCGCGACATGACGAGCCTCGAAGCCCTCGGCTACGGGCAATGCGCGTTGCATCTGTCTGTCCGGCGGCTGCAGAAGGCCCGTGAGATCGTGGAGCGGCATCAGGCCGAGCGGCTCGCGCGATGGATGGACAGTCCGAGCCTGGTCGAGACGAACGCGGGCCTTTTCGCCTCCATCGACCCGAGCGGTGCCGGCATCTCCTGGTCCGAGCTGTTGTCGCCGGCCGGTGGCAATGATGCCGAGATCATGCTTCGCATCCTGCGGCAGTTGATGCAGTCGTTCGGAGGGCAGCCGGTCCCGCCCGGCCTGTCGCAGATCGAGGCGCTCCGTTGCCAGCTGAGTCGGGTGAGCGGGGCTGGCGGGCTTCCGGGCTCGCGCTTTGCTCAGACGCTGGGCGGCTGTCGCATCGACTTCTGGTTGCCGAGTCGTCCGGCTGCGTCGGGCCGCATCCGCGTCTGGCGCGAGACCGGCCGCAAGGGCCTGCCCGAGATTGTCCTAGAGCCGGGCGACGGTGGTTGGTGGGACAACCGCTTTGCCGTCTCGATCTCGGCGGAGGCGCCGCATCCGGTCGCCGTGCGCGCGCTTGGCATGGCGGGGTGGGCCGAGCTCAAGCGCCGTGTCCCCGCTCTCGCCTCATGGCGTTGCATCCCACCGGGCGCCGCTGCAACTCTACCAGCGATCTGGGATGCGGAGCGGCTTGTCGCAGTGCCCTATTTCGAGACGCTGCCACGCTCGCTCGCCCCTTGGCTCCGGCACAAGATCGAGCATGACTGGGAATCCATGAGCGGGTTGACCGGCTCGCTCTATCGTGCAGCTTTCAGCCCGTGACACCTGCATGACCCGGCCGAAATCCTGGCACGGCGGCGACCACGGAAGCGAGCCGGACGCCGGCCGCCCGGGTATCGAACATATCCATGCCTTAACTTGGCAAGACTTATGCACCTTCCTATGTTAGTCGGACTGGTAGTGCGCCCCGTCGCGCGACCTGACGCACGGGCAGTCGTTTCGCGATGAGCGGCCGGCGCCCCAGGAAGGGACACCCATGAACTCTCATTTCCGGAACGTCGCGATCTGGGTCGTCATTGGCCTGCTGCTGTTCGCGCTGTTCAATCTGTTCCAGAACCCCGTCAAGACAGGGCGACAGAACGAGATCGGGTATACGGAGTTCAAGGCCCAGGTCAAATCCGGCAACATCAACGAGGTGCTGGTCCAGGGCAATCGATACTCCGGCCAGTTCGCCGACAAGTCCCGCTCGTTCACCACGCTCGGCCCCAACAACCAGAGCGAGGTCATCAAGGATCTCGAGGGCCAGGGCGTGAAGATCAACGTGCGGCCGCCGGACGAGGATGTTCCGTCGCTGCTGAGCCTGCTCGCCTCCTGGTTCCCGATCCTGCTCATGATCGCCGTCTGGGTGTTCTTCATGCGCCAGATGCAGTCGGGTGGCGGCCGGGCCATGGGCTTCGGCAAATCGAAGGCCAAGCTGCTGACCGAGCGGCACGGTCGTGTGACGTTCGAGGACGTGGCCGGCGTCGACGAGGCCAAGGTCGATCTTCAGGAGATCGTCGAGTTCCTGCGCGACCCGCAGAAGTTCCAGCGCCTCGGTGGCCGCATCCCGCGCGGCTGCCTGCTGGTCGGTCCCCCGGGCACCGGTAAGACTTTGATTGCGCGCGCCGTCGCTGGCGAAGCCAACGTTCCGTTCTTCACGATCTCGGGCTCCGACTTCGTCGAGATGTTCGTCGGCGTTGGCGCCAGCCGCGTTCGCGACATGTTCGACCAGGCCAAGAAGAACGCCCCCTGCATCATCTTCATCGACGAGATCGACGCTGTCGGCCGCCATCGCGGCGCCGGTCTCGGTGGCGGCAACGACGAGCGCGAGCAGACGCTGAACCAGTTGCTGGTCGAGATGGACGGCTTCGAGGCGAACGAGGGCATCATCATCCTCGCCGCCACCAACCGTCCCGACGTGCTCGATCCGGCGCTGCTGCGTCCCGGCCGCTTTGACCGGCAGATCACGGTGCCGAACCCGGATGTCGTCGGCCGCGAGCGCATCCTCAAGGTGCATATGCGCAAGGTGCCCTTGGCTCCGGACGTCGATGCCAAGACGATCGCGCGCGGAACGCCAGGCTTCTCCGGCGCCGACCTCGCCAATCTCGTCAACGAGGCGGCGTTGCTCGCCGCCCGCCGCTCGAAGCGCATGGTCACGCAGTCCGAGTTCGAGGACGCCAAGGACAAGGTCATGATGGGCGCGGAGCGGCGCTCGATGGCCATGACCGAGGAGGAGAAACTCGCGACCGCCTACCATGAGGCCGGGCACGCCATCGTCAACCTGCTCGTGCCCGGAAACGACCCGCTGCACAAGGTGACCATCATCCCGCGCGGCCGCGCCCTGGGCGTCACCATGAGCCTGCCCGAGCGCGACAAGCTCAGCTACTCGAAGACATGGTGCGAGGCACGCCTCGCCATGATGTTCGGCGGCCGCGTGGCCGAGCAGATCATCTACGGCAAGGAGCACCTCAACACCGGCGCCTCGAGCGACATCACGCAGGCGACCAACCTCGCCCGCAGCATGGTCACTGAATGGGGCATGAGCGAGAAGCTCGGACCGCTGCGCTACACGGACAACCAGCAAGAGGTGTTCCTCGGGCACGCCATCACGCAGCGCCAAAACATGAGCGAGGACACGGCGCGGCTGATCGACGACGAGATCCGCAAGATCGTCATGGCCGGTCAGGCCAAGGCCTGGGAGGTGCTTGGCGCCAACCGCGACAAGCTCGAGGCCGTCGCCCAGGCGCTGATGGAGCACGAGACCATCAGCGGCGAGGAGTGCATGACCGTGATGCGCGGCGAGCGCATCGTTCGCAAGTCGGACGACGAGGATCTCAAGGGCCCGATGGGCTCGGCCGTTCCGAGCGCCGGCAAGCAGCGACCGCCCCGCGAGGAGCCGGGTCCTGGCGGCCTGGAGCCACAGCCACAGACCTGACACGGACGACCGGTCTCACTGGAACCATGCGGGCGACACCGGAGGTGCCGCCCGTTCTCATTGAGGCTTCGGACCGAGATCATTGCGCCGCGCCACGGAGCCGATCTGATCCTGCTCCGTAGCAGGCGCTCTCCCTGCCTCAGCGCTCCACGCCCAGCATCAGGCAAAGGTTCTGCACGGCGGCGCCGGCGGCGCCTTTGCCGAGATTGTCGAGGCGAGCGACCAGCACGGCTTGCCGGTGCTTCTCGCTCGCGAAGACGCGCAGCTCGAGCATGTCGGTATCGTTCAAAGCGAGGGCGTCGAGCCGGCCGCCCTTGGACGACGGGTCGTCGGCCTTGATCACCTTGACCAGCTTGCAGCCGGCGTAGTGCGCCGCGAGGCACGCTTCGAGGTCAAGGGCCGAAGGCTTGCCCGGCAGCGTGTCGAGGTGCAGTGGCACCGACACCAGCATGCCCTTGAAATAGTTGCCGACGGACGGTACGAAGATCGGCCGCCGCGTGAGGCCCGAGTACACCTGCAACTCGGGCACGTGCTTGTGCTCGAGGCCGAGACCGTAGAGCTCGAACAGCGGCGCCTTGCCCGTGTCATAGCTCTCGATCATCGACTTGCCGCCGCCGGAGTAGCCGGAGACGGCGTTCACGGTGATCGGGTAGTCGGCCGGCACCAGTCCGGCAGAGACCAGTGGCCGGACGAGCGCGATGCCGCCGGTCGGGTAGCATCCGGGGTTGGCGACCCGCTTCGAGCCCTTGATGACGGCGGCCTGCGCCTTGTCCATCTCGGGGAAGCCGTAGGCCCAGCCGTCGGCGACGCGATGCGCGGTCGAGGCATCGACGATCCGCGGGCTCTGCGTGCCGAGATGGTCGGCAAGTGCCGTCGCCTCCTTGGCAGCATCGTCGGGAAGGCAGAGCACGACGAGGTCGACGTCGGCCATCAGCGCCTGCCGGGCTTTCGGGTCCTTGCGCTTGGCGGGATCGATCGATCTCACGTCGACCATCGGCAATTTGGCCAGCCGCTCGCGGATCTCGAGACCGGTGGTGCCGGCCTCGCCATCGATGAAGACGGCAGGCTTGGTGCGATTGTGGCCGAGCGTGGAAGCGGCAGTTCCTGAGGCTGTCGTAGTCGTCATGGCTGGCTCCGGATCGGGTCGTGCAGGTAGGCTGAGAGGGGAGGCGAGGGGGCCGGAAAACAAAAAAGCCGCGCTCCTGGCGCGGCCTCGGCGAGAACGGATGCGATCAGGCAACCGTCATCGGATCCGCGCGCGGAGGCGGCTGCGACGTCGGCGGAGGCTGGTCGGCACGTGTGTCATGGCGGGAGCTTATGAGGCCCAAGGGTGCTCGTGTCAACGGTTGCCTCCCTGGCGCATTGCCTCCTGGCGCAGGCACTGGCGGGACCGGCACGGCTCGGGCCGATGCAGCTTGCACTTGCAGGTGGACCTGCACTCGATCCAGTATTCCGTCATCGAGCCCGCAAACGCATTGCAGGAAATGGGAATATCTGGGATTGCACATGAAAAACATCGCCATTCTATTCGACGGAACCTGGAATACGTCGGATTCGCAGCACCCTTCGAATGTCGTCAAGACGGCCCAGCTGATCGCGCCGCGAAGCCCCGCCGACATCGAGCAGGTCATCTATTATGACGCGGGTGTGGGCTCGGTCGACGTCGCGGTTGCCAGCAGCATCAACAACTGGCTCGGGGGCGCCTTCGGCTCGGGATTGATGGCCAATATCGAGGAGGCGTACCGCTTCCTCACCTTCAACTATGCGCCGGGCGACAACATATTCATTTTCGGCTTCTCGCGCGGTGCGTTCAGCGCCCGTTCTATGGGTGGGCTGATCCGGACGTGCGGAATTCTGCGCCGGGACAAGGTCGACCAGGTCAAGCGCGCGACGAGGCTCTACAAGAGCTGGTTGCCCGAGGACGATGCGGCCGTGAAGGTGGGCCAGACGAGGGCCGACCTCCCGCGTTTTGCGCAGTTTCGCGCCGAGAATGCTCTGCCCCTCGTGCCGCGGCGCGTCGGCCAGACCAGCCAGGGCGCGATGGCGGCTCCGGTGCTCTCCATCGCCTACATGGGGGTCTGGGATACGGTCGGCGCGCTCGGCGTTCCTGGAGGCTTCGGGCTCGCCAGCCTGTACAATCGCCGCTACCGGTTTCACGATCTCAACCTGTCGAGCATGGTCGCGAGCGCTCGCCACGCGCTCGCCATCGACGAGCGCCGCCGAACCTTCGAGGCCACCGTCTGGGACAATATCCCTGTGCTCAATGCGGACGCGATGAAGATCGATCCTATGTTGAGCAGCCCGCCCTATCTGCAGCAATGGTTTCCCGGCGATCATGGCAGCGTCGGCGGCTCCGGCGACGTCAACGGCCATTGGCAGTCGTCGCTCGTCTGGGTGGTTGAAGGCGCCATGGAGCGGGGACTTGGCGTCGATCACGCGTTGCTCGACGCCTACCGCAGGGATATCGACGTCACGGCGTCGCTCAACTGCATGACGTCCCCGACCTTCAACATTGCCAGCATCGCCGTGAGGCGATGGCGGAAAGGGCCCAAGGCGCGGGAGGTCGATGCCGTGTCAGAGCATGCGAAAGCCCGCATCCGCACGCCCCCCGACGAGCTCTACGAGAGGAAGCCCTATCGGCCGCCGCCCCTGAAAGAGGTGATTGCCGATCTTCTCAAGCTATAGTCCCGCCTGAAGGTGGTGTGGGCGGCTGTCGACGGTCGGCTCGTGGTGCAACGCGTCTTGCGCATTCGCCGAGCATGACGCCAACATGACGTGGCACTCGCGCTCCGGGCCGACATGTGGCAAGGGGACGGGGCCGCGGCCCGCGCGAAGCGAGGTCCAGCCACACGGCGGTCGTCTGTCGTGCCGCCAACTTTCCGGAGCCCCCGATGGCCGACGAGATCCCGTTCCGCAAGGAGATGAACTTCGAGTACGGCGTGCCACGGGAGCTGATCCCGGGCCTCGTGCGCGTCGTTGCCAACAATCCGAGCCCATTCACGTTCAAGGGTACGAATACCTACATTCTGGGCCAGGGCCGCGACGTTGCCGTGCTCGATCCGGGACCGGAGGACGAGGCCCACTTCGAGGCCATCATGCGGGCTGTGAAGGGCAAGCGCGTCGCGGCGATCCTCGTCACGCACACCCATCGCGACCACGTCGATGGGCTCCCGCGCCTGAAGGCGGCCACCGGCGCGCCAACCTGGGGCTATGGCCGCAAGGCGCTCAATCCCGGAGTGGTCAAGAAGAGTCCCAATGGCGGCGAGTATACGGACGAGGACTTCGTGCCCGACCATCCGCTCGCCGACGGCGGCCGTTTCGAGGGCGAGGGCTACGCGCTGACGGCGCTGCACACGCCGGGCCACGCGCCGGACCATCTCTGCTTCGCGATCGATGGCACGGGGGCGCTGCTCTCCGGTGATCACGTGATGGGATGGAACACCAGCGTTGTGGCACCGCCCGAGGGCAACATGTTTGCCTACATGGCCTCGCTCGACAAGCTGATGGGGCGGGAGGACAAGGTCTTCTTCCCCGGTCACGGCGGCCGCATCGAGCAGCCGCAGCGCGTCGTGAAGGCCTTCATCGTGCACCGACGCATGCGTGAGCAGGCGATCCTCGATTGCATCCGCGGCGGCGCGACCACCATCACTGAGGTTGTTGCGAGCGTTTACCGCGGGCTTGATCCGCGCCTCGTGAAGGCTGCTTCACTTTCTGTGACGGCTCACGTTGAGAGCCTCGTAGAGCGCGGCCTTGTTGTTGTTTCTGGCCCGATCCTGCAGCCTGACCGGCTTTCCCCCGCTTAGGCACGGCGGCCTCCGGCCGCCCGCGGCGTCGTCGCGGGCGGTCGCCACCGGTGACGCTGGCGTCGAGCCGAACCTCGAACTCCTTGAACAGCTTGCGGATGCGTTGCGCGTTGCGTCCGAAGTCGTGCTGGCCGAAGCGCGATACCGACCGCACATCGATACGTGTATCGCGCTGGCCGCCGTCAATTCGGATGATGATGTCGTCGTAGAAGCCGAGCACCAGCGTCCGGTCGACGGCCTCGATGTAGCCGGGCTGGCCCTTGCCGCCGGGCGGGACCTCGCTGGCCACGGTCCAACCGAGCCGCCGCACGGTCTCGCCGAGCACCTCCCAGACCTCGGCGGCCGGCCGGGGCACGATGAGTGGTCGAATGTCGGGGTAGGCCTCGAGCTGGAGCCTGGCCAGCTCGCCACCGCCGTATCTGATATCGTTGGCCCCGGCCGGTCTGCTGGCAGCGAGAGCCACAAAGCTCGGCGGCAGGGCGGTGTCGGTCGAGATGTCGTGAATCTCGGGCAGGCTGCGATAGGTGGGTACGAGCGCCGCCGGCCAGGCCATCAGCCCGAGCCCCATCAGCAACCCGGCGGCTGCGCTCCATGCGCCGCGCCTGCCGTCCCGCCAGATGCGCACGAACGCGGCCAGGGCCAGAAGGATGGCGACGGCGGCCAGACCGAGGGCGGCGGCGAACAGGTGCAGCGCCAGGGGCGTGCCCAGCGACAGCAGCCGATGCAGAAGCACGGCCGTCAGCACCAGCTGGAGGCTGAACACCGCAATGTTGCGGGACCAGCGAGCGAGCGGGCTGTGCACTGTGGGGATGGTGGGGATCATGCCCAGCTTTCGCCTCGAACGCGCACTCGAGGACGTGGCGTCGAACGTTTGTCTCGCCCCCGGAACGGGATTACCTATAAGCCATCGAGAAAACGAAGAACAGGTCGCGCCCCATGGCTACGCTCACCAACTTCGCCGCACGCGACGTCGAAGCGCTGCTCCACCCGACGACGAACCTCGCCAGCCACCGGACAGCGGGGCCGCTCGTGCTGGAGCGGGCGAGTGGCGTCCACGTCTGGGATGCCAATGGCAAGCGCTATATCGAAGGCTTCGCCGGCCTGTGGTGCACGGGTCTCGGCTACGGCAATGCCGAGCTGATCGAGGCGGCGCGGGAGCAGATGGAGAAGCTCTCGTTCACGCATCTTTTCGGCGGCCGCAGCCACGAGCCGGCCATCCAGCTCGCCGAGAAGCTCAAGGAAATCGTCCCAGCGCCCGCCTCCAAGATCTTCTTCACATCGTCTGGCAGCGAGGCCAACGACACGCAGATCAAGCTCGCGTGGTATTACAACAACGCCCGAGGCAAGCCGAAGAAGAAGAAGATCATCAGCCGGCAAAAGGCCTATCACGGGACGACCATCGCCACCGCCAGCCTGACGGGGCTGCCGGTGTTCCACGCCGATTTCGACCTGCCGATGTCGCGCGTGCTGCACACGGCGACGCCGCACCACTGGCGTCATGGCTCTCCGGGCGAGACTGAGGAGGAATTCGCCGATCGGCTCGCGCGCGACCTCGAGCAACTCATCATCGACGAAGGTCCGGAGACGATCGCGGCCTTCATCGCCGAGCCGGTGATGGGGGCGGGCGGCGTGATCGTGCCGCCGAAGGGCTATTTTCCAAAGCTGCAGGCCGTGCTGCGGCGCTACGACATCCTGATGATCGCCGACGAGGTGATCTGCGGTTTCGGGCGGACCGGCAAGCTGTGGGGATCTGATACGCTCGACATCAAGCCCGACACCATCACGATGGCCAAGGCGATCACGTCGGCCTATATGCCGCTCGGCGCAGTGACCGTGTCCGAGCCGGTCTACGAGGCCCTGGTGGACGAGAGTCGCAAGCTCGGCGTCTTCGCACACGGATTCACCTATTCCGGCCATCCCGTCGCCTGTGCCGTCGCCGTGAAGACGCTCGAGATCTACGAGCGCATGAACATCGTCGGCCATGTGCAGCGAATGGCGCCCGTGTTCCAGAGGCGCATGGAGACGCTCCGCGAGCATCCTCTGGTTGGCGAGACGCGCGGCGTCGGCCTGATCGGCGGCATCGAGATTGTCCGGGACAAAGAGGCGCGCACGTCTTTCGACATCCGCCAGGGCGTCGGCGCGAGGGCTGTCGCCTTTGCGCAGGAGGAGGGGCTCATCTGCCGGGCCGTCGCAGGCGACACGATTGCGATTTGCCCGCCACTCGTCATAGAGGAGGGGGATGTGAACGAAATGTTCGACATCATCGGTCGCTCGCTCGACCGGACCCACGCCTGGGTCCGCCAGGAGGGTCTTGGCGGCTGATTCGACGGAGCCCTCCATCCCGGTCAGCGGGATCGCCTGCGGCTCTCTACAACGATGTGGCCGACGACGGCGGCCAGCACCATGGCACCTCCCGCGAGCGCCATTGCGGCTGGCCGCTCGCCGACAACGAGCCAGACCCACGTCGGCGACAACGGCACGTCGAGTGCCATCAGCAACGCGGCGTGTGCAGACGGCAGGCGGGCGATGCCGATGGTCGTCAGGATGAGCCCGGCTCCCTGCTGAGTGAAGCCGAACAGGGCGAACAGTGCCACGTCACCCGCCGACAGCGCCCACTCGGTGACGAACGGGGCTGCCCCCGCCGACCCCATGAGGGCGCCGAGCGCTCCCGAGGGCACCATCGAGACGGCAGCATGTTTCCGGACCAGAACGGTCTTGGCGGCGAAAGCCAAGGTCATCAGCACGGCCAGGGCGTCGCCGACGAGGCCTGTCACCGAGAGCTGGAGGGAGCTCGCAACCACCACGCCGGCGCCGCCCAATGCAATGGCCGAGAAGGCCAGCGTCGACGTTGCTGGGGGCTCGCGGATCATGATCCAGGCAAGGGCCGCGGTCACGAACGGGCTGGTGCCGAAGATGATGGAGTTGTTGGCGACCGTGGTGAACTGCAGCGAGGTGATGAAGCAGCCCATGGAGAGCGCGCTCAGCGCCGCGATGGCGATGCCGGCCCCGCCCATGGCGCGCAAGGCATCGATGGTGCGCGGGCCCTCGCGCCAAGCCACGTAGAGCACGATGACCAGGGCGGTGAAGAGGCCGCGCCAGAACAGCGTCGTTGCAGCGTCCTTACCCAGCACGCGCACGAAAAGGCCCGCGCTCGAGAAGGCGATCGTGCCGAGCAGCACGAGCAGCACGCCAGAAAGATAGCTTGCCGGCTGATGTGGTCTCTCTGCCAACGCCGTCTTGTCCACGTCCTTGCCGCTCCGCCCGCCGCCAGCCAAGGCCGGGCAACCTGCCAGAAGCAGTGGCGTGGCGCCATCGCTGCTTTTCCCAGGGACGACGTGGCGGAAGCGGACCCTGCGGCTTAGGCTCGCCAGCCTGTGCAGACTGCCGCCATGGAGGCCAGCCGTGAATCAACTGTCCGAACCCTGTCGCCCTGTCGTGTTGATCACCGGCGCGGCCTCGGGCATCGGGGCTCAGACTGCCCGACTGATCGCTGGGCGTTGCCGGGCGCTTGTCCTGCACACGCGTGGCGCCGGAGAGGCGAGCGTCCGGCGGCTCGGAGAGGTGGCCGAAGCCGTCCGAGGACTGGGTGCCGCCGTCGCCACCGTGACCGGCGATCTCGCGGAGGTTGGCCTCGCCCGCCGTCTAGTGGAGACGGCGGTCTCCCAATTCGGCCGTCTCGACCAGGTCGTGGCAAACGCCGGCTATGCGGACCGGCGCGGCACCGGTGAGATCACGCGGGACGACCTCGACAAGGCTCTCGCGACCATGGCCGGAGCTTTCCTCGAGCTGGTCAAGGCGGCGGCCCCGCTGGTCTCACGCTCGCCGCAGGGACGCATCGTCTATCTGTCGTCTTTCGTGGCGCACCGCTTCGTGCCGGGCGCCATTTTCCCCGCGACGGCGGCGGCGAAGTCGGCCGGCGAGGCCCTGACCCGCGCGCTCGCGGCCGAGTTGGCACCGGCGGGGGTCACCGTCAACGCCGTCGCTCCCGGCTATACCCGCAAGGATGGGGGCCACACGGCACTCGATCCCGATGGATGGAAAGCGGCGGCGGCTGTGACGCCGCTGGGGCGGATCGCCGACCCTGCAGACGTCGCCGAGCTGATCGGCTTCCTGCTGTCGCCCGCTGCCCGGCACATCACGGGACAAGTGATCGCCGTCGACGGCGGGCTGTCGCTGGGTCGCTAATGGATTTTTGCAGGGGGTCACGACGCGACGTCAGAGCAGATGCGCGCCACAGTCGCGCCGTGCAAGTGTGACGAGGACTCCCGTAGCCGAGGCAGACCGATGACCGCGTCCCGTGCGAAGGCCCAGCCGACCGTGCTCGTCGACAACGAGCGCACCATCACCACCGAATGGCGCTTCGCGCCCGGTGCCGAGACCGGATGGCACCGCCACGGACACGATTACGTCGTGGTGCCGATGACGACGGGAAAGCTGCTGCTGGAGGAGCCGGGCGGCGGCTCGCGGACAGCCGAGCTGACGACGGGCAAGCCCTACTTCCGCGGCGAAGGCGTCGAGCACAACGTCGTCAATGCCAACGACTACGAGTTCGTCTTCATCGAGGTCGAGATCAAGCAGCAGGGCTGAGGCCTAGTCGCTCAACCGCCGTTGCCGGCCGGCGAGCGGAGGGGAACGCCGACGTTGAGTTTCAGCGCGACGTCGGGCGTTCCCCGTGTCAGGCCGAACAGAAGGCCGAGATCCGGCGTGATCTTGACATCCCGGGCGAGAGCGAGCTCGGTGAAGACGGCTGGCCCGATCCGATGCTCCTGCTGTTCGAGCGGCGGTGCGTGGCCCAGGTTGTCGACGACTCCGAAGCCTTCGATTCCGATCGCGAGGCCGTCACGCAATTCGTACTTCGCATGCCAGCCGTAGTTGAGGGCGATGCCCTCCTCGTGGTTGCGGCCGAAGGTGCGCTCGAGGAACGGATTGGCGGTGAACGAGAGCTTGTCCGCCTTCAGCGTGAGAATCGGGCCGAAGAGGGCGCTGTTGGTCGTCTTGCTGTGCATGCTGGCCTCGACGCCGGTGAACCACCCGACTCCGACGTCGAAGGTGCGCTGATCGCTGACGGGCTTGAGAACGACGATGCTCTCGACGGCCAGTGTGTTGGCGCGAGGCTCGTCTTGCTCCGGCTTCTCGAGCTTCATGACCGCAGAGACCTTGAGCCATGGCAGCGCGCCGTAGTCGATCCCCTGCTCGTAGGCATGGCGCACGATGTCAGAGCCACGCTCATGAGGCACGCCGCGCTGCAAGGTATTGTCGAGACCCGCCTCGACCTCGCCGGCTGTCACTTCGAGCTGCTTGACGTCGAAAGTATGGGCGTGAGCCGCAAGCTCGGGAACCCCCGCGAGTGTCGTTGCGAGAGCCAGCGCGAAACCGGATCGAGTGGGCATGTCGTTCTCCGCGGGGACATCAATGCCTTAGCGGATTCGGGACGCCGCACAATCGGTGCCCGTCGATTTGTCCTGACTGCATCGACTGGGCAACACAGCGCGCGGCCATGACGGGCTCGGGCATCAGATGATCTCGTCCTCGTCCATGACGGCCTCCGGCTCCGCATCGGCTGGGGCGACCGGCTGCGTCTCGGGCGGCCGCGCTCGCCGACGGTCGACCCGGTGGCGGTCGTGCTCGTCGGCCCAGGCGACATGAAACAGGGCATCGCCCATGTTGACGATGGGTAGCGTCGTGGCGCCGATGATGATGCCGCGGCGCGGCGATCTGATCGCCACCTCCTGGTCCTCGTAAGGATTGGCGACGAAGCCGACCGTCTCGCCCTCGCTGACGGCGTTGCCGATGCGCCTGATGGTGCGGAAGACGCCGCCGTCCGGCGCCCGCAACCAGCGCGAGGCGTTGGCGAACACCGGGCGATTGCCGGCCTCGGGGGCGACCGGCTCGACACCGTCCGGCAACTCGAGCATGCCGCTGCGCAGCATGACGTTGGCGATGCCGTCGACGCCCGCCTTGATGGCGAACTCATCGAAGCGCAGCCCCTCGCCGCCCTCGTAGACGAGAACGTCGACCCCGGCCTCGCGGGCCGCGCGGCGGAGTGAGCCGGGCCGCTCCGAGCTCTCGAGCACGACCGGCGCGCCGAAGGCCTCGGCGAGGTCGCGGCAGCGGGGGCGGCTCGCAAAGTCGGCACGGATCTGCGGCAGGTTCACGCGATGAATGGCAGCGGTATGGAGATCGATGCCGAGCTGACAGCGGCAGACCACCTCCTTGAGGAACAGGTGCGCGAGCCTGGCCGCCAGCGAGCCGCCGACCGAGCCGGGAAAGGCGCGGTTGAGGTCGCGCCGGTCGGGAAGGTAGCGCGAGCGGCCGATGAAGCCATAGGCGTTGACCACGGGGATGGCGAGCAGCGTTCCAGAGATGTTGCCCGGCTGCAGGGTGCGCAGCACGCGCCGGATGATCTCGACGCCGTTCAGCTCGTCACCATGGATCGCCGCCGAGATGAACATTGCCGGTCCCGGACGGGAGCCGTGCAGGACGTGCACCGGCAGCGTCACAGCGGTGTGGTTCGACAAACGCGAGACAGGCAGGTCGACAAGCTTGCGCGTGCCGGCCGGCACCGCCTCGCCACCGATCTCGAATGCGCTACGCACTTTCTGGAGTCCGATCCGGAGTGTTCTCGACCCGCAATGCTAGCGGCTCGGCCGATTTTTTGCAGCCGGCACAAGCCTCGCCGGACAGCTTCGCGCCTGCGGCAAAGCGGCGGGGGCAGGCGCTCCGATGGGCGGGGTGGCCGGGCAGGATCGCCGCCGGATCATTTGACGAGCCTCCGGTTCTCGGCTAGGCCGCGACGGGATCGAAGCCGGAAGTCTCTGCCGACCGGATCGGCAAGGCACGTCCAGGCCCAGCCTCAGCCGAGGACCGACATGAACGCCCTGGCGCACATCGAGGCGCGCATTGCCACCGCACTCGAAAGCATGAAGTCCGCCGGCACTCTGCCGGCCGACCTCGAAACGAGCGGCACCGACCTCGAGCCGACCAGGGATCCGAGCCACGGCGACCTAGCGTCGAACGCGGCCATGGTGCTGGCGAAGCCTGCCGGACTGAAGCCGCGCGACATCGCCGAGCGGCTCAAGGCAGCGCTCGCCGGCGAGCCGCTCATCGTCAAGGCCGAGATCGCCGGTCCGGGCTTTCTCAACCTGACGCTGGCGCCGCAGGCCTGGCAGTCGGTGATCGGCGAGGTGCTGGCGGCCGGCAGCAACTTCGGTCGCGCCGACATCGGCAAGAGCGAGGCGGTCAACGTCGAGTACGTGTCGGCCAATCCCACCGGTCCGATGCACGTCGGCCATTGCCGCGGCGCGGTGTTCGGCGATGCGCTGGCGAGCCTGCTCGACTTCGCCGGCTGGAAGGTGACACGCGAGTACTACATCAACGATGCCGGCGCCCAGGTCGACGTGCTCGCACGCTCGGTCTACCTGCGGTACCTGCAGGTCATGGGCGAGGACATCGAGGAGATCCCCGAGGGGCTCTATCCTGGCGATTATCTCATCCCGGTCGCCGAGCGGCTGGCCTGGGAGCACGACACGGTCTTCCAGTCGCTGCCCGAAACCCACTGGCTGCCCTTCATGCGTCGATTCGCGACCGACGCGATGCTGGTCATGATCAAGGAGGATCTGGCGGCGCTCAACGTGAAGCACGACGTGTTTTTCTCCGAGCGGTCGCTGACCGAGGGCGGCAAGGACGAGGTCGCCGAGACCATCGCCGAGCTCAGGGCCAAGGGCCTCGTCTTCGAGGGCCGGCTCGAAAGGCCCAAGGGCCATGACGCGGAGGAGTGGGAGGATCGCGAGCAGACGCTGTTCAAGGCGACGGACTTCGGCGACGACGTCGACCGGGCTCTGATGAAGTCGGACGGCAGCTACACCTATTTCGCCGCCGACATGGCCTATCATCACAACAAGCTGTCGCGCGGCTTCAGGCATCTCATCAACGTGTTCGGGGCCGATCACTCTGGCTACATCAAGCGGATGAAGGCCGCGGTGAAGGCGCTGAGCGGCGACAATGCCGACCTCGACATCAAGGTGTGCCAGCTGGTCCGCCTGCTGCGGGCCGGCGAGCCGGTCAAGATGTCGAAGCGGGCGGGCACGTTCGTGACACTGCGCGAGGTGGTCGACGAGGTCGGGCGCGATCCCGTGCGCTTCATGATGCTCTACCGGAAGAACGACGCGACGCTCGACTTCGACCTCGCCAGGGTGGTCGAGCAGTCGAAGGACAACCCCGTCTTCTACGTCCAGTATGCGCACGCGCGGGTCCACTCGGTGTTCCGACAGGCGCGCGAGGCGCTGCCTGGCCTCGACACCAGCTCCGCGGCGTTGCGTGCAGCCGACATCGGACGGCTCGACGACAAGAGCGAGCTGGAGCTGATGCGGCGGCTTGCGCTCTGGCCGCGGATCGTCGCAGGGGCGGCGAGGGCGCACGAGCCGCACCGCATCGCCTTCTATCTCCACGACGTGGCATCTCTGTTCCACTCGCATTGGACGCGAGGCAATGATTCGCCATATTTGCGGTTTATCCAGGCCAATGACCCGGACCTTACCCTGGCGCGATTGGCACTCGCGCAGGCTTGTGCACAGGTGATTGCCTCGGGGCTGGCAATCCTGGGGGTCGAAGCACCGACGGAGATGCGATAATCGCGCCGAATCGGGCGACTACAACTCGTCGAGGGGATAGGCACGATGGCTGGGTCGAACGGCTCTTCGGCGCAACGCGGCGCCCAAATCCCGCAACAATGGCCGCCTGAGACCGAGGAGCAGGCGCGCGCCCGCGAGTACGAGCGGTGGCTGCAGGAGCAGCGCGCGCAGCAGGCCTACGAGCAGCAGATGCGCGGACACGCCCCGCCTGCTTCCAGCTATCCGGATCCGGCAGGACGGGCTTTCCACGGCCAGCACGGCCACCCTCATCCTGGGCCTGCTGGCCCGCACGTCGATCCTCATGGCTATGGCCACCCCGGCGGCGGGGCTCCTCCGTTCGGCCATGCCCCAGCGCCCGCGCCCAGCGATCAGCGTGGCTATGCACCGCATTTCGAGCGCTTCGATCCCGGTCCGCCCCCCGCGCCGCAGGACGGCTTCGCCCGGTACGATCAACAGGGCTATGCTCAATCGCCGCAGCGCCCGGGATGGGACGCAGGGCAGCACAGCGGCTTTCCACCGTTGCCCCCGGGCGATCCGGGACGCCAGGCGCACTCGGACGGGCGGCAGCCCGGTCACTATCCCGAGCTGCCAGGGCTCCCCGGCTATCCGGCCCCGCCACAGGATTACGATCATCGACAGGGTGACCCCCGCCAGGACCTGAGGTCCTACGATCTGTCGAACTATGCGCCCGGCCAGATTCCTCACGGCTATGGCGGCGACCAGGCGCATCAAGCGCCGCAGACGTGGCCACCCGGCACGCCGGAGCCACGCTGGGAGGACGGCCGCAGCCAGTGGCCGCCACACGACCAGCCGGGAGCGCCGGGCACGGAGCACGCCGGGCAGGGCTACGCGCAACCGCAACACGACCCCCGGTTCGCGAACGTCGCCGGCGGCCAGGAGGGCTACGACCACGAGGAAGCCGAGGCGGTCGAGGAACGGCGCGGCCCGAGCACGCTGGTGATCGTGGGCGCCCTGGTCGGCGCCATCATCGCCGGTGGCGGCCTCGCCTACGGCTACAAGATGCTCGGTGGCGGGGGCGGCGCCAAGGTCAAGGTCGCCGAGATCAAGGCGCCGACGTCGCCTGCGAAAACCAAGCCCAAGGATCCAGGCGGCAAGACCATCGAGCACAGCGACAAGACGTTCGTGAACCGTGCCTCCAGCGACAGTTTGCCGCCGGTGCCGACATCCCTCAATTCCGAGGCCCTCCGCGACGATGGCGCACCGCGCAAGGTGGCGACCACCAATATCGTGCTCAACCGGGACGGCTCGGTCACGCCCCAAGTGTCCAGGTCGACCGAGCCGCCAGCGGCATCCTCGGCCACCGGCGTTCCGGGACTGCTTATCGATGGATTGAATACGCCGCCGCCAGGTCCGGCGCCGGGCCGCGCGGCGATCCCGCCACCACCGCCACCAGCCGCTTTGCCGCCACCGGCCGTGCGCTCGACGCTGCCGCCGGCTCCGAGCGAGGCCGTCACGGTACGCAGCGCACCACCGCCGCCGCCGCGCGTCGCCGATCTACCGCTCCCGAAGGTGCAGCCGCGAGAGGCTCCGCCTCCGCGCGCCGCGGCCCCCGAGCGGCAGCCGGTGCCGAAGCGCGCTGCCGTCCGTGACGATCTGCCGGCGCTGAAGTCCGGCGGCGCGGCAACGGCCGCAGTGCCTGACCGCAAGGCCGCCGTCGGCACGGCGTCCGGCGTCGGCGCGGGTGCTGCAGCCAATGCCAACGGTTACGTCGCCGTGCTGGCCTCCAAGCGCAACCGCCAGGAGGCCTTGAACAGCTTCGCCGACATCTTCCAGAAGCATCCGGACGTTCTGGCCGGCCGGACGCCCGACGTCCGCGAGGTCAATCTCGCCGACAAGGGTGTCTGGTACCGTCTGATCGTTGGGCCACCCGGGTCGCGGGAGGCCGCGCGCGATCTGTGCGTCAAGCTCAAGGCACGCGGCATGGCGGATTGCTGGCCGACGGCCTACTGACGGCCACCGGTCGGACCCGCTACGGATCACACGCCATGCTGACGGCCTTCATGACCGGCCTTTCCGGTCCTGTGATCACAGCTGACGAGTGCGCTTTCCTCACCGACAGCAGGCCGGCGGGTCTCATCCTGTTCGCCCGCAACTGCCAGTCGCCGGACCAGATTCGGAAGCTCGTGGCCGGGTTTCGCGAGGCCGTCGGGACCGAGCGGGTGCTGGTGCTGATCGACCAGGAGGGCGGGCGGGTGCAGCGTCTTCGCCCGCCGCTCGGCTCTTTGCTGCCGGCCGCGGCCTCGTTCCTCGGCTACGCGAGCGGCGACGTCGTCGAGGCGGCGCGGCTGGCCCGGCTCGCGGCCCGGCTCGCGGCGCACGAGCTCAGTGGCTACGGCATCAACACCAACTGTGCTCCGGTGCTCGACGTGCCGGTGGCGGGTGCGCATGACGTCATCGGCAACCGCGCGTACGCCCATGATGCAGCGACGGTGACGGCTCTCGGCACGGCGGTGGCCGATGGTCTGATGGCCGGGGCGATCGTCCCGGTGGCGAAGCACGTTCCAGGGCACGGGCGTGCCGGAGCTGACAGTCACCTCGAGCTGCCGGTCGTCGCGACCCCGCGAGAGATACTGGCTGCGACGGATTTCTTGCCTTTCCGCACCCTGGCACACCTGCCCGCAGCCATGACGGCACACGTGGTCTACACCGCCCTGGACCCGGCTCGGCCGGCCAGCATCTCCGCGTCGGTGACGCGCGGGATCATTCGCGGCGAGATCGGCTTCGATGGCCTCCTGATGAGCGATGATCTGGGCATGCGGGCCCTCGCCGGGTCGTTCGAATCGAGGACGCGGGCCGTGCTGACGGCCGGCTCGGATCTGGCGCTGCATTGCAGCGGCGCGTTGCCGGAGATGCAGGCCGTTGCGTCCGCGGCTCCTGCGCTCGCGGGCGAGTCGCTTCGGCGTTTCGAGCGGGCACTGCGGGTCGCCCTCGCGCCGCCGATGCCCTTCGATGCGGAGGCTGCCCGTGCGGCACTGGCGCCGTTGTTGGCGCGAGCCGCTTGAATCAGTTAAGATATTGTTAAGGATGACATTCAGCAGGCGATGATCCGGGTGATCGCGGTCAAGGAGATTGGATGGGCGGGAACAGGGGCGACGCGGCGGCAGGCATCCCGGCGCCCGACGACCGCCCTTCGGGCGAGCCGGGGACCCGACCCGTTGCGGCTGAAGCCTGGGCTGACGACGTCGGCTTCGACGAGCGCAGCGAGAGAGAGCTGCTGAATGTCGATGTCGCCGGCTTCGAGGGTCCGCTCGACCTGCTGCTCGCGCTGGCGCGGACGCAGAAAGTCGATCTCTCGCAGATCTCGGTGCTGGCCCTGGCCGAGCAATACCTGTCTTTCATCGCCGAGCTGCGCCAGCTGCGCCTGGAGCTGGCCGCCGACTATCTGGTGATGGCTGCCTGGCTGGCCTTCCTCAAATCCCGCCTGCTGCTGCCGCGCGAGGAGAAGACCGAGGAGCGGCTGTCCGCCGAGGAGGAGGCGGCGCGGCTGACATTCCGCCTGAAGCGCCTCGATGCCATGCGGCGGGCAGCCGCGCAGCTCCTCACGCGCAAGCGCCTCGGGCGGGACATCTTTCCACGCGGCATGCCCGAGGACGCCCGCACCATCCGCGAGCGGCAATTCACGGCTGAGATCTACGATTTGCTCAAGGCCTACGCCGATCAGCGCAAGCGCACGACAGTCAAGCGAGCCCACGTCGTCCGGAGGCGCGTCGTGTGGTCGATCAAGGATGCGCGCCAGCGGCTCGAGCGCCTCGTCGGCACCTCGACGTCGGGCTCGTGGGTGCAGCTCGACCTGTTCCTCGGGCAATACCTCCCTGCCCCGGAGCTCAGCCGTACGGCGCTCGCCAGCTCGTTCGGCGCCACGTTGGAGATGGCCCGCGAAGGCCTCATCGAGATCCGGCAGGATGCACCGTTCTCGCCGCTCTACATGCGCCGTCGTGAGGCGGACCAACGTGGAGAACGCGCCGGCTGAGGTCCGGCGCCGACGGGGTCGAGGTCAGCCATGGGAAGGCGTGCCGCGTGAGCAAATCTCCTCGCAACAAGGGGAAACGCATGGAGCCGAAGCTCAGCGTTTGCGCCGCACCAGAGGCCGGCCTGGATCCACAGGCCGACAACGATGCCGACGGTCCGAAGGGCGCTGCCCTGCGCCCGGAGCCAACGGGGAGCGGATTGCCGGCGGGTGTGGCGGCGCTGCCGTCAGCCGACCGGAGGTCATCGCTACGGATCGTCGAGGCACTGCTGTTTGCGGCTTCGGAGCCGCTCGACGAGGTGTTTCTCGGACGCCACCTGAAAAGTGGGGCAGATGTCGCCGCGCTGCTCGAGGAGCTGAAGGGCTTCTATGCGGGCCGCGGCGTCAATCTCGTCAGGGTGGCGGGCAAGTGGGCGTTCCGCACCGCCGAGGATCTCGGCTATCTGCTCGAGCGTCACGCGGTCGAGGAGCGGCGCCTGTCGAAGGCTGCGCTGGAGACGCTGGCCATCATCGCCTATCACCAGCCGGTGACACGGGCCGAGATCGAGGAGATCCGCGGCGTCGAGACATCGAAGGGAACAGTCGACATCCTCCTCGAGACCGGCTGGGTCAGGCCGCGCGGTCGCCGCCGCGCTCCCGGCAAGCCGATCACGTTCGGCACGACGGAGGCGTTCCTCGACCACTTCTCGCTGGAGTCGATCAAGGATTTGCCCGGCCTCGCCGATCTCAAGGGCGCCGGCCTCCTCGATGCGACGCTGCCTCCGGACTTCAAGGTTCCGGAGCCGACCGATGTCGCGGCGCTGATGCCGGACGAGCTGCCCCTGGACGATGCGGCGGAGGCCGAGCAGACCGAGCTCGATCTCGGCCTGCCGGCCGGCGATGACGACGGCGAAGGCGATGGAGGACCCCGGTGAGGCTCGGACCATTGATCGCCCGCCTGGCGCTCGCTGGCGTGCTGCTCGTCATCACAGGCGTGCTGATGCCGCTCTTGGCACGGGCCGAGACGCTGTTCACATCGCTCGAGAAGCCCCCGGCTCCGGTCGAGGTCGCCGAGCTTCTGGCGCGCGGCGTCGTGATCTTCGAGATGGATTTCGATCAGCCCGGTGCAGCGGAGGCGGTTGCGGCCGTCCGTGCCGGCGGCGGCAAGGTCACGGCCTATCATGTCGGCGGCGGCGGCGGCCGAGCCTGGGGCAGCGTCAAGGCCGGCGAGTTCGTGCGCTACTACGACGATCCGAAGGATTTCGCAGCGCTGACGGAGGACGTGAAGCGGCTGGTTGCGCGCGGGGCGAGCTTCGTCCACTTCGACAACACGCACCGCATGAGCGGCAAGCGCCTCGAGGCCGTCGCAGACGCCATTCGCGCCGGTGGCGCGGGTTTCGTCGCCAAGAACAATCCGGACAAGTGGCGCCTCGTCATGACGCGGCGACCGGACCTGGTGCCGGGATACGCCATCGTCGAGGACGCCATGCGCGACGCCGAAGAGACGCAGGCGGCGTTCGAGCTGCACGAGAGGGGCGTTCCCGTGACCATTGTCGGGTTCCGCAAGCCGATCGACCCAAAGGCTGTCGGCATTCCGGACGAGTACGCAGCCGCTTACAAGGCCGTGAACCCGTGGGCACAAATCTTGCTGATGGATGACGAGCGGGCGTTTGACAGCCGCACGGCACGGTTCTTCTAGATCGCGTTCCGACTACGAGCGGAATGGGGGCGCCACCCTGGGGACACCAGGTCCGGGGCCGTGGTATGGATCGGGTGGGGCAAGCCCTGAGCCCGTTTGCGCAAGCAAACGGATTGGCAGCCGTTTCGCGACACCGTGGTCGTCGAAGTCGTGCATAGTGCGAAAGTATCGAGTCATGGATTTCGACGGCGCCGGACCCGCCCACAAGCCCGATGTGGTCACCGGGCCGGCGACGGGAAGGAGAACCGGGAGCCCATCCGGCATCGCGCCGTCCGGCGATGCGGTCCCGGCGTCAGGCATTGGCCGCGATGAGGTGCCGTCACCGTGGACGACCCAGCCCGATCATCCGACCGACAGTGCTTCAGCGCCGCGTGTGGTGCCGCGGCATTTCCTCTGGCGATGGCTGCGCCGCCTGGCATTTCTGGCCGTCGGGCTTGCCGCAGGCACCTTGATCCTGATGGTCGCCTATCGCTTCGTCGACCCGCCGTTCACGCCAATCATCGCCTGGAGCCGGCTCGGTGGCGATCCCGTCGACCAGCGGTGGGTGCCGCTCAATGCCATCTCCCCGAGGCTCGCCAGGGCTGTGATCGCGTCCGAGGATGCGCGGTTCTGTCAGCACAGTGGCATCGACTTCGACGAGCTCAAGGCCGCGATCGAAGATGCCAAACGGGGCAACCCGCGCGGTGCCAGCACCATCACGATGCAGGTCGTGAAGAACCTCTTCCTGTGGCCGAGCCGGAGCTACCTGCGGAAGGCGCTCGAGCTGCCCATGGCACTGGCCCTCGATTTTCTCTGGCCCAAGCGCCGCATCCTCGAGGTCTACCTCAACATCGCCGAGTGGGGGCCGGGCGTGTATGGCGCGGAGGCTGCCGCTCGCACGGCCTACGGCAAGAGCGCTGCAAGCCTCACCGATGCCGAGGCGGCGCGGCTTGCAGTGTCGCTGCCGAACCCGATCGAGCGCGATCCGGGGGATCCCGACGCCACGGTCGAGCGGCTTTCGCAGCGCCTCATGGCGCGCATGCGCACGGGTGTGCCCCTGGGCTGCTTGAAATAGGCGGCAGGAACGATCCGGCCCGCCCGCGGGTTGGCGCTGGCGGTGGGACGAAGTAGGATCACGCCACCTTCAACCGCCCCGGGGATACCAACATGAGCGGCTTGGCCAGTCGATTGCTGATGATGGCGGCGCTGCTGTCCTTCGCTGCCACAGGATCGGCACTGGCGACCGATCCGTCGGCATTGCCGCCGGCGTTGGGTCCGACTGAGCCGCGCGTCGCGCCGATCAAGGGTGAGGACGGTCTCTTCCTCCAGTCCTGGTTCGTGACGTCGTTCCTCGACCTCAAGGACGATCATGCGGAGGCCAAGTCGAAGGGACGCCGCTTCGCCGTCATCTTCGAGCAGCGGGGGTGCGTCTACTGCACCAAGATGCACACCGACGTGCTTTCGCAGCGCTACATCAACGACTACGTGCGCGACAATTTCAGCATCGTGCAACTCGACCTCTGGGGCTCCCGCGAGGTGACCGATTTCGACGGGACGAAGCTGCCCGAGAAGAAGCTCGCCGAGCGATGGGGCGTGCTGTTCACGCCGACCATCGTCTTCCTGAAGGAGGACCTCACGCCGTATGCCGGGAAATGGGGGCCGCCGCTCGAGGTCGCCCGTCTTCCGCTCGGCTTCGGGCCGGCGACATTCTACGATCTCTTCGTCTGGGTGAAGGCCAAGGTCTACGAGACCGATGCCAGCTTCCAGCGCTTCCACATTACCCGCATGGCCGAGCGCGACGCAGCCAGGGCGGGTGACGGCAAGGGCAAGGTCAACTGAGTCGCCGCGGCGATTCGCGAAAGGACTTGGACGATGCAGAAGCGCAAGCTCGGCCGCACGGGGCTCGATGTCTCGTTGCTGACCTTCGGCTGCGGTGCTGTCGGCGGCCTGATGACCAAAGGTGATCCAGCAGATCAGATGCGCGCCGTCAGGCGGGCGCTCGAGCTCGGCGTGAATTTCTTCGATACAGCGCCGCTTTACGGTGACGGCGCCTCGGAGACCAATGTCGGGCGAATCTTCCGCGAGTTGAAGCCGGACGTCGTTCTTGGCACCAAGGTGAACATACCGCCCGAGGGCAAGTCCGATATCGCCAAGGCCATCGAGACGTCGCTGGACGCGAGCCTCCGCCGCCTCGGGCGCGATCACGTCGACCTGCTGCAGCTGCACAACTCGATCGTGACGGGCGCAGCCGGCATCCCGCGGGATCTCGCGGCCGACGTCGTTCTGAACGAGGTGGCGCCAGCGTTCGAGCGGTTGAAGAAGTCGGGCAAGATCCGCTTTTGCGGCATCACGGCCATCGGCGAGTCGGCAGCGCTGCACCGGGTCATCGATTCGAGGGCCTTCGACACGGCACAGGTTGTCTACAATCTCCTCAATCCGAGCGCAGGCGGACCGGTGCCGGTCGGCTATCCGGGCCAGGACTACGGACAGCTGCTGGCGCGCGCCGAAGCGGCCGGCATGGGCACCATCGTCATCCGTGTGCTGGCCGGTGGAGCGCTCTCGGGCGAGGAGGCTCGCCATCCGCTCGGCATGCCCATCGTGGCGCCGATCGGCTCGGGCAGCGACTATCGCGCCGACGTCCTGCGTGCGCGCCGCTTCTCACTGCTGCTGGCCGAGGCCGGGGCTGCCAGCCTCGTCGAGATGGGCATCCGGTTCGTGGCCAGCCACACCGCGGTTTCGACGCTCCAGGTCGGCATTGCCACGGTCGACGAGTTCGAAGGCGGCGCCCAGGCGGTGCTGAAGGGACCCCTGCCGCCCGTCGCACTGGCGCGCATTGCGGACGTGCAGAAGGGATTCGCTGGCGAGGCGACCTAGGTCGACGCCGCGACGCCAGCGGTCCGTGGCGGTACGGATGGTTGCAAGAGCGGCGAACGGCGTGGCGGCTCTAAACCTCTGTCTAAACCCCTTGCCTTATCCAGGCCCCGGTCTAGCATTGGCTCGTCCGTAGCGAGCGACGGCTGCGGGCGACAAGCTCCAGGCCGGGTGGACCATGCAGCAGAAGAGAACCGCAACCGCAGCCCCGCTAGAGGCCGTTGAGCGCGCGAAAGGATTGCGGGATCTGCTGAAGGAGGCCGCGCCTCGCATCGAGGCGGCACGCGAGCTTCCACCCGACGTGCTCGCCGCCCTGCACGAGGCCCGGATGTTCCGCCTGCTGCTGCCGCGATCGCTCGGCGGCTACGAGCTCGATCTGCGGACTCACGCGGAGGTGCTCGAGCTGATCGCCAGCGCCGACGCCAGCACGGCCTGGGTGATGAGCCAGGGCGCCGGCTGCGCCATGGCGGCGGCCTATCTTACGGAGGAGGCTGCCGAGCGATGGTTCGGTGCCGACAACGCCGCTCTCGCCTGGGGCGCCGGCATCCAGGGCAAGGCCGTCGCCGTCGACGGGGGCTACCGGGTGACGGGCACCTGGACCTTTGCCAGCGGCAGCCGCCACGCGACGCTGCTCGGCGGGCACAGCCACGTCTTCGAGCGCGATGGCCGTCCGCGCCTCCGGCCCGATGGCAGCCCGGCCGACCGCACCATGCTGATGAAGCGGTCTCAGGCGCGAATCGACGACGTCTGGGACGTCGTCGGTCTGAGGGGGACCGGCAGCGATACGTTCGCCGTGAACGATCTGTTCGTGCCGCAGGCCGACACCATCGACCGCGACCGGCCGGACGAGCGCCGCGAGACCGGGCCGCTCTACAAGCTCTCGACGACGCTGGCGTTCGGCGTCGGCTTCTCGGCGCTGATGCTCGGCATCTCTCGCGGCATGCTCGACGAGCTCACCAGCCTCGCCATGACGAAGACGCCGCGGGCTGCCGTCATGTCGCTGCGCGAGAGCCCCGTGTTCCAGACCCTGATTGCCCAGCTCGAGGCGCGCTACTCCGCTGCCCGTTCCTACCTCCATGCCACTGCCGCGGACCTCTATGCTGCGGCGCAGGCCAATGGCGAGCTCACCGTCGAGCAGCGCGCGCGCCTCAAGCTGTGCACGACGTGGGTGATCAATCACAGCTTCGAGGTGATCGTCGACGCCTACCGGGCGGCGGGCCAGACGGCCATCCATCCGTCGAACCCGTTCGAGCGGCGCATACGCGACGCCATGACCGCCTCGCAGCAGACTCAGGCCCGCGGCACCAACTACGTCACCACCGGCCGCGTGCTGCTGGGGCTCGAGCCCGAGAACTTGATGTTCCTCTGATCCGTCGGCTGGAAAGCGAGGGCAAGCGGATGGACCTCGGCCTCCATGGCAAGGCCGCGATCGTCGGCGGTGCCAGCATGGGCATCGGCTACGGCATTGCGCGCGAGCTTGCGCGGGAAGGCTGCCGCGTCGCCATCACAGCGCGCCGCGAGGCCGGGCTCGTCAAGGCCGCCGAGCTGCTTCGTGCCGAGACCGGCGCCGAGATCCTGCCCGTGCAGGCCGATTCCCGCCGTGCCGAGGATTGTCAGCGCGCGGTCGAAACGGTCGTCACGGCCTTCGGCGGCATCGACGTGCTGGTCAACAACGACGGCGCGCCGCCACTCGGCGAGCTGGCCACGTTCGACGACGTGGCCTGGGCGAAAGCGGTCGAGCAGAACCTGTTGTACGTCGTCCGGATGGCGCGGGCCGTGGTGCCGTCGATGGTGGCGCGCGGTGGCGGCTCGGTGCTCAACATCGCCGCGCTCTCGGCGATACAACCCATGGCGACATTCGGCCTCTCGGTCGCGACCTGGGGCGGCGTCCTCGGCTATGCCAAGACGCTGTCGCTCGAGGTCGCGCGGCACAACATCAACGTCAACACCATCTGCCCGGGATACATCGAGACGCAACGCCTCGAGAAGGTCTTTTCGACCGGCGGCGATCCTGAAGGGATGCGTGCGGGCCTCGCGGCCGAGATCCCCATGGGCCGCATCGGCACCGTGGAGGACATCTCGGCGCTTGTGGCATTGCTGGTCTCGCCGCGAGGCCGTTACGTCACCGGCACTGCCATACAGGTCGATGGCGGCCTGCTGCGCGGCGTGCGGTGAGGTCTTGCCGCGGGTTTCGAATGTAGAGCGCTCGCGCGCGAGGGAGGATGCGATGCCAGAGATGGGACTGAAGGACAAGGTTGCGATCGTCACCGGCGCCGGCTCGCGCGGCGACGGTATCGGCAATGGCCGTGCGGCGGCCATCCTGCTGGCCCGCGAGGGCGCCAGGGTGGCGCTGCTCGACGCCACCCGGGAGTGGGCCGAGGCGACCAAGGCGATGATCGACAAGGAGGGCGGCACCTCGATGGTGGTCGCCTGCGACGTCACCGACCAGGCGTCCTGCGCGGCGACCGTGAAGGCGATCGTCGCCGCCTGGGGGCGCGTCGACGTGCTGGTCAACAACGTCGGCATCGGCGGGCCGATGGGCAATGCGGTCGAGGTCGATCCTGCAGCCTGGGAGGCGGCGATGCGCGTCAACGTCACCTCGATGATGCTGATGGCCAAGTACGCCATCCCCGAGATGCGCAGGCAGGGGGGCGGCTCGATCGTCAACATCTCGTCGATCGATGGGCTCAGGGGTGGCAACCCGAGCCTCTTCTACTCGGCCTCGAAGGGCGCCGTCGTCAACATGACCCGCTCCATGGCGGCCCACCACGGGCCCGAGGGGATCCGCGTCAACTGCATCGCGCCGGGCTACGTCTACACCCCAATGGTCGCGGTCGGCGGCATGGAGCCGGAGCTTCGCGAGGCGCGCCGCAAGAACACCCTGCTGCAGACCGAGGGCACCGGCTGGGACATCGGCAACGGCGTCGTCTATCTCGCCTCCGACCAGTCGCGCTGGGTGACGGGCATCGTGCTGTCGATCGATGCCGGCTCGATGGCCGGGACGGCCGGCAACGTGTCGCCGCGGAAGGCCTTCGACGCGTAGCCGGTGGTGTCGGCAGTGGGGCATGGAGACGATATGAAGCGGGCATTGATCATCGGGGCGTCGCGCGGGCTCGGGCTCGGGCTCGTCGGCGAGCACCTCGCGCGCGGCTGGCGGATAACGGCCACGGTGCGCACGCCGTCGCCGGAGCTGGAGGCTCTGGCCACGAGCGCGGCAGGCCGTCTCGCCATCGACCGGGTCGACATCACCAGGCCGGCCGAGGCGAAGGCGCTCGCCGGTCGGCTCGGCGTCCAGTCGTTCGACCTCCTGTTCCTCAATGCCGGCATCATGACAGGGCGCGGCCAGCCGCTCGCCGAGGTGTCCGATGCGGACATCGTCTCGATCTTCATGACCAACGCCATCAGCCCGATCCGCGTCGCGGACGTGCTACTCGACCGGGTGGCGCCGGGCGGCACGGTAGCCTTCATGTCGTCGATCTTGGGCTCGATCGGCACCAACGACGATGGCCGCGCCGAGCTCTACCGCGCGAGCAAGGCGGCCCTCAACTCGCTGATCCGGAGCTTCCGGGCGCGTCATGCCGCCCGTGCCGACCTCACCGTGCTCGCCCTGCATCCGGGCGTCGTGCGCACATCGATGGGCGGGCCGGGCGCACCGCTCGACATCGAGACGAGCGTCAAGGGCGTGACCGACGTGCTCGAGCACCGCGCCGGCAGCGGCGGCACGGCGTTCGTCGATTACCGGAACGAGGTCATTCCTTGGTGAGCGGCGGTGTCTCGATTGCCTGGTGCACGTGGCCGCCACAGCCGAGGCCCGAGGCCGTGACGGATGTCGCGGGGCAGGACGTGACGGATTGCGGATAGAGCCAAAGTTGACGGCCGGCGAGCGTCGGCCCTACCGTTCGTTCCGAAGCACGGCAGAGGAAGGCGCCCGGTCGCCATGGGCCACGTGCGGACCAACGCATCTCCTCCGACGGTGCGCCGCACCAAATGGCGTCATCTTAGAAGCCAAATTTGAGTATCGCCAAATCGCCGTCGCTCGAGGCAACGCCGCCCTTGCCTGGTCTCAGAGGTATCGCGTCCGATCCGACCGCGGGATCCGATCACGTTCGATCGTCCAGGCGGACGGCGATCCGCACCAGACCGGCAAGCGTCTCCGAGCCCATGCGTTCCATCGCCTTTGCGCGGTAGATCTCGTCGGTGCGGATCACCGGCCGGACGCCGCACCGACCAATGCGCCGATCAGGTTGGACAACCTCAGCGGGCGATACCTGAACACGACGGTGTGGGTTCCCGCCTCGACCTCCACCGCCCGGAACAGCGTGTCGGCCTTCAGGATCGGCACCTCTATGCCGTCGATTTCTGCGGACCAGCCGGGGTAGTAGGTGTCATGCAGGACGAGGACGCCTGGTGCGGTCGCCGTCACCGCAATTTCGATCCGCCCCGGGCGCCATGACAGGATCCGGGCCTGCCCTTCACCCCCATTGCCCGCGAGGTATCGAAAGCGCGCACTTAGCGGCGTGTCCTCGTCGACGTGGGCCCGATCTGCCTCCGGCGGATGCACGAGATTGCCGCTAATGTCGGTTTCGTCCGTGTCAGCCACGACGACCCGGGAATGGAACTTCACTCGCGGCAGAGTGTTGGCGAGGCGATAGATCCAGATCGAGGGACCATCCCGCAGCATCTCGACCTTGGGCCGGCGGGCGAGTTGCCCAAGCTTCTCGATAGGCCGATCGAGCACGAGATACTCGAGTCCGATCGCGCGCGCGAGGGCGCAGTCGTAGCCGCTGAATGTCCGTGTGAACCGTCTATTCGCTGAGAAGGCAGACGACTCGCCCGGTTGGATCAACCGGTCGTAGGCACCGACCCTCAGCGGGTTGTAGCCGTTCGTCGCCTCGAAGCCCTGCACGACTGCAAGGTTCTGCCAGGCCCCGCCCAGCCCGATAATCTCCACGCGCGGCCGTGCCCCCTCGGCCCGGCGACGTGCGAGCTCCTGCGCCAGCTGTCCGATCGCCTCCTGATCCTCTGCGGACGCTTGCTCCAGCACGCGATAATATGCGTGACGCTCGCCGTTCAATCGCGTTGCGGTATTCCAAAAGACAAGCTCGCCAACTGCGAGCAATGTGACACACGCCGCAGCAAAAGTGCGCCGTGCTTCTCCGTGTGCTCTCCACAGGAGCAATGTTGCGCCGGCGAGGATCGGAATTGATTTCGCGATCTCGTACGACATCGAGCCGAGCCGATCCGATCTCTGCCCGACGCCGATGGCACTCGCTACGACGGTGAGACACACGAACACTACTGTCGTGGTTCCAAGCCGCGCAGCGGTCGCACGGCCACCCTGAACATAGTCCGAGACGAGCTGACCGCTGATCAGTGCCACCATCGCGCCGACGACAAAAAGCCCATCGATCGGTCGCCTGAAGAACACAAAGCCGGGGACCTGCTCGAATACGACACCGAAGACCGGTGTGTAGCGGCCGAGCGAGAACAGCAGGGCACCCGCGAGTATCAGCGTCCATGTGCGAAGGCCGCTCTCGACGAGACGGCGCCGTGCGACGCCCAACCACAACAGGATAAGGATGGGCACGGCGCCGACGAACACGTAGTTGAACGAATCATCGGTCGCCGCAACCTCCGGCACCGTGTGGTGACCCGGCCCCCAATAGGCAAAATCGGGTAGATGCGAGCCGAAGACGTTCGGCACGGCAAGGTTCAGAAGAACGGAGGGATGAACCGATGCCTGCAAGGCTTCTGCGAGCGTTACAGCAGGGCGGTTCGACAGCGATGCGAGTTGGAGCGTCAGGACCAAAGGTACCAGGCTCAATGCTGCGACAACGGCCGCCATGGCTGCGAACAGGCCCAGACGATCGCGCAAGAAGGTCCACGGCTCCGCCACACGCAGAACCTCGCGCGCGCCTAGCACGAGCAGGGCCAAGCACAGGAGAAGCGCCACCTGATTGCGCGCGATGACGATCTGTGCAGCGATCAGTCCGAACGCCAAGGCCGCTCTCCGCGAGCGTTCCTGCAGCGCGATCTCCAACAGGAGGGCTGCGAGCGGGAATAGCCCATAGCACAGTATGATGCCCGTATGATTGAGCCGGCCGGATGCCGGCCCGCCGAGCATGAAGACGCATGCGGCTAGCACGCACGCGGAAACCGGCCAGTGTCTGCGGCGCCCGATGGCAACGACTCCGAGGCCGCCGGCCAGCAGGTGGACGAATACGATGACGTCGAACGTCAACATGGACGGAGCGCTGTCCAGCCAGGCCCACAGCACGAATGCCGGCGAAAAGATCAGTGATTGAGGATCAGCAATCCCTGGATGCCCGCCGAAATGGTATGGGTTCCAGAATGGCGACGTTCCCGCATGGAGCGACGTCGCCAGAAATCGGAAGAATGCATAGAATTGGTTCTTGGCGTCCCACGGCACCGTGAGGTCGGTCCAGACCCAGCGTGCAAGCGCCAACAGCCAGACGCACGTCGTCAGGCCGCCTGCCAACAGTCCGCCGTGGCGGCAGTCTACATCAGCGAACCGTGCAGTCATCGATCGCGGATCTCGGACCGCGCAGAACGCCATACTTCCCCACATCCCCGCGCGCACGTCGACGGTTATTGTCACAAATCAGCATCTTCAATCGACGCACTGTCAAGGCTTGTCTTCAGCCGAGTTCGTCGATCGCCGCGCCAGGAAGGCCATACGCAATTGATTGTGTCCAAGATTCGGGTGGACCCGCCGGGCCGTCAATCCGTGCCTGGTCGTAAGTGCCATGAATTCTGCTTCCGAGAGCATCGTGAAGCCGAGACGATCACGCAACGATCTGTAATCGGACAGCGTTGTCCGGACGAGGCCCAGGACCGCTTCAAGGAAAAACCCATGCCGGACCGCGAATGTCAGCAGTTGCCAGGCATCCGCGTGCGGCTTGACGTCAGGCGGGACGATGTCGGCAAACAGAACCTCGCCGTTGGGCGCGAGCAGGCGCCACCACATCGCCATGCAGCGAGCGAGCTCGTCGTGCGCCAAATACTGAAGCAACGAGTTCACGACGATCAGATCGAACCTGCCGGTGGCGTCGTCAGCAAGATCCTCGGGGCGGCAAACGGAGATCCCATGCACGTCCCGAAAGCGCTCGGTCAATCCGCGGCGTACACTCTCCGCCGCGTCGCAGAGGACGAGATGCCCGCAGCAGCCCGCGATCTCCCTCGCCGCCAGGGCCTCCCCGCATCCGTAGTCGAGCACCTTTGCTGTGCTCCCCGGGACCAGCTCCGAAATCTGGATCGCGAGCGACCGGTAATGCTCGGCCTTGTGACGCTCGCTCACGTAGATCGAGGGCTTGGAGTTCCAGTATTTGATCCACGTCATGACAACACGTGCCTGTGCCGATGCATAGTGTCCCTACGTTCGACGATCATTCGTGGAATCTGGCGTGCCAGCCAGGGCCCTACGACGCGGAATCCATTTCCTGGAGCAGCCTGTTGCAATGCTGCCGGTCTCGCACCGCAGGCGAAACACGGTCATCATTGCTCTGGCTCCGCAAAATGCAATGGCAATCCGCCATCGCATCCGCCATGGCCCGACTCTTTGCGCCGATCACGGGGCAGCTCGAGCTATTGCTTTCACGACGCGCGTCTGCACTTTCGGCGAGGACTGCTGGCCGCTTACCGGTGATCTCCGTTGATCGAGTATCGCGACCGTTCATCGCTGCCGCTCATTCGCTGGATCGTTGCGCATGCACGTAGTTGGTTCCAGCTGTTGTGTGCTCGACCGCATGCTGCACCTGCTCAGGGCCGTTGTGGGTTGCCTGCACGCATCAGAGGCTCTCCGGCTTCGGCAAGACCACCCCCGGCAATGGACATGCGCGGCGGCTTCGCCTTCGCAGTCGAGGCCGGATTTTGAGATGACCGCTCCTGCATAACCGCAACTTCTCGCCACGCCCTTCTCGAGTGGTGCGCCCGCTCGGCGCTATATTGCGCGCTCGCGCGCCTCGCGTTCTCAGCAACAGCATTGCCCCCACCCGCCACCCCGCCTACTCTGGCACCAAACCGTCCGGATCGAGGGTGAGGGGCCCGAGCATGAGCAAGCTGCCGATCGTCGACATGAGTGGGGTGCGCGAGGGGGATGCACGGAGCATCGCGCGGGCGGCAGCGGAGATCCATGCGGCCTTCACCACGGTCGGCTTCCTCTATATCGCCAATCATGGGCTGCCCGAGGCGATCATCGCGGACGCGCTGCGCGAGGCGCAGGGCTTCTTCCACCAGCCGGTCCAGAAGAAGCGCGAGGTGGCGATCAACAAGCGCCATCGCGGCTTCAACGCGCTCGGCGACGCGCTGATGTACGAGGCGACGAAGCCCGACTACAAAGAGTTCTACACGATGGGGCTGGAGCTGCCCGAGGACGATCCGGACGTCCTCGCGGGCGAGCCGCTGCGCGGGCCGAACAACTGGCCGGCAGACCGGCCCGGTCTGCGGTCGGCCATGACGGCCTATTACGATGCGATCGGCCGCTGCGGCGCCGACCTGCTCTCGTGCGTCGCCGTCTCGCTCGGGCTGGCGCCGGGTTTCTTCGTCGACAAGTACCAAAAGCGCCTCCAGCGCACGCAGATCATCTACTACCCGCCGCATCCGGCAGGCGCGACGCCGGACACGTTCGGTCTCGCGCCGCATACGGACTTCGGCTGCATCACGCTGCTCTGGCAGGACGACAACGGCGGGCTCGAGGTGCTGGAGCGCCAGTCCAAGACGTGGATTGCCGCCACGCCCGTGCCCGGCACGCTGGTCGTCAACGTCGGCGATCTGCTGGGGCGCTGGACCAACGATCGCTATGCGTCCACTCCGCATCGGGTGATCAACGCGTCGGGGCGGGAGCGCTTCTCGATCGCGACGTTCTACGATCCCGACTTCAAGGCCGTGGTCGATCCGCGCCAGCTCGGCACGTCGCAGGCCGAGTGCCGCTACGAGCCGACCACCTCGGGCGCGCATATCCTGGGGCGCATCGAGCGCTCGTTCGGCTACCGCAAGAAGCTGGCGGGGGCGGCGGCCGAGTGATCCCGCGGGGGCGGCAGCGATCTCACCGCGCTCTGACGTTCGGATCGAAGGGCGGGACCACGGGCCGCTCGGGGTGCCAGTCCGGGAGCAGCTCGGTGATGATGCCGGCCTTGTGGACGTGGAACAGCTGATAGCCACTGAGCCAGAGCGCGCCGGGCTCGGTGAAATAGCCGGCGCATTCCAACATGCTCAGGAACTCGACGGCGATCCCCCCTTGCCGCAAGAGGCGGATGTAGGTCTGGGTCGCCTTCTCCGACGGCACGTTCGTCATGGGCCCGCAGCCACCATGCAGCAGCCATACGCTGGCGGAACTGGCGATCCGACGACGCCCCTGCATGAAGATGGGAATGCAGCTCGACAGACATTTGCGGCCATGACCGATGCGGGTCTCGAGCCGGAAGCGCGAGGCGGCGCGCAGCAAAGTCTCGATGGCGGCGACGGCCTGGGCGAGCGAGCCGCCCTCACTGTCGAGATCGAGCATCAGCCTTTCGGTGTCGGGGGGCAGGGAGGCGACGATCTCGGCGAGATTCTCAGCCATCGGATAGGCGATGGGGCCCTGGTAGGCGACCACCGCCGCCGGCCCGGCTACGGACGTTTCCGGTGCGACGATGGTGACCGTGAACCCTGGCCGGTTGACAGGCTCGCTGGCCCGAGCCGTCCCCGGGGAGAGGACGCTGAGCATTGCCAAGACCGAGGCCGCGATCAGTATTCCGTCCCTGCGCGAACAGCCCAGCAACGTGCTCACTCCCGATCCCGGTCGGCGGATGGCGAGATTGCGTCCGCGCGACCATTCTCTCGTCATGGGCCGCGGCCGATGTTGCGTCGGATCAAGACGCAGGTTGCCCGGGCGTGGCCGCTCGAAGCCAGGATCGCCGCACTCACCGCTCCTTCAACACCTCGGCGGGGTCGTTGAGGCGGATGGTCCAGTCGCGCTGGTCGTTGGTGTCGACCTCCATGAAGCCGGCGCGGTTGTGGCCGCGGCTCTCGCACTCGGTATTGCCGCGGATGGTGAAAGCCTTGTCGGCGGTGCACATCTCGGTCGGACCCGACCACTCGCCGCCGCGATCGTAGTCGATAGCGTAGACATAATAGAACCGGCTCGCCAGCTTGCCCTTGAGCAGCGTCTCGCACGTCTGGCCGCCGATGGTCCACCAGCCTTCCGTCGTCCAGCCGCTGCCATCCTGGTAGCCGAGGGCGACGCCGACGCGGCCGGGAGTCGAATTGCACAGCCTGAGGTCGGCCCTTGCGGCGCCGGTCGTGCAGAGCATCAGGATGCCCAGCGTCAGGGCCGTTGCATAGCCTCGCATGCAAGGCCATTGCGCACGTCTCACCGCATTGCGGCTCATCGGATCGGGTCCACCAGGATCGCGCGGAAGTCGTTGACGTTGGTATGGGTCGGGCCGCGCCGGACGAGGCAGCCGACCGCGTCGAGGAAGGGCGTCGCATCGTTGTTGTCGAGCGCGCGCGTGGCATCGAGATGGCGCGCGCGGGCTGCAGTGACAGTCTCGCCCGAGACGATGGCGCCGGCTGGATCGGTGACATGCCCGCCACCGCCGTCAATGCCGTCGGTATCGGCCGCGATCGCGGCGATGCCGGTGGCCCCGTCGAGCGCAATGGCCAGGGCCAGGGCATACTCCTGCGCCCGTCCCCCACGGCCATCCCGATTCCTCACGGTGACCTCGAGCTCGCCGCCCGAGAGGATGGCGACGCGATCTCCCCGCGCCAGGGCGCAGCGGGCGAGCCTCGCGTGCTCGACCGCGACCTCGCGCGCCTCGCCGGTCACCTTGTCGCCGAGATCGACCACCGTGTAGCCGGCAAGCCTGGCCCGGGCCGCGGCCTGATCCAGGGCCGCCCGCGGTGTCGCGATGATGCGATATTCGGCGCATGCGAAGGCCCGGTCGCCGGGCTTCGGTGTCTCGTTGGCCGGATCGGCCAGCGCCAAAGCCACGGTTTCGGGCACGTCGAGCCCGAGGGCCGCCATGCGCGGCGCGCGGCGGGCGAGAACTGCCCTGGCATCGGCGAGCGTGGTCGGATCGGGCACGGTCGGGCCGGAGCCGATCGTGGCCGGGTCGTCGCCGGGAACGTCCGAGATGGCCAGGGTGATGATACGGCGGGCGCCGGCAGCAGCGCGAGCCAGGCGCCCGCCCTTGATGGCCGACAGATGCCTGCGGACGGTGTTCATCTCGTGGATGTCGGCGCCGCATTTGAGCAGGCCGCGGGTGAGTGCGGTCTTGGCCGCGAGGTCGATGCCCGCAGGAGCCGCCCATAGCGACGAGGCGCCGCCCGATAGCAGCACCAGAACGACGTCGTCGGGTTCTGCGGTAGCCGCAAGTCGCAACGCCTCCGTGGCAGCGCGTCGGCTGCCATCGTCGGGGGTCGGATGGCGGCCTTCGATCAGCGTCAGGTGCCCCGGACGGCCGCCGGGCAAGGCGTCGGCGTAGCCGTAGGGCGGCGTCAGGCAGCCGCTGACGCGATCGAGCTCACCGAGGCCCGCATAGTGACGCTCGGCGACGTCGGCCATGGCGGCTGCGGCCTTGCCGGCGCCGAGGATGATCAGCCGACCGCCGTCGGGCACCGACGGCAGGTGGCCGGCGAGGCAGCCCTCGGGATGGGCAGCGTGGACGGCGGCCTCGTAGAGCTCGGCGAGCAATCGGCGCTGGTCGGCCACGTTCGGAAAGCTCCCTCGGTCGGCGTCGCATGCCTGCCGTTCGAAGCCAAACCCTTTGCCGGCAGGTCTGCCGCACCTATAGTCCCTCGCCGTGCCGACGACGAGCCCCGAGCGACAGCCCTCCACGATGTCCATCATCACCGCAGTCGAAGCCGAGAGCCATACGGTGATCGCCGGTCGCGCCGACCGCGGGCTCGTCATCCTTTGCGACCACGCCAGCAACTGGCTGCCGCCCGAGTACGGCACGCTCGGGCTCGAACCGGCGCAGCTGAGGCGTCACATCGCCTATGACATCGGCGCCGAGGCGGTGGTGCGGGGCCTCGCTCGACGGCTCGGCGCCCCGGCCGTGCTGTCGCGGTTCTCGCGGCTACTGATCGACCCCAATCGGGGCGATGATGATCCAACCCTCGTCATGCGTCTCTCGGATGGCGCTGTGGTGCCGGGCAACCGGCATCTCGATGCGGCGGAGCGGGAGCGGCGGATCGCGCGTTTCTGGCGGCCGTATCACCAGGCCATCGCAACCGTCATCGACGGCTGCGTCGCCACGGGAGTGCCACCGGCGATCCTTTCGGTCCACAGCTTCACGGAAAGCTGGAAGGGCGCGCCCCGGCCGTGGCATGTGGGCATCCTGTGGGACAGAGACCGGCGACTTGCGGTGCCGCTGCTCGACGCCTTCCGGGCCGAGCACGACCTGATCGTCGGCGAGAACCAGCCCTATCCCGGCAGCTACGAAGGCGATTGCTGCTGGCAGCACGGGGTCGAGCGCGGGCTCGCCTGGGCCATCGTCGAGATCCGCCAGGATCTGATCCGCGACACCGCGGGACAGGCGCGCTGGGTGGATCGCGTCGCCCGCATCGTTGAAACGGTCGGGGCGAGACCCGATCTCCATCTTGTTGGATCGCAAGCTTCCCACGTCACTCGCTCCGGAGACAAGCTCATGACGCTCACCGACCGCTTCGACCCGAGGACCGAGATCGAGCTCGAGGCCGCCGCCTTCCGCCGCCTCGTCCAGCATTTGCGCCAGCGCACGGACGTGCAGAACATCGACATGATGAACCTCACCGGCTTCTGCCGGAATTGCCTCTCGAACTGGTACCAGGAGGCCGCCAAGGAGAAGGGGCTCGCCATTGGCAAGGATGAGGCGCGAGAGATCGTCTATGGCATGCCCTACGACGCGTGGCGCAAGCAGCACCAGACCGAGGCGAGCCCGGAGAAGAAGGCCGCTTTCGAGGTCAATCGGCCGAAGGATCATTGACCGGAGCGCTGCCAGCAACTGCGACCTCGGTGCCGCAGGCGAGGGAGACCGACCATGACCGCGCCGACCAATCGGCACTTCATCTACTTCGCCGATCCGATGTGCTCCTGGTGCTACGGCTTTGCGCCGGTCATGGCGAGCCTCGCAGCGCACTTTGCGGGGCGCTTGCCCGTCCGCCTCGTCATGGGTGGGCTGCGGGCCGGCAACCGCGAGCCGATGCGCGACAAGGACCGGGCCTACATCCGTGATGCCTGGGCGCGTGTCGAGGAGGCCTCCGGCCAGCCGTTCGACCTTTCGTTCTTCGATCGGGCGAGCTTCACCTACGATACCGAGCCCGCCTGCCGCGCCATCGTCACCATGCGGCGGCTGGCGCCGCAGCAGGCCCTCGCCTTCAACGCCCGCGTGTCCTCGGCCTTCTACGGCCACAACCGGGACATCACGCAGGACGAAGTGCTGGCGGATGTCGCTGCCGAGGCCGGCATGGAGCGGGCCTCGTTCCTGGCCGAGTTGCAGAGCGAGGACGCTCGCAACGAGACCTTCGGCGATTTCCTGATCGCCAAGCAGACCGGTGTCGAAGGCTTTCCGCTCCTTGCGGCCGGCACCCAGGCGACCGGCTATGCCCTCGTGACGCAGGGTTTCCGCCCCATCGACGGCCTGGTCGATGCCATCGAGGACTGGCTCGCGAAGGGAGCGCCGGTGACGGCTCGATCGTAGCAGCCGGGTGCCCCGACGGGCGACGGTCTTGACGCGCGTCAAGCTGCGGCCGGGCGATCGCATTAAACAGGACGGGGCCTTCATTCGTCGAGGATCGGCCATCGAGGACCAGTGGGAGATCATTGAGTTCCTGAGCAGGCCGGACGCCTACGGCGGGCGGGGCGCGACCGGCATAGTTGGTGTCGATCATCGTGAGACGCACGGCGCTCACGTTTTTCTCGCTGGTCCTTTCGCCTGGAAGATCAAGCGGAGCGTGCGCTTCTCCTACATGGACTTCTCGACGCTCGAGCGGCGCCGGACGACCCTGGTGCGCGAGCTCGAGCTCAATCGACGGTTTGCGCCGGACCTGTATCTCGGTCTCGTCGCCGTCACCCGACAGGATGACGGTAGCCTGTGTCTCGGCGGCGATGGTACGGCCGTCGAATGGGCCCTGCAGATGCGGCGCTTCGACGAGGCCGATCTTCTGGACGCACGCGCGGCGCGCGGACCTTTCGATGATGCGCTCACGAAAGCCCTCGCCGATGCGGTCGTCGAAAGCCACAGCTGCGCGGAGCCGCAGCTCGGTCCCGGTGCCGCTCAGCGCATCGCCGCAGTGCTCGATGGCGTCACCACGCCCCTCGCCGGATTGGCACCGGTGCTCGCCAGCACCGATGTCGCCGCATTTCGCGAGGCGGCCTCACGGCACCTCGGCGAAGCAAGCGGTGTGCTCGAGCGGCGCGGCCTCGCCGGCCACGTGCGCCGCTGCCATGGCGACCTCCACCTGGGCAACATCGTGGTCTGGCATGGGAAGCCGACGCTATTCGATGCCCTCGAGTTCGATGAGACCCTGGCCACCATCGACACGCTCTACGACTTGGCTTTCCTGCTGATGGATCTGCTGCATCGGGGGCAGAAGGAGGCGGCCAGCCTCCTCCTCAGCCGATATCTATGGCGGCGCGACGAATCGCTGGACATCGAAGGGCTGAAGGCGCTGCCGCTGCTGCTCGCAATCCGGAGCGCCATTCGTGCGCTGGTTGGGGCGCAGCGCGCTGCGCAACTCCAAGGCGACCGGGCGGCGGATCGGCAAGGCTCCGACGCAGAAGAAGCCCGCCGCTATCTCGAAGGCGCGACGTCGCACCTGTCGGTGAAGCCAGCCCGGCTGGTCGCCGTGGGAGGGCTCTCCGGCACGGGCAAGTCGACGCTTGCCGCGGCCCTGGCGCCAAGCATCGGGCATGCACCCGGAGCGCTGCACCTGAGGTCGGATCTCGAGCGGAAATCCATGCTCGGTGTCGGCGAGACCGAGCGGCTCGATGCCCGGCACTATGCGCCGGAGGTTGGCCGCGAGGTTTATCGGCGGCTGCTGGGCAAGGCGCGGCTCGCTCTGGCGGCAGGCCACTCGGTCATTGTCGATGCTGTGTTCGCGCACGTCGAGGAGCGCATCGCAGCGGCGCAAACGGCACATAGTGTCGGCGCGCCGTTCGACGGCCTGTGGCTCTCGGCGCCGTGCGAGGCACTGCTCGAGAGGGTGGCGGCACGGCGCGGTGATGCCTCCGACGCCACTGCTGCGGTGGTCTTGCGGCAGCTCGAGCAGGACTTGGGAGCCATCGACTGGTGGACGATCGACGCCAGCGGTGGCGCGTCGGAAACTCTCGCTCGCGCCGGAGCTGTGCTAGGGTGCGGCGCCTGAAGGTCGGCCCACTGTCCTGACATCTGGCCTAGGTTTCCCAAACTACTCGCAAATCCAGTGCTTCTAACGTATCCTCCGGCGCCGGCAGCGGTACGGCTGGATACGGGCTCCAACCCCCGCCCCCCGATGCCAAGGCAAGACCCATTGAGCGAGCAGCACCCGCTGGAGACCCGATACCAGATCGCCCTCGAGGCCGGACAGGTCGGTATCTGGACATGGGACCGGTCGACCGGCGATATCGTCTGGGACGCTTCTGCGCGCGAGATCATGGGCTTGGCGCCGGATGCCAGGCTCGGCCTCGAAAAGCTCGTGGCGATGATCCACGCCGAGGAGCGCTCCATGGTCCAGGCCGCACTCGCGACCGCCTGCGACCCGGAAGGGAACGGGCTGCTCGAGTTCAATTGCCGTGTCTTGCCTCCAGCCGAAGGTGGCGAGCGGTGGATCAAAGTCCTGGGCCGCGTCGAAGCCGACGCCGCCGGTCCGGTGCGGATTTGTGGCGCGGTTCGGGACATCTCCGAGCTGCGTTGGGCCGAGGTTCAGGCCGGCCGTCTCGAGGCGGGTCTGTGGGCGATCGTCTCGATCGCGGCGGATGCGATCATCTCTCTCGACGAGCGGCTGCGTATCACGCTGTTCAATGACGGTGCCGAGCGGATGTTCGGCTATACGCGCGACGAGATGATCGGCGAGCCGCTGGACGCCTTGATACCGGCCCGGTTCCGGCCGTCGCACGCCCACCACGTCAAGCAGTTCGGAGCCGGCGGCACCGTCTCGCGACGGATGGCTGAGCGGGCCGAGATCTATGGGCAGCGTAAAGACGGGGCGGAGTTCCCCGCCGAAGCGTCGATTTCACATGTCGAGATCGGTGGCGAGAAAATCTACACGGTCGTGATGCGGGACGTGTCGGAAGGCAAGCGCGCCCTCGATCAGCTGGCCTTGAGCCGTGCCGAGCTCGAGCAGCGCGTGGCGGAGCGCACGGCAGCGCTCAAGGCTGAGATGCAGCGGCGCGAGGAGACCCAGGCGCAGCTGGTGCGAACCCAGCGGATGGAGGCCTTCGGGCAGCTCACGGGCGGAATTGCACACGATTTCAACAATCTACTGACGGTGATCACCGGCAACCTCGAGTTGCTCGAGATGCGGCTCGAGGACGAGCGGGCGAAGGCGCTGCTGAAGCGCGCCCATGATGCGGCAGAGATGGGCGCGCGGCTCACGTCGCGCCTGCTGACGTTCGCGCGGCGGCGTCAGTTCGCACCCGCCATGCTGGACCTCAACGAGCAGGTGATGGGCATGGTCGACCTGCTCCGGCGTACGCTCGGCGAGCACATTGACCTGAACGCCCGGCTGGCGCCCCGGCTGTGGCGCGTCCGGTCCGATCCGAGCGAGGTCGAGAACGCCGTACTCAACCTGGCAATCAATGCGCGCGACGCCATGCCTCACGGCGGTCGCCTGATCATCGAGACTGCCAACGTCGAGGCGGGAGAAGGCGAGATCGGTGCCATCGGCAAGCTGGCGGCCGGCGCCTACGTGCGGCTCTCGGTCTCCGATACCGGGCACGGCATGCCGCCGGACGTTCTGGTGCGTGCCTTCGAGCCGTTCTTCACGACCAAGCAGCCGGGCAAAGGCACCGGCCTCGGCCTCAGCACGATCTACGGCTTTGCCCAGCAGAGCGGCGGCACGGCGACGATTTACAGCGAGGCCGGCATCGGCACCACCGTCAGCCTCTACTTACCGCGCGCCGCGGATGCGGGGGCGCCGACGCTCCCCGTCCAGGAGGCGGAGATCCCGCCGGCAAAGGGCGAGCTGGTTCTTCTTGTCGAGGACAACGCCGAGGTGCGGGAGGTGACGGGAAGCCGCCTGGCGGAGCTCGGCTATCGGGTTGTGGAGGCCGAGAGTGGGCCCGCGGCCCTCGCTGTCCTCGGTCGGACGCCTGGCATCGATATCGTGTTCAGCGATATCGTGATGGCGGGCGGGATGTCCGGTTTCGATCTGGCCGAACGCGTGGCTGCCGGATGGCCGGGTGTGAAGCTGTTGTTGACGTCCGGTTTCGCCGACGAGGTGCTGCGGGGGCGAGGCAGGCCCGGCCAGAACCTGCCTATTCTTACCAAGCCCTACAGCCGCAGCGAGCTCGCGCGGGCGTTCCGACGGCTGCTCGACGGCTGAGCCTTGATGGCGGTCAAGGCCGAGCGACGTCCACTGCGAATACATATCCTACGCCGCGAACGGTCTTAATCAGTCGCGGCGTGTCGGGAGACTCTTCGATCTTGCGCCTGAGGCGCGCGACCAGGGAATCGATCGACCGGTCGAGAGGCGACCAGTCATGACCCTTGAGCAGATCCATGATGTTGTCGCGCGACAGAACCCGGGACGGGCGCTTGACGAACATGGCGAGCATGTTGAACTCCGCTGTGGTCAGCTCGCGCAACTCGCCACTGCGGAGGCGCAGCTCCCGGCGGGCGATGTCGAGCGTGAAGCCTTCGAAGGCGTAGGCCTCGCCCGAGGTCGGCGCTGGAGTCGCGCTTTCGGCAGTGCCGCCGCCGTCGTAACGGCGCAGCACCGCGCGAATGCGGGCCAGCACCTCCCGGACATGGAACGGCTTGGCGATATAGTCGTCAGCACCCAGCTCGAGACCGACGACGCGGTCGATGGTGTCGCCCTTGCCTGTGATCATGACGATCGGCACGTTGCACTGCGCCCGGATGCGACGTGCGAGCTCGAGCCCATCGTCGCCCCCCAGGTTGAGATCGAGCGTGACGAGGTGGGGTGTCGAGCCGGAAAGCCGGCTGAGGGCCTCGCCGGCAGTCGCCGCCTCAGTCACCACGTAGCCTTCGAGCTCGAAGCAGTCGCGCAACAGCGCTCTCACGGGCTCCTCGTCGTCCACCACGAGAATGTGCCGCTGGCTATTCCCGCAAGGCATAGGGGAGGGCTCCCTTCCATGTGACGGCTCCTGGTAGCCTCTTACACTTTCTCACAATCGGTTACCAACCTGCCATGAGCGAGTTTCCGCGACCCCTTCTAGTGCCCCTCGACAAGAAGACAGGCACCGCAGGGGTCAACCATGCTGACGACCGCTTTCACCGTGGATAGCGATCACGATCACCCGATGACGGGGGGCGGCCTCGCCCACAGGGAACCGCAGGACGCCCTGGCCGAGCGGCTGGCTGCCGGCGTGGCCCACACGCTCGAGGCCCGCGAGCACCTCTTTTGTGAGGGCGACCAGGCCACGCATGTCTATCGGGTCGAGGTGGGGCACATCTGCATCTACCGGATGATGCCGGATGGGCGGCGTCAGGTCGTCGACTTCGCCTATCCTGGCGATGTCATCGGGCTCGGGGCACTCGGCGAGCACGCCGACAGCGCACAGGCCATGGAGAGGACCGTGGTTCGCGGTCTGCCCGTGGCGACACTCAAGGATCTGGCGCGCTTCGACTCGCAACTCGGCATCAAGCTTTACGAGGCCTTGTCGCGGGAGCTGCTGGCGGCGCGGGAGCTGCTGTTCACTGTCAGCCAGAGGACTGCTGCCGAGCGCGTCGCGGCCTTCTTGATGGCTCTCTCCCGTCGCAACGAGCGTCGTGGGGAGAAGCCTGACGAGATCGTGCTGCCGATGACCCGCATGGACATCGCCGATTTCCTCGGCCTGACCATCGAGACGGTCAGCCGCACCTTCACGCGCCTACGCACCGACGGTGTGATTGATCTCGAGCAATGCATCCTGGTCACGATACGCAATCCTGGCGCCTTGCAGGCTCTGGCGGAGGGCGGCCCGGAATCCCGCGCACGGTAGCGACAATGGTCCTTCTACAGGGCATGGCGACGTACGCGGGCGGCCAAGCCAGTCAAATCGGTCGGGGGCAGGGGCCGGGAGGCGCCGTCGCCAGTGACGGGCACGGTCCGAAGCGTGGGCGACCGGCCATGACCCCGCAGGATCCGAAGCTGAGGCTCGTCATCGCCGTCCTGGACGGGAAAGATGCACTGTGGCCGACGTTGCGGTTGCTGGCCGAGAAGGGCATCGACTCTCAGCAAATTGGCTTGATCGCGCTGGCCGCGACCGTGGCGCGGCTCGCCGGCAACGGGTCGCCTCCCGCCGGCTCAGCGGGTCTGCTCGACGGCCTAGAGGTGCTTTCAGTCGCGACGGCAGCAGGCTCGGTGGTGGCCAGTCCGTGCCTGGTGCATCTCTGGCGGACCGGGATTCGGCTGCCGGCACTGTGGGAGAATCATGCGGGCCAGCACCTTGTCCCGCGGCTCGCCTCCGACATCGAAAGCTGGGTGGCCCGGGGCTTCGCCGTCATCGCCGTGGCGCCGATGACGCCCGAGCAGCAGTGGGCGACGACGCGGGTCCTCCTGGCGTTTTCATCGGGTCCGGTCGAGACCCTCGAGTATTCGCTGACTGCGGAAGCCCGGGCAGCGTGGCCGTCGGGGGCATGATCCGGCGCCGTCCAGCACGAGGCGGCGAACGCAAATGCCTCACCGCATCATTGATCAATATCAACGCCCGGGAGAATTCGCAGTGCGAGGACTTTTTTGCGCTGCGGCGGCAGTTGCGTCCGGAGCGCAATCGAGCGGTTCCATACGGGGGCGGGTTTGATGACAAACACGACGGTCGAACGGCAGGCGTTCGCCGATGCTGGCGCCGTGATCGCAGCCGTGGCAACAGCGGGTCTCGGCGGCGTGATGGCCGTAGGCACGAGCGAGCCGGCCATGGCTTTCCACGGCGCGCTGCTCGCAGTCGCTGCCATCATCGCGGGCATCACGGTGCTCAGGCACTATGGCGAGCCGAGCCAGACAGACGTCTACCTGGATGACCCCATCAAGGTGGCGACGATCGCCGCCGTCATCTGGGGCATTGCCGGCTTCGTGGTCGGCGACGTGCTGGCTTGGCAGCTTGCCTTCCCGGCGCTCAATCTCGATCTACCGTGGACGAGCTTCGGCCGACTGCGCCCGCTGCACACCTCGGCGGTGATCTTCGCCTTCGGCGGCAACGCCCTGCTGGCGACATCCTTCTACGTGGTCCAGCGCACGTCGCACGCGCGGCTGGCCGGGCGCTGGGCGCCGTGGTTCGTCGTCTGGGGCTTCCAGGTGTTCATCGCCATCGCGGGCACCGGCTATCTGCTCGGCGTCACCCAGGGCAAGGAGTATGCCGAGCCCGAGTGGTACGCAGACCTGTTTCTGACCATCATCTGGGTCGTCTACCTGCTGGTCTTCCTCGGCACGCTCGCGCGGCGGAAAGAGCCCCACATCTACGTCGCGAACTGGTTCTACCTCGCCTTCATCGTCACCGTGGCGATGCTGCATCTCGTCAACAACACGACGCTGCCGGTGAGCCTGTTCTCGACGAAGAGCTACATCGTCTATGCCGGCGTGCAGGACGCGATGACGCAGTGGTGGTACGGCCATAATGCAGTCGGCTTCTTCCTCACCGCCGGGTTCCTCGGGATCATGTACTATTTCATCCCGAAGCGGGTCGAGCGGCCGGTCTACTCCTCCCGCCTGTCGATCGTGCACTTCTGGACCCTCATCTTCATCTACATCTGGGCCGGCCCGCACCATCTGCATTACACCGCGCTGCCGGATTGGGCTCAGACCCTCGGGATGACGTTCTCGATCATGCTGTGGATGCCGTCTTGGGGCGGCATGATCAACGGCCTCATGACGCTCGCTGGCGCCTGGGACAAGCTCAGGACCGACCCGGTCGTGCGTCTCCTCGTCGTGTCGGTCGCGTTCTACGGCATGTCGACGTTCGAGGGGCCGCTCATGTCGATCAAGGCGGTGAACTCGCTCTCGCACTACACAGACTGGACCATCGGGCACGTGCACTCGGGGGCGCTCGGCTGGGTCGCAATGGTCTCGTTCGGCGCCATCTACTGCCTGGTGCCGTGGCTGTGGAATCGGAAGGGTCTCTACTCGATCCGGCTGGTCGAGTGGCACTTCTGGATCTCGACACTGGGCATCCTCCTCTACATCACGGCGATGTGGGTCTCCGGCATCACCCAGGGCCTGATGTGGCGGGCCTACGACAAGCTCGGCTTCCTCCAGTACTCGTTCATCGAGACCGTGGAGGCGATGAAGCCCTACTACATGATCCGCGCCGTGGGCGGACTGCTCTTCGTCATCGGCTCGCTGATCATGGCCTACAACGTCTGGCGCACCATCCGTGGCGACGTGTCCGTCGATCTCGCCGAGCAACCGCGCGTGGCGGCGGCTCCGAGCGTGCGCCTCACGGCGGCTGAGTGAGCGGGGGATTGGCACCATGAAACACGACGTCTTCGAGAAGAACTCGATCATTCTGCTGGTCGGCATCCTGGTGATGGTGTCGATCGGCGGCCTGGTCCAGATCGCACCGCTGTTCTGGATCGACAGCACCATCGAGAAGGTGAAGGGCATGCGCCCCTACAGCCCGCTCGAGCAGGCCGGTCGCGACATCTACGTCCGCGAGGGCTGCTACAATTGTCACAGTCAGATGGTGCGGACGTTGCGCGACGAGGTCGAGCGCTACGGCCACTACAGCCTCGCTGCCGAGAGCATGTACGACCACCCGTTCCAGTGGGGGTCGAAGCGCACCGGCCCCGACCTCGCCCGGGTCGGCGGCAAGTACTCCGACCAGTGGCATGCCGAGCACATGATCAATCCGCGCAGCCTCGTGCCCGAGAGCATCATGCCGAGCTATCCGTGGCTCGCCACCAATAAGCTCGACACCACCAATCTCGGCGAGCGCATGCGCACGCTCAAAGCCGTCGGCGTCCCCTACACGGACGAGATGATCGCCAAGGCGCAGGACGACGTGAAGGCGCAGATCCAGTCCGAGGGGCGCGCGCAGCGCGATCTCAAGAAGCGCTACCCGAAGGCGAGGTCCGGCAAATTCGACGGCAAGCCCGGCAGCGAGCCGAGCGAGCTCGATGCGCTGGTCTCCTACCTGCAGATCCTCGGCCAGATGGTGGACTTCACCACCTTCGACGCCGCCGGTCCGAACCTGAGGTGAGGCAGCTATGAGCTACCAGACTGTTGCATCGTTCAGCCAGGTGACCTCGCTGCTGATGTTCGTGGCGATGTTTCTCGGTGTCGTGATCTACGCGCTCTGGCCCGCCAACGGGCCGCGCTTCGAGGCGGCGCAGAGGCGAGCACTCGATCTCGATCATCAGCAGACGAAGCCGGGGATGGCCAAGCCGGATGAAAGGGGGGCCAGGTGACTAAGAAGCACGAGATCGACGAGGTCACGGGCGTCGAGACCACGGGTCACGAGTGGGACGGGATCAAGGAGCTGAACAAGCCGCTGCCGAGGTGGTGGCTGCTCACCTTCTACGCCAGCATCGTGTGGGCCATCGGCTACTGGATCGTGTACCCCGCGTGGCCGCTCGCCAACGGCTATACCAAGGGCCTGTGGAGCTACAGCCAGCGAGCGACGGTGGCCAGCGAGGTGAAGGCGGGGGTCGATGCCCAGGCCGCGATGCGCGCCCAGCTGGACAAGACCACGCTCGGCGAGGTGAAGAAGAACCCCGAGCTGCTGAGGTTCGCGATGGCGGCGGGTGCGGCCTCCTTCCAGACGAACTGTGCGCCCTGCCACGGTCGCGGCGCACAAGGCTTCGTCGGCTATCCCAACCTCAATGACGACGACTGGCTCTGGGGCGGGACCGTCGATGAGGTCCACAAGACGATTCAGGTCGGCATCCGCAACGGCGACGATCAGGCCCGGGCCGTGGCCATGCCGCGGTTCGGCCTCGACAAGCTGCTCGACGACAAGCAGATCGCTGCCGTCACCGAGCAGGTTCTCGCGCTCAGTGGCAAACCGCACGACAAAGCGGCACTCGACGCGGGCTCCAAGGTCTACAAGGAGCAGTGTGCCAGCTGCCATGGCGACGACGGCAAGGGCAAGATCGACCAGGGTGCGCCCAATCTGACCGACGGCATCTGGCTCTACGGTGGCAGCAGGGAGGCGATCGTCGAGTCGGTCCGCACGGGCCGGGGTGGTGTCATGCCGGCCTGGGCGCCGCGCCTCGACGCGGCGACCGTGAAGTCGCTGGCGGTCTACGTCCACAGCCTCGGCGGTGGAAAGTAGGTCGCCCATAGCCCGACTTCTGAAAGGAGCGGTTCCGATGTGCGCTTGCGGGTGCGACTTGGCATCGACGCTGGCCGAGCAGCGGACGGCCGCCCGGTCTGGCGGTGCCGGCGACGGATTTCCCGCTGCCGGTCCGCTTCCGCTTCCGGACATCCCTAATCCGGCAGCTATCGTGACTGCCGTGATCGCGTGGCTCGGCCTGAGCCGTCGGATCCCGGCCGCGACAACAAGGAGCGCTGAGCGGTGACCACCGTCCTCGACAGGCGCGGCGATCCGAAAGCGGAGCCCGCAGGCATCGAGCGTCATGATGTCGAGGCCGTCAATCAGGCGGCGCGCCGGCAGCTCTATGCCACGCGGCAAAGGATTTATCCGAAGCTGGCCCACGGCCAGTTCCGGACTCTGAAATGGATCGTCATGGCGGTGACGCTCGCCATCTACTACGGGCTGCCATGGCTGCGCTGGCATCGCGGGCCGGACCTGCCCGACCAGGCCGTGCTGATCGACATGGCAAACAACCGATATTTCTTCTTCTTCCTCGAGATCTGGCCGCAGGAGTTCTACTACGTCACCGGTCTGCTCGTGCTGGCAGCGCTGGCACTGTTCCTCGCCACCGCGCTCGCGGGCCGGGTCTGGTGCGGCTACACATGCCCGCAGACGGTGTGGACCGACCTGATGATCACCGTCGAGCGGTTCTGGCAGGGGGACCGCAACGCGCGCATCCGGCTCGACAAGGAGCCGTGGGGTCCGACCAAGATCCTCAAGAAGGGGATGACGCACCTCTCCTGGCTGTCGATCGGCCTCCTGACGGGAGGGGCCCTCGTGTTCTATTTCCGCGACGCGCCGACGCTCGCCGTCGAGCTCGTCACTGGCAAGGCGCCTGCGATCGCCTATCTGTTCCTCGGCATCTTCACGGTCACGACCTACCTGCTCGGCGGCATCGCCCGCGAGCAGGTCTGCATCTACATGTGCCCCTGGCCGCGCATCCAGGGCGCCATGACCGACCGCTATACGCTGCTCGTCAGCTACAAGCCGGAGCGTGGTGAGCCCCGGGGCCCGGTGCGGAAGGGAAAGGACGGACTGGTCGACTGGTCGGCGCGAGGCGACTGCATCGATTGCAAGGCCTGCGTCGCGGTCTGCCCGACGGGCATCGACATTCGCGACGGCTCACAGCTCGAATGCATCCAATGTGCGCTCTGTATCGACGCATGCGACGAGATCATGGACAAGATCGGTCGTCCACGGGGCCTGATCGCCTACGAGACGGTCGCCAAGCAGGAGGCCGCGGCCAAGGGCCAGCATGAGCCGCACAGGTTCGTGCGCCCCCGCACGATGCTCTATGCTGGCGTGCTGGCGCTCGTCGGCATCGTCATGCTCGTCGCCTGGTTCAATCGCACCACTCTCGAGGTCAATGTGCTGCGTGACCGGAATCCTCCGTTCGTGCGGCTGTCGGATGGCGGCGTACGCAACGGTTTCACGGTCAAGATTCTGAATAAGCTGCACGATCCACACGACTACACGCTCGCAGCCGTCGGCCTAGCCGGAGCGAGCCTGCGCATTGTCGGCTTCGAGGGCGAGACCGCGCCGAGGATCAAGGTTGCGACCGATGCCTTGCGCGAGCTGCGCGTGCTGATCAGCGTGTCGCGGGACGAGCTCGCCAAGCTCGCAGGCAACGGCTCGACGGACTTCGACATCGTCGTGAAGGACACTGCGACCGGCGCCGAGAAAAAGCGCCGCACGAGTTTCCAATATGCACCTCTCGGGGCTGGACAATGATCATGCGAGCCACTGTGCCGAGCGACGGCCGAGGCCGGAAGGAGATGACGGGACGCCACGTCCTTCTCATCCTCGTGGCGTTTTTCGGCGTCGTATTCGCGGTCAACGGCGTGTTCCTGACGAAAGCCTTGTTCACCTACACGGGGGTGGTCTCGCAGGAGCCTTACGTGAAGGGGCTCCAGTACAACGCCCGGATCGCAGCTGGCGAGCGGCAGGCAAAGCTTGGTTGGCACGATGCCGCGAGCGTGAGTATCGACGGCGCCATTGCGGCGACGCTGATCGATCCCGACGGTCGCCCGGTGCGCAACCTGGTGCTGGAAGGCACCATCGGTCGGGCCGCGACGAGCCGGCTCGACCGGACCGTCACGCTGCGTGAGACCGAGCCTGGCCGCTATGTGGCGAGCGTCGGTCCGCTCGAGACGGGCACATGGGTCCTTTCTCTCGAGGCCAGGGGGGCCGATTGGGGAGCCGAGCCTGTCTATCGCATGAGGAGGCGCATATGGGTGAAGCAGTAGCCCTCGAAGGGCTCGGGTCGCGCGCCTCGCCGCCCGTCGGAGGGACCGTGGCTCCGGCGACCCGCCACATGACGACGCTGGTCGTCGAGAACATGCATTGTGGCGGATGCATCCGCACGGTCGAGCGCACGCTAGGTGAGCAGGCCGATGTCGTCGGCGCGCGTGCCAACCTGTCGACGCGTCGTGTGACCGTCGAGACCGTCGGTCCGCTGGCGAGCGAGGAGAAGCTGGTCGCAGCGCTCGCCGCCAAGGGTTTCAAGGCGACGCGGCTCGCCGACGAGCGGCCTGCCGACGAGGAGGAGCGTCAGCGCGACTTCCTGCGCCGACTCGGCGTCGCGGGCTTTGCGGCCGCCAACATCATGCTGATGTCGGTGGCGGTGTGGTCGGGACAGGCACAGGACATGCCGGCATCGATGATGTCGCTGTTCCACTGGCTTTCGGCGCTGGTCGCCATTCCGGCCGTGGCCTATGCGGGCCAGCCGTTCTTCGGCTCTGCCCGGCGGGCGCTCGCGGCGGGCCGTCTCAACATGGACGTGCCGATCTCGCTCGGGGTGCTGCTGGCCACGGGCATGAGCCTCTGGCAGACGGCGGCAGGCCACCACCACGTCTATTTCGACGCGGCCGTGACGCTGCTGTTCTTCCTGCTGATCGGCCGGGCCCTCGACAGCCGCATGCGGGCACAGGCGGCAAGCGCTGCTCAGAATCTCCTCGGCGCCAGGGCGACGGCGGCGACGATCATCCATCCTGACGGCCGCGCCGAGCGGATCGCGACGCGGGCGATCGAGCCCGGTATGCGGGTGCTGGTCGCGGCCGGAGAGCGGGTGCCGATCGATGCCCGCGTCGCCAGCGGCCACGGCGCCATCGACGAGAGTCTCATCACTGGCGAGACGCGTCCGCGCATGGTGGCTGGCGGAGATCAGCTCTACGCCGGCACGATCAATCTGTCCGCACCCATCGAGGCGGTGGCGACGTCCGCAGAGGACGCGACTCTACTCGCCGAGATCGGTCGCCTGATGTCTGCTGCAGAGCAGGCCAAGAGCCGCTACGTGCGGCTCGCCGATCGGGCGGCCCAGATCTATGCGCCAGCCGTGCACGTCCTCGGCCTTGCGACGTTCCTCGGCTGGATCGGTCTCGGCCACGGCTGGGAGCCCGCGTTGACGGCTGCCATTGCCGTACTCATTATCACGTGCCCCTGTGCGCTGGCGCTGGCCGTTCCGGTGACGCAGGTGGTGGCGTCGGGCCGGCTCTTCCGGCGCGGCATCATCGTCAAGGCCGCTGACGGACTGGAGCGGTTGGCCTCCATCGATACGGTGGTGCTCGACAAGACCGGCACGCTGACACGCGGCGAGCCGCGGATCGTCGATGGCGGTCGCATCGACGATGCCACGCTCGCGCTGGCGGCGTCGCTCGCGATCGGCAGCCGGCATCCCTATGCCAGGGCCGTCGTCGTGGCAGCCAGAGATCGCGGGCTCGCCGTCGCGCCTGCAGCTGGCGTCACCGAGGTGGGCGGTGCAGGCCTGATCGCAGAGATGGACGGTCACGAGGTCAGGCTCGGCTCGGGACGGCACTGCGGCATCACCGATGCAGACGCCAATGCTGCGACACTTTGGCTTCGGATTGCCGGCCGGCAGCCACTCGCCTTGCACTTCGCCGACGAGTTGCGACCAGACGCCCGCGAGGTGGTGGCGGCACTGAAGGCGCGCGGACTCGCGGTCGAGATCCTTTCCGGCGACCGGGCCGACGCCGTGGCAGAAGCCGCCGGCGACGTTGGCATCACCGAATGGCGCGCCGCGCAGCGTCCTGACGAGAAGATCGCTCGTATCGAGGCGCTCGCCGCCAGGGGGCGGAAGGTGCTGATGGTTGGGGACGGGCTCAACGACGCCCCGGCGCTGGCAGCGGGCCATGCATCCCTCTCGCCGTCGACGGCGGCCGACATCAGCCAGACGGCGGCCGATGCCGTGTTCCAGGGCGAGGCGCTGGCGCCGATCATCGAGACCTTGGCCGTGGCGAGAGCCAGCGAGCGACGCTCGCTCGAGAACCTCGCGATTGCCGTCGGGTACAATATCCTGTTCGTCCCGCTCGCCATGACGGGCAGGCTGACGCCGTTGATCGCGGCCATCGCCATGTCGGCGTCGTCGATCGCCGTGACGGCCAATGCGCTCAGAGTGCATTGGGCAAAGGGAGGACGTACGTCATGACGGCACTTGCCTGGCTTGTTCCTGTCGCTCTTGGTCTCGGGGCGCTGGGGCTGGCTGCATTCATGTGGTGCCTGCGCAGCGGGCAATACGACGATCTCGAAGGGGCGGCGTGGCGCGCGCTCGATGACGAGGTCGATGCCGGGCCTGCTCCGACCCGGCGCAACGCCAAAGGGGGATGAGGCCATGGCCGACGCGCGGGGAGGCGGGAACCGTGGGCTGGCCGCAGCCTGGGACCCCGACGGGGTTGCGGTCCCGCACCGCGTACCCTTCGATGCGCCGTGGATGTGGCTGGCGGCGGGCTGGCGCGATCTCTGGGCTGCACCCGCCGTTGGCCTGACCTACGGGTTGGCCTTCGCCGGCGGCGCCGCCGCGCTCGCGCTCGGCCTTTGGAGCCGCGGCGCGCAGGCGCTGTTTCCGGCATTCGCGGGCGGCTTTTTTCTGATCGCACCCTTTCTCGCCATGGGGCTCTACGACGCGAGCCGGCGCCTCGCCGGCGGTGAGCCGGTCTCGCTCGCCAGCGCCGCAGGCGCGGGGCTGGCGGCGAAAGGCCAGATCGCGTTCTTCGGCGTCGTGCTGATGATCGTCTTCCTGGTCTGGCTCGAGCTGGCGTTCATGCTGCTCATGCTATTCATGGGCGGGCAGGGCCTGCCCCCGGCGAGCGAGTTCCTGCCGACGCTGCTGTTCACCGGGCCAGGGCTCGGATTGCTGATCGTGGGGTCGATTGTCGGTGGCTGCCTCGCCACGCTCGTGTTCGCCATGTCGGCTGTGGCCGTGCCGATGCTGCTGGTCGAGCGCGTCGATGCCGTAACCGCGATCAGATCGAGCATCGCGGCAGTCGCTGCCAACCCGAAGCCGATGGCGCTTTGGGCGGCTCTGATCGCGGTGATGATCGCGGCGGGCTTCGTCACGCTGCTGGCCGGGCTGGTGCTGGCGTTCCCGCTGATCGGGCATGCGACGTGGCACGCCTACTGTCACATCCGCAACGGTGTCGCGCCGCCGATCGCCTGATTCGCACAAGTGCGGACTCGGCCCACAGAGGCTTGGACCCGTCGCAGGGCCATGGTCCACGAGCGTGGCGTCGAGCCAGGCCTCTTCGGCTCGGGGTTGGAATGCGTCGATCGCCGGCCCGCGCTTGGCGGCTCCGGGGCGTGGCGCTCAGCCTGCTACTGCAACCTATTTTCGACAGCCTCGACCACCGGGCAGATTGCGGGCGTCGGTGCGGTGGCCCCGGGCATTGGACCCTACTTCGGATAGGGCCCCAACAGCCGAAGGATCAGAAACAATACGACGGCGCTGGCAAAAAATCCGACACTCGCGCCGACACTCGGGTCCGCGAACAGCAGCATGGCACCCTTCATGGTGGAGGCGACTGCGATGAGGATGACGCTGACGGCGGCCCAGGAGGTGACTGAAGCCATCCAGTCGGAAGAAGGCCCTGTCGGCTTGCTCGAACCGGATTCTCTGCCGGCGCGTCGTTTGAGCAGGGCCGCGCCCACTGCCCAAAACGCGAGGCTGATGCAAAGCAAGACGATGATGGGCTCCATGGCAGGTCTCGGCTCACGCGGCAGTGTGGAACCGATGCCCAGAGCAGTGCCGCAATTGCCGGCACATGGTAGATAATTGATGTCGGGCCCTTACGTAGAGTCGCCACTCACACCCGTAAATTGCACATAAATGTTGGCGTCTCCCGACGCCACACGCTCGGTCGCGGCGCAGTCGGGCCGAGCCGATCAGGTGCCGGCATGCTGATCCCGCGGGGCGGCAAGTCGATAGCCGACACCGAGCTCGGTAAGGAGTATGGCCGGTTGCGTCGGGTTGACTTCGATCTTTTTCCGGATCTTCCGAACGAGTATTCGCAGATAGTGGGCGGCGTCGATATGGGCAGCGCCCCAGATCTCGCGCAGCAGATGCTGGTGCGTCACCACCTTGCCGGCATGCTGGGCGAGGATCTGCAGCAGGCGGAACTCCTTCGGCGTCAATTGAATGCGGACGCCCTGGCGCTCCACGATGCGGTGGGCCAGATCGATGGAGAGGGGGCCGACGCCGACGATAGGCTGCAGCACGCTTGCCGGTGATTTTCGCCGCAGTGCCGCGCGTGTCCGCGCAAGCAGCTCGGCCATGCCGAACGGCTTGACGACATAGTCATCGGCGCCGGTGTCGAGCAGGCGCACCTTCTCGTCCTCGTGTGAGCGGACGGACAGCACGATCATCGGAACCGTCGACCACGAGCGCACGCGCTCCACCACATGGCTGCCATCCTTGTCGGGGAGGCCCAGATCGACGATGATGAGATCGAAAGGGCGCAAGGTCGCGAGCCTCACGCCGGCCGCGGCCGTCTCCGCCTCGTGCACTTGGAAGCCGTCCAGCTCGAAGCCGGCACGCAGGAACCGGCGCATCTGCGGCTCGTCCTCGACAACGAGCACATTCGGCGCAGGGCTAGTCATCCTGGCCTCCAGGAAGTCTCATCTCGTCCTCCGTTGCCGCAGGCAGTTGAATAGTGACACAGGTTCCGGGCTGCGTCGCGCGCGGGGCGATCGAGATGCGCCCCTCGCAGGCTCCTATGAATGAGCTCGCAATCCACAAGCCAAGCCCGCTGCCACGTGTCGTATCGCGAACCCGGGCGCCCCGGTAGAACTTCTCGAACAGCCGCAACCGCTCCGCCTCGTCCAGGCCCAGGCCTTCATCGTCCACGGCAATCGCAACCATGTTACCTTCGCGCCGCGCGGATATTGAGATATTGGTGCCGGGCTCCGAGTAGCGCGCGGCATTGTCGAGCAGCAGTCCGAGGGCTTCACGTGCCAGTTGCGGGTCGGCATGGACGAAGGGCAGATCATCCCCGAGGTCCAACGAGACCCGGTGGCCGACCATCTCGCGTCGCTTTGCCTCGACAGCTGCGTTGATCAGGTCGCTCGGCTCGATCAGGACCGGCTGAGGCTTGACGCCTGCAGCGCTGAGCATCGCCGCATCGAGCATCTTCTGAATGTCGCCGTTGAGGCGCTCCGTCTCACTGACGATGATCCTGGCGAGAGAGGCGAGGCGCGGATCCTGGGCCACGGGCTCGGCGGCGGCGAGAATGGACGCCGAGCCCATGATCGATGCAAGGGGCGTGCGCAGACCGTGCGATGTCGAGCCGATGACGGCATCGCGCAGCGACGCCGATTGGCGCCGGTACTCGGCCTCGGCGACAGTGGTCTCGATATCCAGCCTCTCGAGAGTGGCGATGGCATCGTCCAGAAGCCGGTCTACGCGCTGGCGGACAGCCCCCAGCTCGATGGCGGCAACCGTGCCGAGGTCGACCAGGAAATAGCCGGAGGGCCCGGGTATCCGCGGAAACGGGCGCAGCAGCCAATGCGAATGGGAGCTCTCGTCGGAAACCACCATGCTGCCCGCGGCCGGTTCGCGTCCGGCCTGCCGGATCGCCGCGGCTACGGCCGCCGGCACATCGTCGAGCGTTGTCCCCATCGTCCCACTGGCCGAGCCTTCGGTGCGCAAAATCGACACCTTGCCCCCGAGCAGTGTCGTGACGTGCTCCTGAATGGCTGCAAAGATCTCTTCCGGAGCACTGGCGGCTGACAGCCTGCGCGAGAATGCGTAAAGCATCTCCAGCTCTCGCGTCCGCTGCTCGGCGATTGCGGCGGTCGATCGTGCGACGGAGGACAGGTGGCTGGTGATAGCCGCAACGGTGGTGAAGATCATCAGAGCCATCACATCCTGCGGATTGAGCACGCGCAGGCTGTAGATCGGGTGATATATGAAGAAGGCAGACGTGGCGGTGCCGGACAGTGCGGCGGTGAGAGCGCTGGTCATGCCATAGCGGTTGGCGGCGATAACGACCGGGATCAGGTAGACGATGCTCGCGTCGTTGACGTCCAGCGTAACATGGACTGCGATGACGGCTGGCGTGAACGCCAGTGCCGTGAGCAAGCCGAGCAGCGCATGCCAGAGATGGCGGCGCCACGGCACGTCGCTGCTCCCCTGACCGGCAGGCTGATCGAGCGACATCGAGTTGCCGGCAGCTATGCGCATGGCTGAAGCAAGGTCCTCCGCCTACCACACGGGGTGCGCGGACGGCCGCGCCGGCAGACATTTTCGTTACGTTTTAAAGATAGCAGCATGCCAGGGGGCCAGCGAGCCCGGGATATGTCCGCAGCGACGCAGCCTGGCGCGTGCAGGTTGCGCGTTGCCTTCGCAAGCCGGCGATTTACTCGCGTAACGGTAGCACGCTAGCCTCGCTAAGGGCGGGTGATGGCTTGCCGTCGCCAAAGCAGGCGTCCGGCGGATCGGTCCGCGAGCGCAAAGCCGTCACGCATGTGGCTCCATCAAACCGAAGGAAACAGCGAATGCTTCACGGAAGGTTCCCATCGTCTTGGCTGGCCGTCGTGCTGGCTGGTGCAACTCTGGCGTCGGCGGCCCCGGCTGGCGCAGCCGACCCGAAGCTGCCGGCGGCGCTCACGTTTACCGCCTATGATACAGGCTCGTCGGGTTTCAACATCGCGGTCGCCGTCGGCAAGGCATTCAAGGAAAAGGCGGGCACCGATCTCAGGGTGCTTCCCGCCGGCAACGACGTCGCGCGCCTCGGGCCGCTCAAAGCCGGCCGGGCACAGGCCTCGGCCATGGGCATCGGCCTCTTCTACGCACAGGAAGGCGTGTTCGAGTTTGCGTCGAAGGATTGGGGGCCGCAACCGCTTATGACGCTGCTGTCCACGATCGACTGCAACGGCGCGAACATCGGCATCGCCAAGGATACGGGTGTGACCGAGGTCAAGGGGCTCAAGGGCAAGCGCGTCGGCTTCGTCGTCGGCTCGCCGGCCCTCAATCAGAACACGCTCGCCTTCCTCGCTTTCGGCGGCCTCACCAAGGACGACGTCAAGATCGTCGAGTTCGCCAGCTTCGGCGCCAAATGGAAGGGCATGCTCAACAACGAGATCGATGTGGCGCAGGCCTCGACGATCTCGGGCCAGACGCGCGAGGTCGAGACAAGTCCCCGCGGCCTCGTGTGGCCGGCCATGCCGCACGCCGACAAGGAGGGGTGGGCCCGCATGACCAAGGTTGGTCCGCATCTCAAGCCGCACCTAGCCACCTGCGGATCGGCCGGTCTGTCACCGCAGACGCCGAAGGAGATGGCTACTTATCCCTACCCGGCATTCATCGCCTACCAGTCGATCGGCGACGACCTTGCTCACGGCATCACCAAGGCGATGGTCGACGGCTACGATCTTTACAAGGACGGCGCCCCGGGCGCGTCGGGACTTGCCATCGGCCAGCAGACGAAGCAATGGGTCATTCCGATCCATCCCGGGGCCGTGAAGGTCTATAAGGCGGCAGGAAATTGGAATGAAGCCGACGAGGCCTTCAACACCAAGCTGTTGACGCGGCAGAAGGTTCTGGCCGATGCCTGGGCCGGGTTCATGAAGAGCAATCCGCCCGCCGACAAGGATGCCTTCCGCACGGCTTGGCTCGGCGCACGGAAGTCGGCATTGACGGCGGCAGGTCTCGAGGTGATCTTCGACTAGTCGACAAACACGATAAGGGGTGCGGCTCGGGTGAGCCGACGCTCCAGTAGCAAAGGGAGACGACCATGCTCGAAGCAAAGCGGGTGTGGCTGCCGGCAACGGTGCTGGCGGCCATGGCCCTCCTGTCGGACGTGCCGCAATCCTCGGCGCAGCAAGTCAAGCTGCCTTCGACGATGACCATGACGGCATACGATACAGGCTCGTCCGGCTTCAATATCGCCGTCGCCGTTGGCAAGGTCCTGAAGGACAAGTACGGCACCGACGTCCGCGTGCTGCCTGCCGGAAACGATGTCGCGCGCCTCGGGCCGTTGAAGGCCGGTCGCGCACAGGCGTCCGCGATGGGGATCGGCGGCTACTTCGCGCAGGAGGGAATTTTCGAGTTCGCCACCAAGGATTGGGGGCCACAGCCGCTCCAGATGCTGCTGGCCTCGATCGATTGCAACAACATCTCCGTCGGCGTCGCGAAGGACACCGGAGTGAAGGAGGTCAAAGACCTGAAGGGCAAACGGGTGGGATCGGTGGTGGGGTCTCCGGCGCTCAATACCAACATGGCGGCCATTCTGGCGTTCGGCGGCCTGACGATGGCAGATGTCAAGGTTGCGGAGTTCGCCAGCTACGGCGCCATGTGGAAGGGCGTGCTCAACAACGAGATCGATGCGGCCGTGGCCTCGAACATCTCCGGTCAGGCGAAGGAGGCAGAATCCTCTCCGCGAGGGCTCATCTATCCGGTGATGCCACATTCGGATACGGCGGGCTGGGCGCGCGTGGCGAAAGTCGGCCCGTATTTTGCCAAGCACAAGAGCACCTGCGGCATCTCGGCCTCGAAGGATAAGCCACTCGAGACCTCGTCCTATCCGTATCCGATCTTCATGGTCTACACCTCGGTCCCGGCCGATACGGTGTACGGCTTGGCCAAGGCCATGGTGGACGGCTACGACGCCTACAAGGACGCCGTGCCGGGCGCTTCTGGCCTCGACGTCAAGACGCAGAACTTCCAGTGGGTGCTGCCGGTGCATCCGGCCGCGGTGAAGGCCTTCAAGGAGGCGAAAGCCTGGACGGACGCCGACGAGGCGCACAATCAGAAGCTTCTCGCCCGCCAGAAGGTGCTCGCCGACAGCTGGCAGAACTTCCTCAAGTCCAATCCCGCCGAAGAGAAGGATGCTTTCCGCAAGGCCTGGATGGCGGCCCGGAAGGCGGCACTCGAGAAGGCGGGGATGCCGGTCATCTTCGAGTAGCAAGATTTGTGCAGCGGGCCGCCGACATCGGCGGCCCCGATGGTCTCGGGAGGGGAACGATGATGAACATTATCGAAAGAGCATCTGGCCTGGCGGCCAGCATGGTCACCGCGCTCGCGATAGGCACCGCTCTGCCGGCGGCGGCACAGCAGGTCAAGCTGCCGCAAACGCTGACGATGACGGCCTACGATACCGGGACGTCCGGCTTCAACATCTCGGTCGCAGTCGGCAAGATGCTCAAGGAGAAATACGGTACCGACGTGCGCGTGCTGCCGGCCGGCAATGACGTCGCGCGCCTCGCCCCGCTCAAGGGCAACCGGGCCCAGGTCTCCGCCATGGGCATTGGCATCTACTTCGCTCAGGAGGGGGTGCTCGAGTTCGCCACAAAGGAGTGGGGCCCCCAGGCACTGCAACTCCTGATCGCGTCCAACGACTGCAACGGCTTGGCCATGGCGGTCGCCAAGGATACGGGCGTCAAGGAGATGAAGGATCTCAAGGGAAAGAAGATCGCCATCGTGGTCGGCTCGCCGGCCTTGACGCAGAACGCGCTCGCTCTGCTGGCGTTCGGCGGACTGACGGCTGCCGACGTCAAGCTGGTCGAGTTCGCCAGCAATGCGGCCATGTTCAAGGGGATGCTCAACAACGAGGCGGATGCAGCCGCCACCTCGACGATCAATCCGCTGGCGCGGGAGGTCGAGACCTCCCCTCGCGGCCTGGTCTGGCCAGCGACTCCGCACAGCGACGATGCCGGGTGGGCAAGGCTGCGCAAATTCGGCCCCTACTTCGCCAAGCACAAGGCAACGTGCGGTGCTGCGGGGCTGTCGCCGACGTCGCCGGTCGAATTGCCCGCTTATCCCTATCCCCTCTACATGGGCTACTCGACGCTGTCGGCCGATCTCGCCCATAGCCTGACGAAGGCGATGATCGACGGCTACGACGCCTACAAGGATGGCGCGCCCGGCGCGGCGGGTCTCGCACTCAAGGCCCAGAACCTGAAGTGGGCAGTGCCGTTCCATCCGGGCGCGGCCAAGGCGTACAAGGAAGCCGGCGTCTGGACGGATGCCGAGGAGGCCCATAACAAGGCGCTGCTCGATCGTCAGAAGGTGCTCGCCGACGCCTGGGCCGCGTTTAGCAAAGCCGATCAGCCCGCGGACAAGGAAGCCTTCCGTAAGGCCTGGATGGCGGCACGCAAGAACGCGCTCGAGGCGGCCAAGATGAACGTCGTGTTCGAGTAGACGAACGCCAACGCGAGCCAGGCTCCTCGCCAGAAGGGGCCGCGCCAATCGACGATGACCTGGCTTCGGGCCGATCATAGGGTAGGCTCACCACGAACAGCACGTAGAAGTCGGGGTCGCGTATCGACGGGTGGCCCCGGCACCTCCAAGAAAGCCGTCGATCCGCAATCAGGAAACCGCCCGATCCCGAGGCCTTGTCCATGGCATCACAGCCCACTGTCACCGGCTCTGCGTCGACGGCGCCAAAGCGCATCGAGTTCGACGATCCCCACGCACAGGCTGGGCCGCAGGAGGCGGAGGTCACGCGGGTCCGAAGGCCGACGGGCTTCTGGAGGTGGCTGCTGATCGTGCTCAGCGGCCTCACCATCCTGCTGTGCATCAATCAGCAGTTCAACCTGCGCTTCTTCGTCGGCTACACGCAGCTCAACACGGAGTATTTCTACCTGCTCATCGTGCTGATGTTGCCATTCACCTACATCCTGTTTCCAGGTAGCGAGAAGGCGTCGCTCGAGACCGTGCCCTGGTACGATGTGCTGCTGTTCGTGCTGACGGTCGTCTCGGGCGTCTATCTGATGATCCACATCCGCTCGGCGGCCGAGCTCGGCTGGGAGTTCAATGGCGCGCCGCAGGACGTGATCATCGCCGGCCTGGTCATGTGGGCACTGCTGATGGAGGCGCTGCGACGCACCGGCGGCTGGAGCCTGCTGCTGAGCGTGCTGCCCTTCACGCTCTATCCGCTGTTCGCCGAATCCGCATGGCTCGGCCCGCTCAAGGGCACGCAATCGACGGTGGAGCAGGCGACGGCCTATCATGTGCTCTCGACCGAGAGCCTGCTCGGCATTCCGATCCAGGCCTTTGCCGACACGGTGATCGGGTTCCTGGTCTTCGGCACAGCCCTGATGCTGACCGGTGCCGGAAAGTTCTTCATCAATCTTGCATTCGCCATGTGCGGCACCTTCCGCGGCGGCGCCGCAAAGGTCGGCATCTTCGCCTCGGGCCTGCTCGGCATGATGTCGGGCTCGATCGTCTCGAACGTGCTCACCGCAGGCACGATGACGATCCCGACCATGAAGAAGACGGGCTTCACGCCGTCCTATGCGGGTGCCATCGAGGCTTGCGCATCGACAGGTGCCGTGCTGGCGCCGCCGGTGATGGGCGCGACTGCCTTCGTCATCGCGCAGTTCCTCAACGTCAGCTACGCCGAGGTCGCGCTCGCCGCTGTCATCCCGGCGGTGCTCTATTATCTCGGCCTGTTCATGCAGGTCGATTCCTATGCCGCCCGGCGCGGCCTCAAAGGATTGCCTCGCGAGGAGTTGCCGAGTGCCTGGCAGACGCTGAAGGAAGGGTGGTACTACGCGTTCGTTGTCGCGCTCCTCATCGTCATGCTGCTGCACTTCAAGCGCGAGAGCCACGCTCCCTTCTATGCGACTGCGCTCCTGATCGTGCTGAACCAGTTCTTCAACAAGGAGCACCGCTGGGGCCTCAGGTCGATCGTCAACTTCCTCGAGGTGAACGGACGTACGTTCGTCGAGCTGATCGGCATCCTGGCCGGTTGCGGTCTTCTCATCGGTGCGTTCTCGATGACGGGCGTCGTCTCGAGCCTCGCGGGCGATCTGCTGCGCCTCGCCGGTGACAATGCCTTCCTGCTGCTGTTCATGTGCGCGATCACCAGCCTCGTGCTCGGCCTCGGCCTGACGACCACCGCCTGCTACATCTTTCTGGCGGTCCTCGTCGCCCCGGCGCTCGAGAAGCTCGGCCTCAACAAGATGGCCGTGCACATGTTCATCTTCTACTGGGGCATGCTGTCGTCGATCACGCCGCCAGTGGCGATCGCCTCGTTCGCGGCAGCCGGAATAGCAGGTGCCCCTGCGATGCGGACGGGCTGGGAGAGCATGTGGGTGGGATCGATCATCTACTTCCTGCCGTTCTTCTTCGTCATGAACCCCGCCCTCGTGCTGCAGGGAAGTGGCAGTGGGATGTACCTGGAGGCGCTGCAGTTGATGGTGGAAGCCGCCGCAGGCATCCTGCTGATCTGCGGTGGGATCCAGGGCTATCAGGCAGGTGTCGGCGATACCCGGCACGCGGGGTGGCTCGAGTGGCCGATCCGGCTGCTGCTAATCCTGGGTGGGATGACGCTGGCCACGCCGGGCGGTGGAATCTCACCGATACCGCAGTGGGTCATGACGACCGCGGGCATCGCCATCGCGGTGCCGACGCTGCTGGTTCTCTGGATCGCGGTGAAGCGCGGTGGCCGACCGGAGTTCGTCCCGGCGAAGACGGTCTCGGCCGACGCCGCGCCGGCTGGCCGGACGTAGGTAGCGACGCACGGGGCTTCTGGTGCTTGCTGGCGAGCGGGCACGGGTTGCTGCCGCGCCGGATGGCGCCGCCAGGCGGGCGGCGCTCACCCAGCGCGTGCCGCTTTGAGGTCCGGCCCGCTGATACACGCATGGCCCATCATTCGCCGTTCCGGTGTCGCGTCGCGCTCGGTCCCCGTCCGGTCCCTCCAATCGAGTGGCGGCAGGCAGGCGTCCGCCGCCCTCTCGACGGCGGGCCGGTCAGCCGTGGCCGTGGCGCCTCATGCCTCCACGCCTACGTTCGCGAGCTGTGAAAAAACTGTAGAAAGTCCCGTGACTGCAATTGATTGCCTCGCCCGGACTGCGTGTCATCCGGCAAGCCAACAAAAGCGAGTCGCGCGCATGACAGGGTCAGCCGAAAAGTCAGCCAGCAGCAAGCGGGCCCCGCGAAGCGGAGTCGGACAGCTCGCGCTCATCCTCGCCCTGGCGGTCGCCGTAGGGGCCGGCGGCGCGGGATTGCATCTCATGCTCGATGTCGCCCCTGAGACGGCGGGCCTCGCGGTGCTGAGCTGCCTGTCGGCGCTCGTTGCAATCTATACCGTGATGCAGCGGACGAGCACGGTCGCCGCGCTGGACGCGCAGATCGAGGAGCTGAAGGCCGAGCTGGCCCACTACAAGGCGCCCTACAGCCGGCGTGGCTCCGCTCCGGCCGAGCTCACCGCGACAACGGGTGTGGGATCGCCGGTGGCCGATGCCGCGAAGGCCGAGGCATCGTCGTCTGCGCCGCGCGCGCCGTCCGCGTCGCCGAGTGCGACCGACCTGTCGCGCGCCGAGGCGGAGCCGAAAGCGGCGGCGAGCGGGACGGCATCGCCGGCTTCGAGTGCTGCAACTCCACCGCCGGCCTCGAGCACGGGCAGCCCGAGCACGCCGCCTCCTGAAGGCAGGTCGGACGGCGCTGGACCGTTGCCCTTGCTCCCGGCGCGCCCTGCGACAGGTGGTGCCCCCTCGCCGAAGCCTCCCGGCGGGCCGCTCGTCGATGCTCCGACGATCATGCCACCTCCTTTGGCGGCGCGCAGCGGTCCACCGGCTCCGCCGTCGCCACGAGCCGGTCGGCCCGGCGAGGCCGGTCCCGCATCCACGACACGGCTCGATCTCGACACAATGCAGAGCCTGATCGACCAGCTGGCCTCGAAACTCGACCAGCCGCTCATCGGCGAGTCCGCTCCGGGGGCACTCTCGGAGGCAGCCGCTATCATGAAGTCCGCCGCACGGCCGGCCTCATCGAGAGCGCCCGCACGCTCCGCTGCAACCCCGGTCGGTCATCTCGCACTCGTGGCCGAGGCCGTCGAGGCCAACCGCATGGACGTCTATCTCGACCCGATTCTCGGCCTGGAAGACCGCAAGGCCCGGCACTTCGAGCTCTCCGTCAAGCTGCGCACCGGCACGGGTGAGGAGCTGGATGGCGACGACGTAGTCGCCATGGCCTCTGGCACCGGGCTGCTGGCGCGCATCGACGCCGCCAAGCTCGCGCGGGCAGCCGAGGTTGCCGAGCGGCTCCGGTCACGCGGCCTGCGCGCGTCGTTGTTCTCGAACCTCGCCGGCGAGTCGCTGTCGGACGACAATTTCCTCGGTGCATTCGCCGACCTGTTCGACGCGGAGGAAGGCCTCGGCACCAAGCTGGTGTTGAGCTTCTCGCAGGCCGATGCGCGCACGTTCACCACCGCGCACTGGCAGGCGATCGGCTCCATGGCTGCCATCGGCCTCAGCTTTGCGCTGGAGCACGTCACCGATCTCGACATGGATTTCTCCAACCTGCGCAAGAGCGGCTTCGCGTTCGTCAAGCTCGATGCGAGCGTCTTCCTCGAGGGGCTTCCGGCCGCCGGCGGACGCATCCCCGCGGCCGACGTCTGCCGGTACTTCTCGAGCCTTGGCCTCGGACTGGTGATCGACGGCATCGTCGCCGAGAAGGACCTCGCCCGCATCATGGGCTTCGGCGTGCTTCTCGGGCAGGGCGCCCTGTTCGGCGCACCGCGCTCCGTCGAGATCGACCGCGTGAAGCGGGCGGCATGAGAGGTGCGCCCCGCCGGGCCGACCCGAATGCGACTGCGCGCAGCAAAAATCACACGCGGCTGCGGCAATGGAGGCAGGCCGCATGAGAGTCGGCCATGCATCGCGGCGTTTCGGCAGCACGTAGCGTCTGCGCATGCACAGCCGTTTGGGGGACGTGTCCCCCAAACCCTGTTCATTGCTCCCCGGGCTCCTGAGGCCGGATGCCTCACGACAAGCCCCGCAGTGGGGTCAGCCCACTCCTCATCTCACGACTTGCGGGCCGGCCTGTCGTCGCTCCGCTCATGCCGGTATGCGTCATGCGCGTCGCGGTCGCGGCGTTCGTCGTGATCGCGCTTCGTGTCGTCTCGCGCCGCCTGCTCGCCGCGCTCGTCGTGCGATCGGTGGGACTCACCACGCGCGTGGTGACGTGAGCGCTCGCCGGACGTGTCGCTGGCGGCCGCGGCACCTGCGAGCGAGAGAGCGAGAGCGGCTGCAGTAAGTGCGATGATCTTGCGCATGAGGATCACTCCGTTTGCCGTGCCCCGTTGTCGGGCACAAGCCCATCATGCACATCCGTGCTGTCGGCTATCTGGCTGACATTGAAAGCTTTTATCGGGCTGACACGGGGTGTCAGCCAAGGCTTTGGCGGCAGCGGTGATCACATCGTCCGGACCGGTGAGGTCGCTCCGACTTCTGACAGGAGGCCCCGTTTGGCCGTTCGCAATGACCTGGAGGCCTGGAGGCTATGCCGCCCGCGGGAGGTCGAGGGTCGGCCCTCGCTTCGCGGAGCGAGCCGGAGGCGACAACGTCTGCATTTTGTGCCGTAGGGTCGCTTCGCGAGCGGGCCACCGGCCCGCACCCGTTTGGGGGACGTGTCCCCCAAACCCCCTCCTTTTTGTCGCGAGGAGCCTGCCGCTGGCTCCCTCACGAAAAACTGGAGGTCTGGAGGCTGCGCCTCCAGCGGGAGCGCGAGGGCCGGCCCTCGCTTCGCGGGGCGAGCCTCGAAATCACAACATGGTGCGATATTCTTCAGAGCGCATAGCTCGCATATTTCTTGCAAGCCTCATATCCCGTTGCAATTATTCAGACAAGGGCATCGCCTGATCTGCATCGGCTCAGCTATCTACTTTCTGCCGGTTTCTCGATTTCGAGCCGGCGCTTCCAGATTTCCTGCTCCGTCGTTGAACGCCCTGTCAATATGACGGTCCTGAATTAGGAGCGCCAATACCGTTAGAAGAACGACACAGAGGGATCCACTCTGCCCAAGCACGTTTTGAACCAGAACAATTGTCACACACCCAGAAATGAAGATTAGAACAATCGGATGTTTATAAGCAATCTGCAGAAGTCTCCCGATTGCTCGGGAGACTTCTGTGAGAATCGACAGAAGCTTAGCCATTGCACTTTCCATTTCGTTGATGAGTACGCACAAACTTCCGACGTGGAAAACAACTCGAATGCGATGTTCACGAGCACCCGCTCGTGCCGCCGCAGGTGTCGCACTTCAAGCACGTGCCGTTGCGCACGAGGGTGAAGTTGCCGCACTCCTGGCAGCTTTCGCCCTCGTAGCCTTTCACTTTCGCCTCGCGGCGGCGCTCGGCGATGGTGAGCGTCGTGCCGCCGCCGACCGTGATCGCTGACGTCGCGCCGATGGTGGTGCGCTCCTCGACCCGCTCGCGCACGAGCAGCGTCGTCTCGCTACGCGCCAACTCGCGCGCGAGCTTGTGCTGCATGGCGTTGACCGAGTTGGTCTCGACCTCCGGCTCGGCCGAGAGCGCCGACGACCCGCGCACCTCGAAGCGGCGCGCCTCCGGCACGACGAAGACGTTCGGCTGCAGGCCGCGCGTCAGGCCCTTCGACACCAGACGCGCCGCCGGCATGGCGGGCGGCGTCTCGTCCTCCAGCTCCTCGTCCGAGGAGCCGAGACCGGTCTCGCCGACGATCTCACGCGGATCCACGTGCGCGAGATCGTGCCGCTCGAGATAGGACACCGCCAGCTCGCGGAAGATGTAGTCGAGGATCGACGTCGCGTTCTTGATCGCCTCGTTGCCCTGGACGAGACCGGCCGGCTCGAACCGCGTGAACGTGAAGGCGTCGACGTACTCCTCGAGCGGCACGCCGTACTGGAGGCCGAGCGAGATGGCGATGGCGAAATTGTTCATCAGCGAGCGGAAGGCGGCGCCCTCCTTGTGCATGTCGATGAAGATCTCGCCGAGCCGGCCGTCGTCGTACTCGCCGGTGCGCAGGTACACTTTGTGGCCGCCGACCGTGGCCTTCTGCGTGTAGCCCTTGCGCCGGCCGGGGAGCTTCTCGCGCTCGCGGGCCCGCTCGATGATTCGCTCGACGATGCGCTCGGCCGCCAGTGCCGCCCGGTTTCCGGCCGGCCTGTCGGCGGTGAGCTCGGCCGCGATCTCCTCGGCCTCCACGTCGTCGTCCGAGAGGATCTGCGAGTTCAAGGGCTGCGAGAGCTTCGAGCCGTCGCGATAGAGTGCATTGGCCTTGAGAGCCAGCCGCCACGACAGCATATAGGCCGACTTGCAGTCGTCGACCGTCGCATCGTTCGGCATGTTGATGGTCTTCGAGATGGCACCCGAGATGAACGGTTGCGACGCCGCCATCATGCGGATGTGGCTCTCGACCGACAGGAACCGCTTGCCCTTGCGGCCACACGGGTTGGCGCAATCGAAGATCGAGATGTGCTCGGCTTTCAGGTGCGGCGCGCCTTCCAGCGTCATCGCACCGCAGACGTGCTCGTTCGCCGCCTCCACGTCCTTTCTCGAGAAGCCGAGGTGGGCGAGCAGGTCGAAGCCCGGCTCGTCGAGCTTCTCCTTCGACACCTTGAGCGTCTCGACGAGGAAGGCCTCGCCGAGCGTCCACCGGTTCATGGCGAACTTGATGTCGAAGGCGCTCTTCAAGGCGCCCTCGAGCTTGTCGAGCGCGTCGGCGGTGAAGCCCTTCGTCTTCAAGGTCGCGTGATTGATGGCAGGAGACTGGCGCAGCGAGCCGTGGCCGACGGCATAGGCCTCGATCTCGGCGATCTGCGCCTCGGTGTAGCCGAGCGTACGCAGGGCCTCGGGCACGGCACGGTTGATGATCTTGAAGTAGCCGCCGCCGGCCAGCTTCTTGAATTTCACCAGGGCGAAATCGGGCTCGATGCCGGTCGTGTCGCAGTCCATGACGAGGCCGATCGTGCCGGTCGGCGCGACCACGGTCGCCTGGGCGTTGCGATATCCGTAGGCCTGTCCGAGCTCGATGGCGCGGTCCCAGGCCCGCATGGCTGCCGCGACCAGCGCGCTGTCCGTGCAGGAGGCATGATCGAGCGGCACGGGGCGCGTCGCCAGCTTCTCGTAGCCGTCGCGATGGCCGTAAGCCGCGCGGCGATGATTGCGGATCACACGCAGCATGTCGGCCGCGTTGGGCTCGTAGCCGGGAAACGGCCCGAGCTCGGACGACATCTCGGCGCTGGTCGCATAGGCGACGCCGGTCATGACGGCGGAGATGGCGCCGCAGATGGCGCGGCCTTGCGCCGAATCGTAGCCGATGCCGGAGGCCATGAGCAGCCCGCCGATATTGGCGAAGCCGAGCCCGAGCGTGCGGTACCGGTAGGACAGCTCGGCGATCTGGCGGGACGGGAACTGGGCCATCATCACCGAGATCTCGAGCACGATGGTCCACAGCCGGCAGCAATGCTCGAACGCCGCCACGTCGAACGTGCCATCCGGCTTGCGGAAGGTCATCAGGTTGAGCGAGGCGAGGTTGCAGGCCGTGTCGTCGAGGAACATGTACTCAGAGCACGGGTTCGACGCCCTGATCTGGCCCGACTGCGGACAGGTATGCCAGTCGTTGATGGTCGAGTGGAACTGAATGCCGGGATCGGCCGAGGCCCAGGCGGCATGGCCGATCTTGTCCCACAAGCCGCGTGCCTTGAGCGACTTGATCTTGCGCCCGTCGAGGCGCGCCGTCAGATGCCATTCGCCGTCGTCCCCGACGGCCTTCAGGAACTCGTCGGTGACGCGCACCGAGTTGTTCGAGTTCTGGCCGGAGACGGTGAGGTAGGCCTCGGAATCCCAGTCCGTGTCGTAGGTGGCGAAATCGATATCTTTCTGGCCCTGCCGGGCCATCTGGATCACGCGCAGGATGTAGTTCTGCGGAACGCCGTCGCGGCGTGCCTCGCGGATGGCGCGCTTCAGCGCGGGATTGCGGGCCGGATCGAAGCAGCGCTCGTCGCGTCCGGTCTCGCTCTCGGCGTTGTCGGTGTCGCAGGTGACGATGGCCGACAGCACGGCCTTGAGGCGCTTCTGGCAGATCTTGGAGCCGGTGACGAGGGCGGCAACCTTCTGCTCCTCCTTCACCTTCCAATCGATGTAGGCCTCGATGTCCGGATGGTCGACATCGACGACGACCATCTTGGCCGCACGCCGCGTAGTGCCGCCGGACTTGATGGCGCCGGCCGCCCGGTCGCCGATCTTGAGGAAGCTCATCAGGCCCGACGACTTCCCGCCGCCCGACAGCTTCTCGTTCTCGGCGCGCAGTGCAGAGAAATTCGAGCCCGTGCCCGAGCCGTATTTGAACAGGCGCGCCTCGCGCACCCAGAGGTCCATGATGCCGTTCTCGTTGACGAGATCGTCGTCGACGGACTGGATGAAGCAGGCGTGCGGCTGGGGGTGCTCGTAGGCCGACTCCGAGCGGGTCAGCTTGCCGGTGCGATGGTCGACGTAATAATGCCCCTGGCCGGGACCGTCGATGCCATAGGCCCAGTGCAAGCCGGTGTTGAACCACTGCGGCGAGTTGGGTGCGCCCATCTGCATCGCCAGCATGTGGCAGTGCTCGTCGAAGAAGGCGCGGGCATCCTCCTCGCTCGAGAAATAGCCGCCCTTCCAGCCCCAGTAGGTCCACGTGCCGGCGAGGCGGTCGAACACCTGGCGGGCGTCGCTCTCGCCGCCGGTGCGCTCCTTCTCGGGCAGCTCGGCCAGCGCGCCCTCGTCGGGGATCGCGCGCCACAGCCACGATGGAACTTGGCTCTCCTCAACCCGCTTCAGCCGGCGCGGCACGCCCGCTTTGCGGAAATACTTCTGGGCGAGGATGTCGGCGGCAACCTGGCTCCAGTGCTCGGGCACCTCGAAGCCTTCGAGTCGGAACACGACGGACCCGTCGGGATTGCGGATCTCCGACGTGGCGCGGCGGAAGGGGATGGCTGCGTAGGGTGACTTGCCGGCTTCGGTGAACCGCCGAGTGATCTTCATAAGTGCCCGCCTGCGTTTCTTTCATTTTGCCCCGCGCGCTCCCTCGAACGCGCGGCTACCTGGGGCGCAGGCGCTCGGCCCTCGCCACACCACTCGACGCAACAGGACTGGACCGACCAAACACACTGTCACCATCGGACGAGGCGACTGCCGCGACCGCTGCGCAACCAAAGCGAGCCCTCGACAGGAGGGCTCGGACTTGCTCTGGGGACCTGGCGCGCCGTCGATGACGAGGTGCGCCGATGACCTGGAAATTAGGGCGATTCGCGAAGTCCGTCACGAGCCCTTGGGGTTGTCAGAGCAACGACCCGCTAGATGTAGATTCGACGAAACCGGCTGCGGACAACCCGTGGATGGCCTGGCATCAAAGCGCCTGATGGCGCCGGTCCGGTCGGGGCGATGGGCGCGAGGGGCCATGTGCACAACTGGGGCAGCTTCGGCCGGCCGCCCAGGACTCGCACAGAGTAAGGCGATTCCGCCTCACCGAGCGTTGCCCGTTTGCATCAGTGCCGGATCTGCCGCTGCAACACGGCAAAACACGCGATGGCACTGTGTCCGCATCCGACTTCGGATCGAGCCGGGCTGCGTCGGGCCTGCGCTGGACAAGGCTGCGATGCCGGTGTCATAAGCCGGTGGAGCAAATGCGGTCGTGAGTCCGGCCGGACTCGGGACGTCACGGGCAGGGCAATGAGCATCTTCAGCGAGATCTTCAGCTGGTGGGGCGGCAACACGTGGTCGTTGCGCCTGACCACCATGTGGCGCGGTCGACTCGTCGGCACCGACGAGATGGGCAACCGCTATTTCGTGCAGAAGTCGGGCGTCGGCCCGCTCGGCAAGCCGCGCCGCTGGGTCGTTTATGCCGAAGGTGCCGAGGCCTCGAAGATATCACCCGACTGGCACGGTTGGATGCATTACACGGTCGATACGCCGCCGAGCGAGGAGACATACACGCCCCGTCCCTGGCAGAAGCCGCATCGCCCGAATCTGACGGGGACATCCGAGGCCTATCGGCCGCAGGGCTCCATCCTGGCAGCTGGTACCAGGCCGCACGCGACGGGAGATTACCAGCCCTGGCGACCGGATTAGGCAGCGCGTTGCGGCCAGGTGTCGACACGTCTTTGCCGCACTTCCACGCCATGTCGGCAAAGGCGTGCAGATTCCAAGCTACGTCCGTCATCGGTTGCGCGTCCGCCGATGCCACGTCGCCAAGAAGGAGCGGGTCATGCAGCGCGCGGGGTGCTCCGGAGGCATGCATCGGCGACGATACGGCCGGCGGCGGGCGGCTTTACTGGCGGTTGCGACGCTGGGCTGCCTGATTGCGGAACGGACCTCCGCCCAGCACATCGAGAACGGCAAGGCCGTGTTCGCGGCCCTCGACAAGGTGACCGCGCGAATCTCCCGGCTCGAGGTGAAGCTCGGCGAGACGGCCAAGTTCGGGGCGCTGCAGGTGACGCCGCGCGCGTGCCACTCGCGCTCACCCACCGAGCCGCCGAAGACCACCTCGTTCGTCGAGATCGACGAGGCCCAGCTCGGCGGCAAGTCCGAGCGTATCTTCTCAGGGTGGATGTTCGCCGAGAGCCCGGCGCTGAATGCCGTCGAGCACCCTGTCTATGACGTCTGGCTGACGGAGTGCATCGAGCCGCGTCGCCCGGTCGCGGCCCAGGCGCCAGCGCCGGGCAAGGCCGCCTCGACGGGCGAGCCCTCCGCGGTCGATACGGAGGTCCGCCGTTTCCGCCCGAAGCGTTAGTCCCTTCGAGTTTCCACCCTGAGTTGCCGATCGCATCTAGATTCTCATCGCCTCACTCGCACGAAGGAGAGCACCGCATGACAGGTAGCGACAAGGACGTGACGGCAGTGCTGCTACGCGAGGGCACCATCGGCAACGACATCGCCAAGTTTCAGCAGGCGTGCCTCTCGAACCCCCTCGTCTCGGGATGCATGGTGGACGTGCGCCGGATCGAGGGTCGCCGCACCGGCGAGAAGGCGCTCGAGGTCGGTCTCAACGCCGCCATCGACCTGAAGACCCGCATGCTGTTGCGGCTCAAGATCGACGTGACCGGCGCCGGCAAGCTCGACACACAGGAGCGCCGGGTCGAGATCACCAAGCTGACGGTCAACAACGACGTCAAAGGGTTGATCGGCGGCATCCTGGGCCTGCTCGGCTACGGCGTCGGCAAGACGGTGAAGGTGGCCCGCCGCGATGTCGCGATTCTCGAGCGCGAGCTCAACTGACCTCGGCGGGGAGGCTGGGGGCTACCGGCATATGCCCGCTAGGGTGCGCGCGCCAGCACGCCGCCCGTGGCGGGTGTCGCCGCGCCCGTCGTGCCGGGAAACGTGATCGGCAGGCCAGCCAGCGAGCGCACTGCCAGATAGGCCCACGCCTGGGCCTCGAGCGTATCGCCGTCGAGACCCAGTGCCTCGGCCGGCACGAGAGCGTTCTCCACCCGCGCCGCCAGCATGCCCATCAGCGTCCGGTTGCGGCGTCCGCCGCCACAGACCACCCACAGTGCGGGCTCCGCTGGCATGTGCTCGCGGGCACGGGCCACCGCCTCGGCGGTGAGCGCGGTCAATGTCGCCGCTCCCTCCGCGACCGCCAGCCCATCGGCCAGCTCCAGCGGAAACGCATTACGATCGAGAGACTTCGGGACCGGCTTGGCGAAGAACGGATGCAGCAGGAAGGCGTGCAGGACGCGCTCGTCGACCTTCCCTCGGGCAGCCAGCGAGCCATCATCGTCGCGCGGTCGGCCGGCGCGTGCACGCATCCAGTCGTCGATCAGCGCATTCCCTGGCCCCGTATCGAAGGCGACCAGGGTCTCGTCCGACCCGATCCACGTGACGTTGGCGACACCGCCGATGTTCAGGAAGGCGACAGGGCGCGCCGGCACCTTGGCGGCGAGCGCACGGTGATAGACGGGCACCAAGGGAGCCCCTTCGCCCCCTTTCTCGACATCAGCGGCCCTCAGATCGTAAACGACGTCTATTCCCATGCATCGGGCGAGGAGGGGGCCGTCGCCGAGCTGCACCGTCGTCCCCTGGTCGGGCCGGTGCAGCACCGTCTGGCCATGGAAGCCGATCACGTCTACCGCGGATGGTTGCAGCATCCGGTCGCCGAGGAAGCGTAAGGCAGCCTCGGCATGGCGCTCGGTGAGGTCGCGCTCGACCGCCGCGAGCGTGCCCGGCCGCTCCTCCCGTCGCGTGATGGCGCGGGCTTCGGCCAGCGCTGTCCGTAGCCGGTGGCGGAAGTCCTCTGGGTATTCGACACTCGCGGCGGCGAGGCGTCGCACATGGCTCTCGCCGTCCGTCTCGATCAGTGCCAGATCGATGCCGTCCATCGACGTTCCGCTCATGAGGCCCAGCGCGCGCTTGATCTTGCTCATGGGTCGGCTCCCGTGCGATTAGCTGTCGCTAGAGTGTGCCTCAGGTCGCTTCGCGATGGCTGCCACCCGGGCCCGGTGACGGACTCCCCTGCGATGCCTGCCTCATTGTCGATGGTTGCCTGCGGCAAATCTGCGGCATTCACCACCACCGGCCATCGAGGCCGCGGTTGATTGGTGGAAGCTCCGAAGGTCATCGCAGGATCGATTTCCTGTGCAGGCCTCGCACCAGATTCTTCGAGTGAAAGCCTAGCGCATGTCGACGCACAAGTCAGACTTTCTCAATGTTCTCGCCGAGCGCGGTTACATCCACCAGTGCTCCGACTCCGTCGGCCTCGACGCTTTGGCGGCAAGAGGCGAGATCGTCTGCTATGTCGGATACGACTGCACGGCGCCGTCGCTCCATATCGGGCACCTGCTGTCCATCATGATGCTGCACTGGCTGCAACGCACCGGGTCGGGCAAGCCCATATCGCTGATGGGCGGTGGCACGACGCGGGTCGGCGACCCCTCGGGGCGTGACGCCACACGGCAGATCCTGTCGATCGAGACGATCGATGCGAACAAGGAGAGCATCAAGTCGACGTTCTCCCGGTTCCTGACCTTCGGGCCCGGTGCGACCGAGGCTACGATGGTCGACAATGCAGAATGGCTGACCAGGCTCAACTACATCGAGATGCTGCGCGACGTCGGCCGCCACTTCTCGATCAACCGCATGCTCACGATGGATTCGGTGAAGCTGCGCCTCGAGCGGGAACAGGAGTTGTCCTTCATCGAGTTCAACTACATGATCCTGCAGGCGTACGATTTCACCGAGCTGGCCCGGCGCTACCGCTGCAACCTCCAGATGGGCGGCTCCGACCAGTGGGGCAACATCGTCACCGGCATCGACCTCGGCCGGCGGATGGGCACTCACCAGCTGTATGCCCTGACCTGCCCGCTTCTGACCACGGCCTCCGGCGCGAAGATGGGCAAGACCGCCGTCGGCGCCGTCTGGCTCAACGAGGACATGCTGTCCGTCTACGATTACTGGCAGTATTGGCGCAATACCGAGGACGCCGACGTCGGCCGCTTCCTGAGGCTGTTCACCACGCTGCCGATGGACGAGATCGCCCGGCTCGAGAGGCTCGGTGGTGCCGAGATCAACGAGGCCAAGAAGGTGCTCGCCACCGAGGCGACGGCGCTGCTGCACGGCCGGGAAAAGGCCGAGGCGGCGGCCGAGACGGCGCGTAAGACCTTCGAGGAGGGCGCCCTCGCCGCCGATCTGCCGACCATCGAGGTGCCCGAGAGCGACATCCGCAACGAGCTTGGCATCCTGACGGCCTTCGTCACGGCAGGCCTGGTGAAATCCACGAGCGAGGCCCGCCGGCAGATTCAGGGCGGCGGCCTGCGTGTCAACGACGAGCCTGTCAAGGATGACAAGGCGAAGCTCCGCCTCGGCGACGTCAAGGACGGCGTGATCAAGCTGAGCCTCGGCCGCAAGAAGCACGTGTTGATGAAGCCGGTGCAGTAGGTCGCGAGGCAGATTGAGGTTGTCCCCCACGGCGAGGGCATCCCATGCTCGTGCCCGCCACCGTCACGCGGTCAGGGAGCGTGTCCCCAGGTACGCGTCGAATGCCGCCCAGAAGCGCTGCCGGATCTCGTCGCGCTCCTGGAGCAACTCGTGGCTCGAGCCGGCAAGCGCGACGCGGGCGCCGATCTTGAGACGGCTGGCAAAGCTCTCGATCGCCGATGACGAGACGATGCGATCCTGCCCCGCTGCCACCAGCAACATCGGTATGCGCACGCTCTGGGCGAACTCCGGCGCCATCAGACGGCTGCATGAGCGCCAAGCGGCCCGCAGCCAGCCGATGGTCGGCGATCCCAAGGCGAGCTCCGGTCGCTGCTCCACCAGTTGCCGGGTCCGCTCGAAGCGTTCGCGGTCCGACGTGAAAGGGTTGCCCTCGAAATCGCACAGCTCCAACGGGCGATCGCTGCCGCCGGGGACGTAGGCCCGCGACAGAGGACCGAGGCCGGCAATCGCAGCGATGTTGCGGGCCAGCCGGTTGGGCACCGGAAGGCGATCACGGGCGATGTCGAGCATGGGCGCCGACAGCACCAGCCGGTCGAACCACAGGCCCGGCACCGTGGCCTGCCGCAGCAGAATATTGCCTCCCATGGAATGCCCGAGGGCGATGAACGGCGGCGGGCAGTCCGGCAGCACGACATCCTTCATGAAGCGGAAGACGTCGGCATCATAGTCGGCGAACGTGGCGATGTGCCCTTTGCGTGGATTGGGCAGGATGCGCTGCGATCCGCCCTGGCCGCGCCAGTCGTGGATCGCCACCGCGAAGCCCCGACGCCTGAGGTCTGCGATCGTCTCGAAGTACTTCTCGATCGGCTCGCCACGCCCGGGAAACACACAGGCCGTGCCGCGCCGCGGCCCGCGCGTCGCATCCCAGCGAGCATAGCGCAGCCGCACGCCGTCCTTACCGGCGAAATAGCCGACGATCGCACCGCTCGGGACCGGATTGCGGGCCAGCGAGGCGAGCGTGGGCAGCGAGGGAGGGGTGGTCACTGGGCGTCTTTCCTGGCGAAGCACATGGACCTCACGCCTGCCGATAGCGCAGAACAGCATATCCATAAAGGCATGTCGCGGGGTTCTCCAACTCGCGACGCGGGAACGACGAGCGGCGGAAAGGCGTTGCGCTTTGCGACGCTGTCGGTGCGAGCCCGCCAATCAAGGCAAGGATGACACATTTTTTCACAGATCCGCCACATGGTTAATAATTTTGGTTCACAGTTTAATGTTGACCTCGCAACCGCTGGCGGCTTTGCTGCCGGCGGCCTGGGGGCACGAGTGTCCGACAGGCTCGACGGCGCGTGCAATGCGCGTCGGAAGGGCGGGAGGGGGACTGACGAGTTTCCTCGTTCCGCTGTCACCAGGAATCTGGCGGCAGGAGGACGCGGCATGGCCGGTCCCGTCGCCAGCGCCGATCCGTGTTCGGTCATCGACCGGGCGCGTGAACACGACGACTGGAGGTCGAAAATGCGTATGTTTACATGCGCCGCTCTTGTAGCGGCTCTCTGTCTCTTCGCCGGCTCGAACGGTGCTTCCGCAGATGGCTGGTCCGACTCGACGACGTACCGCAACCTGGGCTGGACTGGCTCCACACCGGATTATCGCGGTCGGCGGGCAGCCTCCGACAACTCCGCGCGGCCCGCTCGCGTGAACGTCGCAGCCGCGGAGCCCAGCGACGAGGATCGCCCGCAGCGCCGGACCCGCACCGCTCGCCCAAGCCGAGGGGCGGTCGGCAGTGGATCCGTCGCGTCCTCAGGCGGATCGGGAGGGGCGACGGGAGTGGCTTCCTACTACTGGCAACCGCAACGGGTGGCGTCAGGTGGTTGGTTCAACCCGAACGCCCTGACGGCCGCGCACAAGACCCTGCCGTTCGGCACGAAGGTGCGCGTCACCAACATGACCAATGGACGCTCGGTCGACGTCACCATCAACGATCGCGGTCCTTACATTGCCGGCCGCATCATCGACCTGTCGAAGGCCGCCGCGGGTGCCATCAGCATGACCGGGCAGGGCGTCGCCAAGGTGAAGATGACGGTGCTCGGGCGCTGAGCCAGCCCGTTTTTCGCCGACCCTATCGAAGAGGAGGGCGCCCCGGCCTGTCGGGGCGCCCTCCTTGCTTGGCAGCTGTCTTCCGATGCGCGGGACTTTGGCCGCCCGGACCTATACCAGCCGCGACTGCTCCACGGCCGCCTCGACGAACGAGGCGAACAGCGGATGCGGCTCGAACGGGCGCGATTTGAGCTCCGGATGGTATTGCACGCCGATGAACCACGGGTGCTCAGGGATCTCAACCGTCTCCGGCAGCAGGCCATCGGGCGACACGCCGCAGAATTTGAGGCCCACCCCCTCGAGTCGCCCGCGATAGCGCGCATTCACCTCGTAGCGATGGCGGTGGCGCTCCATGATGCGCGTCGCGCCGTATATCTCGGCGATGCGGCTCCCCTTGTCGAGTCGTGCCTCGAAGGCGCCAAGCCGCATCGTGCCGCCGAGATCTCCGCCGGACTTGCGCTTCTCCAGCTCATTGCCCCGCATCCATTCGGTCATCAGTCCCACCACGGGCTCGGACGTCGGACCGAACTCGGTCGAAGAGGCCCCACTGATCCCGGCGAGCGTCCGCGCGGCTTCGATCACGGCCATCTGCATGCCGAAGCAGATGCCGAAATAGGGCACGCCGCGCTCCCGGGCGAAGCGTGCGGCAAGGATCTTGCCCTCGGCTCCCCTCTCGCCGAAGCCGCCCGGCACAAGGATGCCGTGCACGTCCTGGAGGTGCAGTGCGGGATCCTCCTTCTCGAAGACCTCGCTTTCGATCCACTGCAGATTGACCTTGACCCGGTTGGCGATGCCGCCGTGCACCAGTGCCTCGATCAGCGACTTGTAAGCGTCCTTGAGGCCCGTGTACTTCCCCACGATGGCGATGTTGACCTCGCCTTCCGGCGTTGCGATCGCTTTGGAGATGCCCTCCCAGCGCTCCAGTCGCGGCGCCGGGGCACCTTCGATGCCGAACGCGGTGAGCACCTCTCGATCGAGCCCTTCGCGGTGATAGGCGAGGGGGACATCGTAGATCGACGCCACGTCCAGCGCCTGGATGACGGCCGTCTCCCGCACATTGCAGAAGAGTGCGATCTTGCGCCGCTCGGAGGCTGGAATGCCTCGGTCCGACCGACACAGCAGGATGTCGGGCTGGATTCCGATCGAGCGCAACTCCTTCACCGAGTGCTGCGTCGGCTTGGTCTTGAGCTCGCCTGCCGAGGGAATATACGGCAGCAGCGTGAGGTGAATGTAGATCGAGTGTCCGCGCGGCAGGTCGTTGCCCAGCTGCCGGATCGCCTCGAAGAACGGCAGGCCTTCGATGTCGCCAACCGTCCCGCCGATCTCCACCAGCACGAAGTCGATGTCCTCGTTGCCCGAGAGCACGAACTCCTTGATGGCGTCGGTCACGTGGGGAATGACCTGCACCGTCCCCCCGAGATAGTCGCCGCGCCGCTCCTTCGCCAGGATCTCCTGGTAGATGCGCCCCGTGGTGACGTTGTCGGACTTTTTCGAGGGAACGCCTGTGAAGCGCTCGTAGTGACCGAGGTCGAGGTCCGTCTCCGCACCGTCGTCGGTGACGAAGACCTCGCCATGCTGGTACGGGCTCATCGTGCCCGGATCAACGTTGAGGTAGGGATCGAGCTTTCTCAGCCTGACCGTGTAGCCGCGCGCCTGTAGAAGCGCTCCCAGGGCCGCTGACGCCAGCCCTTTTCCGAGCGATGAGACCACGCCGCCGGTAATGAAGATGTACCGCGCCATGGACCTTAAGACTACACCAAAGGTCCTTGATTCGAAGAGTCGAAAGTGCGCCGTCCACCGCCCGTGTCGATGCTGGCGCTGCGGCCAAGTGGCCTATTCGGATTTCGGCAGCGACGGCAGCCTCTGCTTGCCCTTCTCGAGGCTGTCGAGGACGCCGCCGGCCGGCTTCGTCCCGCCGTCCTTCGCCGGCGCACCCGATTTGGTGGAACCCGCCGCATCGAGCGGCGACACGCGTGCCGTGCCATGGCGGGCCAGCACCGTCAGCCCGACGCTCGTGATGAAAAATGCCGCCGCAAGCGCGATCGTCGTCCGCGTGAGGAAGTTGGCTGTGCCACGACCGCTCATGAAGCTGCCGCCTCCGCCACCGCCGATGCCGAGCCCGCCACCTTCGGAGCGCTGCAGCAGCACGACGCCGACGAGCCCAGCGGCGATCAGGAGATGCAGCAGCAGCAGGATCGTGATCATGGCGTTCCCGTAGGCAAGATTGTTGGCGATCGCTGGATCGACGCGACCGGCGCGTGGTGCGCCGGGTCCGTCTCACTTCCGCGGAGGTTGCGGCGCTTCTACACCAGCCTCGATGTGGCCGCCACCTGCTCGACGCCAGGAAGCCCGGACAGCGAGCTGGTTCGGTCAGTCCTTGGCGGGCGGCCTGTAGGCGTCATCCACCTTGGGCTTCGGCTTCGGTCTAGGCTTCGGCGCGGGCGCAGCCTTGGTGCTGCCGTCCGCGGTGCCACTGGGCGACTCTGGCGCAGCCGCCTTGGGGGCCGAGGGCGTCTTGCGCTTGGGAGGCGGCGCTTTCGGCGCGGCCTTCACCGGCTTTGCTGCATCGCTTCCTGGACGCGCAGCCTGCGGCTCCTGCTCCTCGGGATCCGCAGCGAGCAAGGGCTTCATCCTCGCGTAGCCACAACGGAACAGAAGCTGCTCCTCGAGCTCGATGTAGCGCTGAACGTCGCGGAGTTGCGAGGGTTTGAGATGAGACTTGCCCCAGGCGGCTCCCTTTTTGAGGGTCTCAGCGAGGCCGTTGGCCTCGAGCCCGGCGTGCTCGGCTTTGAGCGTGTCGCAGGCCTCCTTGGCCAACGGTTCGGCAACGACCGGCGCGGCCGTGGCCCATGCGAGAAGAGCCGCCGCGACTGCTGCGCCTGCTCCCGACCTGACCGCGCCGTTTCCCAAAGCTCGCTCCGCGCTCTCGGATTGCCGCCTGCGCGGCTTCTCAGCAGTACGCGTCGATGATGCCGAGAAAATCGTCGGCCTTGAGGCTGGCCCCGCCGACCAGCGCCCCGTCGACCTCGGAGACCCCCATCAACTCGCGCGCATTCGACGGCTTGACCGAGCCGCCGTAAAGCAGGCGCATGCCGCGACCCTCCGAGCCAAATCTGGCGGAGAGCGCGGCCCGCAGCATGGCATGCACCTCGGCGACGTCGCCCGCGGCCGGTGTCAGTCCCGTCCCGATCGCCCAGACCGGCTCGTAGGCGACGACGATAATGGCGGCTGTCGCGCCGTCTGGAAGGGAGCCTTGCAGCTGCCGGCCGACCACCTCGAGAGTACGGCCGGCCTTCCGCTCGTCGGCCGTCTCGCCAACGCAGACGATCGCCATCAGTCCTGCGCGCCACGCCGCCGCCGCCTTCGCCTGCACGATCGCATCGGTCTCGCCATGGGCGGCGCGCCGCTCGGAATGACCGACGATTACGGCCGTCGCTCCGGCGTCCTTGATCATCTCGGCCGAGATGTCGCCGGTGTGCGCTCCTGCGGCCTTGGGATGGCAATCCTGGGCCCCCACCTGGAGCGGCGAGCCTGTCACGGCGTCCGCCATGCTCGCGAGCAGGGTTGCCGGCGGGCACAGCATCACATCCGCTCCGAGCCGTCCCGCGCGGACGGCAAGCCCAGCCTTGAGGCGGTCGATCTCGGCCAGCGAGCCTTTGAGGCCGTTCATCTTCCAGTTGCCGGCGACCAGGGGGCGTGGGGATCCGGCGCGGCTGACCATGGAGTGTTCCTCAATCTCTGCTGACTTCACGGGGAAAGCTCGAACCGGCCTGCACGACGTGCCACATAGACCCGCCCACATAGACCCGCGGCCGGCGGCACCAGGTCTTGCCTGGCGATTCCTGCCGCCTTCGCCTTGCAGCCGACGCGCGGGATTCCTATGATGCCTGCCAGTGCCTTGCAACCTCGGCTGACGTGCTCGGTTCGGCTGCGGCGAAATGTGACGCGCCGAGGGAGGTGCCGGTCGCTTCGGCGTCGGGCACAAGCACGCCTCGCGCGCCGACTGAGCGCCCCAAGAAAGAAGCGGACTGGAAACGGCATGCTCGAGACCTTACGGCGCGGCTTCGCGAAGTTCCTCGTATTCGCTATGCTGTCCATCCTGGTGCTCAGCTTCGCCATCTGGGGCATCGGCGATATCGTGCGCCAGGGCGGCCAGGGCGCCATCGCCACAGTGGGTGGCGTCGATATCGCACCGCGCGAGTTCACGCAGGCGCTGCAGAACCGCCGCCAAGCATTTCAGCGCCAGTTCGGCCAGCCCCTTACGCCGGAGCAGTCGCGCGCCCTCGGCGTCGACGCAGCCGTGTTGAGCGAGCTCGTCAATGGCGTCGCCGTCTCCAATCATGCCCGCGAGCTCGGCATCAGGCTGTCGGATGCCGCCGTCGCCGAGATGATCCGGTCGGACCCCAGCTTCCACGGGCCCGACAACACTTTCAGCCGGGCCGTGTTCGACGAGCGCATTCGCTCGGCCGGCTTCACCGAGCAACGCTACTTCAGCGAGCGGCGCGAGAACGAGGCACGCGAGCAGGTCACGGAGGCGCTGTTGCGGGGCGTCACCCTGCCCGACGCCTTGATCAACATGACGCACCGCTTCCGCGAGGAGACGCGCACGGCTGCCTTCATCAGGCTCGATCCGGCCAAGGTGCCCAAGACTGCCGACCCGGATGAGAAAGCGCTCAACGCCCTTTACGAGGAGCAGAAGCGCACATTCAGCGTGCCCGAGCGGCGTCGCATCTCGGTGTTGCTGATCACCCCTGAGGAGTTGGCCGAGCGCTCCAAGGTCACCGACGCAGAGGCTCGCAGCGCTTGGGAGCAGTCCCGGGCTTCGTGGGATCTGCCTGAGCGCCGCCGAATTCAGCAGATCCAGTTCAAGACACGCCCAGAGGCCGAAGGTGAGGCCAAGGCCTTGGCCGAGGGAAAAAGCTTCCTGATGGCGGCGCTGGAGGCGAACGGGGCGCAAGGCCGGCTCGACCAGGGCCTCGTCGCCCGTCGCGAGATCTCCGACGCCAATTTCGCCAAGACGGCTTTCGAGCTGCCGATAAACAAGATTTCGGAGCCAATTCAGGTGCGTGGCGGCTGGATCGTCATGCGGGTGACCGAGATCGAGCCTGCGCGGCAGCGTACCTTCGACGAGGTCAAGGAGGACGTGAGACACGGCCTCGAGGAGACCAGACGCCGGGAGATCGCCGGCAAGCTGCATGACGAGATCGAGGACAAGCGCGGCGCTTCGACCGATACCGACAAGCTGAAGGCGATCGCGGCCGAAATGAAGCTCAAGCTGATCGAGGTCGAAGCGGTCGATGCCAGAGGCAACCGGCCCGACGGCAAGCCCGCCATCGACCATCCGGATGCCGAGCGCATCCTGGCGTCGGCCTTCGAGGGCGACAAGACGACCCCGCGCGAGGTGCTGCAGTTGACGGGCGGCGGCGAGGCCTGGGTCGAGGTCATCGACGTCACCCCGGAGAAGATCAAGCCTTTCTCGGAGGTCAAGGCAGAGGTCGAGAAGCTCTGGCGGGATCGTGAGATGCGCCGGGCCCTCGCCAAGGAGGGGCAGACACTGGCCGATCGCATCAAGGCAGGAACGCCGCTCGAGACGATCGCCAAGGAACTGGGCGCCAGCGTAGAGACGACGCAACCGTTCAAGCGAACCGCACCACCGGAAGGGCTGTCGCCGGGCGCCGCGCGGGTCGCTTTCACCCTGGCCAAGGGTGGCGCGGGCACCGGCGCGCTGGCCGACGATAAGGGGCGTGCGGTTCTGGTCGTCACCGACATCAAGGTGCCCGAAGCGCCGACCAAGGAGCAGGCCGATGCGCTGCGGCGTGAGCTGACGACGGACCTGCAGCGCGATACGATGCAGTCGTACGTCGCGGCCCTCCGCAGCCGCCAGAAGGTCACCGTCAACGAGGCGGTCTACAAGCAGGCCGTCGGCCTCGACCAACCGCAGTGAGCGCCCGGCCCCATGTCGCGCTCCAGCACCACCAGATGAAGAGGTAAGCCGTGTCCATAACGGCAGCACAGACCCGCATCGTCGTCGAGGACGCGCCGGCGAGCGAGGCGGAGCCGGCCTTTCCGGTCTTCGCCGAAGCCTACGCGGCAGGCCGGCCGTCGGTCGTGTGGACACGCCTCGTCGCCGACCTCGAGACGCCAGTCTCGGCCATGCTCAAGCTGTCCCGCGGTCGGCCTCTGAGCTTCCTTCTCGAGTCGGTCGAAGGTGGCGCCGTCCGTGGCCGCTACTCGATCATCGGTCTCGAGCCGGATCTGGTCTGGAGGGCGTCCGGCGACCGTGCCGAGATCAACCGCTCGCCGCAGACCGATCCGACTGCCTTCACCCCGGAGGCAGCACCGACCCTGCAGTCGCTGCGGGCCTTGCTCGAGGCCTCCCGCATCGAGCTGCCGCCGGACCTTCCACCCATGGCGGCCGGCATCTTTGGCTACATGGGCTATGACACGGTGCGTCTCGTCGAGCACCTGCCGAGCCAGCCGCCCGACCGCCTCGGCGTGCCGGACGCCATTCTGCTGCGTCCGACCGTGATGGTGATCTTCGATGCCGTGAAGGACGAGATGACCGTTGCCACGCCGGTCTTTCCGGCGGCAGGGGAGACGGCCCGGGCGGCCTACGACCGGGCTGCCGAGCGGCTCGTCGGCGTGATGCGAAGCCTGGAGGATCCGCTGCCTCACGCGGCGCTGCCGCCCGAGGCGCTCGACGTGCCGGCGCCGGTCTCCAACACTTCCGAGGCCGACTATCTCGCCATGGTGGACCGCTGCAAGGAGTACATCGCCGCCGGCGACGCATTCCAGATCGTCGTCTCGCAGCGCTTCTCGGCGCCGTTCACGCTGCCGCCGTTCTCGCTTTATCGGGCGCTCCGGCGCACCAATCCGTCGCCGTTCCTCTTCCATCTCGACTTTGGCGATTTCGCACTGGTCGGCTCCTCGCCCGAGATCCTCGTGCGGGCCCGCGACGGCAAGGTCACGATCCGTCCGCTGGCGGGCACGCGCCGCCGCGGGACCACCCCCGAGGAGGATCGGCGCCTCGAGGCAGAGCTGATCGCCGACCCCAAGGAGCGGGCCGAGCACCTGATGCTGCTCGATCTCGGCCGCAACGACGTCGGCCGCGTCGCGCGCATCGGCACCGTAGAGGTGGCATCCAGCTTCGACATCGAGCGCTACAGCCAGGTGATGCACATCTCCTCGACCGTCAACGGCGAGCTCGATCCGCGCTACGACTGCATCGACGCCTTGATGGCCGGCTTTCCGGCCGGCACGCTCTCCGGCGCGCCCAAAGTGCGCGCGATGGAGATCATCGACGAGCTCGAGGTCGAGAAGCGCGGGCCCTACGCCGGTTGCGTCGGATATTTCTCGGCAGACGGCAATATGGACACGTGCATCGTGCTCCGCACCGCCATCGTGAAAGACGGCCGGATGTACGTGCAGGCCGGCGCCGGCATCGTCGCCGACAGCGTGCCGGCCGACGAGCAGAATGAATGCGTGATCAAGGCGCGGGCGCTGTTCAAGGCTGCGGAGGAAGCCGTGCGCTTCGCAGGCCGCAGCCGTCGCGGCAACATCTAGCTCGCGCGAGGTGGCCGGCCCGATCAGCCGGCCGCCGTCCGCATCGTTGCGGCATATTGGCGCCACCGCTTGTCGTAATCGTCGACACCCCACGCGTTGAAGGCGCGCTCGTCGTCAGTCACCTCCCGGACCACCTTTCCGGGCGAGCCGAGCACGACGGAGTTCGGCGGGATCACCTTTCCGGGAGGCACCAGCGCTCCGGCGCCGATCATGGCACCTTCGCCGACCTTGGCGCCATTGAGCACGATGGCCCCCATGGCGATCAGCGCCCGGTCGCCGATGGTGCAGCCATGAAGCATGGCGCCATGCCCGATGATCACCTCATCGCCGATCACCATGGGGAAGCCGGGGTCGACGTGCAGCACGACATTCTCCTGCACGCTCGTCCGGCGGCCGATGCGGATCGTGTCGTTGTCGCCGCGGATCGTCGCCCCGAACCAGACGTTGACGCTCTCTGCCAGTGTAACCCGGCCGATCACGCTTGCGGTGGGGGCGACCCAGAACTTGCCTGGGCCCGGCGTCTGGACCTGCCACTCGCCGAGATCATAGACGGGCATGGGCTCTCCTGCTGCGCATCGGCTGTTGCAAGGCTTGCGGATCAGTCAATCCAGGACGATTGCGCCACGTCGATCAGCCCTGCTCGAGATCGATATCGAGGATCGACATCGAGAAATTGAAGCACGTCTCCCCGTCCTCGGTGTCCTTGGACAGGACACCGACGAACTCGCCGCCGACGTAAATCTCCGCAGCGTCGGCTGCCTTCTGGCGACCGCGCACCTCGATCGTCTTGTTGCCGAAGAGCTTGCGCATATAGCCCTCGACGCTCTTCAACTCCTGGGCCGTTACGGGCTTCGGCTTTGCCACGCTCGCTCTCCTTGTTGCCGGCAGCCCGTGCACCATGCGCGCCACTGCGGTCAGACATGCTTGATATGAGCCGACCGGGAACGTGCCGGCAAGGCCGAGCCGCCGACAGTTGCCAGGCTGCCCTGTAGAACGAATGCCGCCCTCAGCAGCAGCCGCAGTCGTCCGGAAAGAGACGCTGGTCCATCATGCGCGCAGGCTCCGGGCAGTTCGAGACTCCGACGTACTTGGCCGGGACACCGGCGACCGTGGTGTTGTCTGGAACGTCCTTCAGCACCACCGAGCCGGCCGCAACCTTCGAGCAGTTGCCGATGCGGATGTTGCCGAGCACCTTGGCGCCAGCCGCCAGCAGCACGTTGTTGCCGATCTTCGGGTGCCTGTCACCCGTCTCCTTGCCGGTGCCGCCGAGCGTCACGTCATGGAGCATCGAGACGTTGTCGCCGACGACGGCCGTCTCGCCGATCACGATGCCGTGGGCGTGATCGATGAAGATGCCCTTCCCGATCCGTGCTGCGGGATGGATGTCGACAGCGAAAATGCGGCTCGACTGGCTCTGCAGGTAGAGGGCGAAGTCCCGGCGCCCGTCCAGCCAGAGCGCGTGCGCGAACCGGTGCGTGACGAGCGCATGGAAGCCTTTGAAATAGAGCAACGGCTCGATAAAGCGATTGCAGGCGGGATCGCGATCCACCACGGCCGCCAAATCCGACCGGAAGCACTGTCCGATGTCCGGTCGCGCCGTCAGCACATCGGCGAACACCTGATTGATGAGGCCCGCATCGACATCCGAGTGGTTGAGCCGCTGGGCCAAACGATGGCAGACGGCCTCCTCCAGACGATCATGGGAGAGCACGGTCGCATAGATGAACCCACCCAGCGCACGCTCGGCGGCCATGACCTCCTCGGCCTCGCGCCTCACCGCACTCCAGATCGGGTCGACGGTCTCGATTTGCCCGCGCGGACGGGCGTTCTCTGCCGGCATGAAGCGTCTCCTGGTCGACAGCGTTGCGGGCGCAGCTTCAATTCTCGAAGAACGGCGCCCGTTCCCGCGACATGCAGTTTCGAGGTAAATGGGCGCCGTGACGAAGTCAATCAATGGATGGCCGATCTCACGGCTCCCGGGCAGAGCGTAACGGCTTTGCCGGGATCAGGCTGATTGGATCGCATCTGTGGTGCGGCCGATGCGGTCCGCTGCGAGACCGATGGATGCCATTGCGCCAAGCCTTGTTTGGGTCGGTGGCGGGGTTGACATTGCGCAATCCGCATGGCGATTATGCAAGAATTCGGTATCTCGGATCATCCCGTCGCAGAGCGGGGAGGCGGGCCGAAGCGGTTGACGGGTCCGCGACGCGGGCTCGAGGGAGGACGTCAAGTTGATAGTTTCGCGCCAATTCGGTGGATGCAGGTGTGCGTCTGCTGTCTGTCGCCCGTTGCATGCGGGCCTGTCGGCATGATTGAGGCGATGGCGCCGTCGGTTGCGGCCGACTCGATTCAGCTTGCCGTGGACGGCGTGGCCAAGCGCTTCGGAGGTGTCGTCGCCTCTGCTGGCGTGTCGATGAACGTCCCACACGGCAAGATTCTCTCTGTGATCGGCCCGAATGGCGCCGGCAAGACCTCGCTGCTCAATATGATCTCGGGCTTCTACAAGCCTGACACGGGCCGAGTGATGTTCGAGGGTCGCGACATCACCGACATGCGCCCCTACCAGATCGCTGAGCTCGGTGTCGCACGCACGTTCCAGAACATCGCGCTGTTCTCCGGCCTGACGGTGCTCGACAACCTGATGCTGGGCCGCCATGTCCGAATGCGATCGGGTGTGCTCTCCAATCTCCTGTATTGGGGCCCGGCCCAGGCCGAGGAGATCGCAAACCGGGAGATCTGCGAGGAGATCATCGATTTCCTCAAGCTGCAGGACCTCAGGAAGCTGCAGACGGCATCGCTGGCGTACGGACTGCGCAAACGAGTCGAGCTCGGCCGCGCGCTGGCGCTGGAGCCGCGTCTTCTTCTCCTCGATGAGCCCATGGGCGGCATGAATCAGGAGGAGAAGGAGGACATGGCCCGTTACATCCTCGATGTGAACGGGGATCGCGGCGTTACCGTGGTGCTGATCGAGCACGACATGGGCGTAGTGATGGACATCTCCGATCACGTCGTCGTTCTCGACCGAGGGCGCAAGATCGCCGAGGGAACGCCGGCCGAGGTCCAGGCCAATCCGGCAGTCATCGCCGCTTACCTCGGGACCAAGGGAGCACGCGAGGAATGAGCCTCCTTTCCTCCGCCGAGACGTCGACATTGCCGAAGCTGTTGGTTCGCAACGCACGCCAGCACGGCGACGAGCCAGCCATGCGCGAGAAGGACCGCGGCATCTGGCGCACGCTGTCGTGGAGGCAGGCCCGCGAGTTCTTGCGGGATCTGTCGCTGGGTCTCGGCGCGCTCGGTTTCGGCCGCGGTGACAAGCTCTCGGTCGTCGGCGACAACCGGCCCGCTCTCTACCTGGCCCAGCTCGCGGCGCAGGCGCGAGGCGGCATCGCCATCCCCGTGTACCAGGACGCCATCGCGACCGAGCTCGTCTACGTTCTCAACCATGCCGAGGTCGTGGTCATCGTCGCCGAGGACCAGGAGCAGGTCGACAAGATCCTGTCCCTCAAGTCCGATCTGCCGAAGCTTCGATGGATCCTGTACGAGGACCCGCGGGGGATGTCGGGCTATGACGACCCGATGCTCAAGCCTCTGGCCGAGGTGCTCGAGATCGGACGCAAGAAAGGCGCCGCCGGCGAGACCGAGTTCGAGCATGAGCTCGCCCTCGGAATGGCCGACGACATTGCCATGATCGCCTACACCTCCGGCACCACAGGACGTCCGAAGGGCGCTCTGCTCTCCCATCGCAACGTGATTGCCACCGCCGAGAACTACATCAAGGGCGAGCGCGTCGAGCGTGGCGACAATTGGCTGGCCTTCCTGCCGATGGCATGGGTGGGCGATGCCATGTACTCGCTCGGCGTCGCCATCGTCGCCGGCGCCACGATCAACTGCCCGGAAAGCCCCGAGACCGTGCAGCGCGATCTGCGCGAGCTCGGGCCGACGATCATCCTCGCTCCGCCCCGCATCTGGGAGAACCTGCTGACGCAGGTGCAGGTGCGCGCCGCCGATAGCACTCCGCTCAAACGCCGGATCTTCGACCACTTCCGCTCGGTCGCCGAGCAGCGCGAGTTGCTGCTCCAGGACGGCAAGCCAATCCCCTCCGGACTCAAGGCGGCCTACGCACTCGGAGAGATCCTCGTCTATGCGCCGCTGCGCGACCTGTTGGGGTTCGGGAAGGCCCGATGGGCGGTCACGGGTGGCGCGCCGCTCGGTCCCGACACGTTCCGCTTCTTCCGCTCGATCGGGATCAACCTGAAACAGGTCTACGGCCAGACCGAGGCCTCGGCGCTGGTGGCTTTCCAGCGCGACGCCCACGTCGATCCCAACACCGTCGGCGAGCCGGTTCCGGGTCTCGAGATGCGCATCGCCGACGATGGCGAGCTGCAGGTGCGCGGCCCCGGCGTCTTCGTCGGCTATTACAAGCAGGACGAGGCGACCGCCGAGACCATGACGGCCGACGGCTGGCTCAAGACGGGTGACGCGGCTCAGATCGACCCGCAAGGCCAGCTCGCCATCATCGACCGCGCCAAGGATGTCGGCCGCCTCGCGGACGGCACACCGTTCGCCCCCCAGTACATCGAGAACAAGCTCAAATTCAGCCCGTTCATCCGCGAGGCGATCGCTTTCGGCAATGGTCGCACGTTCGTCACCGCCATGGTCGCCATCGATATGCAAACGGTCGGCAACTGGGCGGAGCGCCGCAACATCGCCTACACGAGCTTCGCCGATCTGGCCCGCAAGCCCGAGGTCGCGGCGCTCATCACCGAGGAGGTGCGCAAGATCAACGCCACCCTCCCAGAGGCGACGAGGGCTCGCCGCGTTCTGCTGCTGACCAAGGAGCTCGATGCCGACGACAACGAGCTGACCCGAACCCGCAAGGTTCGCCGCGCCTATGTCGCCCAGAAGTATGCACCGGTGATCGATGCGTTCTACTCGGACAGCGGCTCTGTCGAGGTGACGATGGAGGTCACCTTCGAGGACGGCCGCAAGACCACGCTCGCTGACACCATCGCCATCCACTACGTCGGCCACGCGGCCCGTCCGCGCGCCGCGGCCTGAGGAGACCCCATGCTCGAGGAGCTTCAATTCCTCTTCTCGCTCGTACTCAGCGGCCTCTCGATCGGGATGATGTACTCGCTGATCGCGCTCGGGTTCGTGCTCGTCTACAAGGCGACCGATGCCATCAATTTCGCTCAGGGCGAGTTCGTCATGCTGGCGGGCTTCCTCGTGGCGACCACGCTGGCGGCCAACCTGCCGTTGTGGGCCGCGATCGTGTTCGGCATCGGCATCATGGTGGCCTTCAGCTTCGTGCTCGAGCGTGTCGTGCTGAGACCTCTGCTCGGCCGCCCGGTGGTGGCGGTCATCATGGCGACGATCGGCCTCGCCGCCATCCTGCGGGGCTTGCCCCCGATCACGATCGGGGCCCAGACCAAAACCATTCCGCTGCCGATCGGCGACGAGCCCGTATCGATCCTCACGGCAACGCTGCCGCCGATCCAGGTCCTCGGTGTCATCGTCTCGGTCGTGTGCCTCGGTGGCTTCACGTGGTTCTTCGCCAAGAGCCGCATGGGTGTCGCCATGCGCGCCGTCGCCGACAACCAGCAGGTGGCCATGGCGATGGGCATCAATGTGGAGCGCTATTTCGCGATCGCCTGGGCCATGGCCGGCATCGTTGCGGCGCTCGGCGGCATCATCTGGGGATCGATGCTCGGTGTCGACACGCAGCTCGCCCTCGTCGGACTCAAGGTTTTCCCGGTCGTCATCCTGGGCGGTCTCGATTCGATCCTGGGGGCCGTTGTCGGGGGCCTGATCATTGGTGTCGTCGAAAGCGTTGCTGCCGGCTATGTCGACCCGTTGGTCGGCGGCGGTACTAAGGACTTCGCACCCTACGTGCTGATGATCGTCGCACTGATGTTCAAGCCCTACGGGCTCTTCGGCAAACGCAAGATCGAGCGCATCTGATCCGAGCGCCAGGCGAGAGGGAAGCGACCCAGTGCTCTACCGCGAAGCCGGAAACTACAAGACGACCTACGCCAAGGACATGGCGCTCTTCCCGCTGCCTCTCACGAGGTGGGTGGCAGCGGCGCTGCTGGTTCTCTTCGTAGCGATCGTCCCGACGGTCCTGCACGAGTATTACCTGTCGATCTTCAACCTGATCTTCATCGCGGTCGTCGGCGCTCTCGGTCTCAACATTCTTGTCGGCTACACCGGCCAGATTTCCATCGGGCACGCGGCCTTCATGTCGGTCGGCGCCTATACGGCCGCCAATCTCGCGGTGAAGCTCGACCTGCCGTTCTGGATCACGCTGCCGGCCGGCGGGCTGATGGCGGCGTTCGTCGGTGCCATCGTCGGCATCCCCAGCCTCCGCATCAAGGGCACGTACCTCGCCATCGCCACGCTGGCGAGCCAGCTCATCATCGAGTGGATCATCAACCACACGCCCGCGATCTCGGGCGGCGCCTCGGCCTCGATCCAGGTGCCGCGTCCGGTCGTCTTCGGACATGAGCTGAAGTCGCAGCTCGATCTCTACTTCTTCACGCTGTTCTTCGCCATCCTGGCGCTGATCGCCACCGTCAATATCGTACGCAGCCGCCTCGGCCGCGCCTTCATCGCCATCCGCGACCAGGACATTGCCGCCGAGATCATTGGCATCAACATCTTCCGCTACAAGCTGATCGCCTTTGCCATCTCGTCCTTTTTCGCCGGCGTGTGCGGGGTGCTCTACACCTACTATTTCGGCATCGCCAACTACGAGGCCTACCAGATCGTCGTCTCGATCGACTATCTCGCCATGGTCATCATCGGCGGCCTCGGCTCGGTGTTCGGCAGCGTCCTCGGCGCCATCTTCGTCACGGCCCTGCCGATCGTGATCAGACTGCTGGTCGAGGCTTTTGGCGGCTTCATCTGGGACACGGCAGCACTGTCGGCGGTCGCCGCCAGCATGCGCCTCGTCATCTTCGGCGCGCTGATCATCTTCTTCCTCGTCGTCGAGCCTGAAGGGCTCGCTCGGCTGTGGCGCAATATCCGCAATTACTTCCGCACATGGCCTTTCTCGTACTGAGACTGGCAAGTGTGTGAAGCCTTGAACGACCCGACGGCCACCAGGAGTAGCTACATGAAGCTTGCAAAGACAGTCTGGCTTGGCTCGGCCTTGGCGGCCGCCACCATCGGTCTCGCCGCGCCAGCGTTCGCCCAGGACAAGGAGATCGTGATCGGCGCCCAATGCGATCGCACCGGCCCGACCCAGATCGTCGGAACCGTGCTCTGTCCCGCCTATCACGACTACATGGGGCTCGTGAACAGCCGCGGCGGTGTCGAGGGCTACAAGATCAAGGTCATCGAGATCGACCACGAATACAAGGTGCCGCCAGCCATCGAGGCGCACGAGCGCTTCAAGAAGGAGGGCGCGGTGATGACCAGCGCCTTCGGCACCCCGCAGCTGATCGCGCTCCTGAAGAAGTTCGAGGAGGACAAGATGCCGGTGACATCGCCGGGCATCGGCTCCTCCGCTGCGGCCGACGGCAAGAAATATCCCTACGTTTTCCCGATTGCGGCGACCTACTGGTCGCAGGCAGGCGGGGCCATGAAGTTCGTCAAGGACAAGCTCGGGGGCAACCTCAAGGGTAAGAAGATCGCCTACATCTTCTTCGACAACCCGGCGGGTCGCGAGTTGATCCCCCTGCTCGAGGAGATCGGCAAGCTCGAGGGCTTCGAGCTGCGCACGTTCGGCGTGCCCTCGCCGGGCATCGAGATGGCGGCGCAGGTGCTCGACATCACGTCGCGGTTCAAGGCGGACTTCGTCGTCGCGCACCTGTTCGGCCGCGCTCCGTCCGTGGCGATCAAGGAGTTCAAGAGCAAGAGCTACCCGCTGTCGAAAGTGATCGGCTTGGTGTGGGCGGGTGCCGAGGCCGACATCGTCGCGGCCGGCGGCTTCGGCATCGCGGAAGGCTACAACACGCTCCAATATGCGGGCGTCGGCAGCGACTTCAAGGTGATCAAGGACATCATCGCGATGCATAAGGCCCAGGGTCGCACGCCGGGCAAGGAGATGGAGAGCACCGTCACCTACAACCGTGGCGTCTACCAGGGTGCGGTGCACGTGGCGGCCATCGCCAATGCCATCAAGGCCAAGGGTGGCGGCAAGATCACGGGCGAGGACCTGCGGAAGGGCTTCGAGAGCGTGACCACACTCGACCCATCGCTCGACGGCCTCGCCCCGCCCCTCAAGTTGTCGGCCGAGGACCACGAGGGTGGCGGTTGGGTTCAGGTCTGGTCGGTGAAGGGCGGGAAGTTCGTCAAGTCGAGCGAGTGGTTCCAGGGGTATCGCGACGTCGTGAAAAAGCACGTCGAGACCGAGAACAAGAAGTAAGGGCGACTGCCGCCCTGTCACAAGCGCCGGAAGGTGGGCGGCATGACTGCCAGCCACCTTCCGGCACCGAGCCCCCAGCCAGCGGTCGCCGAATGCTCTCGATCAACAATATCGAAGTCGTCTACGACAACGTCGTGCTGGTGCTGAAAGGCGTTTCGCTGGACGTCAAGGAGGGCTCCATCACGACGCTGCTCGGCGCCAACGGTGCTGGTAAGTCGACGACGCTCAAGGCCATCTCTGGCATTCTGTTCACCGAGCGCGGCAGCATCACCAAGGGCTCCATCACGCTCGCCGGCCAGCCGATCCACGGACGCCGCCCCTTCGATGTCACGCGCCTCGGCATCGCCCAGGTCTTCGAGGGGCGCCGGGTCTTCGAAAGCCTGACCTGCGAGGAGAACCTCGTCGCTGGCGCCCATATCCAGGGCGACATGGGCAAGGTTCGCGACGGCATCGAGCGCGTTTTCACCTACTTTCCGCGCATCAAGGAGCGCCGCGGCCAATTGGCCGGCTATCTTTCCGGCGGTGAGCAGCAGATGCTCGTCATCGGTCGCGCGCTGATGTCGAACCCGAAAGTGGTGTTGCTCGACGAGCCGTCTCTCGGGCTCGCCCCGATGCTGGTCGAGGAAATCTTCACCATCGTCAAGCGACTGGTGGCGCAAGAGAAGCTCTCGGTGCTTCTCGTCGAGCAGAACGCTGCCATGGCTCTCACCGTTGCCGAGCACGGCTACGTCATGGAGAACGGCCGGATCGTTCTCGAGGGCACGGGTGACCAGCTGCGATCCAACTCCGACATTCGAGAATTCTACCTCGGCTTGAACGAGGGTGGAGCCCGCAAGTCCTACAAGGACGTCAAGCACTACAAGCGCCGCAAGCGCTGGCTGAGCTGAGGCACGGGCCCCCTGGTCGGCTTCGGCCCTGCGCCAGACCGCAGCGCTCTGTCATCTAACCCAACGCATGGCTAACCCGACGCATGGTGCGCCGCGGCCGTCCGTCCGGTGAGCCGGACGAGAGGTTTGGCTCCACACCTCGTCCCGGGCATTCCCGTCCTTCGGAGGACGGGAATGGCCCTATGCCGTGCGGCGCCGCGCTATGGACCCGGTGCGGCCGCTGCAGGGCTGCGCCGGGCCCGACCCGCCGGCTTCGAGCGATGTGATGAGCATGGCGCTTCCGCCGCTGCCCGTCGCCGTCGATCTCGGCGAAGGCAACTCTACCTGGTCCTCCCGCGGCAACTCCACATTCAGGTGTGAAATGTCAGGGCACCAATCCGGAGATCAGGCGACTGCCTTCAACACCCTCACGATGCGCTCCGTGATCTCGGCGATCTCCGTTTCGCTGACGATCAGAGGCGGCGCCACCACCAGCGTGTCCGACGTGACGCGCACGTAGAGATCGTGCTCGTGGTACATGCGCTCGATGGCGTCGTAGCCGCGCAGGCCAGGCTTGCCCGCTATAGGCTCGAGGTCGATGCCGCAGATGAGGCCGATCGGGCGGATGTCGACCACGTTCGGCATGCCTTTCAGGCTCATCATGGCGTCGGCGAACTTGGCCTCGAGGCTCCGGGCGCGCTCGAACAGGCCCTCCTCGCGGTAGATGTCGAGGGTTGCGAGGCCGGCCGCCACGGCCAGCGGGTGGCCCGAGTAGGTGTAGCCGTGGAACAGCTCCACCATGTGCTCGGGGCCGTTCATGTGAGCCTCGTAGATGCCCTTGCGCACGAGCACGCCCGACATCGGCACCGCCGCATTCGTGACGCCCTTCGCGAACGTGATCATGTCGGGGACGATGTTGTAGCGCTCGGCCGCGAAGCAGTGCCCGAGGCGACCGAAGCCGGTGATGACCTCGTCGAAGATCAGCAGGATGCCGTGCTGCTCGGTGATCCGGCGCAGACGCTCGAGGTAGCCCTTGGGCGGCGGAATGCACCCCGTGGAGCCTGCCACCGGCTCGACGATCACGGCGGCGATGGTCGAGGCGTCGTGGAGGCCGATCAGACGGACCAGCTCGTCGGCCGTCTCGGCGCCCCACTCGGGCTCCTGCTTGGAGAAGGCCTGCTTGGCGCGGTTGTAGGTCGTCGGGAGATGATCGACGCCTGCGAGCATGTTCCCGAACATCTTGCGGTTGGCCACCATGCCGCCGACCGAGATGCCGCCGAAGCCGACGCCGTGATAGCCGCGCTCGCGGCCGATGAAGCGGGTCCGCTGGCCCTCGCCACGATTGCGGTGGTAGGCCAAGGCAACCTTAAGGGCCGTGTCGACGGCCTCGGAGCCCGAGTTGGCGAAGAGACAATAGTCGAGATCGCCCGGCGCGAGCAGGGTCAGGCGGCTGGACAGCTCGAACACGCCGGGATGCGCGTACTGGAACGGCGGGGAGAAATCGAGCGTCTCGGCGGCCTGCTTGATCGCCTCGACGACCTTGCGCCGGCCGTGGCCCGCATTGACGCAGAAAAGGCCGGAGGTTGCGTCGATGATCTTGCGGCCATCGGGCGTCAGGTAATGCATGTCCTTGGCGCCGGAGAAGAGCCGCGGTCGCTTCTTGAAGGCGCGATTGGGAGTAAAGGGCAGCCAGTAGGGCTCGAGCTCGTTCGGCTTCATGTCGAGCGGGGCCATTCGGGTCTCCTGTTGCGGCATCCTATGGACTGGCCCGCAGCTTAACAGGCCGGGGCCAGGGCGGACAGCCCGCGGTTGGGGAAGATCCGCGGCTGCAGAGGCCCGAGCAGGCCCGTCGGCTCAGCGTTCGGGCCAGCCGGGAGATGCCGCATGATGCCGGGACGCAAAAAGACTCGCCAAAGCGGTGACCGCAGGACTGCGAGCCACACTCGGGCGAGTGCCTCTATGCGAGACGAGTTTCGCTTCCCGACGAAGCGAAGGGAGAAATCCGGCCAGCCACGACGACACCCCGATGCAGCGACGACGCTGTCTCGAACGGTCGGCGAGACCAACCGCCTGCAGGCTATGCCGTTCAGTGCTGGAGCGGTGAGTAAGCATCCGGCGAAGGGGCGTAAAATCTCGGTAAGCGAGCGTTGTGCCGGCAATTCTCCCCCTTTTTCGTGCGGATTGGCGTCGATGCGCGGGCGGCGCAGTGCCAGCAGGCCGCTTTGACGCCCGACGGCAGAACACGGTATCCGGGCGGCATGGCCGAGATTCAGACACTCTTCGTCACCCGCATCTATCGCGCCGAGATCGCCTCGCGCGGTGCCGGAAGGCGTCTCAACGACGAGCTCAAGGCGGGCTGCCTCTCGATCGCCGCCGACGACGCGGCAGGCCAAGCGTGGTGCGCCGCCAACGGCTACAAAGGCTACACGTCCTACGCGTCGCTCGACGATCTCGCGTGGCGCTCGCCGGTGTTTGCCGACCTGATCGCCGTCGTCGATCCGCATGTGGCGGAGCTCGCCAAGGCTGCCGATCTCGATCTCGGGCGGCGCAAGCTTGTCGCAGACAGCATCTGGATCAACGTGTTGGAGCCCGGCGGGCATCATTCCGCGCACATTCATCCGCAGTCGGTGATCAGCGGCACCTACTATGTCGAGGTGCCGCCAGGCGCCAGCGCCATCCGCTTCGAGGATCCGCGTTTGGCGATGATGATGGCCGCGCCGCCGCGCCGCGCGAGAGCGTCGCGTGAGTCGCAGACGTTCGTGTCGGTCGCGCCGAAAGTCGGCACGCTGCTGCTCTGGGAGAGCTGGCTGCGCCACGAGGTGCCGGTCAACACGGCCGAGAGCGAGCGCATCTCGGTGAGCTTCAACTACCGGGCGGAGTAGCGCACAGTCGTCCAAGGCTTCCGCGCGGCTGCGGTTGGGCTAAGCTGGCGGAGAGCCGGCCAGACCGAAGCCGGCCACCAGTCCGGGAGGCCACTCATGTCCAGCGCCATGCTCAATGCGCCAGTTGCCGCCGTCGCCCGACCCGTGTCGTCGGACGTCAGCGATCCCGGGCTCTACGAGCGCGACACGTGGCAGCCGATTTTCGCGCGCATGCGGCGCGAGGCACCCGTCAGCTTCTGCCCTGCCAGCCCTTATGGCCCCTACTGGTCGGTGACCCGCTACGACGACATCATGACGGTCGAGCTCGACCACGCCACATACTCGTCGTCGTCGGAGCGCGGCGGGATCCAGGTCGAGGACCAGCCGGGCGAGATGAAGCGGACCAGCTTCATTCGCATGGATCCGCCGCGTCACACCGAGCAGAGGAAGACGGTTGCGCCGGTCGCCGCCCCGACCAATCTTGCCCACTACGAGACGATCATCCGTGGGCGCACCGAGGCCGTGCTGAATGCCTTGCCGCGCAACGAGACGTTCGACTGGGTGGACAAGGTCTCCATCGAGCTGACGACCATGATGCTGGCCACTCTGTTCGACTTCCCGTTCGAGGACCGGCGCAAGCTCACCTACTGGTCCGACGTGGCGATCTGCAACGTCACCTCGCCCGATGCCCCGGTGCGGTCGGAGGCGGAGCGGTTCGCGGAGCTGCTGCGCATGGCCGACGCCTTCAAGGGGCTCTGGGCCGAGCGGGCGGCGCAGGGGCCGAAGCTCGATCTGATCTCGATGATGGCGCACAGCCCGGCGACGCGCGACATGCCGCAGATGGAGTTCGTCGGCAATCTCGCGCTGCTGATCGTCGGCGGCAACGACACGACGCGGAACTCGATGTCGGGCGGGCTCTTGGCGTTGTCCGAGAATCCGGCCGAGATGGCGAAGCTTCGCGCCAATCCCGGTCTCGTGCCGAGCCTCGTCGCCGAGACGATCCGCTACCAGACGCCCGTCATCCACATGCGGCGCACGACGACGTGCGACACCGAGCTCGGCGGCCAGCGCATCGCCAAGGGCGAGAAAGTGGTCATGTGGTACGTCTCGGGCAACCGCGACGAGAGCGTCATCGAAAACCCGGACGCCTTCATCGTCGATCGCGCCAAGCCGCGGCAGCACCTCTCATATGGCGCCGGCATCCATCGCTGCGTCGGCGATCGATTGGCGGATCTGCAACTCAGGATTCTCTGGGAGGAGATCCTGAAGCGCGATCTGGAGATCGAGGTGATGGGGCCCCCGAAACGCCTCTACTCCAACTTCATTCGCGGCATCAAGGCGCTGCCGGTGCGGATCAGGGCCTGAGCGCAAGACGGGGAGGCACGGGAATGGCTGGCTATCGTGAAAGCCGAATGAGGGTGGACGGCTGCAATACCGTCCTACGGCGAGGCGGCAACGGACCACCACTTCTCTTTCTACACGGCGCTGGAGGCTTCGGCATCTGGGGTGATTTCCACGACCGACTGGCATCACGCTTCGACGTGCTCGCGCCGTCGCATCCAGGCTTCGACGGATCGGACGACCCGCCGTGGCTCGATCGGGTTGCCGACCTCGGTCATTTCTATCTCGACCTGATGCAGGCGCTCGGCCTCGAGCAGGTTCACCTCGTCGGCCATTCGCTCGGGGGATGGCTCGCGGCCGAGATCGCGACCAGGGACACGCGGCGTCTCGCCAGCGTGACGCTGATGTGTGCCGCCGGCATCCATGTCGAGGGCATCGCTCAGCTCGACACGTTCCTACTGGCTCCCGACGAGCGTGTCCGCCGGCAATTCGTGGACAAGGCCAAGGCCGAGTCGCTCGCGGCGCGCGTTTCTGATCCGGCCAATCTGGATCTCGTCCTGAAGAACCAGGAGACGGCCGCCCGTCTCGCCTGGCAGCCCCGGCTCTACGATCCACACCTGCGCAAGTGGCTTCATCGCATCGATCGGCCGACTCTGGTGCTCTGGGGCGATAGCGATCCGATCTTTCCCGCGGCGTACGCCGAGGCTTATGGCAGGCTCATTCCCGGCGCGAAGGCCGTCGTCATCGAGAGGTGCGGACATCAGCCGAATGTCGAGCATCCTGCCGAGACGGCAACCGCGATCACGACATTCATCGAGGGACTATCGGCCTGAGGCGAGGAGACCATCCCATGAGGTTCTTCAATTTTCACCTGATGCCCTACGCCGCCGCCGACCTCGAGGCCATCAACGCCAACGGCTCGGCCTGGGTGACATTTCCCAACTCGCACTACAATCCGGAGATCGGTGCCGACCTCTATCACGGCTACCTCGATCAGCTCGAGTATGCGGACCAGCTCGGCTATGATGGCGTCTGCCTCAACGAGCACCATCAGACCGCCTACGGGCTGATGCCCATCCCCGGAGTGCTCGCGGGCGCGCTGGCGCGAAGTGTAAAACGCGCCAAGATCGCGATTCTCGGCCGGGCCTTGCCTCTTCTGAACAACCCGCTGATGGTCGCCGAGGAGTACGCCATCCTCGACAACCTTACGCGCGGCCGGTTCATTGCCGGCTTCGTGCGCGGAATCGGGGCCGAGTACCATGCCATGGGCGTCAATCCGGCGGAGAGCCAGGCGCGTTTCCACGAGGCGCACGATCTCATCATTCGCGCCTGGACCGAGGCCGGGCCGTTCGAGCACGTCGGCAAGCACTATCATTTCCGCTACGTGAATCCCTGGCCACGGCCCTATCAGAAGCCGCATCCGCCGATCTTCACGCCCAGCCAGGGCTCGACCGATACGATCCGCTGGTCGGCACGCAATCGCTACACCTACTGCCAGACGCTCTCGCCGATCGCCGTGGTCGCCAGATTCTTCGACATGTACCGCGAGGAGGCGGAGAAGGCCGGCTATCAGGCGACGCCCGACCAACTCGCTTGGTCCAACTCGATCTACGTTGCCGAGACCGACGAGAAGGCCATGCGTGAGGCGAAGCCGCATCTGGAGGCTCTGCAGAACCGCTTCCTGAAGATGCCGATCGAGATGCTGCTGCCGCCCGGCTACACGAGCGTGGAATCCATGAAGCGCATCCGTGCCGCGCGCGTGAACGTCAAGCCGCAGACAGCCGAGGATCTCGTCAAGGCCGGAGTGGTGATCGTCGGCTCGCCGAATACCGTGCGCGAGCGGCTCGCCCAGTATCAGGAGCTGGCACGATTCAATACGTCGCTGACGAAGACGCAGTTCGGAACGATGCCGCTGTCGCAAGCCCGCGAGAATACGGAGGCCGTGGCGCGGGAGGTGCTGCCTTACTTCCAGGACAAGCCGACAGCGGTCAAGGAGGTGGCGGCGCAATAGCGTCGTCACGAGCCCGATGACTCAGCTCGCGACGCGAGGGAGCACCTTGTCCGTGAGCAGGCGGAACGATCGGCCGCTCATCGGGGCGGCCATCAGGTAGGTCATGCCAATCTCGCCGGCGAAGGTCTGGAGCTGGTCGACCACGCTCTCCGGCGTGCCATGGATCATGACGTCTTCGAGGTAGTAGTCGATCGGATCCTTGCCGCCGAAGCTACGGACCTCCTGGCGCACGTTGCCGGTATGCTTCGGGCCGACGTAGGAGGCGACAGTCCATTGGGCGACGCGCCGCGCCACGTCCCTGGCCTTCTCTTTCGTGTCCTCGACGGCGATGAGGCGGGCCATGGGGATGGTGCGGCCGGCATCGGAATGGCCGGCCTCGGCGAGCTTTGCCGCGTAATGCCGGCGCTTCCTGACGAGGTCGGCGCGCGAGGAATGCGGGTCCATCAGGATCGAATGGCCCTGCGCGGCGGCCCAGTCGATGGCCGGTGTCGAGGAGGCCGCCATCCACACGGGCATCGGCGCCTGCACGGGCTTCGGCAACACCTCGACGTTGTCGTAGCTGTAGAACCGGCCCTGGTAGGAGAGCCGCTGGTTGGCCCAGGCCTTGAGCACGATATCGACCGTCTCGTGGAAGCGCGGCGCGCTCTCCTCGCCCGGAATGCCGAAGGCGGCGAACTCGCTCCGCTCGAAGCCGCGCCCCGCGCCCCAGTTGACCCGCCCACCCGAGAGCACGTCGAGCAGCGCAACCTCCTCCGCGAGCCTCAGGGGATTGTAGAAGGGTGCCAGCGATACGGCCATGCCGATGCGCAGCCTCCTGGTCCGGGCCGCTGCGTACGTGCCCATCATATGCACGGACGGGCAGACAGAGAACGATGAGAAATGGTGCTCGGCGAGCCAGACGCAATCGTAGCCGGTCTGGTCCATCACCTGGAAGCGCTCGAGCGCCGTGGCGTAGACCGAGTTCAATGGCACGGTCCGATCGCGCCAGCCGAAGAACTGCAATATGCCGACCTGCATGAGGCTCCCTCCAGACGCCAACATAAGCAGAGATTGTCACTCGAATCGACGAGGGGGCAAGCAGGATGGCAGCTGGTGACGCGAGCGGCGGCCGGCCCGGGTGTATCGCACAAATGGCGGAATCTCGCGAGGTCACGTACATATCGATGCCGACGTCGCCGAGTGCGCTTGGCCGACGTGAGCCATGAGACAGCGAACCTTGCGCTGCAGCGTGCTTGGCCCGCGCGTGCGACCAACGTACCCTGTCCACCCCCGACGGGTAGCCTGGACCATATGCGCTTTCGTGGGCCGGTCTGAGCGCCGGACCGAGAACCCCTCCTATGCATACCCTCGAAAGCCATTGATGCTTGGCTCGCGGCAGCCGCACTTGAGAATGGCCACGATGTCCTGGAAAGAATCGAAGGCAACCCCGACGTCGGGAGGCAGCTCGCCGCCTGACCCGTGGCCCAACGCATCAAGAAGACGAGGCGAGAGCATCTCGACCATCGGAGGAAAGCACTACTTCGCCGTGCCGTACACCAGATTGGGCAGCCATAGCGATTCCGGCTGGAGACGATTTTGAGGCCTCGCGCTCGACGTGCTGCAGTCATGCGTGTCCGCATCACTCAAAGGCCGTGACCCGCCGCCGTACGATTCCCCGCGGCACGAGGCGGCAAGCTGTCACCTCGCCAGTCGCCGCTCCGTCCATCTCGCCATAACAACGTCGTGCAAACCAGCTCCGATGGTTCCCGCGGGGCAACGACGCGTGCTAGAATTTAGTCGACTCATCAGGGAGATCCCTCATGGACGATACGCAGCTGGCCAAGCTCTCCGTAATCGAGCTGCAGGAGCTCCAGGCCCAGCTTCACGTCGCCATCCGCGCCGCGATCCGCGCCAAGCAGGAGGCCAAGGCTTCGGCCGGCAGGCCGGGTGGGCCGGCGACCGCTACGGGACCGGCAACCCCGAGCCTCGACCTTGCCCGCGAGCGGGATGCTTGGCTGGCGCGGAAGCGGGCCGGCTCGGTCGCGACCTCGGGCGACTAGGCTGTGCGACGGGACCGCAGCCTATTTCGTGGAGCGCCGCATCGGGCGTCGGAGCGGCAGGGACGGCTGCTCCCTCTTCGGGACGATTCCGCCGCGCGCCGCCACATAGCGCTCGGCGATCTCGAGCGGTACATTGGCGAACAGGACGACGCTGCCGCGCTCCAGGAGGAAGGGGGCGAGCTGCCAGCATGGCTCGGCTGGACCATCCAGCACGGCCTCTCCTCCGATTTCCACGGATCTGTAGTGCTTGGCACTGTCGATTTGCGGCTCGCAATGGTGATACCGCGAGGCCTGAATCGACAGGAGACCGCCATCGCCCAACGGTGCCATCTCGCGGACGTCGTCCTTGAGGTGGCCCCCATTCGTTCTTTGCAGCCAGGCTGCGACCGTCAACACTTCGCTCAATGGGAAAGCTCCCGGTGACCCCGGCGACCGGGGCGCTTCTGCCGGCCAAGCCTAGCGCACCGCGATCGATCGCAGGGACCGTTTTTGCTCCCGCCGTCGTCGCGCCCTCCGGCCTCCGATCAGGGGGCCTCGCCGGTGCTGGCGGCGCAGTAAGGTCGAGCGGGCAGAGGATGGCGATGTCGGTCCCGGCAGGTCGCGCACGCCGACTGCGGAGCTTGAGGCAAAGCTTGCAGGCCGGGGGCTTGCGACGAGCTGATCCCTGTGACGTGCCGCGACGGGGCGCGAATGCCGGAACCGGAACAGGCTAGGCTCCCAGCACCTTCCTGACGAAGTTCATGGCGCTGATCACGCCATACTCGCGCATGCGGCGGCGGTCGCCGGGAAGCACGGTCATGTCGGCATGGGGCGTGTCGCGGAACACGGCCGTGATGTAGACCGTGCCCGGCCGGGCGCCCTCGTCGCGGTCAGCGGCAACGACCGCGAGGCCGACGTCGGTGCCGAAGTGGTCACGCGCAGCCTTGGCCTCGCGCAGGCTGCGGGCCTCGGGGGGCAGCTCCGGCGGCTGCATCGAATCACGGTCGGGCCGAATGATCGAGCCCTTGAACGTCGTCATCGACATATCGATGGCCGAGAGGCGCGAGGACATGATGCCACCTGTGATCGACTCGGCGGCGGCGAGCGTCATGCCGCGGCCCTTGAGCCCGTTGAGCACGACCAGCTCCATCGATTCGTCGTCGATGCCGAACACGGCCTCGCCGAGGATGGCACGCAGGATCTTCTCCTCGGCATCGAGAATGCGGACCGCCGTCTCCTCGTCGTCGCACTTGGCCGTTACGCGCACCTTGATGCCCTCGATGCCGCTGGCGTTGAAGGCGATGGTGGGGTTGCGTAGCCTGTCGAGCTCGGCCATGCGCTCGGTCAGCATCTCGTCGATGCCCGATTCCGAAACGCCCCAGGTGCGCAGCGTGCGGCTGCGGATCACGGCCGAGGCGCCCATCCGGCGGCGAAGATCCGGGATGACGGTGCCGAGGACCATCTCGTGCACCTCGCTCGGCACGCCCGGCACGCAATAGATCACCTTGTCGCCGATCGGGCAGACGAGCCCTGGAGCGGTGCCGGGCATCTCCGGAATCGGGTGTGCCCCGACGGGAATGTCGGCCTGGCGGAGGTTGTTGAGCGACATGGTGCGCCCCCGCGACTCGAAGCGATGACGGATCGCGGCTGCGATCGTCTCGTCGCGCACGAGCTCTACCCCCATCACCTTGGCGATCACGTCGCGGGTGATGTCGTCCTGGGTCGGCCCGAGCCCACCGCAGCAGATGACGGCGTCGCTGCGCTCGAGCGCGAGCCGGATCGCCTGCTCCATGCGGCCGAAATTATCGCCGACCTTGGTCTGGAAGTAGCTGTCTATGCCGGCCAGCGCCAGCTGCTCGCCGATCCAGGACGAGTTGGTGTCGACGATGACGCCGAGCAACAGCTCGGTGCCGATGGCCACGACCTCACAGCGCATGATGCTCACCCCTTGTTTGCCTCGCGGCCTGCCGCCTCGCCGGCTCCTCGCCGTCGAGGCTCGCTGCGGGCGATCCGTTCGGGCCGAGACTAGCGAGTTGGAATGCTGCCGTCAGCCACCTCGATTCCACCATGAGCCCCATCCGGGTTGACACCCGCGTGGCGGCCGGCGCCTCATTGGGCAATCAGGCTCCGAGGAGGACACGATGACGTTGATCGCAGCCATCACGGGTGGAGCTTCCGGTATAGGACGCGGCACAGCCAGGCGCCTGCTCGATGAGGGCTGGACGGTCGTCGCCCTCGACCGGTCGGAGGCGGGCCTTGCGACGCTGGCAAAGGAGCTCGTGAGCTACGGCGCGCGCCTCGAGACCGCCGTTGCCGACGTCACCTCCGAGGAGAGCCTGAAGGCCGCCATGGACGGCATCGGCGCGCGCCACGGCAAGCTCAACGGCTTCGTCGCCTCGGCTGGGCTGCTGCGCACCGGTCCACTCGACAGCATGCCGACCGGGGAGTTCGACGATCTCTTCGCTGTGAACGTGCGCGGGCTTTGGCTCTCGACGAAGCTCGCCATGCCGCTGCTGAAGGCGGCCGGCGCCAAGGGCGAGAGCGCCCGCGTCGTGCTCCTCGCCTCGATCTCGGGACTGCGCCACAAGATCGACAGCGGCGCCTATGCCGCGACCAAGTCCGCCGTCATTGCGTTGACCAAGGTCTGGGCCGTCGAGAGCGCTGCCTCCGGCGTGCTCGTGAATGCCATCGCGCCGGCAACGGTGGATACGCCGATGGTGGCGCCCTACCTCAATCCGGGCTCCAACACCCGCTACCGCACCAGCGGCACCTCGCCGATCGGCCGCATCGCACAGCCGGCCGATATGGCGGCCGTCATCAGCTTCCTGCTGGGGCCGGACGCGGCATACGTCAACGGTGCCATCATCCCGGTCGATGCGGGCACGATCGCGGCGTTCGTGCCACCGGGCGTCAAGGCGTGAGCTGCACGATGGCTGCTTGACCGGTGCGCGGCGGCTCGGAAACACTACGGCAGATTCTCTTGGAGGAACGCACCATGCTCGCAGTCGCCCGCTCCGAGGCCCGCATCAAGGAGGTGAAGGTCGCCGGCGGCGTCGGCCAGCGCCACGGCTATATCGGCGAGCCGGGCCAGTTGACGCAGGCGGCCCAGGCGTTCCTCGTCGTGCGCCCCTTCGCGGGCGCCCGGATCGAGCCCCACTTCCACGACGTCGACCAGTTCCAAGTGGTGGTCGAGGGCGACGGGCGGATTGGCAAGAAGCAGGTGCGGCCGATCACCTTCCAGTACGCCGACGCCTTCACGCCTTATGGGCCCATCATCGCCGCCGACCGCGGCCTCTCGTTCTTCACGCTGCGCAACATCGCGAGCGGCGGATTCTGGGCCATGCCCGGCAACAAGCACGAGATGCCCGGCCGCGCCGGCCGCAACATCGAGGGCGTGTTCGATCTCGAGGCGGGTGTGCCCGCGGTCGGCGAGGTCGTCCGCGAGATCCTGATGCCGCCGCAGGCCGACGGCGTTCAGGCGGTCGGCATCCGGCTCGGTGCGGGCGCCAGGGACACCGGCATCCCTCACGAGGGAAAGGGCCAGTTCTATCTCGTCTGCACGGGCTCGCTGATCGTCGATGGAAAGGCGCTGCCGGAGCGCTCGGTGGTCCGTGTCGAGCCCGAGGATGCGGGGCTCGTCCTCACCGCAGGGCCGGAGGGCGCGCAGGTGCTGGCGCTGCAGTTCTGTGCCCCCTGCGACCGGCCCGGCACCGACCCCACCAAGCTCGCGAGCCGCTCCGAGAAGGGCTACGTCAATCTCCGGGCGCCGGGCAACTGAGCGACCCGAGCGAGGCAGGCGCCGGGCCGTAGCCTGGCGCCGCCGAAATCCTCACGCCTCCCACGGCACGCCGCCTGCGTACGTGCGATAGGGCACGGCCGAGAGCCATCCCGAATCCACCGGCAGCAGGATGCCGGTGATGGCTCGCGCCTGCTCGGAGGCGAGGAACGCGATCGCATCGGCGATGTCCTTCGGCTCCGGCAGGTAGGGCAGCGCGTGCACGCCCATGATCTTGCCCATGTCGCGCTGGCCGTCGGCCACCTTCTGGCGGAGCGGCGGCGTCATCACGTAGGTCGGCCCGACCGAGTTGACACGGATCGAGTGCCGGCCGAGCTCGACGGCGAGGAGCTGTGTCAGCCGCTCGACGGCGGCCTTGCCCGGATTATAGGCCGGCAGCGGCAGCGGCATGCGCGAGTTGATCGAGCCGAGCGTCACGATGGCGCCCTTGGTGCGCGGGATCATGCGCCGCGCAAACGACTGGCAGGAGTAGAGCGTGCCGTTGTAGTTCACCTTCCACATGCGCTCGTGGTGGGCCATGTCCATGTCGAGCACAGACTCCGTGTTCGGGATCAGCCCGGCAGCCGTAACGAGCACCTCGACGGCCCCCATCTCCTTCTCGACCGTGGCGGCCAGAGCATCGACCGCCGCCGCATCGGAGACATCGCACGCGTGGAAGCGCGCCTGCCGTCCCTTCGCCGTGACGGCCTTCACCGTCGCCTCGCCGCCGGTCGTGTTCATGTCAATGACGGCGATGTCGTAGCCGTCCGCCGCCAACCGTTCGCACGTAGCCGCGCCAATTCCCGACGCGCCGCCCGTCACGGCGGCGACCTTCCTGGTGGTCATGAGGTGTCTCCCTGGGGGTTGTGGTGTGGCGGCAGGGTAGGGGTAGACAGGGCCCGAGGCCAGGGGGAGGCGGGTGTGTGTGTGTTGGGTTTCCCGGCTGCGCACCGGACCCGTTGTATCGCTGCCGCGTCTCGCTGGCTGAGCCGACAAGAGGTCGAGTGCGAACGCCGCCGCTCCGGATGGCAGCCACTTGCGCCGAGCTCAGGATCCGATCCCCGCCTCGGCCCGCAGACGATAGATGGGGTCGGACGTGTTGCGGCTGAACCGGGCCCAATCGGCCTTGAGCGGCGGCACCTCGCCGAGCGCCAGACGCGTCGTCTCGAAGATGACGATGCGGTGTGCGATGCGCCAGGCCCCGTCCCTCCGCTCGACCCGGTCCGCATAACGGCCGTAATGGGAAAGCTGGACTGGGCCGCGATCGCCGGTGGCACCGTACTGGCGCTGGGCCTCCGGACCAAGTGTGTGCGCCGTGAAGAAATAGGTCTCGGCAACGGCCACGTCGCGCGAGGCGAACTCGATCAGGCACTCACCGAGAAAGTGCATGACCTGCGTGGCTCCTCCGGTGCGCGACCGTGCAAATGCGATGAAGCCGTCGACGCCACCCTTGTAGTCGCCGTGGTCGTCGTAGGCGTCCGGGTGATAGGTGGAGCGCACGAGATCCCAGTCTGCACGATCGACGCCACGGCAATAGCGGGCCATCAGATCGCGAATCTCGTCCTTGTCGATCAGCTTCTGCAGCGCTTCGCTCATCTCGAGCTCCTCATTGGCCGGTGCGGGCCGGATCGGTCGTGGCCGTCTGGTCACCAGCGTCCTCGGACGGCGGCCTGATCCCCCTTCAAGCTTCGCGCTCGAATTGACTTCGTGCAAGCCCGGGCAGCGCCACTTCCTGTTCGATCTGCCATTGACGATGGCGACACGGCTGTCCCATGCTGCCCATACAAAAATCCGAGGGAGCAAAAAACATGCGTCGTCGCAATTTTCTGAAGCTGGCTGCGGGGGCCGGCGCTGCCGGGGTGCTGGCACCGTCCATCGTCAAGGCCCAGGGCAGCTGGCCGGAGAGGCCGGTCAAGATGATCGTCCCCTTCGCTGCCGGTGGCGCCACCGACCTCGTCGCCCGGCCGTGGGCGGAGTGGCTGACGAAAGCCTTCAATCAGCAGTTCGTCGTCGAGAACCGCGGCGGCGCGTCCGGCATGATCGGCGCCGAGGCTGCCGCCAAGTCACCGCCGGACGGCTATACGTTCTTCTTCTCGTCGAACACGGCGACGGTGACGCTGCCCCTTCTACGCAAGCTCAGCTACGATGCCGACAGCTTCCAGGTCGTGGCCCGGATGGGAGATTCCGTATCGGGGTTCGTCATTCACCCGTCGGTCGGCGTGAAGACGTTCCAGGACATGATCGCGTACGCCAAAAAGAACCCGGGCAAGCTCGCCTTCGGATCCTCGGGAGCTGGCACGCTGCCGCATCTGCGCTACGAGATGCTCAAGATCAGGACCGGCGTCGACATTCTGCATGTGCCGTACCGGGGTGGCGCCGATACATTGAACGATCTTCTTGCGGGCAACATCCAGCTCATGAACGAGGGATCGTCGTTGCCGCACGTGAAGGCGGGCAAGATCCATCTGCTCAACGTCAACCATTTCGAGCGCTTTGCCGAGTTCCCGGATGTGCCGACGCTCACGGAGCTGGGCGTAAAGGACGCCGACGTGCCGGCCTGGTTCTCGCTTTACGCACCGGCGGGAACTCCGAAGGAGATCATTCAAAAGCTGAATGCCAAGGCCATTGAAATTGCCAAGGCGCCGGAGACGAAGGCCCGCCTCCAGACTGTAGCGTGCGTTCCGGTTGCTCAGACGATCCCGGAAATGCAGCAGTACTGGGAGCAGGACAAGAAGCGCACGGCCGAGCTGGTCAAACAGGCGAAGATCAAGTTCGAGTGAGCCGACGTGCCCGGTCTGTACGACGGCGCCTTGCCTCCTTTTCAAGTCGCAAACGGCGGTTGGCTCGTGCGTCGCCGTTCGGGAGGGGCGAAGCTGTCGTCCATCGTCAACTGATTCATCCGGAGGTCCACCGACATGCGTCGGCGTAATTTCCTGATGCTGGCTGCCGGAGCGGGCGCGGCCGGCGTCCTGTCTCCCTCGGTGCTCAGGGCCCAGGCCGCGTGGCCCGAAAAGCCGGTAAAGTTGATCGTGCCGTTCGCGGCGGGCGGCGGCACCGACCTCGTTGCCCGGCCCTGGGCGGACAAGCTCACACAGGCCTTCGGTCAGCAGTTCGTGGTCGAGAACCGCGGCGGCGCCTCGGGCATGATCGGCACCGAGGCGGCGGCGAAGGCGGCCCCAGACGGCTACACGTTCCTGCTCTCCTCGAACACGACGCCGGTCAACCTGCCACTGTTGCGTAAGGTCCCTTACGACCCGAATGCCCTGCATCCTGTCGCTCGTGTCGGCGACACCGTGACGGGCTTCGTCACCAATCCGGCGTCTGGGCTGAAGTCGTTCAAGGAAATGCTGGACTACGCCAAGAAGAACCCCGGGAAGCTGGCGTTCGGCTCGTCGGGACCGGGAACGCTTCCCCACCTGCGCATGGAGATGCTGGTCTACCGGACCGGGATCAACCTGCTGCATGTTCCCTATCGTGGCGGCGCCGATGCGCTGACGGATCTGCTGGCGGGAAACGTGCAGCTGATGAACGAGCCCGCCTGCAATCCGCATGCGAAAGCAAGCAAGCTCGTGATGCTCACCATGAACCACACCGTGCGCAGCCCCGAGTTTCCTGATGTGCCGACGCTGACAGAGCTCGGCTACCCCAACTCCGACGTGCCTCTGTGGTTCTCGATCTGGGCACCGGCGGGGGTGCCGCCGCCGATCCTCGAGAAGCTTCATGCCAAGGTGACGGAGATCTCGAAGACGGCGGACATGATCGCCAAGCTGCAGATCGCGGGCGCCGCCGCCGTCACCTCGACCCAGGCTGAGCTGATCGCCTTCCGCGAGAAGGAATCGAACGCCATGGCTCAGTTGATCAAGACGGCCAACATCAAGCTCGAGTAGCTCTGAGGCCCAGGCCGCTTGGCAGGCGCGGCTTGCCATGCGGCACCTCCCCGTCCACCCTAAGCCATCCCGAAGCTGCGGACGCAAACGGAGATCCCCATGCACGCTCAGGCTCCAGCCGGCAAGCCGGCTCTCGCAGGCATCAAAGTCGTCGACCTCACGCAGTTCGAGGCCGGTACGTCCATCACCGAGACGCTGGCCTGGCTTGGCGCCGACGTGATCAAGGTCGAGAACCCGAAAGGCGGCGAGCAGGGCCGCAGCGCGTCCTCGGAGCGCAAGGACGCGGACAGCTACTATTTCATGCTGCTCAACGCCAACAAGAAGTCGGTGACGCTCAATCTCAAGTCCGAGAAGGGCAAGGAGATGCTGCGCGAGCTGATCCGCAAGGGCGACGTCTTCGCCGAGAACTTCGCGCCGGGCGTGATCGAGAAGCTCGGCTTCTCCTATGAGGAGGTGGCGAAGATCAATCCGCGCATCATCTATGCGACGGTGAAGGGCTTCGGCAAAGGCTCGCCCTTCGAGAAGAACCTCGCCTTCGACATGATCGCGCAGGCGGCCGGCGGCGTCATGTCGATCACGGGCGAGGCCGACGGCCGACCGATCAAGCCGGGCGTGACGCTCGGCGATACGGGTACGGGGCTGCATGCGTGCATCGGCGTGCTGGCGGCCCTCTACCAGCGCACGGTCACCGGCCGCGGCCAGAAGGTCGAGGTGGCGATGCAGGATGCGATGGTCAACTACTGCCGCATCGCCTACTCGCGCCAGCTCATGACCAACAAGGCGTGCGAGCGCAACGGCAACTCGGTGGTGCTCGGCAACGCGCCCTGCGAGGTGTTCCGCTGCAAACCGGGCGGCCACAACGATTACGTGTTCATCTACACGAGCCGAGCGACGAACGCGCACTGGGAGAACCTGTGCGACGTCATCGGGCGCGCCGATCTCAAGGCCGATTCGCGCCTCGCGACACCGGTCATGCGCGGCAACCACGCCAAGGAGATCACCGCCGAGATCGAGAAGTGGACGATGCAGTTCACGAAGCACGAGGCGATGGAGAGGCTCGGCGCCGCCGGCGTGCCGTGCGGCGCGGTGATGGACACCAAGGAGCTCTCCGACGACCCGACGATGGTGGCGCGCGAGATCTTCGTCGACGTCGACCATCCGGTGCGGGGCAAGGTTCGCATCCCTGGTTGGCCCGTGAAGATGTCGGAGAGCCACGTCAAGGTGAAGGCGTCGCCGATCCTCGGTGCCGACACCGAGAGCGTCTACGCGGAGTGGCTCGGCCTCTCAAAGGCCGACGTCGAGGCGCTTAAGAAGCAGGGGGTCGTGTAGGCGGCTGCAGAAGGCGTAGAGCGGTTTGCCTCGTCGCTCGGGTCTCCTGCGGTCGACGAGAACTGCGGCCGGGCAACGACCGGACCCGAGGCTGCCCGCAATCACCGCGCCCGTCGTCTGGACGGCGGGCCGGAGTTGCCTGCGACGACGCGCTCAGCCAGGGCGCACAAGATTCGGCTCGGACACCTCCGCAATCATGAAGCGGACCGATGAAGGAAACGCCATGCACACGACTTCGAGAGACCGGCCGCGCCGGGGGCACTGGGCTGCGGCATTGACCGGCTGGCTCCTGGTGCTACTGGCCACCCTCGGGGTCGCGCCAGGCCACGCTGCTGCCGAGATCGCCCAGGTGCGGTTCGTCTCGGGACCGTCGCTGACATTCCTCGTGTTCACCGTGATGGAGAAGGAGAAGCTCGTCGAGAAGCATGCGGCGGCTCTCGGCCTTCCGGCGCCCAAGGTCACCTACAGCCGCGTTTCCAACAACGACGCCATCCGCGACGCCGTGCTCTCGGGTGCCGCGGAGATCGCCAGCACGGGCGTTCCTAGCTTCCTGCCGCTCTGGGCACGGACCCGGGGCACACCGAATGCCGTGCTGGCGCTCGGCGCTTTCAATGCATTGCCGCTGGTGCTGGTGACCCGCAATCCAAACGTGAAATCCGTCGCCGACTTCACCGACAAGGACCGGATCGCACTGCCCGGCGTGCTAAACTCAACACAAGCACTGCTCCTGCAGATGGAGGCGGAGCGCATCTGGGGCGCCGGCCATCACAAGAAGCTTGACCACCTGACCATCTCGCGCGGCCACCCGGATGCACTCGCGGCTCTGCTGTCCGGCACGGGCGAGATCACGGCGCACTTCGCTGCTCCGCCGTTCGATCGCACCGCGCTCGCCGACCCGCGGATCCGCCGCGTGATCTCCAGCCACGACGTCTATAAGGGTCCCGGCACCAACGGAATCAGCCTGGCCACAGAGGCTTTCGCCAAGGCCAACCCGAAGACTCTGAAGGCCATCGTCGAGGCGCTGAAGGAAGGCCACGCGCTGCTCAATGCCGATCGGCAGAAGGCCGCGCAAACCTATGTCGAGATCACCGGCGACAAGGTTGGTGCCGAGCGGGCGTTCAAGATTCTCGATGCGCCCGACATGGTGTTCTCGGCTACCCCGACCGGCACGTTGCAGATCGCCCAGTTCATGTTCCGAACCGGCTCGATCAAGGTGGAGCCCAAGAGCTGGAAGGACATGTTCTTCCCCGAGGTACACGACCTGCCGGGTAGCTGATCGGTCAGAGGCGGGCCTCGTCCCGCCCCTATCCCTGGCCCCGGCATCAATGTACCTTCCTCGGAGAACTATGCCCGGCCCCGCATCACCGTGGACGGGACTTGCGCTGGAGTCCGCCGCAGGACAGAAGCGTGGACCGCATTCCCATGGGCCCGAGATCGCGTTGGTTCGCCTCGTTCACGCTCGCACCACTCGTGTGGCTGCTGGTCGTGTGGCCGGTGCCCGATGCCTTATTGAAGCTCTATGCCCAGGGCCTGTCACCGCGATCCATCTCGCGCCTTCTATGGGTGGTCGTGAGCTTTCACCTCTACGCGCTCCTGGCCA
>JANRJI010000130.1:0-58584 GCA_033764055.1 Hyphomicrobiaceae bacterium
TCCAGAAGCTCGCCCTTGACGTCGACCGTGATCTTTTTCGACAGGTCGCCACGCGCCACGGCGGTGGTCACCTCGGCGATGTTGCGCACCTGGGTCGTGAGATTTGCCGCAAGCAGATTGACGTTGTCGGTCAGATCCTTCCACGTGCCGGCAACGCCCGGAACGACGGCCTGGCCGCCGAGGCGTCCTTCCGTGCCAACCTCGCGGGCGACGCGCGTCACCTCCGCCGCGAACGAGCGGAGCTGGTCGACCATGGTATTGATCGCCTCCTTGAGCAGGAGGATCTCGCCGCGGACATCGACGGTTATTTTTTTCGAAAGGTCGCCGTTGGCAACGGCAATGGTCACCTCGGCGATATTCCGCACCTGGCCAGTGAGATTGTTCGCCATCGAGTTGACGCTCTCGGTCAACTCCTTCCAGACGCCCGTCACCTCCCGAACCTGCGCCTGTCCCCCGAGCTTTCCTTCTGTGCCGACCTCCCGTGCGACTCGCGTCACCTCCGAGGTGAAAACGCTCAGCTGCTCGATCATTCGATTGACGATGTTCGCCGATCGGAGGAACTCGCCTTCGAGTGGCCGGCCGTCGACGTCAAGACGGACCTTCTGCAGGAGATCGCCCTGCGCAACGGCTGCGATGGCCCGTGTTACCTCCTTCGTCGGCCAGAGCAAATCGTCGATGAGGCAATTGACCGACGCTTCCATCTCCCCCCAGGCGCCGCTGGAAAGGCCGATTTTCACCCTCTGGTTTATCTTTCCCTGCTGGCCCACCACTTGCCCAACGAGCTCGAGCTGGTTGGCCATTTCCTGATTTGCCCTCACGATATCGTTGAATGTGGCGGCAATCTTGCCCAGAACGCCATCACTCTCCTCATCGAGATGGACGTCGAACTCGCCTCGGCGCATCGCCTGCAGGGCATGCAGGAGGCCGTAGAGCTGCGCCTTCTCGGCGCCGGGGCCGTCCACGATGGTCGAGCCGACTGCCGTCGTGGTCTGAAGAGCATCGGACATCGCTTCCCCTCACGCTTGGCCAGTTAATCATCGAAACGGGCCGGCTACCGACCCGGACTTTTGGCATTGGCCAGTGCGGCGCTCAGGGCGTCGCCGAGGCTCTTGTCGCTGAACGGCTTGGAGAGCAGCGGGCGCGCTGCATGGCGCGCCGGCAACGTGGATCGCGTGTAGCCGCTGGCAAAGACGAAGGGGATGGCGCGTGCCGCAAGAACATCCGCGATGGGACCGCTGTCGCGCCCGGCGAGATTCACGTCGAGAAGGGCAATATCGAGCGTGAGGCTGGATGCCAGCGCCAACCCCGTCTCCAGGTCAGAGGCGCACCCCGCGACATCGAACCCGAGCTCGGCGAGCGCCAGCTCGAACGCGATAAGAACGACACCCTCGTCCTCCACCACCAGGACGCGTGGTTGACCCGTCGAGGTCATGCCATTTCCTCGGATGTCGTCAGCCGCGGGACATTGGAGACGTTACCTTGGACACGGCATGCAAGATCCGGAGAGCAGCACGGCACATCGCATTCGGCATTTCGGACATCCCCTTCGACCCTGCCACGACAACCCACGATCGAAGAAAGGGTTCCGCGGCGCCGCATCCTTTTTTGGGAACCGACAGGCAAGGGCGGGAGTTTCGGCCCCGTCATGCCAAGGGGGTGGGTCATCGATGGTCTCTGATCCCGTCTCGGAAGAGCTTCGGGACTTTCTCAACCAGCACATAGACTGCATCGCGCAGCTCGAAGCCCTGCTGCTCATGCGCGCCGATCCCGCGGCCGAATGGTCGGTCGCGGCCATGGCGGGCCGGCTCTACGCGACGGCAGAGCGGGCTGCCGAGGCCCTGACGCATCTGGAATCCGAAGGTCTCATCATCGCCGGCGGATCAGGCTACCGGTATGCGGCATCCTCCGCGCACGCGCCGATGGTCGAGCAGCTGGCGCATGCCTATACGCACCACCTGATCGCTGTGACCAACATCGTCCACGATAAGCCGCCGCGCATTCACCAGTTCGCTGACGCATTCAAGCTGAGGAGGCGCACGTGACGGTAGCCGCAGTCATCTACTCTCTTTGCGCGACGACCGCTCTGGTGTGCGCAGCTCTTCTGCTCGATGGGTATCGTCGGGGGCGCTACCGGCTTCTCCTCTGGAGCGGGCTGTGCTTCGCCGGGCTGACGGCCAACAACCTGCTCCTGGTCATGGACAAGATCGTCTTCGAGACCGTCGACCTGTCCGTCTGGCGCAATGCCGTGGCCCTCATTGCCATGACGGTGCTGCTTTACGGACTGATCATGGAGGCTGAGTGATGGACATCAATGCCGTGCTGCTCGGGGCCATTGCAATGGCGTCGTTCGTCGCGGCGCTGTGCTTCATGCGGTTTTGGCGGCAGACGAGGGACCGGTTCTTCCTCTTCTTCGCGTTTGCCTTCGCCGCCGACTGCGCGACGCGGCTTGCCCTCAGCGCGCGAAGCCTTTCAGGCGAAAGCGAGCCGTTGTTCTATCTGGCCCGGCTCATGACGTTCCTCACCATCATCGCAGCAATCCTCGACAAGAATCGCGGCTCGCGCAGATGATGCACAGGCTGTCGACATGCGCGGGCGCCTCACCGGGAGCGGCGCAGCTGCCCACTACGCCACAGTGCGTAGGCACGGCCGAAGCGCGCCGACAGGTCCCGCTCCTCGTATCGCACCGCGATCAGAACATAGACCGTCATGGCCACGGCAATGAGAAGATGGCCGAGGGTCATTCGGGGCGTGGACCAGATCGCGAGAACGATGCCGATGTACATCGGGTGTGGAAGCCAGCGGAACAAGCGACGCGTCCGCAACCTCTCTACCGGTGCCGGCACGGCCCGGCACCACGCGCGCATCTGCTCGATGCCGAGCAGGTCGAGCATGCCGAAGGACCACGCGCCGCCCAGGAGCACGAGCCATCCGGCGACAAAAGCAATCCACGCGAGCGACCGTGACAAGCCCGACAACGTCCAGATCTCGACCGGAATCGGCTGCCAAAACACGATCACTGCCAACAGAGCGATATTCGCTGCGTGGACATAGGTGCACCGCTCGAAGGCCGACGGCATGCCGCTCATGATTTTGGCCTTGAATGCCGGCCTCGCCATGATCGAATGCTGGAGGCCGAACAAGCTGACGAGACCGAGGTCGATCAGTGCCGCAGCGACCGGCCCGAAACCAGCCCCGCCTGTATCCACTGTCGGCAGCGGCCAATGCTGCGCAGCCCAGGGAGGGCTCGCAAGAAACACGATGAAGCAAGCCCAGAACGCCCACATGACCGCGAAGCCGCCCCAAGCATAGACCATTCCACAATGCCGGCGGGAGACGGATTGGCGCTGGATGCCAACGTAGGTCCATGCCATGGGACAGTACCTCCTACCCCTAGAACGGAGGCGGAAGGGTCGGGTTCCGCGCCTGCAAGGGCTGGGCCTCTACAGGGGGTCTCATCGGGCAGGAGTTGCCGTTCGCACGTTCATCAGTCGTCAAGCGGGCTACAAGGGCACTCAGGAGCTGTCGGAGACAAGCGAAATGCGGACATTGCCCCGTGTCCGCAAGACCTCGACGGTGGCGCCCCCCGAGCTCGAGCGGACCGTGAAATCGGCACTCGCCTCGCCGAGAGCGACGTTGCGCAACGTAACAGCCCCGACCATGTGGGGAACCATCGGCCGATTGAGCCGCAACTCGCCGTCTGCAGGACGAAATTCGAGGCCGAGCATCGACTGGATCAAGGAAAATGGAGCTGCCGCAGCCCAGGCTTGAGGGGAGCACGCAGCCGGATACAGTGTCGGGCCGCGCCTCGGGCGCCGACGGAAGCCGCAATAGAGCTCGGGAATTCTGCGGAGATCGAGATAGGCGGTCGCTCGCATGAGTGCTTCGAATATTTCGATTATGCCGGATTTGGCTCCCATGCGCTCGAGGCCTCGCGCAATGAGTGCATTGTCGTGCGGCCAGATCGAGCCGTTGTGATAGGACATCGGGTTGTAGCGCGCCTCGCCCACGGCGATGGTGCGCACGCCCCAGCCCGAGAAGAACTCGCTTTCGAGAAGCTTCGCGGCAACGGCTGCTGCCCGCTCCCGAGATGCTATGCCAGTCCACAGTGCATGCCCCGCATTGCTCGAGCGAACGCGGCAGGGATCCTTCCGTCCATCGAGAGCCAGGGCGTAATAGCCGAGCTCTTCGCACCAGAAGTGGGATTCGAACATCTGGCGCAGATGCTCGGCGCTCTTCTCGAGCGCGGCGGCGCGACCCTCCAGCCCGATGGCACGGGCACAGGCGGCCGCAGAGCGCCGCGCGGCATAGGCGTAAGCCTGCACCTCGACCAGAGCGATCGGCCCCTGCGCCAGCGATCCATCGGCGTGGAAGATGGAATCGTGCGAGTCCTTCCAACCCTGATTGGCTAGGCCCGTTTCTGCACCACGCTCGTACTCGATGAAGCCATACCCGTCGGGATCACCCGGCCCGTCCATCCAAGCGAGCGCGGCCTCGATGGCTGGCCACAGCTGTGCAACGAGCGACCAGTCGCCTGTCCTCTCACCGTAGGCGCCAGCCAGCATGACGAACAACGGCGTGGCGTCCACGGTGCCGTAGTACTGGCGAAACGGCACCTCATCGAGGCGCGCCATCTCGCCACCGCGCAACTCGTGCAGAATCTTGCCGGGTGTCGCGTCCGAGGTGCGCTCTGTGGTCGTCGCCTGAAGGCGCGCCAATCGACGAAGCACCCCCGCGGCAATGCGCGGGTCGAGCCAGAGCACCTCCATCGCCGTGATAATGCCGTCGCGGCCGAAAGTCGTGGAGTACCAGGGGATCCCCGCATAGGGGTAGAGACCATCGTCGGAAACGGTCGTCAACATGTAGAGGTCGGCCATCGACCGACAGAGGATCTCGTTGACCACCGAGTTGGACGTCTCGACCGTCGCCACACCGCGCATGAGGTTTCGGTGCGCGCGATTGAGCGCAAGCAAGCCGCGGAAGAATGAGACATCCGAGCCCACCCGCGACGTCCCGCAGTGCACGGAGACGAACAGGACCTGACACTCGCCCGGTTGCAGCTTGATCGCGTAGCTCGCGATGGTCTCGTCGAGGCGGCTCGGCACAGGCTCGAAGGCCAGCGTCGTGTGGCACTCCAGACCATCGATGCCACGATAGCACAGGCGCGCCGTGCATGCGTCGGGCACCTCGCTCCAGGTCCTGCCGCGGCGCACGCGGCGAATTCCCCTGACCTCGAAAATATCGGCGAAATCGCTCGCGAACGTCAGGGCGAGCGTCAAGGCCAGCGTGTCCGCGCCATGGTTCACCAGGCTGATGCGCTGACGCAGCGAGCCCTCGCTCAGATAGATCGTGCGCGAGATGTGAACCGTGTCCTTCGCCATAGAAATCCGGCCGGCGGAATAAATATCGGGATTGGTCAAGTCGACCGAGTAATTCAAGTTGTCGTCGTCGACGGCGGAGTGCAGCAGCATCGGGCGGGAGCCGTCGATCAGCAGCTCCAGATGAGACAGATAGCGCGTGTCGCAGTCGAACAGCCCATCCTCGCCACCGCTGCTGGCGCCGATCTCACCGTGGCTGTCGAACACCGCAAAGGTATCATTGTGCTTGAGGTTCCTCCGCGGACGCGACGGCGCGTCGACAGCTGGAATATAGAATGGCGTCTCGCTTGCGCTCGGCGGCGAGCCGCCTGCTGCGACCGACATAGGCATATGGCTCTCCCCGGCTTGTCACGCGTTCGACGCCGCAACGTCGAAGGAAGGTCAAGCGTCATTCCCGCACCTTAATCCCTTTCGCCTCCCGACGGCACGCCAGGGGCATTTCGTGGGAACGAGCCCGCCATCGCATGGACGGATCGGGAATTGCATTGCCTGGTGCTGTCTCCCGCGGCTCCGGGCCCAAGTCCGACGATGGCCCGTGAGACCTCTCGCATCCGAAATATCCGCAATCCGTGCCGCGCACGTGCTCTGGCGGGCCCCCTTGACGGTACGGGCATCACGAGACAGGTGCGCTCCCGTTTGCGTGGAGCGGCGGCAACACCGCTGCAGGCCTGCTGGCGCCACCCGAAGCCATGGTCTCATAGAGATCTATGTAGTCAGACGCCATCCGACGGGCGGTGAAACGCTCCTCGAAACGCCGGCGGACTTTGCCCCGATCCAGTGCCAAGAGCGCACCCAGCCTGCAAATGGCCTCCTGTTCGGTATCGACGATGAAACCCGTCACTCCGTCTTCTATGACCTCGGGCACGGAGCCGTTCCGGAATGCGAGCACCGGCGTGCCGCACGCCATAGCCTCGATCATGACGAGCCCGAACGGTTCCGGCCAATCGATGGGGAAGAGGAGTGCTCGGGCCTCGCCCATGAACGACTGCTTGCGGCGCTCATCGATCTCACCGACGAACTCGATATCCGGATGAGCAAGCATCGGCTCGACGTTGGCCTTGAAGTATTCAACATCCATCCGGTCGACCTTGGCTGCGATCTTGAGCTGCATGCCCGTCGCTCGTGAGATGCGAATGGCGCGCTCGATACCCTTTTCCGGCGAGATGCGCCCGACGAATGCGAGATAACCGCCGCGTGGTCGGAGTGTCGGCGTCAGGAGATCCCGCGGCAGACCATGCGGGATGGTCACGATATTCTCAACCTCGGGCAGCGGCTTGGCCTGCGCGTTCGAGATTGCCACCAGCGGCATCTCCGGGAAGCCCGAATAAAACGGCAGTAGATCGGAAAGGTCCTGGCGGCCGTGCAGCGTCGTTACCGTTTTCCACGATATGTCGCGGAATGCTGGGAAATGCAGCTGCTCGATGTGGAAGTGAATGATGTCGAACTCCGGGGCGAGGCGGCGGACTTTGTCGATCATCAGCATGTAGTAGGGCAGGGCATCGCGCACGGCCGGATTGAGGCGGAGAGCCTGGGAGCAGCAGGAGACGAGCTCGGCGCGCGTGATCGAGTCCCCGCTCGCAAACAGGGTCACGTCGTGGCCCAACGCCATGAGCTCTTCCGTCAGATAGGAGACGATTCTTTCCGTGCCGCCGTAGAGGCGCGGGGGAACGCTTTCGATGAGGGGAGCAACCTGCGCAATTCTCATAATCGTTCCAGGTCTCCGGACGGTCGTCACCGACGACTCTTGGTTGGTCCCCTCTGCGTGACCGCGATCCAAGCGGATCGACGGGCGCCCGTCATGAACGTGCGATCATCGGAACCGGTTCCTCTTGGGGACCGGCCGTTTCGGGGCATCGTCGGGCCGTTCCGAGACGCCGGCCGATGGCGATGCGCTGTCTTCCAGAAACTGCGAAAGACGAAGATCGCCACCTTTCCGACAGATTTATCCATCGCATGATGGGCTGGCAGCGTCGGCATGCCGGCAATTGGCGTGTCACGGCGTTGCCGCATCCGGCATGCATCGGATGCACTGGGGGATCGTGCACGGCCATGGAGAGCGGCTCGAGCCGCCGGCTGTGCATGTGGAGCAGAGGGGGTTGGTGGGCGGAAGCTTCCATCTCGGAGCGAGGCCGTTGCACATGATGCGCGGCCGTCTGCTCGGATGATAGAGGCATCGCGGCCCGCGGCTCCCGCGGATTGGGGAGGTCGTGTGCCATCACGGCTGTGATCTCATGGTGAGGACTTGGACCCTTGTGCGCACCGCCGGGGAGCGGCGCGCCGGCGCGGCGGATGTCGGTGCCACCTCTGCAACGGTCGATCCGGATGGCCCCATCGCCGCCAAACCGAGCGACGAGGAGGCCGAACTTTGAGCGAGGTCAGTATCAGCGTTCTCGGCGACCCCGACTCCCTGACCGGGGGGGAGGCGATCATCCGGCTGACCGGCGTGGGCCTGGTGCCGCCCGGCTCCACGTTTCGCATCGAGCCAATCGAGGCGGACACGGTCGGTCGAGCCCGGGAGGGGTGGCCCGAGGGGGAGCTCAGGCCGGTGGGCCTGCGCATAACCAGTGACGGCGTCGACATGCTGATCGGTCGCGACGTCGTCGACGCGCCAGCACTGGTGCCGGGGACACCGGTGACGATAACGGTGGCAGCCGTTGACGCTCGCGCTGAGCTGCGCTGGCCGCAACTGCCGGGCTCCAAGGCGCCGCGTGGCGGGGGCGCCATCGAGGACGGGGAGCATCGGGTGGCGAGCGACGGCCTGTCGCCCCAGGACGAGCCACAGGCGGCGACGAATACCAATCCTGTCTTAGGAACGGCCCCGGCCGAAGTGCAAAGCATGGCCGCCGAGGCGGCCGCCGATGTCGAGGGGGATCGTGGGCGATTGCTCCGGACGTTGACCACGGAGGCGGAGCATGTGGGGGTCACGCGGGCGGTGCCAACCCCGCCACCACCGAAGATTCCGCCACCGCCTCGGGTCGTACCGCTGAGCAGCCCACAGGCGTCGATGCTGCCCGGCACCGCGCCGAGGGACGACAGCCCTCCACCCCCGCCCGTGGCACGCAAGCCGCCGGCCTCAACGGTTGCCCAACCGTCTCCAGCGCGTAGCGAGCGGACGACCGGACGGAATGCTGCCAAGGCCGAAACGCAGATGGCGCCCGTGCCCCTTGTGCTTCCGACGGCAAATACATCGCCTGCCGAGAAAGCCAGAGGCGGATGGAGCGGCAAGCTTCTGTGGTTCGCTCTCGGATGTATCGTGACCGGGGCGGCCACCGTGGCGATGCTGGGACGCCAGGCACCGCCCATGCCTCGCCTGCCGATTACGCCGCCATCTTCCACGGCTGCGGGACCAGTCCCTGAGATCGGGAAGCCCGACCGCACCGGACCCTCGGCGCTACCGAAGCTCGCGGCGATCCTGGACGTACCTTTGCGCTCACCCCTCGGCCACGCCACAGAGGGCGTCGATCTCGACGAGGCGCTGAAGCGGGCGGATGCAGAGTTGTCCGGCCCCGCCGGCGAGCGCGACATCGGCGAGGCCAAGTTCTGGTTGCGCAGAGCGCTCGGGCTCGGTCTCGGCAACCAGCGGCTCGTATGGGCCCTGACCCAGCTCGGCACGCTCTATGCCAATGCTCAGGGCAGCCCCGCGGACTACGATTCGGCACGCCTCCTCTGGGAGCTTGCGGCAGCGAAAGGAGACACGGTGGCGCTGTGCTTCCTGGCATCGATGCACGAGCACGGGCTCGGCATTGCCAGCGACCGGCAGCAGGCCCTGGCGCTCTACGAGCGGGCCAAGGGCCTCGGCGGATGCCGGGGAGTCGACGATGCCATCTCGCGGTTGAGGCCGGAGAAGTGAGAGCAGGGAGGACGAGAATGCCGGGTCGCGCACTGCTGCGGTGCTGGGTCTGCGCCACGTGCCTCGCCGCATCGTCTGCATCTCCAACGCCGGCCGTCGGCCAGACAGCAGCTCCAGGCGGAGGAGGCGCCGCGCCGGCATTCGTCGACGAGCGCCGCCTTCCAAGTGGCGATTCCGATAGCCGCCCGCGTGCGGACGAGGAGCGCCGGCGCACGCTCGAGGAGGAGGCGCGGCGGGCTGCCGAGGAGGCACGCGAGCGGGTCGAATCGGAGGCGCGGACGTTGCGCGAGCGACTCGAACGCGATGCAGCCGAGCACCGCAAGAGACTGGAGGCGGAGGCGGAGGCCTTCGCACGGCAATTGCAGGCCGAAGCGGAGGCGCGTCGCAAGGACGAGGAGGCTCTCAGAAGCGCGACGGCAGCTGCCCAGGCTGCCGAGGCCGAGGCCAGGCGGAAGGCCGAGGAGGAGGTCCAGGCCCGTGCCGAGGCCGAGCGCCATCGGCTCGCCGCCGAGGCTGAGGCCAGGCGCAAGGCCGAGGAGGAGGCCCGTGCCGAGGCCGAGCGCCAGCGGCTCGCCACGGAGGCCGAGGCCAGGCGCAAGGCCGAGGAGAACAGGCGCAAGGCTCTCCAAGTGACGGGAAACCCCGCCGACGCGCCACGCCATCTGGCGCGCGGTCGTGAGCTGCTCAAGGCGGGCGACATCGTCAGCGCCCGCTTGTTCCTGGAGCGTGCCAGCGACGCGGGATCGGCAGATGCCGCGTTCCAGCTCGCCGAGACCTACGACGCGATCGCACTGCAACGGCTCGGCGCGGTGGGGATCAGCGCCAACGCGGAGATGGCCGAGCGCTGGTACGCGCGCGCCGCGGCGCTCGGGTCGGCGGCGGCGGCAGGGCGCCTGAAGCAATCGGGCGGAAATTGAGAGCCTGCCTCCGCAGGTTTGCGACGCGCATCGCCGAGACGATGGCACCGTCACCGCGGCCGCAGCGGTAACGCGCGGCCCGCCAGATCAGGCCAGTGTGCGGGTAACCATGCGCGAGCCGCCGCCCCAGAGCGGGAGGTAGGCCATCTTGACGCCGGGGCCACCCGTCACGATCGGATGGATCTCGTCGGGCGAGGCCGCGATGCGCTGTCCATGCCTCGCGGCCAGCTCGACGATCGTGCCCTGGATGCGGGCGAGGTCATAGCCGTCCGCGACGACGCGGGCGGCGAGCTCCGGCGGCAGCACGAAGACCAGCTCGAGGGCGCGCGGCTGACGGGCGGCGCCGGTCGTTGCGACCGAGGCTGCCATGATGATCGCCAGGGCCTCGAGGATCCCATCGGTGCCGGTGTCGCCGCCCTCGCCGTCGCGGAGCGGCAGCACCTCGGCCGATCCGGACACTCCGAGAACCGTCACGGCACTCGCGCCGGCAGCCAGGCCGCGGCGGACGTGCAGCGGCGGGAACGGCCCCTGGCCGCCCTCGGCGAAACAGAAGGTGTACTTCCCCGGCTGGCCGCAGGTGGCCATGTCGCCGACACCGGCCGTGGCGCCGCCGATGTTCCTGAGGCATAGGCTCACGGCTCGACCGATGACGGCGTTCGCCCGGTTGCCGGGACCAAGGCAATTGATCGACGCGTTGAGGCCAAGCCGCTCGACGATCGGGCCGTGCACGACAGTGGCGACAGCGGCCGAGCCTGTGGTGGTCATCAGGCCCAACAGATTGAAATCGCCCTCGAGGCAGGCGGTCAAAGCAGTCTCGACCACGATGCGCTCGGCCGGGCGGCAACCGGCGAGCAGTGCGTTGTAGGCGACCGAGCGAGGAGTGAGCTCGCCGAAAAGGGGCGGTACGGCGCCGAGGATCGCGTCCGGATCGGCGACGCCGGCAAGCATGGCCTCGAGACGGCGGGCCGTGGGCGGCACGAGGGGAAGCCCGTCGCCGAGGCCGGCCTCCTCCAGCTCGGCCTGCGCGGCCTCCCAGGTCATCGCCTCGGCGACAAGCGGCTGCTCGCTCATGCGGGCCTCTTGCGGTCGGTGGCGAGCGCCAGAAGAACGGTCAGAACCATGAAGACGGCCGAGATGCCGAACACCCAGCGTGGCTGGTGGCTGTCCATGATGAAGCCGTACATCATCGGGCCGAAGATTCCGCCGATGTTGAAGCCGGTCGATACGATGCCGAAGGCACGGCCGGCAGCACCGGGCGGAGCCGCCTTGCGCACCAGCATGTCGCGCGAAGGGGCGATGATGCCGCCGAGAAATCCGGCCAGGGCGAAGGCCGCGACGATCAGCCAGTGTGGCAGTGCGACCAGCGCCAACGTCAGCACGATGGCGGCGTTGGCGGCAAAGCAGGCTGCCGCGACTTGCGCGTGACGAACGGTGCGGTCGGCAAGGTGGCCGCCGGCAAGGACGCCGAGGGCGCCGAGGCCCAGAAAGGCCGTCAAGGCGACGTTGGCGGTGGCGAAATCGACCCTGTAGGCCTCGATCAGTGCGACGACCGAGAAGCTGTTCAGCCCTGCATTGGAGAGGCTCAGCAGGACGAAGAAAACCATCAGAGCCATGATGGCCGGCGTCATGACGCCCGAAAGCGAGCCGGCACCGGCTTTCCTGGCGGCGCTCGCGCCGGCCTCCGGCATCGGAACCAGTGCGACGAGAATGGCGGCGATCGGCCCGAGCAGGCCGGCCATGATCAAAGCGCCCCTGATGCCGATCAGCGACACGGCCAGCAGCAGACAGGCCGGCGCCACGGCACCTCCGAAAAACCCGGAGAAGGTATGGATGGAGAAGGCGCGGCCCATGCGCTTCTCGCCGATGCCGGCCGCCAGTAGCGCGTAGTCCGACGGGTGGTAGACGCTGTTGGCTAGGCCGGCGACCGCGGCGCAGGCGATCAGCCACGGATAGCTGAGCGTCAGGCCCATCACGATGAAGGCGAAGCCCCCGAGGCAGAGGCCCGCGATCAGGATGCGGCGGGCACCGAGCCGATCGACCAGCGCACCGACCGGCGCCTGGGTGAGGCCCGAGACGATCGCGAACACGGTGAGGGCGAGCCCCAACTCGACGAAGCCGACGCCGAGCGCGTCTTTCAGGAAGGGAAACAGCGGTGGCAGCACCAGGATGTGGAAATGGCTGACCCAGTGTGCGGTCGAGACGGCGGCGAGCGTACGCGTCTCGGCCGTACGCTCCGACGGGGTCGTGGCCGTTGCGACGTCGGTGACCATCAGCAATCGCGCTCCGTGCCTAGCCTGCAGGCGGCGCACTATGGCGGCGCCGGCCGAACGCCGCAACGGCCCGATTGTCACCTCACCCGCGCGCAGGCGGCTTCCGGCAGGCCTACCGCGGCTTCCTCAGCATGGCACCAAGAATGTCGGAATAATCATCCGTCCAGGCGCGACTGTCGGCAGCGGGCATTGGCTTCACGAAGGGCAGCCGGGCCGCCTCGTCGAGCGTCGCTTTGGAGCGCGAGACGTAGACGACATGGCTCTGGGCGGTGTCGAAGCCCTTGTCGGGGGTGCGATCGTCGGCCAGCAGCGCTTGAGCGCCAGGAACAGCGGCCGTCACCGCGGCCGCGACCGCCACGAGATCCAGGTGGCGGTTCGATACGTGCAGCGCGAGAAGGCCATCCGGCGCGACCTTGTCGAGGTAGAGCTTCACAGCCTCGACGGTGAGGAGATGCACCGGCACTGCGTCCGACGAGAAGGCGTCGACGACCAGATAGTCGAATCGCCCACCGGGCTCCCTGGCGAGGGTCAGGCGTGCATCGCCAACGACGATGTCCGCGTTGGGACGGCAACGCGCCATGAACGTGAAGCGCGAGGCGTCCTGGGCGATACGGACGACGACGGGGTCGATCTCGTAGAAGCGCCAGGCCTCGTCCGGGCGGCTGTGGCAGGCCATGGAACCTGCACCGAGGCCGACGATGCCGACCTCGAGGCCGCCGGACAGCTTTCCCGTCGCGCGGCGGGCAACGCCGACGCCGAGGGACATCGGGCTACCCGGGTGGTAGTAGGTCGCGGGCACGGGATCGGTCAGGCGGTTGCCGGTGGCTGCGTCGACCAGCCGCTCGGCGCCGTGCACAGTGGTGCCGTGCAGCAACACGCGCATCTCGCGATCGGCGGTCAGCGCCACGCGATGCACACCGAAGAAGCTGCGCTCAGCGTTGCCGCGATTCATGGCCGACGGCAGGATGACGATGGTCGCGCCCATGACAGCGGTAGCGACCAGCTGGCGGAACGGACGGGTCCGGGCGAGCATCGCCATGATGCCGAAGCCAGCCAGGAGCAGGAAGCGCGGGAGTGTGGTCTGGCCGAGGGCGCCAGTGCGCATGGCCATGGCGATGGCGGTCATGGCGACGATGGCGCCGAGGCCGATGACGGCAAGCTCGCGGGCCTCGTCTTTCGACAGGCGCCCGCCGACGATGCCGGGACGGCAGGCCATGCCGACGACGAGCAGCAGCGGGAACTCCCAGATGGTCGGGAAGAGCTGCGGCGCCGCCAGTGCTGCGAACACGCCGCCGAGCACGCCGCCGAGCGACATCCAGAGGTAGAACTCGGTCAGGTGTGCCGGCGACGGGCGACGCTCGAACAGCTCGCGATGGGCGACGAGGGTCGTCACGAGGAAGGCGCCGGTGCCAGCCACAGTGGCGATGGTCCACCCCTTTACGCCCGGGGTCGCGAGCCCGAACAGCACTGCGGCGACGAGAGCTGGCTGCAGCGACAGCAGCAGTTTGTGCGGGATGCGCGGCTTGTCGCAGAAGACCAGGATGAACGTGGCGAGGAAGGCGGCGAGCGGCAGCACCCAGAGGAACGGCGCCGAGGCGATGTCGGTCGTGAGGTAGCTGGTGAAAGCCACGAGCAGGCCAGAGGGCACCGCGGCGAGGCCGATCCAGGCAAGGCGATTGGCCCACGCCGGCGACGGAGTTGCATGGGCCGCCACTTCGACGGTGCCGGCCCGCCCGGGTCCGATCCGCTCGTTGACGGCCATCATCAGCCCGCAGGCGGCGAGCGCGAGGCCGAGCGCCACGAATCCGGTGGCCCAGAGGCTGGCCTGAGCGCCAAGCCCGGCCAGCGGCTCGATGGCGATCGGATAGGCGAGCAGAGCTATCAGGCTGCCGAGGTTCGAAGCGCCGTAGAGAAAGTAGGGGTCGCTCGCGTGCGGATGGCCGGAGCGCGCAAACCAAGCCTGAATCAGCGGAGCATTGGCGGAGACGGCGAAGAACGGCAGCCCAACGCCGACGGTGAGCGTGCCGATCAGCCAGAGATAGGCGTCTCCGGCGGGCGGCTCGGGCCAGGTGGTCGGGAGGCCGATCGGCAGTGCCAGGATCGCGATGCCCATCAGCGTCAGATGCGCCAGGGGTGCCCAGCGCGAAGGGACCAGGCGATTGAGGGCGTGCGCGTAGCAGTATCCAGCGAGCAGCACCGCCTGGAAGAAGCACATCGAGACAGCCCAGACGGACGGCGATCCGCCGAGGCGCGGCAGCACCATCCGGGCGAACATCGGTTGCACCGAGAACAGCAGCAGCGCCGAGAGGAACAGGGTGCCGGCAAAGAGGAAGAGAGCGACCCGGCTCTCGCGGCGGGCAGCGAGGCGCCGGGCGAGGCTCTGGCCGAGGGCGGCGGCATCCATACGCGAGACTCCGGTTAACGCAAATGGTTTCCGGAGCCTACGTCGCAATGCTTGAGTTTTACTGAATCGACGCGCGCCGATCGCGCCGCGACCTACGTCACCCGCTCGAGCTTCTGCAGGGACCGGAGCGGGCGCGGCATGGTCTGGCCGGGAAATGACGTCGGCCAGTTGGTGTAGGCGACCTCGCCGACGTAGATGTCGCCTCGAGAATCCATGGCGAGGCCGTGGGGAGACATGAAGCGCCCGACCTCGGTGCCGGGGCCTTCCGTGCCGCCCAGGCGCGAGATCAGCTTGCCCTGGTTGTCGACGATGGAGATGCGCGGGCCCAGGTTCCTGTACTTGAGGTTGACCGGCATGCCTGGGCCAAGCTCGCCGACGAAGAACATCGGCTTCGTGGTGCCCTTGCCGCATGAGCAGTAGAGTGCACTAGGCCGGTGCAGATTCCGCCACTCGGTCTCGTACTTTCCGTTGCCGTCGAACACCTGGACGCGGTGGTTCTCTCGGTCGGCAACATAGACCCAGCCATCCTCATCGGTGACGATATTGTGGACGAGATTGAACTGGCCGGGCCCCGTTCCGGTCTCGCCCCAGGTCTTCAGGAGCTTGCCGTCGGGGGAGTATTTGTGAACGCACGAGTTGCCGTAGCCGTCGGAGACGTAGATCTCGTCCTTCGGGCTCAGCGCGGTGTGCGTGCAGCGGTGGAACGGCTCGCCGGACATGAACGGGGCCGGCTTGCCCGGAACGCCGAGCGTCAGGAGAACCTTTCCATCAGCGGTGCACTTCCTCACCGAATGGTCGCCGTCGTCGGTGCAATAGAGAATGTCGTTCTTGTCGATGTGCAAACCGTGGGCGCGCTTGAACACGCCCTCGCCCCAGCTCTTGATGAAATTGCCTTCGCGGTCGAACACGATCATCGGATGCTCGCCACGGTTGAAGACGAAGACGCGATCCTCGCTGTCGACGCCGACGGCCGCCACGTCCATGAACTCCCAGCCGTCCGGCAGCCTCGCCCAGTTCTCGACGACTCGATAGCGGTAGTCGCCCGTTCCAAGAATGACCGACATGGGGTTCCTCCGAAGGTCCGATGCAGAGGTCATGATGCGCGTTTTGTCCGGAAGAGCAAAGCACGCCCCGGACCGGGGGATCGACAACGGCCCGCCAACCTTGCGATGTGCTGGCGCTAGGCAATTGCCTCGGGCAATGCCAGCATAAGTCAAATCACCGGGAACGACCGATGAATGCCGCGAGCCCTGCGAGCCGACTGTCGCCGATCCGCCGGGCGGCGATCCTTGCCTCGGGCATCCTGTCGACGACCCTCTACTTCACGACGATCCTCGTCACATCGACGGTGCTGCCCCAGATCCAGGGGACCATGTCGGCCACGGCCGACGAGGTGTCGTGGGTCGTCACCTTCAACATCCTCGCCATCGCCATTGCGACGCCGATGGCGGGGTGGCTCGCGGCACGCTTCGGCCGTCGCACGGTGATGGTCACGTGCGTTGCGGGGCTCTGCGTCTCCACCCTGATGTGCGGGCTCGCGCAATCGCTCGAAAGCCTGATCTTCTGGCGCATCGTGCAAGGCGCCATCGGTGCCCCGACCGTGCCTCTGGCGCAGTCGACCATGCTCGACATCTTTCCAGCCGAGCAGCACCGGTTCGTGATGAGCCTCAACGGCATGGGTGTCATTCTCGGCCCGATCATCGGGCCGACGCTCGCCGGCAAGCTGGCCGAGGACCTGACGTGGCGCTGGGCTTTCTTCATGCTGGTACCCGTGAGCCTGATCTCGTTCCTCGGGCTGTTCTTCGCGCTGCCGAAGGACACGAGGCGCGAGCCGATCGGCTTCGATTGGATCGGCTTTCTGTCGCTCTCGACCTCAATCGGGTGCCTGCAATACGTGCTGTCGCGCGGGCAGCGGCTGGACTGGCTCGAATCGCAAGAGATCGTCGTGTTCCTGTCGCTCTCAGGCCTGTCCTTCTACCTGTTTCTCGCACACAGCCTGACTGCGGAGCGGCCATTCCTCAATCTCAAGCTGCTCACCGACCGCAATCTGGCGCTCGGGCTGCTGCTCGTCGCGCTGTTTGGCATGCTGAGCTTCACGCCGATGGTGCTGCTGCCGACGCTGCTGAGGCAGCATGCCGGGTTTCCCGACGCCCTCGTCGGGCAGGTCATCGGGGCGCGCGGATTCGGGGGGCTGGCCGGGTTCTTCATCGCCATGTGGAGCGAGAGGCTCGACCCGCGGCTGAGCATGGCGCTCGGCTTCCTGGCGCTCATGATCTCCGGCATCTGGCTGATGACGGTCAATCTCGACGTGACACCGCTCGAGCTCGCGCTGAACGGCATGTTGCAGGGAACCTGCATCGGGCTGCTGTTCGTGCCCCTGTCGATCATCACCTTCTCAGGGATCGAGCCCCGCTACCGCGCCGAGGCGCTGGGCGTCTTCCATCTGTTGCGCAACCTCGCGTCGAGCCTCTTCATCTCGATCAGCGTCGCCGAGGTGGTTCGCTCGACCGGTGCCAACTATGCGCGGCTCGTGGAGCTGGTGAACCCGTTCAATCCATCGCTGATGTTGCCGTGGGTCGTCGGCGCCTGGAACGCCGACACAATCGCCGGGCTCGCACGCATCTCGCGCGAGATCACGAGACAGTCGGCAATGATCGCCTACCTCAACGCCTTCGGCCTGTTCACGGTTGTGGCGGCGGCGGCCATTCCATTTGCGCTTCTATTCAAGCGCGCGAAACCCGCCGCATCGGTGGCGAAGGTGCCGGTCGCCGAGCTCAAAGCTCCTCGGTCACAGCCAGCAGGACAATCCCCGCCACGATCAGAGCACATCCCGAAAGCTGCAGCAGAGTGAGCCGCTCGCCCAGAAAGAAGAGCGAGAAGAGGAACGTCGTTACGACGTGACCGTGCATCGCGGCATAGGACGGCCCGACGGGCGCGTGGCGCAGCAGCCACGAATAGATCAGGAAGGCGAGGATATAGAGGCCGAGCAGCACGTAGAGGAGCCGCTCGTGCGTCAACTTGCGCAGCCAGTCGAGATCGAGGGCAAAGGGGCCGATGATGTCGGCCGCGAATTTCGCCAGGATCTGCTGCGCCGTATCGATGCCGAGCAAGGCGATGAAACCCAGGATGACGAGGCGTTTCACGCCATTCCTCCCGACACCTGTCGATTGCGGTGCGGAGCGGAGACCGATAATGGCGTCATCGACCCTGCTCCCAGCCAACCAGCACCACGCCGACGCCGATCAGCAGCGCTGCCATGGCCCGGGCGGGCGTGATCCTCTCTCGAAAGAATATGCGCCCCCCGATCATGACGCCGGCGATGGTGATGCAGCCTGTCATCACGCCCTGGGCCAGTGGTACGTGCGAGTAGAAGCCGATCCACACGACCATCATGCCGAGAAAGGCGGTAATGGCGATCCAGAAGATCGGAACGCGGATCAGCCGGCGCAGGAAGTGCATGTCGCGTGGGTCGTCGTGCGCACGTGCCGAAGAGGCTTTCAAGAGAAGGTGGGACGCCGTGTCGAAGACGAGCATCGCCGCGAGCAGCATCCAGGCGGTGGCGGTCATGGGGGCGGCATCCTTTCCGCGCTGCCGTAGGGCAGCGGTCGCTCGGCGGCAAGCTTGCGAAGCTCCTCGTCGTTGCGCTCGAAATCGAAGAAGCGGTGGAAGGGCCGGCTCAAGCGGTTGAGGCGTGGCCGTCGGAAGCGGAAGTGCACGTAGCGACGCTCGAGGTGGCCGCCGAACAGCAGTTTGGCGGCGTAGGTGGTGGCGCCCATCTCGATCTCGCGGATGCCGCGGGCACAGGCGAACTCGATGATCTTCAGCCAGTTGATGAAGTAGAGATTGAGCTCGCGTGCCTCCGGATAGCTCATGCCCATCTTGTTCGAGATGATGCGTCGGGAGCCGACGTGAAAGAGGTGGAACGAGACGAGCTTGTCGCCCTGCCAGAACAGCATCAGCTGCGCCCGCGCGCCCTGGCGATCGAGAAAAGCTCTGAAATAGTCGGTGCCGATGCGGTCGAACTCACCATAGGAGACACCGCTCTGGGAGAGCGTCGCCTCGTAGAGCCGGACGAGCTCGGCCTCGAGCCCGGCTGCAGTCGGCCGATGCTCGACGCGAATTCGATCGAGCGTCTTGAGCTTGTTGCGGAAGTAGGACCGGTGCTGGCGCTTCAAGCCCTTGAGGTAGTCGTCGAGGCTCGCTGCCGCCACCTCCATGACGACGACAGGCACGCTCCGGATCTCGCCATAGCCGGCCGCCTCCAGCACCGAGCGGTGAGCCGACGCCTCCGGTTCGCCGAGGCTCTTGACGGCCATGATCGCGGATTTGTCGCTGTTGGCCTCGGCCTCGAGCCAGCCGAGCATGGCAGCAAAGGCCTCCGCGCGAGACGCTGCTGGGGTGCTCTGGGCGAAGCCGAGGCTGCAACTGTCGGATAGCGGCGAGCCGAGACCGACAACGCCGACGCTGCTCAGGCCTGGGCGCCGCGCGTCGACCCAATCCGCGATACGACGCAATCGGCCCTGGAAGGGCGTGTCCAGGCGATAGTCGAGCTTGAACACCGGGACGGCAGCCAGGAGCCGGCCAGCTTCGTCCGGAACGGTCAATGCGCCGAGCCGGAAGCCTTCGGGCGGCGAGTCCTCGATCGCCCGGTAGAAGGCCCAATCCTCCGGCGAGCCCGGGAACAGCTCGTCCCAGGCGCCGGACGGCACCTCGTCCAGCGACGCGTGGAATCGCGCGGCTGGCACGTGGCTGAGGGCTAGGCCATTCTCCATGCAACTCTGCTCCTTCGGGCGCGCCGGAAGCTATCATCGAACCGCCCGGCCCGAAGGTGTTTCGATGCCGCTGGTTTCCAAGGCGCCGCGGTAGAGAATGGTATTAGGCTTCGGTGCGGCTGGCGCGTGGCGAGGGCGACCGGCTGTGGTAAGAGGACGGTCCAGATCGTGCCGGGACCTCGCCGCCTGGACGGAAGCCGCAGTGCATCCGTGCCGGCCGGGACCGGACAACCGCTCGCGAGGGGGCATGGCCCAGAAGCGCATCCTGCTGGTCATCGGCGGCGGCATCGCTGCCTACAAGTGCCTGGAGCTGATCCGGCGGGCCCGCGAGAAGGGGTACCGGGTGCGCGCCGTGATGACCAGGGCCGCGGCCGAGTTCGTGACGCCGCTGTCGGTCGGGGCGCTGACCGCCGACAAGGTGTTCTCGGACCTGTTCAGTCTCGACGACGAGCGTGAGATCGGCCACATCCGGCTTTCGCGCGAGGCGGACCTCGTCGTCGTCGCGCCCGCGACCGCCGACCTGATGGCCAAGATGGCCGGGGGGCACGCCGACGATCTCGCCACGGCCGTGCTGATGGCGACGGACAAGCCGGTGCTGATCGCGCCCGCGATGAACCCATACATGTGGCGGCACCCGGCGACGCAGCGGAACCGTGCGACGCTGGCGGAGGACGGCATCGCCTTCGTCGGGCCAAACAGCGGCGAGATGGCGGAGCGCAACGAGGCGGGCCCCGGCCGCATGGCCGAGCCTGCCGAGATCCTGGCAGCCATCGAGGCACGCCTCGCTCCGGCCGCGTCGGCCGCCGTGCCGGTGACGCGTCTGCTCGCCGGGCGGCACATTCTCGTCACGTCCGGTCCGACACACGAGCCGATCGACCCGGTGCGCTACATCGCCAACCGCTCGTCTGGCAAGCAGGGCCACGCCATCGCTGCGGCCGCCGCGGCACTGGGCGCCCGCGTGACGCTGGTGTCGGGGCCGACCAGCCTGCCAGACCCTGCGGGCGTCGACGTCGTGCATATCGAGAGTGCGGCGCAGATGCTGGAGGCCGCCAAGGCGGCGCTTCCGGCCGACTGCGGGATCTTCGCCGCGGCGGTCGCTGACTGGCGCGTTGCCACGCAGAGCGATGAGAAGATCAAGAAGGACGGCAAGAGCCGCACGCCGAAGCTCGAGCTGGTGGAGAACCCCGACATCCTCAAGACCATCGCGCACGAGCCGCCGGGCCATCGGCCGCCACTGGTCATCGGCTTTGCAGCCGAGACGACTGACGTCGTCGCCTACGCCAAGAAAAAGCTCAAGTCGAAGGGCTGCGACTGGATCGTCGCCAACGACGTCAGCCCGGCGACCGGGATCATGGGCGGCGATCGCAACACGGTTCACCTCGTCACCGCGCACGGAGTCGAGGACTGGCCGGAGATGGACAAGGGCGCCGTGGCCGAGGCGCTGGTCGCGCGGGCCGCTCGGCAACTGGCCAGCATCACGACCATCGTCTGATGGCCCCCGCCGCGAAGCGCCCGGCACCGGTCGAAGTGAAGCTCGTCCGCCTGGACCACGCACAGGGGCTGGCTCTGCCCGCCTACGCCACGACCGGGGCGGCGGGTCTGGACCTCGTCGCAGCTCTCGGCGCCGAGACGCCGATAACGCTGGCGCCGATGGCTCGCGCGCTGGTGCCCACCGGCCTCGTCATCGAGCTGCCGGAAGGGTTCGAGGCGCAGGTACGGCCACGCTCGGGCCTTGCGCTCCGGCACGGCATCACCGTTCTGAACAGTCCCGGGACGATCGATGCGGACTACCGGGGCGAGGTGCAGGTGATCCTCGTGAACCTCGGCGCGGAGCCGTTCACGGTCTCCCGCGGCGAGCGCATCGCGCAACTCGTGATCGCGCCGGTCATGCGGGCGGAGCTGGTGGTGGCCCGCGAGGTTTCGGCGTCAGGGCGGGGCACCGGAGGCTTCGGATCGACAGGGACAGCCGGACCGGCTCCGCCGGCGCCGCACGAAAAAAGGAAGACGACGCCGCGCGGCAAGGCCACCCCGAAAAGCAAATCCGCCAAACGCGGCTGACACGAAATTCCCATTCAATCGCAGCCTCTCACGTGCCAAGCTCTGCTCGCGCGCAGGCCTTGCCGATCGCCCGGCGTGCGCCCATACCCGTCCCCTCCGAATTGCCAGGACTCGTCCGGAAAGGTCTGCATTCATGTCCAGCTCGACCGAGATCAAGACCCTCGCGGCCGTCGGCAAGCCCGGCCGCGGCAAGGTCTACAACAACATCGCCGAGACGATCGCCAACACGCCGCTGGTGCGGCTGTCACGGCTGACGCGCGAGGCCGGGCTCAAGGCGGACATCCTCTTGAAGCTCGAGTTCTTCAATCCGCTGAAGTCGGTGAAGGACCGCATCGGCGTATCGATGATCGACACGCTCGAGGCGTCAGGCCGGCTGAAGCCTGGCGGAACGCTGGTCGAGCCGACCTCCGGCAACACGGGTATCGGGCTCGCCTTCGTCGCTGCAGCGCGCGGGTACAAGATGATCCTGACGATGCCGGACTCGATGTCGATCGAGCGGCGCAAGCTGCTCGCCCATCTCGGCGCCGAGATCGTTCTGACGCCGCGCGAGAAAGGCATGAAGGGCGCCATCGCCAAGGCCGAGGAGATCGTCGCCGCGACCCCCGGCGCCGTGATGCCGGCACAGTTCGACAACCCGTCGAACCCGCTGGTCCACGAGAGGACGACCGCCGAGGAGATCTGGACCGATACCGGCGGCAACGTCGATGCGCTGGTGGTCGGCGTCGGCACGGGCGGCACGCTGACCGGTTGTGCGCGCGTGCTGAAGCCGCGCCGGCCCGGCTTCAAGGTGTTCGCAGTCGAGCCCACGGCGAGCCCCGTGCTGTCGGGCGGGCAGCCCTCGCCACACAAGATCCAGGGCATCGGCGCGGGCTTCGTTCCGTCGATCCTCGATACCAGCCTCATCGACGGGGTGGTCACGGTATCGAACGAGATCGCCTTCGAGACGTCGCGCAAGCTCGCCCGGGTGGAAGGCATTCCGGGCGGGATCTCGACCGGGGCGAATGTCGCGGCAGCGTTGCAGGTCGCGGCCCGGCCGGACATGGCCGGCAAGATCATCGTCACGTTCGCACCCTCGGCCGCGGAGCGCTACATGACGACGGAGCTGTTCCCGCAGGAGTGAGCACCGATGGTGCCCCTGTGCCCCGGCCCGCGCTCCCCCGGCCGGGGCGGCCCGCCCACAACGAGACGGGCAACGGGAGGGCTCAGCTTGCCGCGGCCCGGCGGTTGGCGATGCGCCGCTCGGCGGCGGCCACGATCGCGGCGCGGATCTCGTCGGGTCGGCTCAGATCGGATGCGATGCCGAGTTGCTGCTCGCGGGCAAGCAGGCGCAGGTTGTCGACGTCCTCGATGCGCCCGAGCTGATCGAGCACGGCCTCGCGTCCGCGGGTGCGGATAGCGACCACCACGTTCGGCGAGTAGGGGTCGAACTCCGGTGCGTCGGCGGCACATCTGGCGTGCACGACGCCCACCCGTATCGCCTCCACCGGCTCCGTTTCTGCCGCCGGCGGGTCGCCCACAGCGGCGGCGCGCAACGACACCGTCGCGATCTCGCTCTGGAGCCGCTCCGTCAGGCGGTCGCGCACCGGCTCGGGCAGCTCGCCCTCGGCCCGGATCGTCCGCTTCAGGTAGGCATCCTTGGCCGCGCCCGAAAGCGCCTTCGTGCTCTTCGCCATCGTGCCCGATCGCCCCGGTCTCTCGAAGCTCGCCATGGTCAGCCGGCCTTCGCCAGCCAAGCCTGCGCGGTGAATACCTCGTCGTGCAGCGCGCGCAGATGCGGCAGGGCATCGCCGTACTTCTCGGCCATGGTCTTCTTCGTCTCGTCCCAGTCGAAGGCGCGGGCGACGCTGTCGAGCAGCGGCACCCGAGACGTCAGCAGCGGGTGGTCAACCGCGATCTGGTCGATGAGCAGACGCTCGCGGCCCTTGCCGGTCACATAGTTCGGCAGGCAGACATAGCGACGCTTGGCGAAATCGATGGTCTCGAGCTGGTCGGCCGTCTCGACGCGCTCGATCAGCAGGGCCACCCGGTCGAGCGCGAACTGCGAGACGAAATCCGGGCGGAACGGCACGATCACCTGGTCGGCGAGATCGATGGCCGCCAGCGCGGCGAACGAGAGCCCCGGCGGGCAATCGAGAATCACATAGTCGTAGTCCATCCCGAAGTGCTTCATGAGCCGCTTCATGCGGTTGCGCACCTCCTGCGCGACCGTGTCCGGATCGGTGCCGCGCTTGGCCTGCTTGAGATACAGCTCGCCCTGCACGTCCTCGAGCATGAGGGAGCCCGGCAGCAGCGAGACGCGGCCCGCGGCCGTGCGTGGATGGGCGACGTCGCCGATGCCCTGCAGGACGTAGTGGGACTCGTCCTCCGCCGTCTTCTCGAACCGATCGAAGAAGTAGTCCGCGATCGTCCGTGCGCCGCGCCGGGCCTTGTCCCAGCCCTCCCCGCCGACCAGCATCAGGGACGCGTTGCACTGGGTGTCGAGGTCGAGCAGGAGGACGCGTTTCCTGCCCCAGGCTGCAGCCGCATGGGCCAGCATGACGGCGATCGTCGACTTGCCGACGCCGCCCTTTCTGTTCGCCACCGCCAGGAACTGCGCCATCGTCCACCCACCCGAGTCTGTTAACGAATAAGATGTGGATAAGTACGTGATTCGCGCCTCCCCGGCGAGGCCGTGAGCCTGCCCGGCGCAGCGGCAGCCAGCTTTGCTTGCGCCGAATCAAGGCGATGCCAACGATGCGCGGCCTCGCGTCGGCGTCTCGAAGCGTCCCGCCGCGGGATGCCGAGCTCCCGTACGACGAACCGATCCAATGCCTGTCGGCACGGCGGATGCCTGCGCTCTGGCGTGCCGAAGGCCCATTTGGGAGGGGACACACCCAGCTCGCATCTTGAGGCTCGGACGAATCGGGCCGATAGGTCATCCGGGACTGTGGGAGGAGGCGCGGCCATATGTTGATGGCGCTGACCATTCTCGGCATGGTGGCCGCAACCGTGGCGGTCGCAGCCTTCCGTCTGGCGCCGCGGATGGCGGACGGCGAGGTCGTCTACGATCCCCGGCCGGACCGGCCACGCCCTTTCGGCTACCGGATGTGCTGGCTGGCGATCCGAACGCGCGATACGCGGCGGGTCGTCGAGGCGACGGGGTTGACAGGTGTCTTCGAGGCCAATTGGGACAACGGGCTCGGCACCGTCTACGTCGAGCGCGATGCGCAGGGCCGTGTCTTCGTGTCGCCACCGGTCAATGGCTGGACCTTCGTCGTCGGCCTTGCGCTTCCCCATCCGATGGGGGCGGCGTTCGTCGACAGGACGCTGCCTTTGCTGATCGATCTCGGCAATGAGTTCATCGAGGTGCAGTACTATATGGCCTGTCCCGCGCTCGATTGTTTCGCCTGGGCGCGCATCATCGACGGCAGCATCGTACGTGCCTACGCCATCACGGACGAGGGTGTGGTGTGGAACCACGGCAAGCCCACCCGGGAGGAGAAGGCGCTCGGGCTGAGCCTCTACGAGATTCGCGGCGTGAAGTGTCGCAATGGTGACGCGCAGGCCGAGCTCGTATTTTATCCAACCGAGAGCCATGTCGCTCGGCTTGCCGGCAAGTGGAGCCTCGACCCGACCCGGCTCGCGACGTCGGCTGCGACCACGGCTCCCGCCTCGGGCCTTTTGGGCACGGTCCCCGCACGCTGGCGTCCGGAACGACTCAAACGCACGGGCTGAGCCTAAGCGGGGAGCCGCGCTGCTCTGGAACACTTTGACCCGATTGCCTGATTCCGGGCGCGATTGCGCCGCGTCGTCTCCCCCTTGTCGCCCCAGTTGCCGCCTATGTCGCCTGACGTCCGGAAGCTGTTCCGGCGGTTCAGACTGCGGAGGCAGACATGGCCGGATCATCATCGACATCACCGCTGCTCGCGGGGCTCCTCGGGGCAGCACTCGTGCTTCCCGCCGCGGCCGCCGATCTCGATCCGCCTCGCCGCAGCGCGCGGAGCTACGACGAGGTGCCCTACGCTTCAAACATCGAGCGATGGACCGGCTTCTACCTCGGTGGCACGCTCGGCTACGGCTGGGGCGATGGCCGGGCCAACGGCAGCATCGGTGCGATTCCGTTCGACCAGTCTGGCATGGTCGGCACCCTCCTCGCCGGCTACAATTGGCAGGTCGGCCGGGCGGTTCTCGGTGTCGAGGCGGACATCGGCATCGGCGACCTCGGCTCCGACGAGGAGACCGTGCTCGGCACGTTTACGTCGCGGCTGAACTCGATCGGCTCGTTTCGCGGTCGCGCAGGCATTCTCGTCAGCCCGGCGCTGCTGGTCTACGGCACTGCCGGCCTCGCCTGGGCCGACATGGATTTCCGTATCGTCGGCGCGCCGGCACAAGCGGAGACATTTCTCGGCTGGCAGGTGGGCCTCGGCAGCGAGCTGATGGTCTCGGACCACGTCACCTTACGGCTCGAGTACATCTACACGGGCCTGCCCGAGGAGCGCGTCATCCACTCCGGCCTGATCGACAGCTACGATCCGAGCTTCGGCGCCGTCAGGGCCGGCGTCACCTTCAAATTCTAGAAGCCATCGCGCGCGAACGACAGATAGCGGATCTGGCTCGATACGCGGACGACGCCTTCGACGGCGCTGGCACGGCGCACGATGTCGGTGATCACGCGCTCGTCGCTGACCGCGCCCATCAGCGTCACGATGCCCTCCTTGACCTCCACGCTGATACCGATCGCGTGGAGGCCGGCCTCGAAGCGGTCCCGAAGCGCCGACTCGACGCGGGTTTTGACCAGCCTGTCCATGAGGATGGCCCGGGTCGCAGGCGTGGCACGGAAGTCCTCGCTTTCGACGAGCCTCACGATCTGATCGACGCAAGCCGCGGGACCGATGCGGTCCGTGTTGAGCGTCAGCGCATAGAGAGTGGCATCGCGCCAGTCGACGCCGAACAGGCGCTGCATGGTGCCGTTGTGGGCGGCGTCGCTTCGCTCGATCTCTCGGCGCGCCGCGGCGGGATCGGCCGTATCGAGGCGGCGCATCATCACTTGCACGCGGAAATCCATCGGTGCGCAGATGCGAACGCAAACCACATTCGGCACATCGCGCAGCAGGTAGGTGGCACCCCAGCCGCGAATGAGCACGTCGCCCTTGGCAGCGAGCTCGAGGATTTCCTGGGCCGTGAAATGCGACAGACGCTTGCGGTCCATGCGCCATTGGGCGAGCAGCGAGGCCTCACCTTCGAGAAAGCGATGCACCTCGCTTTCACGCAGTCCCGATCGCCCAACGATCTCCTGCTCGACGAGCTCGTGATGCACGACCCTCAAGCCCAGCTTTTCGGCCAGGCCTGCAGCGACATCCCGGCCCAAAGTGCCCATTTCCCGCGTCATGGCTATGACCGGCATGGCGACCTCCGCGAAACTCCCGCCTGGACTGCTGAAATAAATCCTGCCGGAATAGCGCGGTGCCGGCAGCCAGATGTTTCGGAAATGAAGCGCCTCGAAGGTCTTCCGGTCAACCCGATAGTGCTGTCGGCAGGTTTTTCGGCTCGCAATTGCGAAAGCCCGCGTGCCGCAGTCGCGAACGTCCACGCGCTTGCGCCGGCATCGCCCCCATGACCGTTGGAGGCGCTCGCGAAACCTGCTTCACTCGCGAGTGCAACGCGACACGGGAGAGCGACGTGCGGGACATCGAGGGCAAGATCGCCTGGGTGACGGGAGCAGGGACGGGCATCGGCGAGGCGGCCGCGAAGGCGCTCGCGGAGGAGGGCGCCATCGTCATTCTCACGGGACGGCGCAAGGAACCGCTCGAACGGGTGCAGGCGGTCATCGCGCAAGCAGGCGGACGCGCCACCGTGCAGTCCGGCGATCTCGGCAAGGCGGCGAGCGTCAAGCGCATCGTCGAGGCCATCATGGCCGAGCACGGGCGGATCGACATCGTCGTGTCGAACGCGGGAACGAACGTGCCGAACCGCTGGTGGCGCAACCTCACGACGGAGGCTATCGACACCCTCGTCGCCGGCAACCTGCAATCGGCGCTCTACGTCACCCACGCCGTGCTGCCGATCATGCGCGCGCAGGGAGACGGCCAGCTTATTCACACTTCGTCGATGGCCGGGCGCAACATCGGCATGGTGTCGGGCCCGATCTACACCGCTGCCAAGCACGGCGTCGTCGCCATGAGCCATACGATCAACCTCGAGGAGTGCCTGAACGGCATCCGCTCGACGGTGATCCTGCCGGGCGAGGTGGCGACCGAGATCATGCAGTTCCGCGACCCGCCGGAGCTGCCCGAGACGCTCGCACGCATGGTCCAGCCCGACGACATGGGCGCCGTCATCGCCTTCGTCGCGAAACAGCCGCCGCATGTCTGCATCAACGAGATGTGGGTGACGCCGACCCACAACCGCGGCTACGTCGCCATGGTGAAGGGCCGGCAGGCGCAATGGGACGAGGCGCGGGCGAAGGGCAAGGGGTAGGGCTAGGGCTAGGAAGAGAAACCGGCAGTCAGTTCGCCGCCTCTTGCTTATGCATATTCGATCGACGGGATGATCCAGCAGCGCCTACAGCGCGGGATACGCGTCCCTTCACTCCAGAGAGTGATCCGATGCATTGCCATGGGGATTCAATTCCCCACGACAATCCGCGCTTCAGTTCCCCGAACGTACCCGCCCCTGCCCCGCCGCCGCGCCTTCCCGTACGTGGCTCCCCCCGCTACAGTCCGCCACCAAGCCGACGCCACCTCCCGAGGGAAACACCCATGACCGCCGCCCCGCACTCTGCCGAGTTGCTGAAACTGCTTGCCACGTTCGACACGCCGACGATCTGCAACGCGCTCGAGATCGTGACGCCGGAGCGCCGCCTCACCGGCTTCACGACGAGGCCCCTCGTCTGCCCGTTCCCGGATCTGCCGCCGATCGTCGGCTATGCGCGGACGGCAACGGTGCGGGCGACACATGCGCACGAGCTGCAGGGCAAGGAGGCACGTACGCAGCGCGTCTCCTATTATGAATACATCGCCTCGAAGCCCGGCCCGACCATCACCTGCATCCAGGACCTCGACGGCCACGACGTCGGCTTCGGCGCCTTCTGGGGCGAGGTGCAGTCGACCGTGCACAAGGCGCTCGGCTCGCTCGGTGTCGTCACCGACGGCTGCATCCGCGACATCCCGGCCTGGGCGCCGGGCTTCCAGGCGCTCGCCGGCTCGATCGCGCCGAGCCACGGCTTCACGCATCTCGCCGGCTTCGGCGCCGAGGTGCGCATCCACGGCATGCTGGTGCGCCACGGCGATCTGATCCACGCCGACCGGCACGGGGCGGTGGTCATTCCACATGCGGCAGCCGAGAGGATCCCGGCGGCTTGCGACTTGCTCGCACGCAAGGAGGCGGCGATCCTCGACAAGGCGCGGAAGCCCGGCTTCACCGTCGAGGACCTGAAGCGCGCCTTCGCCGAGCAGGACGACATCCACTGAGACGATCGCACCGGCACAACGATCGCGGAGGTTGCCGTCACTTGCGTTGCGTCACGACGTGCCCGGCGCGTTCCGCATAAGCTTGGCGACCGCCTCGCTCGTTCGGCGGACTCTGTGTCTGCCGGGAGATGGTACGTCGGGGCGGCGAACGACCAGCACACCTGGTCCGGGGCGAGACATGGCAGAACGATCGGGAATGCCGGCCGGCGGATTGTCCGGCCCCACGGCCGGGTTTGCTTTTGCGGCGCTCGCGCTGCTGCCGATGGGGGCGGCTGTGGCGAGCGGTCTCGAGCCGCAGAGCCTGTGGAAGGAGATCGGCGCCGGCCTCGGCCTCCTCGGAGGCGCCCTGCTGTTCCTCCAATTCCCGAGCTCGGGCCGCTTCGAGCGGCTGTCGGGCAGGATCGGCATCGATCGGACGATGGGGTTTCATCGGCTGTCGGCGCTGCTGCTGCTCCTCGCCGTGTCCTTGCACCCGATCGCGTATGCCGTGCCGGCATTCCTGCGCAGCCCCTCGTCGGGACTGGCCCGCCTGCAGGCGCTCGTGACCAACGGGCGGCTCGCGACCGGCGTCGCGGCGCTGGCTCTGCTCGCCGTCCTCGTGGTGCTGGCCTCGCTGCGGACCCGACTGCCGGCGCGCTACGAGCTCTGGCGGGTCTCGCATGGGCCGCTGGCCGTGGTGGCCGCAGGGCTCGTGTTGCACCACCTCGCGACCGTCGGCAACTACTCTGCCGAGAGGCTCGTCTGGGTCGCATGGATGGTGCTCGCCGCCATCGCCGCCATTTCCGCCTTGCTCACCTACGTCGCCCGCCCCTGGCAGATGGCCCGCGGAGGCTGGCAGGTCGAACGTGTCAGCCAGGCCGCAGACGGCGTCGTGGAGCTGGTCTTGCGATGCGCCCCGACAGCGACCTTCTGCTTTCGCGGCGGTCAGTTCGTCTGGCTGACGGTAGCGCCGAACCGGCCGCCCTTCCACGACCATCCGTACTCGATTGCATCGGGCCCGGCCGAGCTCCCGCTGCTGCGGCTGCTGGTGCGGGAGGTCGGCGACTGCACCACCACCTATCGCGACCTCGCGCCCGGCACCCATGTCGCTCTCGACGGGCCGCACGGGAGCTTCGTGCTGCCGGATGAGCCGAAGGGCGTCGCGATGATCGCCGGCGGCGTTGGGATTGCGCCCTTGCTTGGAATTCTCGAGGAGGCAGCCGCACGCGGCGATCGCCGGCCCTTCCGGCTGCTCTACGCTGCACGCTCCACCGATGCCATGGCGGGCAGTGAGCGGCTCGAGGCCCTGCAGGATCGGCTCGACCTGCGCGTGGCTCGCCATGCCGACCGGTCAGGGGAGGACGGAAACGTGAAAACGTCCCCGTTGGCCGACCGCGAGCTCGACGGCGTCGTGGCCGGGCTCGATCCCGAGACGACGGTGGCGATGGTGTGCGGCCCGCCGCAACTGATGGAGAAGGTTACCGACAGGCTTCTCGCCCTCGGCCTGCCGCCCCACTCGGTCCTCTACGAGCGCTTCGATTACGCCGGAGGGCGAGGCCGCCTCGACCGTATGCGGCGCCGGCAGGCATTGGCCGTGCTGTTGCCGCTGCTGGCGGCCGCGCTCCTGTTCGCCCTGCGCTGAGGCTGGAGCGTCCACCGTCCGTAAGCCTGCTCGTGGTCAAATCATCAAGCGCGTTCAAGGCCGCCGCCTCAGTGACACGCGTCCGAGGTCGAAGGTATCGGAGCCATGCCACAGCCGGACTTTCGGCGACCTCACCCGAGCGTCCAGCCACCGTCGACGAGCAGGTGAGTGCCTGTCACGAGGCCGGCCGCGTCGGAGGCGAGGAACACGATGGCGCCCATCAGATCCTCGACTTGACCGATGCGGCCGAGCTTGATCTTGTCGGTGACGAGCTGACGGACTTTCGGGTCCTTCAGCATGACGGCGGCAAGCGGAGTCTCGACGAACGTCGGGGCCAGCGTCACAGAGCGTATGCCGTGGGCACCGAGCTCGGCAGCGATGCCTCGCGATAGACCTTCCAGCGCCGCCTTGGTCGCGCAGTAGACCGTGCGGCCAGGCCCGGTCGTGAATGCCATCTGCGACGAGACATGGATCAGCGTGCCCTTGGTTTGCGTCTCGACCATGCGCTTGGCAACGGCTTGGGCGACGATGAAGGCAGCCCGGACATTGAGGTCGAGCAGGAAGTCGAGATCCTCGATCTTGAAATCGATGAAGGGCTGCGGCCGGTTGCCGCCCGCATTGTTGACCAGCACGTGGAACGGTGGCTGCGCCGCAACGGCCGACCGCACCGCCTTGTCGTCCATGACGTCGAGCACGAGTGCCTCGGCCGAGCCGCCGGCAGTGCGGATGGTTTCGGCGGCTTCCTCGATCTCGGCCTCGGTTCGGGCCGCCAGCACGACGTGCGCGCCAGCATCTGCAAGGGCCGCCGACGCGGCGAGCCCGATGCCGCGGCCGGCACCGGTGACCAGCGCGCGCCTGCCGTCGAGACGGAACGAGGGCGTTCGGGGAAGCTCGGTCATGTGGCGCGCCGCTCCTGTGGACGATGGTGGCCGCCGAGAAAGGCATCCGAGACGCGGCTCGTCAACCGCACCGGTGCTTTCCCGATCCCAGCGCGGAATCGCGCTCACGTCTCGCTCGGCTCGACGCGGCGTGCAATTCGGACACGGCCCGCTCCGCTTGCCGGCCCGCGCCCGTTCGCCGGCTTGTGCCGGGCTGGCCGGTTGTCTATCCCCTAGCAACGAGCGCTTGGGGTGACTGGCAGGGTGATTCGATTCACGACCTCGATCCACGACACGGTTCTCCGGACGAAGCCCGGCGCGGGCCGCGCCCGGTGTGGATCCGGTGTCCTCGCGAGCCCGAGACGGAGGAAGCTCCGGGCTCCCTGTCAGAGCGCGCTGGGAGCCGGGACTTGAGTGGCCCTGGGGCGACCGGGCCGGCACGGCGGTATCGCAGCCGAAGTGCCTGCGGCCCGCCAGGGGCGGGGCACGGATCATGACGAGGCCGACGATCGGCGAGCGGCTCGCGCTGGCAACTCTCGCTGGACGCCGCGCCCAAGCGACGGTGCAGGCGCGAGCCGCCGGGATACCATTGCTCGGCCGGCGCCTCGTGCGCGCCCTCGCCGACGAGCTTCGGTTCCTGCCGTCCGATCTGCGATCAGCCGATCCGAGCCTGCTCGACGAGCTGGCCACGGGGCAGCTCGGGCTCGCGGGGCTCGTCTATGAAATCGGCAAGGGCTCGCCGTTCGCGATCGCCGGGGCCGAGACGAGCTGGCTGCGCGAGCTGCACGGTTTCACTTGGCTGGGCGGGCTGAGAGCGGCGGGTGGACGCGAGGCCCAGGACCGCGCCAGGCTTCTCGTCACCGACTGGTGCCGGCGTTTCCGCGGTCGGCCGGGTGGCACCGGCGTCGCAGCCACGCCCGATGTGATCGCGCGCCGGGTCGTAGCCTGGATCGTCAATGCCGGACTCCTCATCGAAGGCGCGACGCCCGACTTCTACCGGACGCTGATGCGGGCCTTGGGGGGCGAGCTGAGGGCTCTCGATGCCTGTGCTCCCCTCGCGGCGCCCGGCTATCCGCGCCTCGTGACGCTGATGGCCCTGGCCCTCGCCTCGCTCTCCGTCGCTGGCCACGACCGTGACCTGCCGCGCATCGAGGCGGCCCTCGCTGCCGAGCTCGGCCGTCAGGTGTTTGCCGACGGCGCGCACATTTCGCGCAATGCCGATATCGTGGTGGAGATCCTGCTGGATCTGCTGCCGGTTAGCCAGTGCTATGCTGCCCGCGGGCTTCCCGTTCCCCCCTTCATCGCCGACGCAATCGCCAGGATGATGTACGGGCTGCGAGCACAATTGGCCGCAGCGCGAGCGTTGGCCCGGTTCAACGGGGTGGGCGTGTCGCGTCCGGACGAGCTGGCGACGGTGCTGGCACTCGACACTCGAGCGCCGTTACCCGCCGTCGCCATCGGCGCCGCGGGCTATGCCAGGCTCGTCCGCGGCGCCACGACCCTGATCGCCGACTGCGGGCGCCCGCCGCCACTGGAGCACGCGACACTGGCACACGCCGGCTGCCTTTCTTTCGAGCTGGCGCATGGTGGATCGCCGATCATCGTCAACCGTGGCGCACCGGGACCTGGACATCGCGGACTTCTGCCTGACGCCAGAGCCACGGCAAGCCACTCGACGCTCACCGTCATGGACCAGTCGTCCGCCCACCTCGTGCGCTCGAGCCTGCTGGAGCGGCTGGCTGGCTCACCGCCGATCGCCGGTCCGGACCGGGTGGAGGCCCGGCTCTCGGAGCCCGAGGGCTCGGCCCGCCTCGTCGCCATGCACGACGGCTATCTCGCGCGCTTCGGCCTCGTTCACACCCGGGAGCTGACGCTGTCAGCGGATGGCGAGGTTCTCCATGGCCGCGACCGGCTCGGCCCTCCGCGCGGCACGCTACGCCTGCAGCGCGACCTGCCATTCGCCATCCACTTCCACCTGCCGACCGGAGCTACGACCACCGGCAACGATGGCGTGGTGGTGATCGATCTGCCGGAGGGGCCAACATGGCGGCTCTCGGCCGCCGGGTGCTTCGTCTCCATCGAGACAGCCACCGACTTCGCGCAGGTGATCGGACCGACGACCGCCCGACAGATCGTGCTCCGGGGAACCTGCCCGGGCGAGACCGAGGTCGCGTGGAGGCTCGATCGGCTGTGATCGGCGCTCGGCCCGGGATGGGGCCGGGAGCCGCCTCAGCCCGCGAGCAGATCGCGGACGGCGCGCCGCAGCATCGCCTCGTCGGCCGGACCCTGAATCGGGTTGCCGGCGCGGTGGCCCCAGATCGACTCGATCGGCCGCAGCTCGGCGTTCGGCATCAGACGGGTCTCGGACTCGCTGTCGGCGACCGTGAAATAGAGGTCCGTCGTCGAAGGCATGACGATGGAGCGCGCCTCGATGGCGGCGAGCGCCTTGGCAAGATCGCCGTCATAGAGCGCATTGTCCGAGATATCGGACTGGTACCAGGTGTCGATCATCGACAGGAGGTCCTCGGCCTGGCGCCTCAGGAAGTTTCCCTCCCACGCCCTGACGAGGTAGTCCTCGAGGGAGGCGAAGCCCATCGTAGCCCAGAGCTTCTCCCTGTAGAAGGCCTGGCTCATCGCCCAGCCGGCGTAGACGCGGCCGAAGGCCCTGAGCGCCCGTACCGGCCGCTCGACGAAACGACCATCCCGCCACGCGCCATCGGCCGTGAGCGTGGCGCGAATGCCCTCGAGGAACACCCTATTGTGGGGGCTCGTCCGGGCCGAGGTGCACACCGCGCAGATGGAAGCCACGCGGTCCGGGAAGAGGGCGCCCCAGTGCAGCGCCTGCTGGCCGCCCATCGACCAGCCGTAGACCAGCGCCAGCCTCGTCACGCCAAAGCGCTCGCGCAGCAACCGCTCCTGGGCGTGCACATTGTCCCAGTGTGTGAACACGGGATTGCGGCCAAGGCCGAACGGCTCGGCGAGGTTGCTCGGCGAGGTCGAGAGGCCATTGCCGAACTGGTTCGGGATGACAATGAACCAGCGCTCCGGGTCGAGCACGCGGCCGGGCCCGATCAGCCAGTCGATGTCGGTGTGATGCGCCCCGTAGGAGGTCGGGTAGAGGATCACATTCGACTTGTCCGGCGCGAGCGTGCCGTAGGTCTTGTAAGCGAGACGTGCTTTCGGCAGCGTCAGCCCGCGTTGCAGTGTGAGCGCACCGAGGTCGAAAGTCTCATGGTCGGACACTTGATGCCTCCCGCCGCCTCTACCGAACGTTGCCACCGAGGGCCTTGACGAGCAGCCGCCGCATTCCAGCCAGCCAGCGATCTGGCGCCGCCGCCTTGCGCTTCATGTACTCGGCGACCTCGGGGTGCGGCAGGATGAGAAACGTCTCCGCCTCCATAGCCCGCACCACGCACTCGGCGACGGCCTCGGGCGTCGCCACGCCGTCGAGACCGGCGGCCTTGACACCCGGCCGGCGATACATCGGCGTGTCGACAGCCTGCGGGCAGAGGACGGACACGCGGATGCCGCGATCGCCGTACTGGATCGCCAGGTGCTCGGCGAGCGCGACGCTGGCATGCTTGGTGACGCCGTAGGTGGCCGATCCGACCGAGGCGAGGAGACCGGCTGCAGACGCCGTGCTGGCAATGTAGCCGCTGCCGCGCGCCAGCATGTCGGGCAACACGGCCCGGGCCGCATAGACATGCGCCATCACGTGCACGCGCCAGCTCAAGTCCCAGTCGGTGTCCGGCGATTCCTCATGCCCGCGCAGAGATACGCCGGCATTGGAGAAGAACACGTCGATGGGGCCGTACCGTCCCCTGGCCGCCGCGACCACGGCCTTGATATCGGCCTCGCGCGCGACGTCGCAGGTGACCGCAAGCCCGCCGATTTCGGCAGCCACGGCATCGAGTTGCGCCTTTGCCGACGGGAGGTCCGACACGACGACGCCAGCGGCACCCGCCGCGGCGAATCGGCGCGCGAGTGCCGCACCGATGCCGCTGGCAGCGCCGGTGACCACGATATGCTTGCCCTCGAGCTTCATGCATTCCTCGCGAATGGCGTCGCACAGCAGACCGTGGAGCCCACCCGCAGCTCCCCCAGCCAACTGCCATGCGATCACGTCGGCGACCGCCGGCGCAAGGAGAAAGCGTGACATCGTGAGGACCGGGCCGGTAATCTCGGCACGGCGCGGCGCAATCGGCCGCATGGTCCTGCAGGAGGCGCCCGATGGGCTCGGCATCCCCCGGCAACGTCGCGGACGTTGTGCTCCCCGTCACCATCTATTCCGACGTGGTCTGCCCCTGGTGCTATGTGGGCAAGCGTCGTTTCGAGGCGGCACTCGCGACACCGGGCATGCCATCGCGCATCGCCATCTCGTGGCGCCCGTTCGAGCTCAATCCCGACATGCCACAGGAGGGCATGGACCGCACGGCCTACCGGGCGCGCAAGTTCGGTCTGGAAAAGTCGCGCGAGCTCGACGCGCGCATGGCCGAGACGGGGCGCGAAGCAGGCATCGCCTTCGCCTTCGACAAGATGAAGCGGACGCCCAACACACGCCTCGCCCACCAGCTGATCTGGCAGGCCGAGCGGGCCGGCCCGGAGGAGCAGAACGCGCTCGTCGATCGCCTGTTCGCGGCCTATTTCGAGGAAGGCGCCGACATCGGCCGGCGGGACGTGCTGTTGACCCTGGCCCTGGAGGCAGGCCTCGGCGCAACCGATGCCGCGAAAGCTCTCGACGACGCGCAGAGCGTCGAGGCGGTGCTAGATCTCGAGGACGCCGGCATCCGCATGGGCATCCGTGGCGTGCCGTTCTTCCTGCTGATCGGCAAGTACGGCGTCTCCGGCGCCCAGCCGCCGGAGCTGTGGCGCGATGCGTTGCCGAAGATCGCGGCAGAGATGCAGGGCTCGTGAGCGGCGGGCCGCCGTCCAAGCGTCGATCGGGAGCCCTCTCCCCTACTTCATCACCACCTCGACCTGGGCCGGCTCGCCAGCGGTGACCGTGAACTGGCGCTGGTAGAGGCGCCCGCCATGGCGCGCACTGGCGACATACTGGCCGGCGGCGAGTATGTGGGTCGGCAGCGCGCCTTGCGTCTCGCGCACGAGGTCGCCCTGGATCGAGTGCACCGACCATTGCGTGTCGGCTTGCGCTTCCCCGCCGGCACGGGTCACGAGCTTCAGCGTCACCCGCGCCGCGTGGTGCGTCAGCACGGCATCGGTGAGCTTGCCGGCCTCGACCGTGACGTCAGCACTGACGGTGGCGTTGGCATCGCCCACCGTGCTGACGATGTGGAAGAGGCCCGCATTGAGACGGACGATCACGCCGGGCCTGAGGCCCGCCACGATTTTGGTACGCGCGCCGAGCTGGTCGGTATCACCCTGATAGACGTCGTAGCTGACGCTCGTATCCGGCGGCTTCTCGCCTCCCGTCAGCGCGACTGTAACCCTCAGACCTCCTGCATTCAGAACGAACCGCTCCTCGAGGGGCCGCGGCTCGGCGATGGTGACCTTGCGCGTGAGGTGCGCCCGACCGTAGGCCACATTGATGACGTAGGCGCCCGGCGGCAGCTGCACGACGGGTGCCGGGTCGCGCCATGTGCCGACAAGACCGGGCTGCGTCGGTCGGGCCTCGGCCTCGGCCTTGGGTGGCTCGGTGAACACGCGCCAAACCAGTCCCTGGTCGATCTGCTCGCCGTCCTGCGTCAGATGGGCCGTGAGCGTGACGCTCGCCGCCGCGGCTTCACGGCGGATCTCGGGAGGCGGAGCGGGCTTTGCGGGCGTCGAGGACGTGCCCCAGCTCGCCTCGGGTGCCGGCGGGCGCGGCGCCTGCCGAGGCGGGCCCACGGGGGCGCCCGGTGGCGGAATGCCCCGGCGGAGCTCGATGTCGGCCGGCCAAGGCGAGGGTGCCGTCGGCGCCTGTGCCCATGCGGCAATTGGCATGAGCAGCATCACGAGTGCTGGCGTCAGATGGCGCCCGATGATTGGAGCCGCGCTTGGCGACATGCGTTTTGCCCCACCTCTGAAGCCACGAGCCTCGACCTTGCACGCAACGAAGATTGTCAGCGCGCCGCCAGATCGAGGTCGCGGCTTTCTCCGGCGCGCACCTCGATCGGTTGCTCGACCGCAATGCCGCGCGCCCCGGCCTTGACCGTATATCGTCCCGCCAGGAGCAGGGCACGCGCCTCGGTTCCGAGGCCCACCCAAACGACCTGGCCGGCCCGGTCACGGACCTCCCACGCGACATCGGGCAGAGGTGCGCCGCCGGCACGCTCGGCAAGGCGGAGCCGGACCGCGCCAGCCGCGTGCTCGATGGCGACCTTCTCGGTCTCGCCGGGTTTCAACCGGATATCGCGCTCGGCCCGCACGTTGGCCAGCCCTATCCGGGTCACGAGCCGCCAGTGACCCGAGGCCACCTCGAAGGTGCTCTGGGTGCCGGAGCCATGCAGAACCTCGCGCGGCTGGACATCGAGTCGCTCCAGCCGGTGCGTGATCGGTCCTTCGCTGCCGAGCTGCCCCCCGGTGATGCGGACGTTGAGGGAGACCTGCCCGGCTTCGAGCACGAGAACGCGGCGCTCGGTCTCGCCCTCGCGCACAACGATTCGATCACGGGCTTCGGCGGAGCCGCGCCGGGCGATCACGACGTAGCTGCCGACCGGCAGCTTGAGACGCGGGTCGGCCGCTGCCGACCGAGCCACCTCGCGGCGTCCCTGGGGGGCGTCCGGATCGTCCTCGTAGACGACGTAGACCACGCCGTCGAGGCGAGGACCGCCCTTCGCAGCAACGGCGGCGAGCTCGACGACGCCGAGCCCGAGCGAGCCTGCGAGCGAGAGGCGGCTGCCGGCCTCGATGCCCACGGGGCGCTCGATGCGAAGCGTGCCGTCCGTGAGTGCCAGGAGGTAGTTGCCGGCCGGAAGCGCGAATTCGCTCTCGCCGCCGCGCAGAAGCCGGGGCTCTCCCGGACCTTTAGTCTCGATCCGGGTGAGGGCGACGACCGAATGCTGCAGCATGGCGAGGGATGACGGTGACGTCGCGAGGACGAGCGTCCCGGCATCGAGCAGGATCGCGAGCGAGCGCGCCTCCCCTTCGACGGCCTCCGCAGTCGCCTGCCGCGTCACGAGACCGGATCGCGCCTCGATATCGTAGCGTCCACTCGGCAGAACCAGGAGGGGTGCTGGCGCGGTGCCCTCCCACAACGGCGGCCCGCTGGCTCCGGATCGGCGGACTTGCCAATGCAGAGGCAGCGCCACCGCAGGACCGCCCTTGACGAGGTGCGCCGAGAGCTGGAGGCCGGGCCTGCCGGCCGGGACGGCGAAGGTTGCCGCCGCCTGTCGGCCCGAAGGGTCCGGCGCAGCTACCGTGCTGGCGCCTGGTGGCGCGGCGGGCGCAGCCGCAGCCGGCGATGGCGCGTCGGACTGCAGCGCTGCCGCGAGGGCTGCGTTCGCCTGGTCCGCGGTGCTCGCGACATGCAACCGGCCGCCCGTCGCCTGCGGCAAGCAGGCCATGCGCTGCGCCTCCTCCGGCGGCAAGCCGAGCGCGACGACATCGACGCGGACGCCCGAGTGCGCCTGCCGCAACTCGCCCAGGGCCGTGCAGGGATCCTGCTGACAGTTGTCCGGTCCGTCGTGGATCAGCACCACCGTCGCCGGAGCGGACCTCGGCCCGAGCGACCCCGCCGCCTCGCGCAGGGCTCGGGTCAGCGGGCCACGACCGCGCGGGTTGAGCTTCTCGAGGGGGGCCATGACCGCCTCCACATCGACGGGGGCCGGCGGCAGGATCATCTCCGTATCCTGGCAGTCGCCGCTCCGCCGGTGGCCGAACGACATGAGACCGACCCTGGTCGCCGGGGGCAGGCGGGCCAGACCCTGGCGTACCGCATCGCGGGCCATCGCCAGCTTGCTGCTGCGCTCCCCATCGAGCTTGCCCCACATCGAGCCGGAGCCGTCGAAAACAACGATCACGGTCGGAGGCTCGGCGGCTCTGGCGGGGGCTTGCCGTGCAAGCAGCGCAAGTGCGCCGGCCAGCACGACGAGCGCGGCGGCGGCGAGGGGCGGGACGGGGCGACAGACGGCTCTCATGGCTGCTAGTCTATAGCCCATCGCCGGTGGCGACGATAAGTGCGCACCGGACACAGCCAAAGATCGTGATGGGGACGCCGGCCATGAACGAGACCCTGAAGCTGCTCGCCGCCCGCCGCTCGGCAAAGGCCGCGCTGCTCGCGGAGCCCGGCCCGTCGCCGGCGGAGCTCGAGACGATCCTGACCATCGCCGCGCGCGTGCCCGATCACAAGCGGCTGGTGCCGTGGCGCTTTATCGTGTTCGAGGGCGCCGCCAGGGCCCGCTTCGGCGAGGTGCTGGCGAGCGTTCTCGCCAAGGAGGACGCCGAGACGCCGTCGCACGTCCGTCTCGAGACCGAACGGCAACGCTTCCTTCGGGCACCGCTGGTGGTGGCGGTGGTCTCCCGGGTGGTCGAGAGCAAGGGGGCGCCCGAGTGGGAGCAGGTGCTCTCGGCCGGGGCGGCCGCCTTCAGCCTCTGCCTCGCCGCCAATGCCTGCGGCTACGGCACCTGCTGGATCACTGAATGGTACGCCTACAGCAAGGGCGTCCAGGGCGCGCTCGGGCTGGCGCAAAACGAGCGCGTCGCCGGCTTCGTCTATATCGGCACCGAGGCCGAGAAGCAGCCGGACCGCGAGCGGCCGGTGATGGCCGAGGTCGTCTCGCGCTGGCAGGGCTGAGAGGGCGCCAGCCGCTTCAGCGCACGTTGGTCCGCCGAGCGAGCTCGGCCTCCCACGCCAGCGCCTGCGCGACGATGCGGTCGAGATCGTCATGCTGCGGCACCCAGCCGAGGTGGTCGCGGATCTTGGCCGATGCCGCCACGATCGCCGCCGGGTCTCCCGCCCGCCGTGGCGACAGGCGCACGTCCAGGGTCTTGCCCGAGACGCGCTTGACGGCCTCGATGACCTCGAGCACCGAGTAGCCCTTCGAGTAGCCGCAGTTGAAGACGTCGGCCGTGCCACCAGCGCGCAGGTGCTGCAAAGCCGCGACGTGGGCGCGAGCCAGATCCTTGACGTGGATGAAATCGCGGATGCAGGTGCCGTCCCGCGTCGGATAATCGGTTCCGAAAACCTCCATGTGGCTGCGCTTGCCGAGCGCGGTCTCGCAGGCAACCTTGATCAGATGCGTGGCCCTCGGCGTCGATTGTCCAGACCGGCCCTGCGGATCGGCGCCCGCGACGTTGAAATAGCGCAGCGCCACATAACGGAAGTCATGCGCCGCGGCCGTGTCGCGCAACATGATCTCGGTCATCAGCTTCGACCAGCCATAGGGGTTGATCGGCGCCAGCGTCGCCGTTTCCGTGACGGGGAGCTCGTCGGGGTTGCCGTAAACCGCAGCCGTCGACGAGAAGATGAAGCTCTTGACCCCGTTGGCCACCGCTGCCGCGATCAGCCCGCGCGATTTGACGGTGTTGTTCTCGTAGTACATCAGCGGATTGGCGACCGATTCCGGGACCACGATCGAGCCGGCGAAATGGATCATCGCCTCGATGCCACGCTCCTTCAACAGGCGGTCGACCAGCGCCGTGTCGCCAATGTCGCCGATGACCAGCTCGGCAGGCCGGGCCACCGCCCAGTCGAAGCCCGTGGAGAGGTTGTCCAGCACGACGACGCTCTCGCCGGCGTCGACCAGCTCCAGAACCATGTGGCTGCCGATGTAGCCGGCGCCGCCGGTCACGAGGATCGTCATCCCAGGCTCTCCCTCAGGCTGGCCGCTGCCGGCCCCGTCGCGATCTCATAGCTGCTTCGCGCTGTTCCGGCCAACGCAGGCTGCGCACAAGGTAGTGCAGTGGTGTCCGCGTGTTACACATTGGCCGACTGCGGAACGTTTTCCACTCGTGTCCGTACAATTGTCGGGCTAGGCTCGCCGTTCAGGGGCACGCCTGCCCGGGTGCAGGCGCGGCCGGTGCCGGCCCCCATCCAGGAGACACACCCATGCAGCAGAAAGTTGCACCCGTCCGCCAAAGCGAGTGCTCGGATGCCGAGTGGCAGACCCGCGTCGATCTGGCCGCCGCCCATCGCCTCGCCCACATGCATGGCTTCAGCGAAGGCATCTTCAATCACCTGACGCTGATCGTGCCCGGCCGCACGGATCGCTATTACCAGATCCCGTTCGGCACCCACTGGTCCGAGGTCAAGGCCTCGACCTTCATGGAGGTCGGCTTCGACGGCGAGGTCAAGCGCGGCTCGGGTGACGTCGAGCGGTCGGCCTACGCCATTCACATGCCGATGCACCGGGCGAAGCCGCAGCAGTGCGCCGCCGTGTTCCACACGCACATGCCCTACACCAGTGCACTCACCCGGCTCGAGGATCCCCGCATCAAGGAGATCGGCCAGACCGAGGTGATCCTGATGAACAAGATCGCCTACGACGAGCACTACGACGGCCCCGCCTGGGACCCCTCCGAGGGCGACCGGTTGGCGAAGGTGCTCGGCGACAAGACCATCCTGTTCATGGCCAACCACGGCGTCACGACCGTCGGCACGTGCGTCGCCGAGGCCTATGACCGCCTCTACTATATCGAGCGCGTGGCCCAGGTGCAGATCTACGCCATGTGGACCGGCCAGCGCCTGAAGAGGATGCCGGAGGAGATCGTCAACCGGACGGCGCGCAACAACGGCCAGGACAAGACCGATGACGCGAAGTTCCCGAAGTACGATCCGCCGCCGGCGATCCGCCACTTCGCGGCCCTGAAGCGCATCCTCGATCGCAAGGAGCCGGACTACGTCGACTGAGGCCAACCTCAGTGCTGATTTATGAGTGGTGGCGTCGTGCGTGCACGGCGCCGCTTCAGTCGGGCTCTTGTAGCGGCCCCGTGTCGGGCTCAGCGGTAGATCAGCTCGTAGATGAAGTGTAACGGCGAGCGACCGCTCATCAGGTTGATGCCGAAATACGATTTGACGAGATAGAGCGTCACCAGCGAGCCGAGCACCAGGAGCGACACCAGCATCCAGGCGAGACCGCTCCAGACGAGCACGGTGCGGGCGAGGCTGATCTGGCCCTCGCGCAGGAGCCGCTCGTAGGATCGCCGCTCCCTGCCGAGATAGACGCGCAAATAGTACCGCCGCCCGAGCAGTGGCAGGCTCACCAGAAAGTCGACGAGGTGTGGCGCTCGCTCCTGGCCGAAGCCGCTGGCGAGCGCCGAGAGCTGCGTGGCGGTGAAGCTCGCGACGACCTCCGACGGCATCCGGGAGAGAAGCCGCATAAGCGCTGCGTTGGCGGGAGTCCGCGGCTTGACCTCGGTCGTCCTCGCAACGCGCAAAGCACTGGACCACATCGGGGGCTCCACCAGATCGCGGCCGGTTCGCAGCCGCCCTGTCAGGGTGGCGACTGAACCGTTCGCACCTAACCTACGCGCGAGGTGGTGAATGCCCCATTACTTTTGATTGCATATGTATTTTATGCAATTTTTGATTGCACCGATGCTGATGTCCGGCACGCTCACGCTCGAAAAGCATCGTGGGGCCGCCACCGCACTTTCCAGTGGACCCGCCGCTGTCACGCGGACACACTTCCCGATCACCCACATTCACCGGCCCAGAACCCATGACCATCGCGAGCCTCCAGCCTTTCCTCACGCCGCGCTCGATCGCCATCCTCGGCGCATCTCAAGACCCCAACAAGGTGGGCGGCCGGCCGCTTGCATACCTGATGCGCTACGGCTTCAAGGGGCCGGTCTATCCGATCAACCCCGGCCGGCCGGAGGTGCAGGGCCTCAAGAGCTACAGAAGCCTCGACGATCTTCCCGAGGTGCCGGAGCTCGCCGTCTGCGTGGTGGCCGGCGATCAGGCGGTGACTGCCATCGAGGACAGCGCCAGGCGCGGCGTCAAGGCGCTGATCTGCATCACGTCGGGCTTCGGCGAGACGTCCGATCCCGAAGGCGCCGCCAAGCAGGCCCGCATGGTTGCCGCCGCGAGGGCCGGCGGCATGCGCATGGTCGGTCCTAACACGCAGGGCCTCGCCAACTTCTCGAACGGGTGCGTCGCGTCGTTCTCGACCATGTTCACGACGCTCGACTGCAAGGACGGGCCGATCGCCATGGTCAGCCAGTCGGGCGCCATGAGCGCCATCCCCATCGGTCTCCTCGCCGAGAAGGGGCTCGGCGTGCGCTACTCGCTGGCGACGGGCAACGACGCCGACGTGTCGGTGCTCGAGATGGCATGCGCCGCCGCCGCCGATCCCGACATGAAGCTGCTGCTCCTCTACCTCGAGGGCATGCCGCACGCCGACAAGCTCGCCGACCTCGCCGAGATCGCCCACAGGAACAACACGATGGTGGTGGCGCTGAAATCCGGCCGCACCGCCGCCGGGGCTCGCGCGGCTGCCTCCCACACGGGTGCGCTCGCCAACGAGGACCGGGTCGTCGACGCGGCCTTCAAGCGGGTCGGCATCTGGCGCGCTCAGAATATCGCCGAGCTCGTGTCGACTGCCGAGGTCTACCTGAAAGGGTGGAAGCCCAAAGGCCGCCGCTTCGTCACCATCTCGGGCTCCGGCGCGACCGGCGTCATGTCGGCCGATCACGCGACGATGGCCGGGCTCGACGTGGTGAGCTTCCCCCCGGATACGCGCAAGAAGCTCGATGCCATCCTGCCGAGCTTCGCCAGCGCGGCGAACCCGATCGACCTGACGGCGGCGCTGCTGACCAACAACAGCCTGCTCGGCCAGATTCTGCCGGTCATCGCGGATGCCGACGCCGCCGACCTCTTCAAGGTCGACATGCCGGTGGCCGGCCCCGGCTACGACATGCCGGGCTTCGCCAAGGATATCGCCGGCTTCAGCAAGGCGACGGGAAGGCCCGTCGTCGTCGCCGGCTGGCAGGGCGACATCCCCGCGACGTTCAGAACTGCCGGCGTGCCGGTGTTCCCGCTCGAGGCCGAGGCCATCCAGGGCCTCGCGCAACTCGTGTCACATCACGAGCTGGTCGACTTGGCGAAGGCGCGGCCGAGACCGAGCTGGATGCCGTACGACCCGAAGACGGCCAATCGCAAGCACGCCACGCTGAACGAGGCCGACAGTCTCGAGGTGCTGGCCTCGGCGGGCCTGCCTGTGGTGCCACACCACCTCTGCCGCTCGGCAGCGGAGGCGGCGACGGCCTGGCGCAATCTCGGTGGCGCGGTCGCGGTGAAGGGCTGCTCGGCCGACCTGCCGCACAAGTCCGAGTACGGCCTCGTCCGCCTCGGCCTCGACAATGAGGACGCCATCGGCGACGCCTATCGCGACATGGAGCGCTCGGTCGCCAAGGCTGGCGCCCGGTTCGACGGCGTCATCATCGCCCGCATGGTGAAAGGCCGCCGCGAGATGCTGATCGGCGCCCACCGCGATCCCTTCTTCGGGCCGGTGATCGTCGTCGGCGAGGGCGGCAAGTACGTCGAGGCCATGCCGGATGTGGTGCTGCTGCTGCCGCCGTTCTCGGTCGACGATGTGCTGCGGGCGCTGGACGGCCTGCGCTGCGCCGCTGTGCTGAAGGGCGTTCGCGGCGAGCCGCCGATGGACACTCGGGCCTTTGCAGATGCAGCGGTCCGCGTTGCCGAGCTGATGCTGCGGGACGCGTCGATCGCCAGCCTCGACATGAACCCGGTCATGATCGCCGACGAGGGCCGTGGTGTGGCACTGGTCGATGCGGTGGTCGAGCGCTACGTCGAGTGAGGTGGCTCTGTCCGGGTCATCGGTCTGACGACCGATGACCCTGGTGGCCGCACAGTCGGGGCCTCACTGCGCGATGAAGCCGCCGTCGACGACGAGCTCGGCGCCCGAGATGTAGGATGCCTCGTCTGATGCCAGGAACAGGTTGGCGTTGGCCACCTCGTCCACCTCGCCGAAGCGAGCCATGGGAATCGCCTTCAGCACGCGCGCGCGCACCTCCGGGTCGGCGCTCATCTGCGACGTGCGCATCGGCGGCATGACGCCCGGATGCACGGAGTTGACCCGGATATTGTCTCGGCCGAACTGCACGGCGGCGGCCTTCGACATGGTGCGCACCGCGCCCTTGGCGGCGTTGTAGCCCATGTGCACGAAGTTCTGGCCGGCGATGCCGGAGATCGACGAGATATTGACGATCGAGCCCTTCTTCGCCTTCTGCATCTCCGGGATCACCGCCCGCATGCCGAGGAAAACGCCCTTGGCATTGACCTCCATCTGCTGGTCCCAGGTCTTCATCGAGAACCGGTCGGGGTCGGAGCCCGAGACGCCCGCGTTGTTGATCAGGATGTCGATCTTGCCGTGGCTCTTGAGCGTTTCCGCCACGACCTTGGCCCAGTCGTCCTCGCTCGACACGTTGTGCTTGATGAAGTGAGCCCGGTTGCCGATCTCGCGGGCCACCTTCTGACCGCCGTCCTCGTCGAGATCGGTGAGGATGACAAACGCCCCTTCGCGGGCAAAGATACGGGCCGTCGCTGCGCCCATGCCCGATGCCGCACCGGTGACGATCGCCACCTTGTCCTTGAGCCGCATGCTGCTTCCTCCTGGTTTCTCTCTGGCTATTTGATCAGCTTGACGAGACCCTTGAACGCCGGATGGTCGCCGCGCTCGAGCCATTCGAACGCGACCATCTCCTGAGTGACGATGTGTGCGCCGGCGCCGCGCAGGCGCTCGATCGCGGCATCGCGCACGGCGGCCGACCGCGAGCCGACGGCATCGGACACGAGGAAGACGTGACGGCTATCGCCGAGCAGATCGAGGACCGTCTGGCCGACGCAGACATGCGTCTCCATGCCGGCGACGACGAGCTGATCACGCCTTCGGGCGCGCAAATCCTCGATACGGTCGCGAATCCTGTCGTCGCGCCAGCACGAGAAGCTGATTTTTTGAAGGACCGGCGGCACCTCGGAGGCACCGGATGCGGCCGGATGCCCGGCGGCCTCCAGCACGGCCGGCGCCGTCGCACCGAGCCCGGGCGGGTAATGCTCGGTGAGCGTCACCGGGACGCCCAGCCGCCGAGCATAGGCGACAAGGCGGCAACAATTGGCCACGACCTCGCTGCCGCCCGCGATATGCGGTGCGAGACGATCCTGCACGTCGATGACGAGCAGTTGGCCGCGGCCGCGGTTCATGAGCATGGTCCAGCTCCTCGTGGAACGAGGATAGCCTAGGCCATGTCTATTGTCGGCGTCGAGGGCCCGGCGCCGGCCCGACAACGGTATGCCCGATTGCGCCAGCCCGAATGCGCCACGAAGCCGATTAGCCCCGCTTGCGGCCGAGCAGGACCGAGGAAGCGGCGGCAATGGCCGGCGTCTCGCCCCTCGAGACCGCCGAATGATAGGCGGCGCGAGCCCGGTGTCCGTCACGGAACGCAGCGATGACCGTCTCGATGACCATCATTGTGCGTTGCAACGAGGTGTGGCCGGTGCCCGTGTGGCGCCCGGAGGCGAGAGATTGGGTGCTCATGATGGCTATCTCCATGGGAGAAAATCCGCTTCGCAAGTCACTCTTCTTGGTGCGCATCGAAGCACTCGAAAGATGTGCACGTTCGGCAAATGCTGCAATGCACAAGCAATCAACGGAGATATGTGAAAACCGCAGGTCGGCGATCAACATTCGTTCAGAACTCGTCTCAGTCGAGCGCGAATGCCCGGACGAGCCGGCAGGCGAGCCAGCCGCCGGCCGCACAGGGCCCTTGACGTTGGCGGCCGCGGGCCGGATCGTGCCTCTGAAAACGCGGAGAGCCAGCCATGACAGCCATCGACGCCGAGGCCCTGCGCCGCCACATCGGCACCCGAATGACCGAGGAGGACACCGCCACCGAGGCACCGCTGCGCATGCTTGTTGCGACGTTCGATCGTCCGGAGCGCGCGCCAAAGGACGGTGAGTCGATCCCGCCCGGCTGGCACATCGGCTATTTCCTGAACATGGCGCCGCAGGCCAGCCTGTCCGCCGACGGGTTGCCGACGGGCGCTGGCGTGCTGCCGAAAATGCCGCTGCCACGTCGCATGTATGCCGGTTGCCGCATCACCTTCCACGATGACATCCGTGTCGGCGACAGGATCGTGCGGGAGACGACGCTCTCGGACCTGCAGGTGAGGCAGGGCTCGACCGGCACGCTCGTGTTCGCGACCCAGACCCGCCGCATCTCCACCCCGCGTGGCCTGGCCCTGACAGAGGAATACGACGGTGCCTTCCGCGAGGAGGTGAAGGAAGGCGCGAAGAGCGGCATCCCGAAGCGAGAGGAGCCGCCCGCCGGCCTCCCCTGGCGGCGCACCATCAAGACCAATGCGGTCTCCCTGTTCCGCTTCTCGGCCATCACCTTCAATCCCCACCGGATCCACTACGACACCCCCTATGCGACAGGCGTCGAGGGCTATCCAGGCCTCGTGGTGCACGGTCCCTACTCGCAACATTGCCTCTCTGATTTCGTGCGCGACATGTGCCAGGGGCGCCCCTTCGCGACATTCCACATGCGCGCCCGTGCGCCACTGTTCGAGACCGAGCCGTTCGATCTCGTCGGCAGACCGTCGACCGATGGCAGGGGCGCGGAGGCCTGGGCGCTGACGCCCTCCGGCACTATCGCCATGCAGGCAACCGTGACCTTCGCCCGATGACACCGCGCTCGTTCGACGTCGTCGTCATCGGTGCCGGACCGGCCGGGCTTGCCGCAGCCCGGGCGGTGGCCGAGGCCGGCCTGTCAGCCGTTGCCGTGGACCGCATGGGGCCGGGCGGTGAATTGATGAACCTCGGCGATCTGGTCGGCGTCGCGCACATCCTGCCCGATGGCCAGGGCCCCGACGTGATCGCAAAGCTCGCCGAGGATGCGATGACGGCCGGGGTCGAGCTTGCCGTCGACGATGTGCAGCGCGTCACTGACGGGCCGCGCTGGCTGATCGAGGCCCTCGACGAGCGCTTCGAGGCCTCGGCGCTGATTGTCGCCTCCGGGCGGACGCCGGGCACCACCGGGCTCGCGGAGGAGGTCCGCTACGAGGGCCAGGGGCTCTCGCATTGCGCCCATTGCGATGCGCCGCTCTATGCCGGCAAGTCGGTGGTCGTCGCCGGCGATGATCAATGGGCCGTCGAGGAGGCGATCCATCTGGCCGACCACGCGTCGAGCGTCACGCTCGTCTCGACGGAGGAGTTGGCGGTGACGCCCGATCGCCTCGCCGAGCTGATGGGGTTGCCCAACGTCACCCAGATCACGGGGCGCATCTCGGCCCTCGGCGGAACCGGGATGCTCGAGAGCGTCACCGTCGAGGTGAACGGGGCCAGCCGCACCCTCGCGGCCCACGGCCTCTTCCTGCAGACCGGGCGGGAGCCGGCGCGCGGCTTCGTCGAGACGGTCCCCGTGCGGGCCGAAGGGCTGTACTGGGCCGGCGACGTCCGACCCGACGCGACGAGAACCGTCGCCGAGGCCATTGCCGACGGTCTCCGCGCAGGCCACAATGCCGCCGCCTGGGTGAAAGCCCGTCAGTCCGCGTGAAACGACGCACGGGTGCTCGCTGCGATGCGAGTGGCCCGGGCAAAGGGAAAGGTCCCAATGCGCATTGTCAATCCGAGCTTCGGGCACGTGCCGGCCGGCGCCGAGACGCTGAAATCCGGTGCCGTCGACTGGAAGCGCGACCCGATTCTGCTGTTCTCGAACTCCAAGCCCAACGCCAGGGAGCTGCTGGAAGGCCTCAAGGGCAAGTTCGGCGGCGTCCGCTCGACGGACGGCATCGACTTTGTGTGGAAGCCCTCCGCCAGCCAGCCGGCCACCTCGGAGCAGATCGAGGGCGCCTCACGCCGCTATCGGGCGGCCCTGCTTGCGCTCGGGGATTGAGGCTCCTGCTCATCGTGGAGTTTCCACGACAGCATCGAGCTCGCCAAACGCGGCGTGACGGCCTACGTCATCGCCACCGAGACGTTCAAGCCCCTGATCCTCGCCCAGGCCAAGGCGCGCAAGGTCGAGCCGCGCCTGATCGTCGTGAAGCATCCCGTCGGCGGTCTCAACGAGACCGAGCTGCGGGAGCGCATCGAGACGGCCTGGAAGACCATCGAGGGTCTCGCCACGTGAGAGTTCCCAGGGCCGGTCCACTCCGATCGGCCCCGCGATATGCAGCCACGAGGGGCGCGATGATGAGAATTCTGTCACTGGGGCTGGCCTTCGTCGGGGCGGCGCTGGCCGTAGGGGCATCGGCGCCCGCCCTCGCGCAACAGCCGACACCACCGCCGATCACGGCCGGGCCTCCCAACGTCAAGCGCACCATCCTGCAGCGCTTCGACGTCGCCGGCACCAATCTCGAGACGATCGTCGCAGTCGTCGAGATCGGCGCCAGCGTCAAGGCCGGCCGCCACAGCCACCCCGGCGAGGTCGTCGGCTACGTCATGGACGGCGAGTTCGTCCTCGCGCTCGACGGACAGGGCGAGCAGACCTTCAAGGCGGGCGCCTCGTTGCGCGTGCCGAGCGGGGCCGTTCACGACGAGGGCACCAGGGACAAGCCGGCGAGGCTGATCGCGACGTACGTCATCGAGAAGGGCAAGCCCCTTGCTTCGCCCGTGAAATAGCTGCCACCGAGGACGCGCATGACGGACACGAGCGACGCCGAGATCATCGACCTCGATTCAATCGACGTCGAGGCCTTCAACGAATATGCGGCCGCCCAGGGCTGGAGCGACGGTCTCCCGCTCTACGTACCGACCGAGGAGAAGGTCCAACGCTTTGTGTCGTCGGTGCGCGCCGACAACGAGACATTCGCACCGATCTCGCCGCGGCAAGTCGTGCCGACGCTCGGAAGTCTTGCCGCCAATGCCGTCATGGCCGGCTGCAAGCCCGAGTATTTCCCGGTCGTGCTGGCGGGCCTGCGCGCCGTGCTGGACCCCGCCTACAATCTCCACGGCACGCTGGCAACGACGCATCCCTGCGGCCAGCTCATGCTGGTCAACGGCCCCCTGCGCAAGACGCTCGACATCAACTGCGGCTCGAACTGCCTCGGACAGGGGCGGCGGGCCAACGCCTCGATCGGCCGCGCGCTGCAGCTCATTCTGCTCAACGTCGGGGGCGCCAAGCCCGGCGACATGGACCGCGCCACCCACGGCTCGCCGGCCAAGTACTCCTACTGCTTCGGCGAGAACGAGGAGGCGAGCCCGTTCACGCCGTATCACGTGCGGCGCGGCTTCAAGGCCGACGACAGCGTCGTCACCACGATGGCCGCCGAGGCGCCACACAACATCAACGACCACGCCTCGACCACCGGCAAGGGTCTCATCGCGACCATCGCCGGGACGATGAGCGAGGCGGGCGCCAACAACGTCTACTTGCAGGGCCCGTGCTTCGTGATCCTCGGCCCCGAGCACGCGCAGACGCTGGCCCGCGACGGCTGGAAACCGGATACGATCCAGGAGGCGCTCTACGAGGGCTCGAAAGTGCACGTCAGCCGCATCTCGAAGGAGAACCTCGAGAGCTGGGCCGGTCAGGACCGCCATCCGGTCAAGGATCACTACTACCCGGCCGGATCGCCCGCCCACATCAACCTCGTCGTCGCCGGCGGCCCCGGCAAGCACTCGATGTACATTCCCTCGTTCGGCAACACGGCGGCCGTCTCGCAGCGGGTCCACGAGTAGAGCGCACGCAGCCCGCAATGCGGTGCCCCGGAGAAACGAGGCGGGCCGAGTGGAGATAGGTGGTCGTCACACGGCCGAGACGCAGAAAGATCCCGGCTCTCCGCAATCGCCTGGTGCAATTGCTGCGGCCGGGATACCGGGACCCGAATGATCAGGCGGGCGCTGGCGCCCTTCCCTTCTCCGCCTCTCCTGGCCTACCCTCGCCTGATATATCAAAGTCGCCGCCCGGCTTCGGCGCGGCGCCCGCCGGGGCACACGTCATGAAAACCTACCAAGGCAAGCGTCTCTTCGACGGGCTCTCCGTCACAGTCGATGGCCGGAAGCTGCCCGAGCACTACGAAGTGGCCAGGTTCACCACTTGGGGCTTCGAGTGGACCTACGAGGGCGAGAGCCCGCAGCAACTCGCGCTCGCCATCCTCTACGATCATTTGGGCGACCAGACCCGCGCCATCGGCCTCTCCGAGCGCTTCATGCGCCACGTGGTGGCGAACCTCGACAACGACTGGGTGCTGACCAGCGAGGACGTGGAGCGGGCGATCCAGGCGATCGAGCAGCCGATAGCCCGGCAATAGGGGTTGCCGGGCCTCGCCTACTGGCTCCAGCGCCAGCGCCAGTGCCCCCAGCCCCATTGGCGGGGGCCGGCAGCGTCCAACTTGGCTTTCTGCGCGTCGTCGAGGGATGCATAGAGATCCTCGAACGCCGGCCGTACCGTCTTGATCGCCTGGCTCATGGCGTCGAGCCGCTTCTCCATCAGCGCAAGGCGCTCGACCGACTTCCTCGGCGCATCTCCTGCGCAAGCCGCCGTGATGGTCTCCGCCGCCTTGGCAGACGCCGCCTTGAGCGCTGCGAGCTTGGCCTTCTGCGCCTCGGTCGGCTTCACCGCCTCCTCGATACGCGCAATGCGCCACTCGGCCAAACCGGCCGCCCGCGGATGGCACGAGAAGCCGAAGCTGCCCATGCCCATCATGCCAGGTCCCATCATCATTCCCGGCCCCATGCCGCCTGGACCGGGCCCGGGACCCTTCGGGCCACCTTGTGCGAGCGCGCTCGCTGTGGCGAGAGACAGCGCCGCGGCGACGAGCAATACAGACGTTCTCGATCTCGACATCCGGTGCCTCCATGCAAGCCGCCGATTTTGACGACGGCGCACGCCAAAAGGCACTCGGCGCCGCGGTGATGCCCTGATCTGCATCAATGCAGGCCACCCGCACGCCGACGCCATGTGATCACCGTCGCCTCCGCAGAGACCTACGAGCCGCCGAGCCCGGCCCAATGATCGAGCCGGTGACATAGTCACCGACATGCGGCGTGCTTGGCGGGAAAGTCTTCGGGTGGCTTGGACAGGAGTGACACGAATGACAAGCAATGTTGGCGGCATTGACCGCGTTCTTCGTATCGTCGTCGGCGTGGTGCTCATCGCGCTGGTTTTCGTCGGCCCCCAGACACCCTGGGGCTGGATCGGGCTGATCCCCCTGCTCACAGGTCTTGCCGGTTGGTGCCCGCTCTATGTACCGCTCGGGCTCTCGACCTGCCCGCGCAAGGCCAGCTAGCCGAGGCTCCGGCCCACAGTCCCGAACGTTTGATGGCGGATCGCGTTTAGCCTTCGCGAGCATCGACGAGGCCGACATGAGCTATCCTATCGACATGTCCGTGAAGCCCGATGTCACGGGCTTCTACGATCCCGACACCGCGACCATCTCCTATGTCGTCAAGGATCCGGCATCGAAGGCCTGTGCCATCATCGATAGCGTCATGGACCTCGACTATGCGGCCGGCCGCATCTCCTTCAAATCCGCCGACCGCCTCATCGAGTACGTGCGCTCGAAGGGCCTCGAGCTGCAGTGGCTGATCGAGACCCACGCCCATGCGGACCATCTGTCGGCCGCGCCCTACATCCAGAGCAAGCTCGGCGGAAAAATCGGCATCGGTGCCAAGATTACGGAGGTGCAGAGCGTATTCGGAAAGGTGTTCAACGAAGGCACCGAGTTCCGGCGTGACGGCAGCCAGTTCGACCGCCTGTTCGAGGATGGCGACACCTACGCCATCGGCACGATGCAGGCGTTCGCGATGGCGACACCCGGACACACCCCAGCCTGCATGACGCACGTCGCCGGCGACGCGGCGTTCGTCGGGGATACGCTCTTCATGCCGGACGGCGGCACCGCGCGTGCGGACTTCCCAGGTGGCGACGCGCGCGTGCTGTTCCGCTCGATCCGCAAGGTTCTCGAGACGCTGCCGCTCGGGGCGCGCCTGTTCATGTGCCACGACTACGGCCCCGACGGCCGGCAGATCCGATGGGAAACCACAGTCGCCGACGAGCGAACAGCGAACATCCACGTGCGGGACGGGATCAGCGAGGACGAGTTCGTCGCCATGCGCCAAGCCCGTGACAGGACGCTCGGCATGCCCCGGCTGATCCTGCCGTCGCTGCAAGTCAACATTCGGGCCGGCCATCTGCCCGCGCCCGACGAAAGCGGCAAGCGATTTCTGAAGCTACCGCTGGACGCGCTTTGATGCCGTAGAGGTTCAGCGGCCCGGTTATTCCGCCGCGGGCCGTCGAGACTATTTATCCTCGACGATCGCCGCCATCTGCTGCCCGATCATGCGCTCGAGCGAGCCTTCGAACGGGACGGTGAAATAGCTGGCACCGCGCGGGTCGTCCTGCCAGGCCGAGAGCCCCTCCGCAAAGCCATCCGGGACCTCAGACGCGCCGTCGAGCGCCACCACGGTCTCGGCCAGGGCCTCCACGGTCAGCGGCAGGAACGGCACCGTCACCCGCCGAAACGTGCCGTCGTCGTTGCGCTGCCGAGCCCCGGTAACGGCGCAACAGGCTATGCGGCGGCCGCCGTCGAAGTCGACGAGCGCCCCGATCACGATTCGCGAATCGGCGATCTCGGGCGGCGCCCGGTACGTCCATTGCTGGCCGGCCTCGAATGTCATCTGAGCCCCATCGTGCCACTCGCCGTCGGCGCTCGAGGCGCCGCGCCTAGAGACATAGCCGGGAACACGGCAGAACCTCGACGGCGAACGCAGCTCAGATGCGCCGCTCTCCCGGTGGGCCAATCTGTCTCTCAGAGCCCGGCGCCCGCGGCTCGGCGCCGCCGCGCACCGGCGGCACGTAGAGGCGCTGCGCGCGGCAAAGGCGCCTTGCATCCTCGTTCGACCCGCAGGATCGCAGCATGCCCTCCCGCGAGAAGCAGATGCGAACCTCGCGCAGCCGGTTCCCGGGACCACCGCACGCAACGGCGATGCTCTCGGGTTTCATCTCGGGATTGACCGAGACGAAATCGCGCACGACCTCCGCGGGCGAGACGGTCAGCGCCTGGCTCGGCCGCTCGTAACGCGGCGGAATGCGCACCTTCTGGAAGAGCTGCCGCGAGACCTTGTAATACTCCTCCGGCGAGAGGCCGGAACAGGTGCCGTGCTTCCTGTACTCGTGAATGACGAGCTTGGGGCTCGGCATGATGTCGAGCATCCCGTCGATGGTCTTCTGCGCCACGAACGGACGGTCGCGCGTCGGGCAGCTCTCGGGCCAGCCGCTCTCGTGCTGAGGCCACAGGCCGTGCAAAACAAACGCATACCGCTTGCCATCCCGCGCGTGACACTGCGGATCGTAACCGTCTCGCTGGAGGCCGGCGCAGTAGGTGGGGCTCCACGACAGCACCAGGGAGTAGTAGTCGAAACGACCCGCCTCGTTGCGCGGGCCTGCGTGGGACGCGTAGGGGGCCCGCCCACCGGGCCCGGGCCCGAGCTGAGCCTCGAGGCCGCTCGCCATGGCAAATGCCGAGGCAAAGCCGCCGACGACGGCAGCCAAAAGCTTGGGATAGAGGGGCATCGCGATCCTCGTTCGAGACGGGCCGTGGTCGGTCAATCGATAAGCACATTTCGAGAACGGATGGCAAGGGCGACCGCTGTCGATCGGCACCTTCTCGTCGAGCCACCTCACGCCTTCGATCAGCGATGCGGCGCTCCGGACGAACCGAGCCGCGGCAAGCGAAGTGGTCGCCGATGCAGATCAGTTCGTAAGCCGCGCCCCGGATCGGAGCGCACTGCCGATCGTGGCATTCACGTCCTCTAGCTTGCTCCCCGCGGTGGTAAGAGCGGTACCATCGGCTCGCCCGGGCTCACCGTTTGCCTCCGCCGTCACTCGCTCCCAGCCAGCGCCGCCAGGATGCGGGCCCAGCTCCGCGCCCCTTTGTGGAAGCTCTTCAGGTTGTATTTCTCATTGGGGGAGTGGATGCGGTCGTCGTCGAGACCGAAGCCGACCAGCAGGCTCTGCATGCCGAGCGTGTCCTGGAACGACTGGACGATCGGGATCGAGCCGCCGAGTGCCACCAGGGCCGCGGGCTTGCCCCACTCCTGCTCGAGCGCCGCGGCAGCCTTCGCGATGTGAGGTGCATCGGTGTCGAAAGCGATCGCCGGGCTGCCGCGACCGCCTGTAAAGCGCGCCTTGCAGTCGGCAGGCAGGCGCTCGCTGACGAAGGCCTTGAGGCCGGCGACCACATTGTCGGGGTCCTGTCCCGGCACGAGCCGACAGGTGATCTTCACCGACGCCTCCGATGGGATGACCGTCTTGGTGCCCACGCCCTGATAGCCGCCGCTGATGCCGTTGAACTCGAGCGTCGGCCGCGACCAGACCTGCTCGATCACCGAGTAGCCCTTCTCGCCGGCTGGCACGCCGAGCCCGACGCTCGCCAGGAACTGGGCTTCGTCGAAGCCGAGCCCCTTCCACTGCTTGAGTTGCCGCGCCGACGGCTTCCTGATGCCGTCGTAGAACCCCGGGATCTGCACCTTCCCGTTCTTGCCGTGCATCGCACCGCAGATCTGCGTCAGCACGCGGATCGGGTTCATCGCGGCCCCGCCGTAGAGCCCGGAATGCAGATCACGCGATGGCCCGACGATCGTGACCTCCAGCGCAGCCATGCCGCGCAGCTGGGTCGTCACCGCCGGGGTGTCCTTGTCCCATTGACCGGTATCACAGACCAGCGCGAGGTCGGCGGTCACTTCCTTACCGTGCTTCGCCAGGAAACCAGGCAGCGAGGGCGAGCCGCATTCCTCCTCGCCCTCGAGCAGCACCGTCACCGCGACCGGCAGCTCGCCGGCCACCGTCTTCCAGGCGCGGGCGGCCTCGAGGAAGGTCATCAGCTGGCCCTTGTTGTCTTCCGCGCCGCGCGAGACGATCACCTTGCCGTTGCCTCGCTCGGTGGCGATGCGCGGCTCGAAGGGCGGCGTTTTCCACAGCTCCAATGGGTCCGGCGGCTGCACGTCGTAGTGGCCGTAGAAGAGGAAATGCGGCGTGCCCCGCGACCGGTCCCTGCGATCGTGGGCGACCACCATCGGGTGCCCGGTCGTCGGCACGACCTTGGCCTCCACGAAGCCGATCGCGCCCAGCTCGCGCACGCACCACTCGGCGGCTTTCTGGCACTCGCCCTTGTAGGCCGGATCGGTGGAAATGCTTGCAATTCGGAGGAATTCGAACAGGCGCTCGAGCGCACGATCCTCGCCTTCGTCGAGTGACTTGAGAACGCTCTTCAGGTGGTTCGCCATCGCCGTGCCCCATGCCGTCCGCTGTTGCCGCGGAGAGTGCGCAATGCTCCCGATGCGGTCAAAGGTAAAACGCGGGACGATGGAATTTCGGGTGGGACGGCGTTCGGCCATCGAAGGGTTCGCGCGTTACAGGTCCAGCGCCGCGGCCACATGCGTTCTGCCGGTCGTGGTCGAGGCGCGCTAGAAGCAGGCATCCCGACGTGCCGGGCCGACACAAGCGGAGTGGAATCATGGCCTCCTCATCCAGCAGCCGAGCGCCCGAGAGGCGCGTCTACCTGTTCGGTGCCGCACGGACTGACGGAGATGCCGGGTTGCGCAATCTGCTGGGCGGCAAAGGCGCCAATCTGGCGGAGATGGCGAGCCTGGGCCTCCCGGTTCCGCCCGGATTCACGATCACCACGGCGGTCTGCACCCACTTCACGGCCACCGGCGGCAAGTACCCGGAGGGCCTCGAGGCGGACGTGCACACCGCGCTCGACGAGGTCGGCCGAACGGTCGGCGCCCGCTTCGGCGATGCCGAGCGCCCGCTGCTCGTCTCCGTGCGCTCCGGCGCCCGGGCCTCCATGCCCGGCATGATGGACACCATCCTGAACCTCGGCCTCAACGACACGACCGTCGAGGGCCTCGCCAGCCAGTCGGGCGACCCTCGCTTCGCCTACGACAGCTACCGCCGCTTCATCCAGATGTACTCGGGTGTCGTGCTCGGCCTGGAGCACGAGACGTTCGAATCGATCCTCGAGGCCCACAAGAGCCTGAACGGCTTCGACCTCGACACGGACCTCGGCGCCGACGACTGGCGCGAGGTCATAGAACGCTACAAGGCAGCCGTCGTCGAGCATCATGGCCAGCCTTTTCCGCAGGATACACGGGCCCAGCTCTGGGGGGCGATAGGCGCCGTGTTCCGGTCGTGGAACAATGCCCGGGCCGCCACCTACCGTCGGCTCAACGCGATTCCCGACGACTGGGGCACGGCCGTCAACGTCCAGGCCATGGTGTTCGGCAACCGCGGCAGCACGTCGGCGACGGGCGTCGCCTTCACCCGCAATCCCTCGACGGGCCGCAAGGAGATCTACGGCGAGTACCTCGTCAATGCCCAGGGCGAGGACGTCGTCGCTGGCATCCGCACGCCCCAGGCCCTGACCGAGGCCGCGCGCCTCGAGGCCGGCGACACGGCCCCGTCGCTCGAGACGCTGATGCCCGACACGTTCAAGGATCTCGCCGGCATCTTCGCCAAGCTCGAGCGGCACTATCGGGACATGCAGGACATCGAGTTCACCATCCAGGAAGGCCGCCTCTGGATGCTGCAGACGCGGAACGGCAAGCGCACGACGCCAGCCGCCCTGAAGATCGCGGTCGATCTCTGCGAGGAAGGTGTGATCACCCCCGCCGAGGCCGTATCGCGTATCGACGCCAACGCACTCGACCAGCTGTTGCACCCGACCATCGCGCCCGACGCCGAGAAGCACATCGTCGCACAAGGCTTGCCCGCTTCTCCCGGTGCAGCCGCCGGCGAGATCGTATTCTCCGCCGACGAGGCCGAGGCGATGAAGGCCCAGGGCCGCGAGGTGATCCTCGTGCGCATCGAGACCAGCCCCGAGGACATCCATGGCATGCACGCCGCCGTCGGCATCCTGACGACGCGCGGCGGCATGACGAGCCACGCCGCGGTCGTCGCGCGGGGCATGGGTCGGCCGTGCGTCTGCGGCGCCTCCAGCCTGCGCATCGACTACAAGGCCGGCACGATGACAGCAGGTCGCGAGCGCTTCCAGAAGGGCGACGTGATCACGATCGACGGTGCTACCGGCGAGGTCCTTCGCGGTCGGGTCGCCATGCGCCAGCCGGAGCTGTCCGGCAACTTCGCCCGCATCAT
>JANRJI010000131.1:0-24098 GCA_033764055.1 Hyphomicrobiaceae bacterium
GCTTGCCAATGCCATCGTCGGCAACACGGGCTCGAACCGGCTCGATGGCGCCGCGGGCAACGACAGCCTCACCGGCGGGCTCGGCCTCGACTACCTGACCGGTGGCCTCGGCAACGACAACTTCATCTATGGCGCCGTGGCCGACTCGGCGGGCAGCGCTTACGATCGCATCCTGGACTTCACGGCAGGCGACCGGATCTGGCTCAACGCCATCGACGCCAATACGACGCTCGCCAACGATCAAGCCTTCGTGCTCGACACGAATGGCTCGTTCTCGGCGGGCGAGATCCGCCAGCGCGTGGTCGGGTCGAACCTGCTGGTCGAAATGAACACCGACGCCACCGCCACGGCAGAGATGACGTTGCTGCTGATCGGCCGGAATACGCTGCTCGGGGCGGCGGATCTCGTGCTGTGAGGCTGCTTTCGGCCATATTTCCGCCGGCCTATCGTCAGCTTTCGTTAACCAAGGCCGCGGAATAAGAGTTCTATCAGCAACGCCTTCCGGCTAGCGAGCCTCCGTTCGCAACGAACGAGGGAAACGAGGTGCAGGGGTGCACCTCCTCAGCCAGAAGGACTGCACGCATGCTTGGACGCCATGGTCCGCGCGTGATCGCGCTTGCGATGGGCGTTGTCGCAACGGCGACGCTCGCCTTCCTGCCCGACGAGCTCGAGGCCTCGGGCTCGTGCCTGCCGAAGGAGCTCAAGTCGCGGCTCGCACAAGTCCGCTCGAAGTTCGGCAGCGTCGAGATCGTCTCGACCTACCGCGGCGGGGCCAGAATGCCAAACGGTCGCTCGAGCTACCACGCCAACTGCCGTGCCGTGGATTTCAACCCGCCGCGCGGCAAATACAGCCAGGTCGCGAGCTGGCTCAAGTCGAACCACGGCGGCGGTGTCGGCACCTACAGCTGCGGCATGCACCACATCCACTTGGACAACGGCCCGCGCGTGCGCTTCCACCACTGCCAGAGCGCAGAGGCAGGCCCGGAGATGGATGCCGAGGCGATCCGTGCCGCGCGGGCGGAGTGGCCGAAGGCCGGCACAGCGGGCGTCTGGCCGCTGATCCTGCCTGATGTCCTGAAAGGTACCGCCGCCCGGCTCTGAGTGGCCGAAGCGTCGCGTCTGGCAAATGAGTTGCCGGCGCGACGCCGTTGCCGGGGGCGTGGCAGCGCAAGACCCGGACGACCATGCCTCGGGCATGAGCCACGACCCCGGTGCATCCTGTCCGAGCATATGCGGGGTCCACGCACGATCGTCGCCCGGTCCTAGCGTGGCGCCTCGCAATTGCCGAGAGAGGTTGCCGCAAAGTGGTCGGCCATTGCGAACCGGGACACCAGGGCCACCGCCGAGCTTCTCAGAACATCCGTGCCGGATCGAACGTCAGCACCATGTGCTCCCAGCCTCCGGCGAACTTGTCCGGGGGCAGCGTATAGGGCGCACACTGCACGAGGGCGCGCACGGCCGAGTCGGCCGCGTCCCGGAACACCGGCGACGGCTGGCTATTGACCACTCTGGGCTGGCCCACGAGATCGCCCTGGGCGTTGAGGCGCACCTCGACCTTCACCACCATCTGCTGGATGCCATCGAGCCCAGCGTTGATATTCCAGCAGCGACTGACCGCCTGCCGCATGAGACCCGCGAGGAAGCTCGCCTCGTTGGCCGAGATGGTCGCATCGCGCCCCATGGCATCGCCACGCACCGGCCCCTTGGCGGTCGTCGCCTTGGTCGGCGGGTCGTTGGCGGCCGGCGCCTGCTTCGGATCAGGAGTCTTGTCGAGCAGCGCCGACACGCGGTTTGTGAGTTGCGCCTGCTGCTTGGCGAGCTTTGCCGCTTTCTCCTTGGCCAGCTTGTCGGCTTTCTCCTTGGCAAGCTTGGCCGCCTTCTCCCGCGCCAGCTTATCGGCCTTTTGCTTGGCGATCCTGTCGGCCTTGGCTTTGGCCTCCGCTTCGGCCTTGGCCTTGGCTTCTGCCTTGGCCTCTGCCTCGGCCCGGGACTTTGTCTCGGCCTCCTGCCTGGCTTTGTCCTCCGCGGCTTTCTGCAGGGCCAACTCCTCGAGCTTCTGATCGAGGGCCGCCTTATCGGGCTCCGGCTTCGGGGCAGGCGGCGGCGGGGGTGGCTCAGCCTTGGCCGGCGGCGGCGGAGGTGGCGGCGGCTCGGCCTTGGCGACCTCGACGGGCTTGGCCGGCTCGGGTGGGGGGGGCTCTGCGGCCGGCGGCGGCTTGGCGACGGGCCTCGGCTTCGGCGTGTCCTTCTGCGCCTCGTCGGGCTTCGGCACCTCCTTCGCCTGCGCCTCGTCGAGCTTGGCCTCGCGCACGCCCTTGCGCATGCGATTGAGGTCGGATTCCGAGATGACGTCGGCGATGATCGGCTCGGGCGCAGGCATCTTCAACTCGCGGGGCGGTGTCCCGGCGATCGAGACCAGCGCAAACCCGAGCAGGGTCACGTGCATCAGGATCGATATGACGAGTCCGACCGACACGTCCTATCCCCCTCCCTCGATCTCCGTCACGAGCGAGATCTTGCGAAAGCCCTGCTCCTTGATGCGCGCCATCACGCGGGCCACATGGCCGTACTCGACCGCCCTGTCACCGCGCACGAAAACCGGCTCTTCGTTGCCGCCGCGCCCCTGGGCGATGGCGGCGAGCTTGGGGCCGAGCTCGTCGAGCGTCATCGGCGTCTTCTCCTCCTGGCCGAGGAACACCTGGCCCGTCTTCGTCACCGACACCACGATCGGCTCCTTATTGGCCTCGAGCTGGCGGCCCTTGGCCTGCGGCAGCTCGACCTGGACGCCGCCCGTCAGCAGCGGCGCGGCCACCATGAAGATGATCAGCAGCACCAGCATCACGTCGACGAACGGTGTGACGTTGATCTCGCTCATCGGAGCGTGGCGCCGCCGCCGGCCACGCCGCCCGCTGTGGCCGCTGCCACCACCGCCACCGAGGCTCGCGCCCATGATCTATCCCTCTACGAGCGCACGTCGATCTGGCGCGACACGATCGCCGCGAACTCGTCGGCGAAGGCCTCGAGGCGCTGCGCGAGCCGCGCCGAATCGGCCGAGAATTTGTTGTAGGCTATCACCGCGGGTATGGCGGCAAGGAGGCCGAGCGCGGTCGCGAACAATGCCTCGGCGATGCCTGGCGCCACGACGGCGAGGCTGGTGTTCTTCGACACCGCGATCGCCTGAAAGCTGGTCATGATACCCCACACCGTACCGAACAGGCCGACGAACGGGGCCGTGGATCCAACCGTGGCGAGGAAGAGGAGGCTTCGCTCGAGCCGCTCCATCTCGCGAGAGATGGTCACGTCCATGACCTTCTCGACGCGGAGCTGGATGCCGCCGAGCGCCCGGATGTTGCCCTCGACCGACCGCTTCCACTCGCGCATGGCCGCCACGAACAGCGCCGCCATGGAGAAGGTGCGGTCGCGAGACAGCGCCGCATAGAGCTCCTCCAGTGATTGCCCCGACCAGAATTGCTGCTCGAAGCGATCGGCCTCCCGGCGGGCACGCCGGAAGGCGAAAATCTTGTTGAAAATGATGGCCCACGACCAAACGGATGCGAGCACCAGCCCGAGCATCACGATCTGGACGACGATGTGGGCCTGAAGGAACAGCTCGACAAACGAATGCCCTCCCGGCGAGGAGCCGATCGCCTGCTTGACGACATCCGTCGGATTCATGGTGTGTTCTCGATCCCCGCCTGATTGCCCGAATGAACCCGACAGTGGCGCAGGGTCCGCGCCCCGGAATGCACGGACGGCCACGACCGTGCTCTCCATCCGCAACAGCCACGCCCGAGCTGGATTCGCCGACGACCGCTTCTTGCCCGCCTTTTTGACCAAACTGCGGCCCCGGCGGCACTGAACCGCGACGGTTGCGACATATCCCCGGGCTACCGGTACACTCAAGGGCGCGGATCGGCGCATGCGAGCCAGCCGACAAGTGGCGTGCAGCATCGGCCCCTATCGTCGCCGACCCGGCGGCCGGCTCATCAGCAGTCCGATCACCACCGCCATCAGCCCTGCCCCGAGCCCGATGCTGACAAGCCGGAAGGAGGTTTGGAAGGCAACCAATGCAGGCTGCGCCGTGCCCGCCGCGACGGCGGCGAGCTCGAGCTGGCGGCTCAACTCGGACAGGCCCGCCGCTGCGCCGACGATGCCGATCGTCCGGGTCACCAGCGTCAAGCTGCCCGCAACCCCCCTGTCGGCTTGGGGCAAGGTCGCGAGCACACGGTCCGTATAGGCCACCTGGAACAAGCCGAGACCGAACCCTTGCGCTCCGAGGCAGGCCGCCATGACCCCGGGCGGCGTCCCTCGGCTCCAGCTCGAGACGAGAGCGAGCCCCGCCACGGAGACGAGGGCTCCTGCGATCGCCATCGCAGTGTGCCCGAGCCGCGTGCTCAGCCGCCCTGCGGCCCACGACCCGACGACCACGCCGGTGGCATTGGCGCCGAGAACGAGCCCGCCGAGCCCGGGATCGAGGCCGGCTGTCCGTGCGAGATGGAAGGGCACCAGCAGCATGACGGCGAAGCCGGCGAGGTTGACCGCAATGCTGGCGAGATTGACCACGAGAAATGCCCGGTCGCGGAACAAGGCCGGCCGGATGATCGGGTCGGCATGCCGCGCCTCGTGCCGGAGAAAAGCCCAGAGCGAGATCGCCCCCAACACGACCAGCGCCCCGGCCACCGCAGCGCCATGTGGCATCTCCGGCCTCGCCGCCGCCAGCAGGAATGCCGACAGCCAAGCCACCAGGAGCAGCGCCCCGGTCCAGTCGAGCCTGCGCTTATCCCCGCTCGGCGCTCCTGCCGGGATGAGCCAGGCCAGCGCGAACGCGGTCGCGACGAACGGCAGTCGCGCCCAGAACACGACCTGCCAGCCGAAGTTGGCGACGAGCGCCCCGCCGGCGAGCGGGCCGAGCGCTGCGCCGATGGCGATCGCCGCCGAATAGAAGCCGAGCACGCGCGTGCGCTCGCTTTCCGGATAGAGCGATGTGGCGAGCGCTGGCGCGCAACTCCAAGTCAAGGCGGCGCCGACGCCCTGCAGCACGCGTCCGGCGAGCAAAAGTGCAAAATGCGGCGCCAGCGAGCAGGCCGCATATCCGGCCGCCGACATGACGAGGCCCGCGACGAAAACGCGCCGATAGCCGAGCAGGTCGCCGAGCTTGCCGAACACCAGCGTGAGGCTGGCATAGGTCAGCACGTAGGAGATGATCACCCAGCGGATGCCGGCCTGCGGCAGTCCGAACGCTGCGGTGATCGATGGAAATGCGATATTGACCGCGCTGTCGAGCGGCGCCGCCAGCGTGCCGAGGCACACGACGAGCAGGGCGGCTAGCGATCGGCTGCGGCTCACGGTCATCGGCTGTGGCTGGGGTTATCGGTCGGGAGCACAGCGTTGCATGCCATGGCGGGAAGTCAACCGCCGCATTGCGCGCGTCTCACCAGCGCAAGCCCTGGCAGGCGGCCGAAGTGGCCGTCCTTGATAGCCGGCCTGCCTCGGCCAACAGGATCGCGCTGAAGCCCGACCGCCCGCTCCACTCAGCTCAGCAAGGAGGCTTGTGGCGTTGAAGATCGTAGAGGTTCTCCAGTAGGCTCTTGATCAGCGGCTATCGACAGGATTGCCGGTTTGCACAGTTCGGCCTGCAGCGTGACTGAACTCCTTTGGAGGAATACCGCGATGGATTTCGGCCTGCATCTCGGGACCCGCGGCGCGGCGGCACACCCGGACAATCTGGTGCGTCTGGCGCAGCACGCCGATGCGCTGGGCCTCGCGCATCTCGGCTTCTCGGACCACGTCGTCATCGCGCGCAAGATCGACAGCCGGTACCCGTACAATGAGAGCGGCGACTGGCCGGGCGTAGCGACCGGCTTCTGCCTCGAGCAGCTCTCGTGCCTCGCCTACGCGGCAGCGGTGACCAAGCGCATCCGCCTTTTGACCTCGGTGATGGTCATCCCGCACCGGCCGGCGGTGCTCACCGCCAAGGCGCTGGCGACGATCGACGTGCTGTCGGCCGGCCGCGTCACGGTCGGCGTCGGCGTCGGCTGGATGGCCGAGGAGATGGCAGCGCTCGGCTCGGCACCGCCGTATGAGCGGAGAGGAGCGGCCTCCAACGAGTACATCCGCGCGTTCCGGACACTCTGGGCGGAGGCTGCCCCGGCATTCGACGGAGAGTTCGTCAAGTTTCGCGACATCATGTTCGAGCCGAAGCCGGTGCAACGTCCGGGCCCGCCGATCTGGGTCGGCGGCGAAGGCACGGCCGCGCAGAAGCGCGCGGTGGCGCTCGGTGACGGCTGGTATCCGACGATCCGCAACCCCAAGGAGCCGCTCGACGACCCTGCACGCTTCGCAGCTGCCCTGGCGGACGTGCACAAGCATTGCGCGGCGACGGGGCGCGATACGGCAACGCTCGATGTCGCGATCTTCGCGCCGGGCTATGCGCTCGGCAAGGCGCAGACCGGCCGCGACGGCAGGCGTGTCACATTCACGGGCTCGGCAGACGAGATCGCGGCGGACGCCAGCGCCTTCAGGGCGGCCGGCGTCCGCCACATCAACATCGGCTTCGAATCGAACGACCTCGCCGAGGCCATGGACAAGATCGAGGGGCTGGCGCGCGAGGTGATGCCGCGCGTGCGTTGATGCCTCCGGAGGGGCGCCGTCCCGGAGACGACGGCGCCCTGGGCCGTCTCAGCGCAGGCCCTCGCCCAGGAGATCGCGGGCGATGACGTGGCGCTGGACCTCGTTCGGGCCCTCGCCGACGCGGCGGATGCGGAGCTCCCGGTACCAGCGCTCGAAGGGGAAATCCTTCGTCATCCCGTAGCCACCGAAGATCTGCATCGAGCGATCGACAACGCGGCCGGCCGCCTCCGAGGCGACGAGCTTGGCGAGGCCGGCCTCCATGCGGAACGGCTCGTTGTTGTCACACCTCGCGGCCGCGGCGAGACACATGAGCTTGGCTTGGCGCAAGTCGATCTCGTTGTCGACCAGCATCCACTGGATGGCTTGGCGGGAGGCGAGCTTGGCACCGAACGTCTCGCGCTGCTTGGCATAGTCGAGCGCCATCTCGTGCGCTTTGTAGGCCGGCGCGAGACATTGGGCGGCATACGGAATGCGCTGCCGCGAAAGCCGCTCGTTGGCGATGGCGAAGCCCTTGTTCAGCTCTCCGAGGATGGCCGAGTCCGGCACCTTCATGTCCTCGAAGCCGAGCTCGGTGGCGTAATGTGACGAGCGCAGCGTGTGCACGATGCGGCGAACGTGGAAGCCGGGGTTCGACGTCTCGACGATGAAGCAGGTGACGCCGCCGCGACCCTTCTCCGGATCAGTGCGGGCGAAGACCAGACCGAAGTCAGCCTTGTCGGCGCCGGAGATGAAGACCTTCGAGCCGTTGATGGTCCAACCCTCGTTGGTCTTGGTCGCGCGCGTGCGAATGGCACGGGCGGGATCGGAGCCGCCGGACGGCTCGGTGAGGCCGAAGAAGGCCTTCTTCTCGCCGCGCAGCATCGGGAACAGATACTTTTCCTTCTGCTCCGGCGTCGCCTCGTAGAGCTGAGCGAGGCCGGCGGCGCCGAAGACGCCGTAGCAAGGCACGTAGAGGCCGGCCCGGTGCTGGCCCATCTCGATGGCCAGCAGCACCCGCGTCGACATGTCGATGCCGGGGCCGCCGAACTCGGCTGGGATGTCGAGGCCATAGAGACCCATCGCCTTGACCTTGGCGACGAGCCGCTCGCGATCCTCCGGCGGCAGCTCGCTGGCGTCGGGGTCGAGCTTGTCCTCGAGCGGCACGATCTCCTCGCGCACGAAGCGGCGGACCTGCTCGACGATGGCTCTCTGCTCTTCACTCGGCTCGAAGTTCATGGGGACGTGTCCTGGCGTGGGGATGGTCAGAGGGGGCTCAGGCGGCCGAGCGTCGGCAGCGGCTTGCCGGCGTTACCCGTCGGCACGGAGCCATGGTCGTGGACATGAAGCATCAGCAGCTCCTGGTAGCGCGTCGTGTACTGCTGGTTGATCTCGACGCGGAACTGGGTGGCGCCGCAGGGCGGATCGGCGAGCCCCTTCTCGATCTCGCTCCTGACGCCGAACAGCGAGCGCCCACCCGCAAAGCCGATGAAGACGACATGGCCCGTCGCGTCCGCGAGCTGAAAGACGCCGAGCTGGCCGGGAAGCTTCTTCACGTTCTCAGGCGTCAGCGGCACCCACGCCTTGGTCATGCGGATGGCCATGTCAGCTCCTTCTCATGTTCGACGATGCGCCAGCACCTCGGGATTGACGACGTTCGTCGGCCTGCCCGCAGCGTAGGCGACGATCTGGTCGAAGATATCGGTGAACTGGATCTCGTACTCGTCGCGCGTGACATAGCCGATGTGCGGCGTGGTGACGACGTTGTCCATGGTCAGCAGTGGATGCGCCGGGTCGCGCAGGGGCTCCGTCTCGAACACGTCGACAGCGGCCATGCCGGGGCGCCCGGCCCGCAAGGCCTGCACGAGGGCACCCGGCTCCAGGAGGCCGGCACGGCTCGTGTTGACGAGGAGCGAGGTCGGCTTCATGCGCCCGAGATCGGATGCGGTCACGATGTGACGGGTGGCGGGCACGAGCCGCATGTGCAGCGAGAGCACGTCGGAGGTGGCGAAGAACGCCTCGCGCGAGGCAGCGACCTTCCAGCCCTCGGAGACGGCCTTTGCCCGCGACGCGTCGCGGGCCCAGAACTGGACGTCCATGCCGAAGGCGCGACCGTACTCGCCAACGGCTCGACCGATGCGGCCGTAGCCGTAAAGACCGAGCATCTTGCCACGCACCGAGTGGAAGACGCCGGTCTGCCAGACGCCACGCTTCAAGGCTGCGGCCTGCTGCGGGATATGGCGCATCGCGGCCAGGACGAGGCCCCACGTCAACTCGGCGGTCGCAAAGGAGGGCGTGTCGGGATGCTGCCCCGAGGAGACGACGATGCCGAGGCGCGTGCAGTCGGCGACGTCGATATGGGGATAGACGCTGCGCTGGCTGATCAGGCGCAATTCAGGTAGCCGCTCGAGCAGAGGCTTGCGGATTTGCGTCCGCTCGCGGATCAGCACGAGAGCCTCTGTGTGGGCGAGCCGCTCGGCGAGGAGGTCGACATCCTGGACGTGGTCGCTCCAGATGGCGACGTCATGGCCGGCCAGCTTGGCGAAGCACGGCAATGTGCGCACGGTGTCGAAGTAGTCGTCCAGAATGGTGATCTTCATCGGTCTCGACGGCCCAGCCGGCACTCAGACATCCTCTAGCTCCATAAGCTCCATGGTTGCGCCCGACCGCTGCAGCAACGGGGCTGCCTCCACCCGCCGCTCGTCCCGGCGGAAGCGGTCTAGTCCGTCGCGGGAGGAAAAGCTCAGCACGTGAACCTCGACCGTGCCGTCGGCATTGCGCAAGCGGCGCTCCAGCGTGCCGCCATGGTCGGCGAGCAGCGGCAGCACGCGCGCCTCGTAGGCCTGGAAGTCGGCGACGCCGGCCGGCGGGATGCGCGCGACGACGGCCAGGGTGACGCCGGCCATGGCTCAGACCCCCTTGAACACCGCCTTGCGCTTCTCGAGGCGTGCTCGCATGCCTTCCTGGCCGTCCTGTGACGTGCGGGCCTTGTCGACCAGGAGATCGATGTCCTCGTGAGGGATGTCATCACGGAACTGCATCTCGCGCGTGATCAGCGCCTTCATGGCCTTGAGCGAGAGCGGCGCATTGTCGGCGAGCCGCTGGATCACATTCTGTGCCGTCGCCTCCAGGTCGCCGGGCTCGGCCAGATGCGAGATGAGCCCGAGCTTGTAGAACTCCTCGGCCGGCAGGGGATCGCCGAGCAGGAGAATCTTCTTGGCGATGACCGGGTTGGCGACCTCGAGGATCTTCTTGGCCAGGAACCAGCTCGGCGCGAGCCCCACCTGGGCGAGCGACATGCCGAACCGGGCAGCCTTCGAGGCGACGACGATGTCGCAATGCAGCGCCAGCTCGTTGCCACCGGCGATGGCGTCGCCGTGCACGATGCCGACCACCGGCAGCGGATAGGTCTCGATGGCATGCAGCATATGCTCGATGCCGCTCTCGCCCTGCGGGTTGTTGCGGCGCCACTTGAGGTCGAGGCCGGCGCAGAACACGGGGCCTGCGCCGCGCACGACGGCGACGCGCTCCTCCGGACCGGGGGGCGTCTCGAACACGGCCCTGAGCTGCTGCATCGTCTCGCCGTCGAGCGCGTTGCGCTTCTCGGGCCTGTTCAGCAGCACGGTGCGCACCGCACCCTCGACCTTCCATTCGACGACGTTCGCCATCTCGCTCTCCGGCACGGTGTGATCTCTCGCCGATCATAGGCACAAGGCGGGCGAGACGGGCAACCGGGCATCGAAGGGGACTGTCTGGCGCTGGTCGAATCTAATCGAGGTGGCTCCATGACAGTCCGGCTTGACGCTATCACCGACTGCGCAACGAATGTCGCCTCGCCTACGAGGATGGACGGGTCTCTGCAAGACTGCCGGGGATGCACGAGCCGCCCCGTGAGAAAGTGCTCCTCCTCGTCCAGATTTTCACGGTGTCGTGGCGTCTCGGATCTTCGGAGAGCTAAGGCGCAACAAGCTTGCGCTCGAGGCATACGCGCATCGGCGCTTTGACTTGGGCGAACGTCTCATCAGGCTTGAACTATAGAGAAGTTCGAGGCGACGCACTCACCGGTAGATCGCCACCTCGGGCGCGCCCACTCTCCGGACGACGCCTCTGTACATGCCGGTGGTGGAGAAGCGCAGCGAGACATTGCCGGCCGCATCGGCCGCGATCAACCCGCCCGTGCCCCCATTGGCCGGCACTGTCACCATCGCCACCTCTGTGACAGCGGCGTCCAGTGTAAGGCCCTTGTATTTCATCAGGGCGGCCACCTCGTGAGCCGCGCAGCACCGCATGAAGGCCTCGCCGAGACCGGTGCCGGAGACGGCGCAGGTGGCATTCTCGGCCCAGGTGCCGGCGCCGATGATGGGGCTGTCGCCGACGCGACCCCACCGCTTGTTGGTCATGCCGCCCGTCGAGGTGGCCGCGGCAAGGTTGCCTGTGGCATCGCGGGCGACGGCCCCGACGGTGCCGAACTTGTTGTCGTCGGCCGCAGCCCGCATGGCGCCGTCGTGATCGAGCTCGAGGCGGCCGGCGGCACGCGCCCGCTCGAGCTGAGCCCAGCGCTCGGCCGTGTAGAAATAGGACGGCTCGACCAGCTCGAGGCCTTGCTCGATTGCGAAGGCCTCGGCCCCCGCACCGATCAGCATGACATGGCGGGAGCGGGTCATGACGGCATGGGCCGCAACGACAGGATTTCGAATGCGCATCACACCGGCAACCGCACCCGCAGCACGGGTTGCGCCGTCCATGATCGAGGCGTCGAGCTCATTGCGGCCGTCGCTCGTGAAGACCGCGCCGTGGCCGGCATTGAAGAGCGGACTGTCCTCCATCACCCGAACCGCGGCGATGACGGCCTCGACGGCGCTACCGCCGGCAACGAGCACGGCTTGCCCGGCAGCCAGCGAGTCGACGAGAGCCGCGCGATAGGCGGCCTCCTTCCCGGGAGTCATCAATTCGCGATCGATGGTGCCGGCGCCGCCGTGGATGGCCAGGACCGTGCTCGCCTCGTCGTTGCCGGGGGCAGCCATCGCCACTCCTACTCCGCCGCTCTGATGCCTGCGTGCGATTATTCGCTGCCAGGGGCCTCGCAGCAAGGCAGGCGCCGGTGGCCTTCGCGAGCGGCCTCTCCCGAGCGGGCTGGCACGAGCGGTCTTGGCACGGGACCAAGATACGGCATAGCCTCCACCTGATCTCACGCCTCGAAACCTCCGGACCCGTACCCGCCATGAAGCAGCCGATCTCCTTCTACAGCGAGGGCCACAAGCTCTCGGGCGACCTGTTCCTCCCCGACGACCTCAAGCCCGTAGACAGGCGCGCCGGCATCGTGCTCTGCCACGGCTATACCGGCGTCAAGGACCTCTACCTCCCCGACAACGCGCGCGTGCTGAACGAGGCCGGGTATGTGGTCCTGACCTTCGACTACAAGGGCTGGGGAACGAGCGAGGGCACGCGCAGCCGTCTCGCACCGCTGAGCCGCGTCGCCGACGTGCAAGCGGCGATGACGTTCCTCGGGCTCCAGGAATGCGTCGACGAGGACAGGCTCGGCATCTACGGGACGAGCTATGGCGGCGCGACCGTCGTTTGGACCGCGGCCATCGACAAGCGCGTGAAGTGCGTGGTCTCCTGCGTCGGCATCGGCAACGGCCAGCGCTGGATGCGCTCGGTCCGGCGGCCCGACGAGTGGGTCGACCTGCTGGCACGCTCGAAGAAGGATCGCGAGCAGCGCGTGCTGACCGGCAAGTCGGAGTACGTGGCGCGGGAGGAGATCCTGCTGCCGGACCGGCAGTCGGCGGAGCTGGCGGCGGCAGCGCGCAAGAACAATCCGAACGCCGTCGGCACGATCCCGCTCGAGTACATCGACGAGACGCTCCAGTTCAATCCGGAATGGATCGTCGACAAGGTCGCGCCGCGGCCGCTCCTGCTGATCACCACCGACGACGACCGGCTGGTGCCGCCCGAGGAATCCGAGGCGCTCTACGCGAAGGCCGGCGAGCCTAAGAGGCTCGTCACCCTCAAGGGCTGGGGCCACTACGAGGTCTACGCCGGGCGGGCCTTCGACGAGGTGATGGCCGAGACGATCGCCTGGTACAAGCAGCACCTGCCGGCGCGGGGCTAGCCGCCCCCATGCACCGTCTACGATCCAACCAACCGAGGATTCGCTCATGACAGCCTAGCCGCTGGAAGGCAAGGTCGCACTCGTGACCGGCGCTGCTGGTGGTCTCGGCAGCGCCATCATCGCCGGGCTGCTCGATGCCGGTGCACAGGTGATGGCCGCCGATATCAACGAGAAAGGGCTCGCGGCACTGGCGGAGGCCAACAAGACGGCGGCCAACGCGCTCGCCACCATCGTGCTCGACATCTCCGTGCAGAAGGCCTGCGACCGCGCCGTACAGGACACCGAGACGGCATTCGGCAAGATCGACATCCTGATCAACAATGGCGCCCTCGGCATGGGCATCATCCGGGACGATCATTTCACCGATCTGGTCGGGATCGAGGAGATCGAGCCGGCGATCTGGGACCAGATGGTGCGCGTGAACCTCAACGGCGCCTGGTATCTGACGCGCGCCGTCGTGCCAGGCATGAAGCGCCGCCGGTTCGGCCGCATCGTCAACGTCACGACCAGCATGTTCACCATGCTGCGCGGCAAGGTCCACCCCTACGGGCCCTCCAAGGCGGCGCTCGAGGCGATGTCCGCCGGGCACGCCCAGGAATTCGAGCCGGACGGCATCACGGTCAACGTCGTCGTGCCCGGGGGGCCGGCCGATACGGCCATGGTGCCGGAGGCGTCGGGTCTGCAGCGCCACGAGCTGATCCCACCTTCTGCCATGGCGGGGCCGATCGTCTGGCTTTGCTCGGACGCGGCTGCCGGCGTCACGGGGCGGCGCTATGTGGCGGCCGAATGGAAGGCCGGCCGCACCGTCGATGAGAACCGGCAGGCCGCGGAGGCGCCGGCCGGCTGGCCAAGCCTGGCGCAGGCGCCAGTCTGGCCAGGGGGCAAGCCGAAGGGCTGATCCCCGAGGCCGGCCTGTCGAGGACTGCTCCGACAACGGCCGAGCCGCGAGGCGCAGCCGATCCGAGAGCAGGGCAACAAGGCTTTCCGGCTCCCCGCGATCGCAGCAAGCGATCACGGAGTGCCGGGAGCACGCGCGCACCACCATCGGCCAATGGTGGCGCCATTTACACAGATCGAACAGCGTTTCGAAACAACGCTGGCACATAATAAGCGCCGCAGCTATTTTCATGACGCTATGACGATGGACCCCTATCTCACCCGATCGCTCGGCTTCCTGCTGGCCGATGTCTCGCACCTTGTGCGCCGCCGCTTCGACCAGCGGGCGAGCAGCCTCGGTCTCACACGGGCGCAATGGCGCGTGCTGGCGCATCTCCGCCGTCGCGAGGGAATCAACCAGACGACTCTCGCCGAGACCCTCGAGATCGAGCCGATCACGCTCGGGCGGCATATCGACAGGCTCGTCGAGAAAGGCTTCGTCGAGCGCCGCCCCGATCCGGCCGACCGCCGCGCCTGGCGCCTGCATCTGAAAGCCGAGGTGCGGCCCGTGCTCGACCGGCTTCGCGAGATGTCCAAGGAGACGAGCGGCGAGGCGCTGGCCGGCATCGAGGCCGCCGACGTCGACCGGCTGATCGACCTGCTCCTCAAGATCAAGAGCAATATGACGGCCCTCGACGCTTCGGAGACGGATGCGTCGGAACGCAAATAGTCGGCGGAGCGCGACATGCAGAAGACGACGTCCGACGATTCGGCGCGATCGGCAGGCAGCGGGGCGACCGCCGGCGCGGGCTCGTGGCGGAGCCGCATGCGCATGCGCCTGCCGCGCGGGCGGTTCCTGGCGACGGTGCTGATCGCGCTGATCGGGCCGGCCGCCGCCGCCGCGATCGGAGCCTACATCTATCTGGCAGGCGGTCGCTACGTGTCGACCGACAACGCCTACGTCAAGGCCGACAAGATCGTGGTCAGCTCCGAGGTGGCGGGCCGGGTGGCCGAGGTCATGGTCAAGGCCGACCAGACGGTGACCCGCGGCAGTGTGCTCTTCAAGCTCGATCCGGAGCCCTACAAGCTCGCCCTTGACAAGGCGGAGGCCGAGCTCGACCAGACCAAAGCACGCGTCGAGGCGCTACGCGCCGAGTACCGGGAAGCCCAGTCCGAGTTGAAGGAGGCGGAGGATCGCGTGCACTTCTACGAGGCGCAACGCGACCGCCAGAAGCGCCTCGCCGACAAAGGTGTGGGGCGCGCCTTCGTGTTCGAGGAAGCCGATAGCAATCTCGACGCCGCACGCGCCCGCGTGAACGCCGCCAGCCAGAAGATGAGCCGCGTGCTGGCTCAGCTCTCGGGCGACCCCGGCATCGCCACGGACCATCACCCCATGGTTCGCGAGCGGATCGCGGCCCGCGACCGTGCACGCATCGATCTCGATCATACGACCGTGCGGGCACCGGCTGCCGGCATCGTCACGAACTTCGACCTGCAGGCGGGCGAGTATCTCGGCGCCGGGAGCGTGGCGTTCAGTCTCGTCGGCACCGAGGAGATCTGGGTCCAGGCGAACTTCAAGGAGACGGACCTCACCTGGGTCGAGGAAGGACAGCGCGCCGCCGTTCACGTCGACACCTATCCCGACGCCCCCTGGACGGGCACCGTGACCAGCATCAGCCCCGCGACCGGCGCCGAGTTCGCGATTCTGCCGCCCCAGAACGCCACCGGCAACTGGGTGAAAGTGGTGCAGCGTCTACCTGTCCGGCTCAAACTGACTGCTCCTCCGGGGGCGCGGCCGCTGCGCGCCGGCATGAGCGTGGTGGTCGAGATCGACACCGGGCACAAGCGGCCCCTGCCGGGGTGGGCGGCGTCGCTGCTCGGCCGGGCCAGGGCCTCGCAATGACCGCGACGGGTGCAGCAAACGGCCCGCTGGGCCGGGCGCCTGCGGCGGAGCCGGCGCTCACCGGCATCTGGCTTTACGTCGTCACCATCGCGCTGATCCTGGCGCCGCTGCTGCAGGTGTTCGACACCACGATCGTGTCGATTGCGCTGCGGCAGATGCAGGGCGAGCTGTCGGCGACGCAGGACCAGATCTCGTGGGTCCTGACCACCTATCTCGTGACATTGTCGGTGACGACGCCGCTGTGGGGCGTTCTCGGCGCGAGATTTGGCCGCAAGCCGCTGATCCTGGTCTCGATCGCGGGGTTCACGGTGTTCGCGCTCCTGTCCGGCTTCTCGACCTCGCTCGGCGAGATCATGGTCTGGCGGGCGCTGCAAGGCATCTTCGGCGGCGCCCTCCTGCCGATCGCCATGTCCTGGCTGCTGTCGCTCTACCCGCGCGAGGACTATTCGACCGCGATGTCGTTCTGGGGCGTCGGCATGATGTTCGGGCCGGTGTTCGGGCCAACCATCGGTGGCTACGTGGCAGAGTACCACAGCTGGCGGTGGGCGTTTTTCTTGAACGTGCCAGTGGGCGTGCTCGCCTTTCTCATGGTGGCGCTGCTGGTGCCGGACGTCGGCCGCCGGCCACCGCGGAAATTCAACTATTTCGGCTTCTTCACGCTCGGCATCTCGATCGCTGCCCTGCAGTTCGTGCTCGATCGCGGCCAGCGGCTCGACTGGCTCGCCTCGCCCGAGATTCTGGCGGCGGCTCTGATCGGCTGCGCGGCGTTCTGGCTGTTCGTCGTCAACTCGCTGTCCTCGACTACGCCGTTCATCGATCCGGCCATCTTCCGCGATCCCAATTATCTCGGCGGCACGGTGCTGAGGACGCTGTTCGGTGTGCTCCTGTTCGGCAGCATGGTGCTCCTGCCACCGTTCATCCAGGAGATCGGTGGCTACAACGTCATGGACAGCGGCCTGATGATGGCGCCGCGCGGGGCCGGCACGATGGCCGCCTCGTTCTTCGCAGGCTACCTCATCCGCTATCTCGATCCGCGCAAGGTGATGGGCGTCGCCATGGCGACCATTGCGCTCACCATGTGGCAGATCTCGACGTTCACCGAGGACATCGACCGCACCGCGCTGATGCTCAACAACTTCATCCAGGGGCTCGCCTTCGGCACGTTCATGCTGCCGCTCAACTCGGTGGCCTTCACCACCATGGCTGCCGAGCAACGCGACGCCGGGACGGCGTTCTATGCCCTGCTCAACAATCTCGGCCGCGGCTTCGGCGTCGCCGTATTCTCGAGCTACCTCGCCTTCGCCAGCCAGCGCTACCAGGCGGGCCTCGTCGAGCACGTCGCCCCCGCGGCGGAGACGCTCCGGCATCTTGCGCTGCCGGCGGTCTGGAGCCTGAGCGAGCCCGAAGGTCTCGCCGCTCTGGAGCGGACGGTCGGCCGGCAGGCGAAGCTGCTCGCCTACATCGCCGATTTCCAGCTGCTGGCCATCTCCATTGCAGCGTGCATTCCCGTGCTGTTCTTCATGAGCAACCCGCACAAGCACGGCAAGCCGGTCACGCTGGGCGGGGGCGGATAGCCCGGTGTGCTCGTTGGCTGTGAGGGCCGGCTCGCCTGGGGCACATGTGTCGGCCCCATCTCGATGCCGGCCGCGGCCTCGAGCAACGGGCGCCCGTCGATCGCGATGGGCCGGAATCGGGTCTGACGCCGCCGGCAATCACCTCCACGATCGACGTCTCGCCGGAGCCACTCCGGCCAGACACGGCGGTGCTCCGCTGGCACGCCGAGCGGCCGTTGACCATGCCCTGTGCGATTGCAAGGATACCTGACAAACGACGGAGACATCCCCATGGCCATGCGCATCTGGCATCAGAGCTTCACCGAGCTCGCCCGCCTTCCCGCCTATGCCGACGCCATGAAGGCGCACGCGGCGAAGGTGCTACGGCCCGACACCGAGGTCGTCTGGCACGGCCAGCTTCCCGGCACCTATCCGAGCAACTATCCCGGCGACGACATCGGCTACGGGCCGCTCTACGCCATGCACGGCCTGCAGTGGATGGCCGCCGCCCGGGCGGCCGAGGCCCAGGGCTTCGACGCCTACGCCATGTGCACGCTGCCGAACCCGATGTTGCGCGAGGCCAAGGGCGTGATCGACATCCCGGTCATCGGCCTCGGCGAGGCGACGTTCCACATGGCCTCGATGCTCGGCTACCGCTTCGGCGTGATGCTGTTCATCGACCGCATGGTGCCACTCTATCGCGAGCAGATCGCCACCTACGGCCTCGCCGACCGTTGCGTCGCCGTCCGCGCCTCGGGGCTCGCCTTCGCCGATGTGCTCTCCGGCTTCAGCGATCCGGGCCCGACCCTCGCCAAGTTCCAGGACGCCGCCCGCTCCTTCATCCGCGAGACGGGCGCCGACGTGATCATCCCCGGCGAGGTGCCGATGAGCATGCTGCTCGCGATGAACGGCATCTCGCGGGTCGACGACGTGCCTGTGATGGACACCCTCGCCTGCTGCCTCAAGATGGCCGAGCTGATGGTCGACCTCCGCCGCACGACCGGGATACGCCACAGCCGGGCCGGATTCTTCAACACCGCCTCCAGCCGCGCCCGCATGGACGAGGTCTGGAGCTTCTACGGGCTCGACAAGCTCAAATTCTGAGCCTTCCGCGAGGAGACTGCGACCGGCATGGACCACACGAAGCCGACCAACCCCATGCGGGGCACCAACCGTTTCAAGCTCGGGGTGTTCTCCGCCAACTGCGATGGCGGCCTGACGATGAGCCTCGCGCCCGACCGCTGGCAGGCGGACTGGGACGACATCGTCGCCATGTGCCGTATCGCCGACGACGCCGGCATGGAGTTCATCCTGCCGGTCGCCAAGTGGCGCGGCTATCAGGGCAAGGCCAACATCTACGGCAAGTCCTACGAGACGCTGACCCACAGCGCGGCCATCGGCGCGCTGACGAGGCGCATCTGCGTGTTCTCGACCATCCACGTGCCGCTGATCACACCCGCCTTCGGCGCCAAGGCATTGGCCACCATCGACCACGTCACGCACGGCCGCGCCGGCCTCAACATCGTCTGCGGCTGGAACCAGGAGGAGTTCGACCTCCACGGCGTGACCATCGAGCAGGATACGCGCTACGAGCACGGCCTCGAGTGGTTCAAGGTCTGGTCGAAGCTGCTCCAAGGCGGGCCGGAGTTCGACTGGAAGGGCGAGTTCTTCGACCTGAAGCGCCTGCACACCAACCCCGTGTCCGTGCAGCGCCCGCGACCGCTCGTCATGTCGGCCGGCTTCTCGCCGAAAGGTCGCGACTTCGCCGCCCAGGCCGCCGACGCGCTCTTCACCACGATGACCGACGTGGCGCAGGCGCCCGCCTTCCTCTCCGACGTCGCCGATCACATGGCGCGCTACGGCCGCTCGGTGCCGGTCTACGTGATGGGTCACGTGGTCTGCCGGCCGACGAGAAAAGAGGCGGAGGAGTTCTACTACTACTTCGCCGAGGAGCTCGCCGACGCCGAGGGGCAGGCCTACTATCGCCGCCAACGCGGCACCAAGGTCGGGATAGGCGCCGCCACCCAGGGCCGCCCCCTCGAGAACCGCTTCATGCGCGAGAGTGGCAAGCGATACGACGGCGCCTATCCCGGCACCTATCCCATGGTCGGCACGCCCGACGACGTCGCCGCCGAGATGGTGCGCCTCAGCGCGGCGGGCCTCGCCGGCTGCTCGGTCGCCTTCCTCGACTACCTGAAGGAGATCCCCTACTTCGCCGCCGAGGTCCTGCCCCGGCTCGAGCGGCTGGGGTTGCGCGAGAAGGCGCCAGCCGCCTGATCGCAACCTGGCACGGGGTCACGAGTTCCGCCGCCGCATCTCCTCGAAATAGGCGACCACATCCGGGCTCGTGGCGATGTCCGCATAACGCCGGCCGACGTCCTTGATGTTGGCCTCGTGCTCGGCCTCGCCGGGGTCACCGCAGCAGTCCTCGGCGACAATGGTGCGATAGCCGTTGGAGAACGCGTCGATAACGCTGGCGCGCACGCATCCCGACGTGACACAGCCGGTGACGATCACCGTATCTATGCGGTGCCGCGCGAGGAAGCTCGTCAGCGGCGTCTGGAAGAAGATCGACGGCCCCGCCTTCTGGAAAATGTAGTCGTGCGACGGGTCCGCGATGCGGTCGTCCATTTCCGCCTCGAGCGAGCCTTCGCGGAAACCATTGCGCACCGCGGCGACTTTCCATTGCAAGGCGTCGCGCTCGGAGTGGTAGGCGGTGAAGCACGAGGCGACCGGGACGCCGCAACGCCTAGCGTGGGAGAGCAACTCGACGGTACGGTCGCGGGCCGCGTGAACGCGGGGTGAGCGACCCATCGTGCAACGCGGGTCGGTGAAGCCCTTCTGGAAGTCGACGACGAGCACGGCCGGCCGATCGCCGAAGCCGACCGAGTACGCACCATATGTAGCGGCATCGAACGCATTCATGGCGGCTCCGCGAGCGTCACTGCAGTCTGCAGCCACTTTCGCCGCGCGTCGACACCCGGTCAACGCTCCTTCCACGTCTTGCGGCTCGGCCGGCCGCGCCATCCTCGGTGAAGCGGGATCGAAGAACGTCGCGCCCGACCGCCTACCTTGCCTCGGGAGCCTGATAGCTCTGGAGCGGCGCGACCTTCAGACTGTCCGACTTCAGGGCGTGGATCGCCTCGACCACCGCCATGGCCCCGGCCCGCGTCGTGTAGTACGGGATGCGGTTCGCGAGCGCGGTGCGGCGGATGTCCTTGGAATCCGCCAACGCCTTCGAGCCCTCGGTCGTATTGATGACGAGGTGCACCTCGCCGTTCTTCATGGCATCGACGATGTGCGGCCGGCCCTCGAGCACCTTGTTGATCTGCTCGCTGGGGATGCCGTGCAGCTCGAAATGCCGCCGCGTGCCGCGCGTCGCGAGAATGCGGAAACCCATGTCGGTGAGATCGCGGATCGCCCCGAGGATATGATCCTTGTCGCTGTCGCGCACCGAGACGAACACCGTGCCGGAAGTCGGCAACGCCGTGCCGGAGCCGAGCTGGCTCTTGGCGAAGGCGATGGCGAAGTCTCGGTCGATGCCCATCACCTCGCCGGTCGAGCGCATCTCCGGGCCAAGCACCGGATCGACGCCAGGGAAGCGCGAGAACGGGAATACCGCCTCCTTGACTGCGACGTGGCGAAGGCGCGGCGTCTTCAGCTTGAATGTCGACAGCGGTGTGCCGGCCATGACGCGCGCAGCAATCCCTGCGATCGGCACCCCGATCACCTTGGCGACGAACGGCACCGTGCGCGAGGCCCGCGGGTTCACCTCGAGAATGTAGATCTGCTTGTCCTTGATGGCATACTGAACGTTCATCAACCCGACGACACCGAGGGCCAGCGCCAGCTCGCGGGTCTGGCGCTCGAGCCGCACCGACAGCGAGCCATCCAACGAATGCGCCGGCAGGGAGCAGGCCGAGTCGCCGGAGTGGATACCGGCCTCCTCGATGTGCTCCATGATGCCTGCGATGAATGTGTCCTTGCCGTCCGACAGGCAGTCGACGTCGATCTCGGTCGCATCGGACAGATAGCGGTCGATCAGCAGCGGACGGCGCGCCGAGACCACCAGCTCCGAGTGCCCTCTGAGCGTCGCAGAAAGGCGCTGGATGTAGCGTTCGAGCTCGCCCGTGTCGGCGACGATCTCCATAGCGCGGCCGCCGAGCACGAACGACGGCCGGATCAACACCGGGAAGCCGATCTCGACGGCCACCTCGCGCGCCTCCTCTGGCGTGCGTGCGATACCGCTTTCGGGCTGCTTGAGGCCCAGCTTGTCGACCAGCGCCTTGAAGCGGTCGCGATCCTCGGCGAGCTCGATCGCGGCCGGCGAGGTGCCGAGAATCGGCACGCCCGCCTCGCCCAGAGCCTCGGCGAGCTTCAGCGGCGTCTGCCCACCGAACTGGACGATGACGCCCTTCAACGCGCCCTTCCGCTGCTCGACTGCAATGATCTCGAGCACGTCCTCGGCCGTCAGCGGCTCGAAGTAGAGCCGGTCGGAGGTGTCGTAGTCGGTCGAGACGGTCTCCGGGTTGCAGTTGACCATGATCGTCTCGAAGCCCGCCGCCGACAGTGCGAAACACGCATGGCAGCAGCAGTAGTCGAACTCGATGCCCTGGCCGATACGGTTCGGGCCTCCGCCGAGAATGACGATCTTCTGACGCTCGGAGACGTCGGCCTCGCACACAGGCTCGGAGAACAGGCCGCGCTCGTAGGTCGAGTACATGTAGGCCGTCGGCGCACGGAACTCGGCCGCGCAGGTGTCGATCCGTTTGAACACGGGATGCAGGTCGAGCTTCGTCCTCGTGGCCCGCACCTCCGCCTCGGTCTTGCCGGCGAGCCTCGCCAGCCGGGCGTCGGAGAAGCCCATGGCCTTGAGGCCGCGCAGCGTCTCACGCGTCTCGGGTAGGCCGTGACGGCGCACGCGCTCCTCGACGTCCACGATCTCGCGGATGCGCTCGAGGAACCACGAGTCGATGCGGCAGGAGGCGTGGATCTGCTCGTCGTCGAAGCCGAGCCGCATCGCCTGCGCGACCTTCAGCAGCCGATCCGGCGTCGGCCGGCCGAGCGCGGCCCGAATGACGTTCTTGTCGTCGCCCTGGCCGAGCCCCTCGAAGGTCACGTCGTCGAGGCCGGTGAGCCCTGTCTCGAGCCCCCGCAGCGCCTTCTGCAGGCTTTCCGCGAAGGTGCGGCCGATGGCCATCACCTCGCCCACCGATTTCATGGCCGTGGTCAAGGTCGGATCGGAGCCCGGGAACTTCTCGAACGCGAAGCGCGGAATCTTGGTCACGACGTAGTCGATGGTCGGCTCGAACGAGGCCGGCGTCGCCCCACCCGTGATGTCGTTCTCGAGCTCGTCGAGCGTGTAGCCGACCGCGAGACGCGCCGCCACCTTGGCGATCGGGAAGCCCGTGGCCTTGGACGCCAGCGCCGAAGACCGCGAGACCCGGGGGTTCATCTCGATGACGACGAGACGACCATCGGCCGGATTGACGGCGAACTGCACGTTGGAGCCGCCCGTCTCGACGCCGATCTCGCGCAGCACCGCGATCGATGCGTTGCGCATGATCTGGTACTCCTTGTCGGTCAGCGTCAGGGCCGGCGCGACGGTGATCGAATCGCCCGTGTGCACGCCCATCGGATCGACGTTCTCGATGGAGCAGACGATGATGCAGTTGTCCGCCTTGTCGCGGACGACCTCCATCTCGAACTCCTTCCATCCGAGGAGGCTCTCGTCGATCAGGATCTGGCCGGCGGGCGAGGCATCGAGGCCCGTGCGCGCGATCTGCTCGAACTCCTCCCGGTTGTAGGCGACGCCACCGCCCGTGCCGCCGAGCGTGAAGGCCGGCCGGATGATGGCGGGCAGGCCGATGCGATCGAGCGCACGTAGCGCCTCGGCAAGTCCTGCCTGGCGATCGTACCCGACGATGCGCCCGTCGGCCCCCCGGATCGGCGGTGACGTGGCGATCGCAGCGCGCGGGCTCTCGAGGCCGATCCGGTCCATCGCCTCGCGAAACAGCTTGCGATCCTCGGCCTTCTCGATGGCCTCGGCCTTGGCGCCGATCATCTCGACGCCGTACTTGGCGAGCGTGCCGTCAGCGGCGAGCGCCAACGCGGTATTCAGGGCGGTCTGGCCGCCCATGGTCGGCAGCAGAGCGTCGGGACGCTCGGCCTCGATGATGCGAGCCACAATCTCGGGCGTAATCGGCTCGACGTACGTCGCGTCTGCCAGCTCCGGATCCGTCATGATCGTGGCCGGATTGGAGTTGACGAGGACAATGCGGTAGCCCTCGGCCTTCAGGGCCTTGCAGGCCTGCGTGCCCGAGTAGTCGAATTCGCAGGCTTGGCCGATCACAATCGGCCCGGCCCCGATGACGAGGATGGATTTGATGTCTGTGCGCTTCGGCATGAGGCGGGTTCATAGTGCACGACGGGCGGCTTGGCTACTGGGATGGACGGGGCATGCCCAGCCGCGTGTGTCGCGGCCGCCCCTTTGGGCTGGCGGCAGGCGACGCGGCCGAAGTAGCGTGGTGACCGGACGATCCGGCCTCCCGCCAGCAGGACCCTCGCCATGACCATGCCAGACGCTCGACCTTCGTCCGCCGCCGCGGGCGGGCTGCCGCTCTGGGCCATCATCGGCGCCGCCGGCGTCATCACCGGCGTCACCGTCGGCCTGAGGCAGGTGGTCGGCCTCTACATGCCACCGCTGACCCAGAGCCTCGGGACCGGCGTCGGGCCATTCTCGACGGCCATGGCGGTTGCGAACCTCGTCTGGGGGGTTGCCGGCGTGGTGGCCGGCGGCTTGGCGGACCGCTACGGCGCCGGTCGCATCACAGCGGCGGGCATCGCCCTGCTGATGCTCGGCTACTACGTGATGTTCGCGGCGCAGTCGGGCGACGATCTGCTCTGGAGCGGCATCGCGATCGGCACCGGCGTCGGCGCCGCCGGGCTGTCGGTGCTCGTGGGCGTCGTCGGACGGGCCGCGCCACCCGAGAAGCGGACGGTCGCCATCGCAACGCTCGGCATGGCGAGCGGCATCGGCAATTTCGTC
>JANRJI010000132.1:0-11453 GCA_033764055.1 Hyphomicrobiaceae bacterium
CGAAGAAGTAGCGCATGGCCATGAAGAAGGCCGACACGAACTCTGTCAGGAACAGCGACTTGACGCCGGATGCGATGCTCACGCGCCTGTCCTTTCCTCGATCAGACGACCCGGACGGCGCCGAAGCCGATCAGGCCGCCCAGCACGATAAACCCGCCCCCGAGCACCAGCAGCAAAGTGCGCGTTGCCGGCGGCAGCTTCGCCGCCAGTCCCCTGGCGAGAGCGATGTCGCCGATCCCCGTCGCGATCAGAACGATGGCCAGCGTCTTGTTCGGATCCATGTAGCACCATTACCGCACGATCCCCACCGGCCCATATTGCAGGATGCCCGCCACGATGACGACCATGGCCAGCGACAGCGGCAGGAACACCTTCCAGCCGAGCCGCATCAGCTGGTCGTAGCGATAGCGGGGCACGATGGCCTTCACCATTGCAAACATGAAAAAGACGAACGACACCTTGAGCAGGAACCAGACGACGCCTGGTACCCAGGTGAACGGCGCGATTGCCAGCGGCGGCAGCCAGCCGCCGAGGAAGAGGATCGTGGTCAGCGCGCACATGGTGACGATGGCCACGTACTCGCCGAGCATGAACAGCAGGTAGGGCGTCGACGAGTACTCGACCATGAAACCGGCGACCAGCTCGGACTCGGCCTCGACGAGGTCGAACGGCGGCCGGTTGGTCTCAGCCAGCGCCGACACGAAGAAGATGACGAACATCGGCAGCAGAACGAGCCAATGCCAGTCGAGCAGACTCGGTGGCAATCCGGCAGCCGTGCCGATGCCGGTCTGCTGTGCCTTGACGATGGTGCTGAGGTTCAACGAGCCGACCAGCAGCAGCACGGTGACGATCACGAAGCCGATCGAGACCTCGTAGGACACCATCTGCGCGGCCGAGCGCAGCGAGGACAGGAACGGATACTTCGAGTTCGACGCCCACCCGCCCATGATGATGCCGTAGACGCCGAGCGACGAGATCGCCAGGATGTAGAGCACGCCGACATTGAGGTCGGAGATGACCCACTTGCCTGTGGTGAGGCCGAAGAACGAGCCCTCCGAGACGGGGATGACGGCCCACGCCGCAAGTGCCAGTACCGCTGTCACCAGCGGTGCCAGCAGGAAGATGCCCTTGTTGGCGCCGGCCGGAATGACCGGCTCCTTGAGCACGAACTTCAGCAGGTCGGCGAACGACTGCAGCAGTCCGAACGGCCCGACCACGTTCGGGCCGCGGCGCATCTGCACGGACGCCCACACCTTGCGGTCCATCAGCAGCAGGAAGGCGACGATCACGAGCAGTGCCACGAGCAGCAGCACGCTCGAGCCGACGGCCCACGCGAGCCAGACGATGGTCCCGCCCCATTCGTTCCAGAAATGCGCGAAGGATGTCATGCCGGCTCGCTACTCCGCCGCCTCGGCGCGGGGCTTGCCCGCTTTCATGGCGCTGAGCTCGGCCATCACGGCCGAGGCCCGCGCGATCGGATTGGTCATGTAGAAGTCGCCGATCGCGGGCGCGAACGGGGTCTTGTCGATGGCGGCGCTGCTGCTGGCCAGCTTGGCGACGACCTCCATGCCAGCGGCCTCGACCGCATCGAGCCGCCCGAGAGACGGCACGGCCTTCATCATCGCAGACCGCAGCGCACTGAGCGTGTCGTAGGGCAACGTCGCGCCGACCTTGGCCGAAAGCGCGCGGACGATGGCCCAATCCTCCTTCGCGTCGCCGGGCGGGAACACGGCCCTGGCTGTCTGTTGGGCGCGGCCCTCGGTGTTGACGTAGGTGGCGCTCTTCTCGGTGTAGGTGGCGCCGGGCAGGATCACGTCCGCCCGATGCGCGCCGGCATCGCCGTGCGTGCCCTGGTAGATCACGAACGCCTTGCCGAGGCGGCTCATGTCGATCTCGTCGGCGCCGAGCAGGTAGACGACCTCCATGTCGCCGGCCAGCATCGCCGCCGTATCCCGTCCGCCCTTCGCCGGCACGAAGCCGAGGTCGAGGCCCGCCACCCGAGAGGCCGCTCGTTGCAAGACGTTGAATGCGTTCCAGCCGGGGTCCTTACCGGCCATCGCGTTGGCTGCGATCCGCGCTGCGAGCGTCAGCACGCCGCGGCCGTCCTGGCGCGCCACCGCGCCTGAGCCGACGATCACCATCGGCCGCTGGGCCTTGGCGAGGATGCCGGCGAAAGCATGAGCGCCGTCGGCGATGGACTTCAGCGTCTCCGGGCCGGTGCCGAGATGCTCGCAGACGTAGTTGACGTCGGCAGGCGCCCCCACCAGCCCCACGGTCAGCCCACCTTGCCGCCAGCGACGACGGATGCGTGCGTTGAGCACCGCGGCTTCGGCGCGCGGGTTGGCTCCCACCAGCAGGATCACGTCCGCTGAATCGATGCCTTCGATGTGCGAGTTGAACAGGTAGCTGGCCCTGCCGTCTGCCGGATCGATGCGCGATCCGTCCTGCCGGCAATCGAGATTCTTGCCCCCACCGCGCGAGAACAGATCCTTGAGCGCGAACATCTCCTCGGCGCCGGCGAGATCGCCCGCGATGACGCCGACGCGATCCGGATTGGCCTTGGCGAGCCGCTCGGCCGCGCGACCCAGAGCCTCGTCCCAGGAGGCCGGGCGCAACCGGCCATCCTCGCGCACGTACGGCCGATCGAGGCGCTGCGTCCGCAAGCCGTCGCAGACATGTCGGGTCTTGTCGGAGATCCACTCCTCATTCACCGCATCGTTGACGCGAGGCAGGATGCGCATCACCTCACGGCCGCGCGTATCGACGCGGATCGCGGCGCCGACGGCATCCATGACGTCGATCGATTCGGTCTTGCGGAACTCCCAGGGCCGGGCATTGTGGGCCCAAGGCCGGTGCGTCAGCGCACCGACGGGGCAGAGGTCGGCGACGTTCGCCGACATCTCGGACATCAGGCCCTTCTCGAGGTAGGTCGTGATCTCCATGTCCTCGCCGCGGCCGATGGCTCCGAGCTCCTCGACGCCGGCCACCTCGGTCATGAAGCGGACGCACCGCGTGCAGTGGATGCAGCGGTTCATGGCCGTCTTGATCAGCGGCCCGAGATACTTCTCCTCGACGGCGCGCTTCGATTCGGAATAGCGGGTGCCGCCGCGGCCATAGGCCATCGACTGGTCCTGCAGATCGCACTCGCCACCCTGGTCGCAGATCGGGCAGTCGAGCGGATGATTGATCAGCAGGAACTCCATCACGCCTTCGCGCGCCTTCTGCACCATCGGCGACCGGGTATTGATCACCTTTGGCGAGCCGTCGCGGTTGGGCGGCAGATCGTTGACACCGAGCGCACAGGAGGCCTGCGGCTTCGGCATGCCGGCCACCTCGACCAGGCACATGCGGCAGTTGCCGGCAATCGACAGGCGCTCATGATAGCAAAAGCGCGGGATCTCGACGCCTGCCTGCTCGCATGCCTGCAGCAGCGTGATGCCATCCTCGACCTCGATCGTCTGGCCGTCGATGATGAGCGTCTTCGGCATGAGCGTCCTTCGGATCGGGCGGGATCCCCTCGGCTTGCTGCCGCGATGGATGCTGCGGCGAGCAAGGGGATGAGATTGGCGCTGACACGTAGCGAACCGGCGCGGGAATCGGCCTCCCACCACACTGTCGCCACGTTTCCTACAATGTCCGGACGACAGATGCCAGCGCGACGAATTGGCCGAACCATCCGCCTCGGGACCCGTGGCTGGCGCCACCCACGCGTCCCCCTGCCGCCGACAGTTCGCGGGGGGCCCCATGGGCGGTCGAGAACGGGATGAAGTCGGGCGGACACCTGCTAGGATAGCATCACAACGTCTGAAGCAGCCGACGGACATGCTCATGGATCCCGACTTCTGGCACCAGCGCTGGCAAAGCAACGAGATCGGGTTCCATGAGGGACGCCCCAATGCCCTGCTGCAGGCGCACTGGTCCTCGCTCGGCGTCGGCCCCGGCTCGACGGTGCTGGTGCCGCTGTGCGGAAAGACCCGCGACATGGCGTGGCTCGCAGCCAAGGGCCATCGCGTGATCGGCGTCGAGCTGAGCGACATCGCGGCCCGCGACTTCTTCGCGGAGAACGGCCTCGAGCCCGAGCGCGTCAGCCGGGATGGCTTCGACATCCGCTCGGCGGGAGGCATCGAGATCTGGTGCGGCGACCTTTTCGCGCTGCGACCGGCGCACCTCGCCGGCATCGATGCGGTTTACGATCGCGCCTCGCTGGTGGCCATGCCGCCGGCCATGCAGGTGCCCTATGCGGCCAAGCTGGCCGAGCTGGTGCCGGGCGGCGTGCCGATCCTGCTGATCGCCTTCGACTACGACCAGAGCCTCGCCAGCGGGCCGCCTTTCGCGACCTCGCCTGCCCGCGTGCGCGAGCTCTTCGAGGCCGACTTCGAGATCGTCGAGCTCGAGCGCCGCGATGCGCTCGAGTCCAGCCCCAATCTCAAGAAGCGAGGCCTCACGTGGCTCATCGATGCCGCGATGAAACTGGCGCGGCGGGGCTAGTGAGGCCGGCGTTGGCTGAGCACGTCCGCGCCGGCTGGCCGCCTCAGACCACGCCCTTGCTCTTCAGCGCCTTGATATCGGCATCGCCATAGCCGAGCGAGGCGAGCACCTCGTGGGTGTGCTCGCCGAGATCGGGCGTGGGCCCGAGCGCCTCCGGCTGCGGATATCGGCTCATGTTGATAGGCTGGCCGACGAGGCGCATCTCGCCGAGCTTCTTGTGCCTCACCTTGCGGGCGATGCCGAGGTGCTTGACCTGAGGCTCCTCGAAGGTCTGCTTGATGTTGTTGATCGGGCCGCAGGGCACGCCGGCCTTGTTGAGCGCTGCGATCCAGTGAGCGCTGGTGTTGGTCTTGGTGCGCTCGGCGAGGAGGCCGTTGAGCACCTTGCGGTGCTTGGAGCGATTGCCGCCGGTCTTGTAGTCGGGGTGATCGATCAGCTCCGGCACGCCGAGCGCCTTGCAGCATCGCTCGTAGAGGTTGTCACCGGAGGCTGCGATGTTGATGTGCCCGTCCGAGGTCGGGAACACGCCCGTCGGGATGCCGGTCGGATGATCGTTGCCGGCCTGGGGCGGGATCTCGCCGGCAATGAGCCAGCGCGCTGCCTGGAAGTCGAGCATAAAGATCTGAGCCTCGATCAGCGAGGTGTGCACCCACTGCCCCTTGCCCGACCGCTCCCGCTCATAGAGGGCGAGGATCATGGCCTGCGCCAGCAGCAGGCCCGAGGTGAGGTCTGCGATCGGGATGCCGACGCGCACCGGCCCCTGGCCCGGGATGCCGGTGATCGACATGAGGCCACCCATGCCCTGCGCAATCTGGTCGACGCCGGGACGCGTCGCGTCCGGTCCCGACTGACCGAAGCCGGAGATCGAGCCGTAGACGATGCGCGGGTTCACCTTGGCGCAATTCTCGTAGTCGACCTTGAGCCGCGTCTTGACGTCCGACCGCATGTTCTCGACGACGACGTCGGCGTCCCTGACGAGCTTCATGAAGATGGCGTGGCCCTCTGGCGACTTGAGATTGAGGGTCAGCGAGCGCTTGTTGCGATGCAGGTTCTGGAAATCGAAGCCGTGGCGCTTGCCGCCCATAGCGTCCACGTCGGAGTCGGCCGGAGGCTCGATCTTGATCACTTGTGCGCCCCAGTCGGCGAGCTGGCGCACGGCCGTCGGTCCAGCGCGGTGGGCGGTCAGGTCGAGCACCTTGATATGGGAGAGCGGCAGGCTGGCTCGGGTGTCGGTGCTCGCTGCGGTCATGGCGTTTCCTCGCGCGTTTCCTCATGGCAGCGCGAGACACCGCGCTCCGGGATCGGCCGAGGCTAGGCCAGGGAGGGAGTGGGGATCAAGCGGGAGCAAGGTGCGACGGGCGTTGGCTCTGCCAGATTGGCGGCCCGAATGATGGTGCTCCAGGGCGGCCCCGACACCGCCTTCGCGAGTGCAGCGGCCCCCACCATCTTCAGGTCGTCAACCGCCGCCTCATGAAGACCGTCCCAGCGACCGGCGTCGCATAGTACGCCGCCATGTCCTCGAACCCGCAGGCCCGATAGAGGGCTTGCGCTGCGATCATGGAGGGCAGCGTGTCGAGGCGCACCTCGCGATAGCCCCGGCGCCGGGCCTCCTCGATCGCCGCCTCGGCCAGGCGACGGCCGAGGCCGACGCCGCGACCCGCGGGCGCGACGTAGAGGCGCTTCATCTCCGAGCAGCCAGTCGCCGCGAGCGGCCGCAGGGCGACGCAGCCGACCGGCGTGCCGTCGCCGGACCGCGCCAGCAGAATGACCCCGGCCGGCGGTGCATACTGACCGGGAAGCGTCTCCAGCTCGTCCTCGAAGCTCTGATAGGCGAGATCGACGTCGAGGGAGGCCGCATAGGCTCGGAGCAGGCGCGCCACCGAGGCCACGTCCTCGTCCGTCGTCGCCGGAACGATCACCACGTCGCCGCGCTCGTCCATCGGACCCCGCGTGACAGGCGGACCCCCGGGCAGCCGGGGCGTCCGTTCATCGATACTGCCCGTCGAACGGCTTGTCGGGATTGAGGTTGACGACCTTGCCGTCGGCATCGACCTCAGGCCGGTTGATCGTGAACACGTTCTCGGGGTTCAGAACGCCGTACTCCATGTAGCCGAGCCGTGCGATCGGCCGCATGGCGCCGGTGTCGACGATGCCATCCTTGACGAAGCGGTCGTCGATGTGGACGCCGATCACCTCGCCGATGACCAGCGTATGGCTCGACGGCTTGCCGGGTCGGCCGGGCAGCTCGATGGTCTGCCAAAGGCGGCACTCGAAGGCGGCCGGACTTTCCTTGACGCGCGGCGCCTTGACCATGGTGCCCGCGACGGCCGTCAGCCCGGCGATGGGGTACTCGTCGACGCCGTAGGGCACGGACGCCGAGGTGGCGTTCATCTCGTAGCGCAGATCCCAGGTGGCGAGCGAGCAGGTGAACTCGCGCGTCTCGAGAATGTTCTTGAGGCTGTCCTTCAGGCCGGCCGAGCCGAATCCGACGTAGGTCGGCCGCTCGCCAAAGGCGTTGAAGAAGCTGTAGGGCGCGATATTGGCCACGCCCGAGGCGCTGACCGAGGAGATCCAGCCAATCGGCCGCGGCACCATCAACGCCTTGAACGGGTCGTGCTTTAGGCCGTGCTTGTTCTCGAGGGTGTCGTAGAACACTGGGCGAACTCCGGGCTTCGCGTGGACAAGGTGCCGCTATGGTACAGGAACACGATCGCCCTAGGCAAAGCGCAAGTCCGCCGTCGCAAGGGCGCCTTCCCTTCCCGGCCCTCTGCCTCTAGGTTGGCGTCAACCACGATGCACCGACGCGAGGACACTGCCCGTGACCATCCGCAATGGCGTCGCCGACGCCGTCGGCCGAACCCCGCTCATCAAGCTGCGCCGCGCGTCCGAGGAGACTGGCTGCACCATTCTCGGCAAGGCCGAGTTCATGAACCCGGGCGGCTCGGTCAAGGATCGCGCCGCGCTCTACATCATCAATGACGCTGTCAAGCGGGGACAGCTCAAGCCGGGCGGAACCATCGTGGAGGGCACGGCCGGCAACACGGGCATCGGGCTCGCCGTGGTCGGCAACGCGCTCGGCTTCAAGACGGTGATCGTGATCCCCGAGACGCAAAGCCAGGAGAAGAAGGACACGCTGCGCCTCCTCGGCGCCGAGCTGGTGGAGGTGCCTGCCGTCCCCTATCGGAACCCGAACAACTACGTGAAGTACTCCGCCCGCCTCGCCGAGGCGCTGGCCAGGACGGAGCCCAATGGCGCCATCTGGGCCAACCAGTTCGACAACGTCGCCAACCGCGAGGCGCACATTGCCACCACCGCACCCGAGATCTGGGAGGAGACCGGCGGCAAGGTCGACGGCTTCGTCTCGGCAGTGGGCTCGGGCGGCACGCTCGCAGGCGTCGCCATGGGGCTTCGCGCCAAGCGCGCCGACGTGAAGATCGCGCTCGCCGATCCTCCGGGCGCGGCGCTCTATTCGTACTACACGAAGGGCGAGCTGAAATCCGAGGGCTCGTCGATCACCGAGGGCATCGGTCAGGGCCGCATAACGGCCAACCTCGAGGGGCTGAAGGTCGACAAGGCCTACCTCATCCCTGACGCCGAGGCCGTCACGATCGTGTTTCAGCTCCTGGAGGAGGAAGGCCTCTGTCTCGGCTCGTCGTCGGGCGTCAACGTGGCCGGGGCCATCCGGCTGGCGAAGGATCTGGGGCCAGGCCACACCATCGTGACCATCCTCTGCGACTACGGCACGCGCTATCAGTCGAAGTTGTTCAACCCGGACTTTCTCCGCGAGAAGGGCCTGCCTGTACCGGCATGGCTGGCATCGAGACGCGCCGCGCCTCCCTCAGTATTCGTCGATCCCGGATCGGCGTAACGGAGAGCTTGCGGGGGTTGCCCCGCCAAGTTTCCGTCCGGAGGCCGGCAATGGATCGCGCAATCAGGGCAAGCCCACATGACCGATCAGCTCTTCCGCTCTGACGCCTACGCACGCGACGCCGAGGCCAAGGTGATCGCCGTCAACGAGCGTGGTGGCATCGTGCTCGACCGCACCCCGTTCTATGCGGCCGGCGGCGGCCAGCCCGGCGACCGGGGCGTGATCCGGTTTCCGGGCGGCGAGTGTCCGATCGCGACGACCGTGTACGATAACACCGACAAAGCAGTCATCGTGCATGTCGCAGCCGAAGGCGCCCCACGACCAGCCGAGGGTGACACGGTGACGGCCGTGCTCGACTGGGCGGTCCGCCACCGGCACATGCGGATGCACACGGCGCTCCACCTCCTCTGCAGCCTCGTCAAGTTTCCGGTGACAGGCGGTCAGATCGGCGCCGACGAGGGCCGCCTCGACTTCGACATCGAGGACGCCTCGGCCGTCGACAAGGACAAGCTCACCGCCGACCTCAATGCGCTGGTCGCCGCCAATCACCCCGTGACCGAGCGCTGGATCACGGACGCCGAGCTGGAGGCCAATCCGGGTCTCGTTCGCACCATGGCCGTGAAGCCGCCGATGGGCAGCGGCAAGGTGCGCCTCGTCGTGATCGGAGAAGGCGGCTCGGTAGACCTGCAGCCGTGCGGCGGCACGCACGTGCGCTCGACCGGCGAGATCGGCAAGGTCGCCGTCTCGAAAATCGAGAAGAAGGGCAAGATCAACCGGCGCATCCGCGTCGTCTTCGCCTGAAGAGAACGAACAGCCTGCAAGCGGGAGGACTGAATGCCCGATCCGGCCAAGTGGATCGTCGAGACGAGCTGGCTTGCCGAGCATCTCGACAGCCCCGACATCGTCGTGCTCGACGGGTCGATGCATCTGCCGACCTCGGGCCGGAACGCGCGCGCCGAGTATGCGGCGGCCCACATTCCGGGCGCTCTCTACTTCGACATCGACGAGGTGGCGGACAAGAAGAGCCCGCTGCCCCACATGCTCCCGTCCTCGGTGCAGTTCGCCTCGCAGGTGAAGGCGATGGGCATCGGCGACGGCACCCGCATCATCGTCTACGACACGGAAGGTCTCTACTCCGCGGCCCGCGTCTGGTGGATGTTCCGCGCGATGGGACACGACGACGTCGCCGTGCTCAACGGCGGCCTCAAGAAGTGGAAGGCCGAGGGGCGCCCCGTCACCGACGAGCCGACGCCGAAGCGCCAGCCGCGCCACTTCACGCCGCGGGCGAATGCGGCCCTCGTCCGCGACGCCGACGACGTGAAGGCGCTCATCGGGCACAAGTCCGTGCAGATCGTCGACGCCCGGGCCGCGGGCCGGTTCACCGGCACCGCGCCCGAGCCCCGTGCGGGTCTGCGCTCCGGCCGCATCCCCACCTCCCGCAACGTTCCCTTCACGACGCTGCTCAATGCGGACGGCACGCTCAAGGCACCGGCCGAGCTCAGGAAGGTGTTCGCGGCCGCTGGCGTCGATACCGACCGGCCCGTTGTCGCGAGCTGCGGTTCCGGCGTCACGGCGGGCGTCATCGCATTCGCCCTGGCCCAGCTCGGGCGATCCGACACCGCCGTCTACGATGGCTCCTGGAGCGAGTGGGGAGCTCGCCAGGACCTGCCGATCGAGACGGGCGGGGTCTAGGCGGCCCGAGACGAAGCGACGGCCGGCATGCTCTTGGCCCGCCGTCGCCTCACGGGCTGTTGCACTCAGAAATAGATTGTCAATTGACATCAGGTCACGGCTCGCGCACCGTATCTCAATCCAGAGAAAGTCTTTCCTCGTTACGGCAGTAAGAACGAGGCGCCACTTGCGGGCGTCGTGGTCCGCTCGAAAGCGGCGAGAGATTGAGATTGGCAACGCCACGGCGCTTCTGCGCGGATTGGAAGGCGACGCGTCAAGCGATGACGGTGCGAGGCGACTGGTTGTGGACGCTCTCGAGGGCGGAACCCGCGATTGTCGTGTCGAATCAGTCAGCGCGCTGGACCGATCCCGTGCAGACGACCGAGGAAAACTCGCTACCGGGATCCTCCCCCATCCAGCCCGGTGGTCGAGTGAACGCGGCTCTGACGCGCGTCCTCCCTCGTGCGTCAGGGCCGCTGTTTCGGCCGGCCCGCTCCCCTCTGAGGGCATAGCCTTGTCCCCTCAGCCATAAACTCGTCTCCTGGGCCCCGGTCAGTCCGAGACACATCTGCGTCAGTCCGTCCGGGAAATGCAAAATACAGCATGAGCATCGGATGCCGTGTCTCTGCTAAAGTGCAACCCGGTGGGATTGATCCGGACCTCGGGAGGCATGTCAGCCACCCGCGGTCGGGTCGAACGGACGAGACGTCAGCAATGAACACACGACTTTTCGTTGCTCTCCTGGTGGCGACGGCATGCGCCGTGCCTGCGATAGCCCAGGACCGGCAGGCCGCCGTGCCTGAAGCCGCAGAGGATGCCGCCGCTGCCGCAGCGCCGAAAGGCCGGGACGAGACGGTGCCGGCCAGCGTCGAGCCCGATCCGTTGACGCCGCCCCCAGCCGGCAGTGCTCCAGTCGCAGCGCCAGGAGCCCCCGCCAAGGCACCGCCGGCCGCCGATCCCACGGCGCAGCCCGATCCCATCATAGCCGCCGTGCGCACCGCCCTGGCTGCGTGGCCGCAGGCGCGCGATCAGGTGGAGCGTGCGCACGTCGAAGCCCTCCGCACCCATTACAGCGCGGCTGATGCTACCCCCGTCTGGACCTCGTCGAAAGGCGCGACGGACCGGGCGATCGCGGTTGCGGGCGCGCTGCAGCGGGCAGACGATTGGGGCCTGGAAGCGACCGCCTACAACGTCCCCGCTGCTCCTGCTTCGAGCGCTGCGCCGGCGGCGCTCGCCGATGCCGAGATCCGCATGGGCCTCGCTGTGCTCGCCTACGCAAGGCACGCCCGCGGCGGTCGCATCGACCCGCCGGCGTTGAGCGCGATGATTGACATGCGCCCGCGACTTTACGAGCCGGCTTCGGTGCTGGCCGCCATCGCCAGCGCGCCCGCAGCCGACTCGTATCTCGAGGGCCTGCACCCGCGAC
>JANRJI010000133.1:0-116031 GCA_033764055.1 Hyphomicrobiaceae bacterium
TCGAACTTCTCCATCCTCCGGTCCTCGTCACACTTGGCCCGGCTCATCCCGTCCCCCCGATGCTTCCCGCATCGGTTCGATCACGGATGACCGGACAACTCGTGTGCTACTGGAACCGGACATATCGTGTGCTGGCGACACCGAAGGTGCCTTCCGGTTGACCGGCCGTTGCGGACGGTTGGCCCCGGGGCCCTGGCCGCCATTCCGCCCCGCCATTCCCATTGCGCCGTCCGCCGGCCTGGGGAACACTTCGGCGAGCCGCCAGGAGAACGACATGACGACCGCCCCCGAGCGCACCAGCGTGACCACAGTTCGCCTCCAGAATATCGCCCAGTCCTACGGCCAGTCTGCCGCGCTGATGGCGGCGGTCGAGATCGGCGTCTTCACGGCGATCGCGAAAGGCGCCGGCACGTTCGACGAGATCGCCGCCGCGACCGGCATCCTGCCGACCAATGCCGAGCGTCTGGTGGTGCTCCTGTGTGCGGCCGGCCTCGTCGTCAAGGACGGGTCGCGGCTGCGCAATGCCGACGACGTTCAGCGCTTCCTCGTCGAAGGCGAGCCCGGCTACATGGGGCCTTGGATCACCTTCACCAAGCCGCAGTGGAACGAGTGGGGACGGCTTGCCGAGCATCTTCGCGCGCCGAAGCTCAAGACGATGGGCTCGATCGGCGATTTCACCGTCGAGGACGCGCGCCGCTACCACAAGGCGACCTACTCGATCGGAATGGGCGCCGGCCGCCGCTTCGTGCGCCAGGTGGACCTCGCGAAGCGCAAGCGGATCATGGACATCGGTGGCGGCTCCGGGGCCTATTGCATCCAGGCGGCCAAGCAGCATCCGCACATCCGCGGCGTCGTGCTCGACCTGCAGCCCGTGTGTGTCGTCACGCGCGAGTTCCTCGCTGAGAACGGCGTCGCCGACCGCGTGACGGCCGAGCCCTGCAACTTCGTGACCGATCCATTCCCGACCGACTGCGACGTCGCCATCATGGCCTCGAACCTGCCGATGTACTCGCGCCCCGTGATCGCGTCGGTGATCCGGAAGGCGCACGACGCGCTGCTGCCGGGTGGCCAGATGCACCTCATCGGCGAGACCACCAACGACGAGCGCACCGGCCCCTGGGGACCGGCCTACTGGGGGCTCGGCCAGGCCATCTCGGAGTCGGAAGGCATTGCCCACTCCGAGAGCGACGTGATCGGCTACTTCACGGCGGCCGGCTTCGAGGACGTGAGGGTCGAGGAATTCATTCCCGGCTCGCTGAGCCGGGTGGTCGGGACCAAAGCCTGAGCGGAGCGATCCATGTTCCACACCGTCGTCTGCGACCTGCTCGCGATCCGCTATCCGATCCTGCAAGGCGCCATGCAGGGCGGCGGCGGCGTCGAGCTGGTTGCCGCCGTGTCCGAGGCGGGCGGGCTCGGCGTCCTGCCGACGTTCGGCGGCACCGACAAGAAGCTCCGTCTCGATATTGCCGCCGTCAGGGAGCGCACGGCCAAACCCTTCGGCGTGAACATCATGCCGATGGGCCGCGGCATCACAGAGCGGTGCGTCGCCACGTGCATCGAGCTCGGCGTGCCGGTGGTCACCACCGGCCGCGCCGATCCGGGCGAGGAGGCCGTGGCCAAGCTGAAGAAAACCGGCATCAAGGTCGTCTCGGTGATCCCGACCGTCGAGCATGCACGGCGCATGGAGGCCGAGGGGGTTGACGCGGTGGTGGCGTCGGGAACGGAGGCGGGCGGCCACGTCGGCACGATCGCCACGCTGCCGCTGGTGCCGATGGTGGTCGACGCCGTCAGGATTCCGGTGCTGGCGGCGGGCGGCATCGGCGACGCCCGGGGCTTCCTCGCCGCCTTCGCCCTGGGGGCCCAGGGCATCCAGATGGGCACGCGCTTCATGGCGACGGCGGAGTCCGATCTCAACGACTGGGGCCGTGGCCAACTGCTCGGGATGCGCGAGACTGACACCATCGTGACGCGTGCCATGACGGGCGCCACCGTGCGCTGCATTGCGACGCCCGAGATCAGGGCTTACGAGGAGGCGCTTTCGCGAAATGCGCCGGAGGCGGAGACCGTCGAGCTGATGCGCGCCGTCCGCGCCTCGCGCAACGAGGAGAAAAGTCACCGCCGTCAATCGGCAGCCGGTCAGGTCGCCGGCATGATCCGCGACGTGCCGACCGTGGCGGAGCTGATCGAGAGCATGCTCGCCGAAGCATTCCGCCTGGCCGAAAGGATGCCGGCAGCGGCGCGGGCATAGAGACCGCAAGCGCGAGTAAGCGCGCGAGAAACGCGTTGAGCAGCACGAGGACAGTGCCCACCCGAGCGGCACGGGCCAGGAGGATCACGAAATGCCCAGGGAAATGCCAGCCATCAGCCTCGTCGCCGTGCCAGGACGGCGGCGCGCCACGATCGAGGCAGCGAAGGAGATCGACCAGCGCGGCTTTGCCGGCATCTGGTCGCCCTCGATCTTCTCGAACATGGCGTTGTGCGAGGCGCTGGCGCTCGAGACGAAAAGCATTCCTTTCGCCACCTCGATCGCGCCGATCTACATGCGCACCGTCGGCGATTTTGCGCAGAGCGCGGCCTTCATCCATGAGGTCTCGGCGGGCCGCTTCCGGCTCGGCGTCGGCGTGAGCCACGCACCGGCCCATGTGCGTATGGGCGTAACGCCGGGCAAGCCGCTCGCCGACATGCGCTCGTTCGTCGAAAGATATCGCACCAGCGAAGGGCTCGGCACGTTGCCGCCGGTGGTGCTTGCGGCGCTCAGAACCCAGATGGTGCGGCTTGCCGGCGAGATCGGCGACGGTGTCGTGTTCGCCAACGCGGCGCGCTCGCACATGGGGGCCAGCTTGTCGGCCCTCTCCGAGGCCAAGCGCAAGGACACGGCGTTCTCGATCGCCAACATGATCCCGACGTGCATCTCGGACGACATCGAGGCGGCGAAGGCGGTCAATCGGCGGACGCTGACGTCCTACGGCATGCTGCCCAACTACCGAAACTACTGGAAGGAGGCGGGCTACGTCGAGGAGATGGAGGCCATCGAGAATGCCATCGCCGAGGGCCGCAAGGAGGATGTGCCCAAGTGCTTCTCGGACAAGTGGCTCGCCGACACGACGCTGTTCGGCCCGCGCTCGAAGGTGATCGAGGGGGTCGAGGCGTGGCGGGCTGCAGGCGTGCGCACACCGATCGTCGTTCCGTCGTCGGCGGCCGGGAACCAGATGCAGGCCATCGCCGAGGTGGTTGCCGCGTTCACGGCCTGAGAGGCAAACGGGCACGCCACCTTATGGGGTGGCGTGCCCGCGGAGACGCGCGCTTTGTCAGTGCCGGGTTGCAGGCTGCCAGGCTTCGAGCGTCTCGGTGATGGCAGTGGGCTCGTCGGCAGCGCCGAGACGGAGCGGGCTCGCAGGCAGCAGATCCTGTGGCAAGGGAAGGTCGGGGTGGCGTGCCAGCTCGGGTGCGGCCGTGGTCTTGGAGATGGTGACAGAGGCCAGGGCATCACACGAGGAGATTGCCTGGGCGCTGCGCCAGAGCTGGCCGAAGGCGAAGCGGGCCGCCCGGGCCGCGCCGGCTTCCCCGACGAGGGCATGCTCGAAGGCATCGCGCTTCAAGGGATCGCGACGCATGCTGTCGCCGTACCAGACCGACCGGTTTCCGATGATCAGTTGCTCGTGCCCGTCGAGAATGCGCGGGTTGGTAGTCAGCCGGATCTCGTGAATGAAGCCTGCGCTGAAGACGAGGCTCCAGGTGTCGTCGGCAAGCGCCGTCGGCGCACCCGCGAAAACGATGATGGCGCCCAGGCCACGGCCCGCGAGCTCGCCCGACATGGCGAGGACGGCGCGGGATGCGGGGCTGTCTGGGGAGCGGGCCAGGAGCGCGATGGTGTCGGCGCCCGCGGCAGCGCCGCCCTCGATGCCCGCCAGAATGAAGGTTTTGAGCTTGCTCTCGCGTTCCTCTCTGGTGTCGATGGCTTTGAGGTGAGGGGTCTTGGGGCGCATGTGGGTTTCCCTCGTGGTGCAGTCCGTGCCTGCACTCTCTTCGTTACTGACCGTATTAGCTGCGAGACGAGTTAATAAAAGATGATGCCCCGGGCCGTTCTGAGACGGGGCCGGGGCATGATCGTGGCGGGGACGGGGGAAAGGGCGGGACGAGGGTGCTCGACGTTGTCGGCGCGGTGCGATGAAGATCTCTTAACGTACCGAAGAACCTGAAGAATTCGGTGCGGACCCCGGTTGGAAGGAAGCATCGGGGATTGCAGCGACCGCGGACGGCGACATGTTTTCCGCGCTCCCCGCGAGGCTCGGCTTCAAAGGCGGTGGCAGCCAGCCGACGGGGCCCGGCTGGAGGCCACCTTGCCCGCTCGCGGGGCGGGCATCGAGGGGGCTCTGAGAGGGATCTCGGCTCGTGAGCGACGGGGGCAGGCGCGCCTCGCTCGCTGGCATCGTGTAGGTGACGGTCTCACGTGTCGCAGCGACGGTCACGGTAGGCTCGGCGAGGCGCCCGATCTGGAGCTCCGGGGCAGGCGTCGCGTCTGGGCCGGTGGACAGGTTGCGTCCCATCGCCAGAGCCTGCTCATAGTGAGGCGCTGCGGCGCCGGTCGTTGCTGCGGAGGCGACAGGAGCGGGTCCGGCCACCGCGGTCTCGTCGGCCATGCCGGCTGGCATCGGGCGTGCCGCCGCCGGGTGCAGGACGACGTTCTCGGCTCGGGAGACGGCGGGCGGTCCACCGCCGTGCCGCGCCTCGGGCGCGAAGCCGGTGCAGGCCACATCGGCATTGGCTGGCGGGTGCCCGGTGGGACCGTCGGACGAGGCACCCCCTTGCACGACCTGCGGCATGAAGGGTGTTCGGGCCGTCTGGCTCCAACCGGGCTGCGTGCGCCAGCCTGTCCCGGAAGGGTCTGCGCCGTCCGCCGTGTCCGAGCGAGGGCGCCTGCCAGCCTCATTCGCCTGAGCGCGACGCGCCGTGGCTGCCGCGCCACCAGAAGCGGGACCGTCCCGTGAAGGATCCTGGAGGGTCTGCCGCCCAAAGCGCGCCGCCTCCTTGTCCCTCTCGGCGCGTCGGCGCTTCTCGCCCTCGACACGGCGCGCAGCGCCCATAACCGCGCCGAGTATGAACTCCGACCAGGCGCCGTCGCGGAAGCGATACACGCGGAACGCCTCGGCGGCCGCAAACTTGCTGCCCTGTCGGCGCAGACGCCGCTGCACGGTTCCGGTCGAGAGAAAGGGGCTCATCACCCTCGTGAAGATGCGCTCCTTCTCGAAGCTCGCGAAGAGATTCGACAACAGGTGCGCCTCCTGCATCAGCTCCTCGGCATCCGAGACGCCATAGCGCTGGCGCTGTGCGCCGTTCGCCGGATTGGGGCGGTAGGGCGTGTTCAGCGGGATGGCAGCGTAGTAGTCGCCGTGGAAGTCGAAGACGACGTGGCGGAACACCTCGAAGCTCTCGCGGATCTCGCGGTCGCGGTGGATCTCGTTGAAGCGCGAGAGGATCTGGATCACCGGCCCCTGCTCGGCATCGCGCATGCGCGGCACCAGCCGATCGAGGGCGCTGCCCGGCCTCCTGATGGCGACCAGCAGCAGGCAGAGGTCTACGAAGACGGCAATGGCCAGAGGGATGTAGTCGCGCTTCGAGAGGCCGGCCGCCTCCGATGCGGACAGCCTCGCGGCGCTGGCGATGGCGCCGTCGACCGATTGCACGGCCCGCTTCTGGAGATCGCGCAGTTCCTCCGGGCTCGGCGGCAGCTTGAAGGCGAGGGCTCCGTAGAATGTCGTCGCCAGCCGCCGGAACGCCTCGACGACGGCCTCCGACCCTTCGACGGCGGCAATCCTCGGCTTCTCGATCAGCGGCAGCTCGTCGATGGCACGGACGACGCCGCGCAGCGCGGTGGTGAGCTGGGCGTCCGGGCACGCGAATGTGCCCCCCTTGGTGTCGGCGAATGTCGTGCGGTCTGCCCGCTCGCCGAGGTCGGCGCGGATCTGCCTCAGCTGAGGATCGGAGCGAAAGGCGTTGAAGCCCGTGACCGTCATGTCGAGGCGGCGGCTCAGTCCGCGCAGGAACTCGTTGCGTGTGCCGGTGGCGGCATCGAAGGTCGCCTTGTCGGCGCTGACCACCTTGGCGAGATCGTCATTGAGGCCGCCGAGCTCACCCTTGATGGTGGCCACACGCCCCTTCACGAACTCGCCCGCGAACTTGAAGCGGCCGGCATCGTCGTCGCGCATCTGCCGACGCGGTCCATCGCCGGGGCGCGAGTTCGGGCACGAGGTTCCATTGGCACGCTCGAGCGATGCCTTCTCCGCCGACAGCGCCGTCAGCTGGTCGAGGGTCGACTGCAACTGCTCGAGGCGCGTGACAGCGGCGAACAGGGAGGTCTGGACCTGGCCGACAGCGGCTTCGGCAGAGCGCGAGGATTCGCCTCTGCTCTCGAGGACCTTCCAGTAGAAGCCGAAGCCGAACCCGACCGAGATCAGCGTCAGAAAGACGTAGCCACCGACGTAGATCAGCCGTGTCGTCCAGCCGATATCCGAGAAAATCTGGTCGAGCAGCCAAACCACCATCACCATCAGCATCGCCACCGAGAAGCCGATGATGATTTTGTGGACCAGCGGCAGGTCGCCCATGTTGGCTTCGATCAGCTCGAGGAGGCCGACATACGTCGCGACCCAGGACAGGATGCCGAGCCCGGTGACGAGCACGAGCCTTTTCCAGTCGCGCGGCTTGTGCTGATCGGAGGCGCTGGCATCGTGCCAGCTATCGTTCGCCTGGGGGCCGAGTTTGCTGCCGCCGGTACTGGGGAAGCCGTCCGCCATCGTTGTCCGTCCCTGTGCTCGAGGCTACCGGATGGCGGGCCCCGAGGCTCCGGCCCCGATCGGGTCCGGATCGCCCGATACCCGCCCGGCCTCGAAACGACGGGGATGAGCTCGAGCCCCCCGTCGCCCGAGATCACTTACCGATCGAGCTTGGCACGAGTGCGGCTGGTCAGTGTCCGAGCCACCCTTGGACGCCCGGATCCGGACACCGGCACGTCACAATGACCGCATCGAGGATCTGGTAGTCCTCAACCGGTGACATGATGGAATGCGCCCTGCAACCGCAGTTGCGGTAATGCACGACCTGTTCGGCTCAGGATGCGTCACAGCTCTGCAACAAAGGACAATGATCGTCAGCTGAATGTCGATCAACTGTTGTGCATCCCCTGCTGCCGCCCTACCTCAGCGCGGTGCGAAGGGTGCTGCCGCGGCAGCTTCGGCTCCGTGGTGCGCAAGCGGGGTTGCGTGGCACCCTTCGCGCCATTCTCGCCGTCTCGGCGCCCGCATGTGGCGGGGTGTTAGACGCGCTCTGCCCCGTAGTAGAGCATGACGACATGCTCGGCCTCCGCGAAGAACAGCCAGCGCTCGACCATTGCGCCGATGCCCACGCAGACGACGGCGACTGCAGCAGCTAGGGTGGCCAGGACGCCGGTCGTGGCGCCAGCCAGCAACAGCAGCACCGCTGGCGCCAGAAATCCGGCCAGCAGGGCGGTCAGGCGCAGCTTCTGGGCGTGTTTGCGTGCAACGCGATAGCCCATCTCGCGCATGACGAAGTTCGGCTGGGTATGGGGCGGATCGAGCGGCCGCACCCTGCCGATCGAGCCGAGCCCGGTCGCCGCCTCGGCCGTCCAGGTGCGCGGTGCCGTGTCGATGCGGCGCCAATAGGTCCATTTCACCACGGCGCTGAGGACGAGAAGCGCTGAGCCGAGCTGCATGATCCAGGCCGCGCCCGCAGCGGCCATCACCACCAGCAACGCCATCAGGGCTGCGCCGGTCGCCAGGGACAGCAGGATGTAGACTGGCGTCACCAGTGGGTCCGACCAGGCCCGGATGGTGGGTAGCGACTGGTAGATCATGCCGGTCGCCGCGACGGTTGCCAGGGCGCCGACCGCGCTCGCCAGGCCCAGCAGGGCACCCGCAAACCACCAGCCGCCGCTGGGTGCAGCGAGCGCGATGAGCAGCCATAATCCGCTTGGAACATAGGTGGCGAGCGCCAGAACGCCTTCGCGTGACAGCCACGACGTCGACCATTGCGACAGCGCTCGCCACGCCCGCTCCGGGCGACCGAGATGAAGCGTCGACGACAGCAGGCCCAGCGTCACCAGACCCAGGGCGAGGACGAGGCCGGCTGCGGCGGTGGCTCCGAACGGCAGGACTGCACCGAGAAGCACCGCGACGGCCAGCCAGACGAGTAGGCCGTAGCCGGCGCCAGCGGCGGTGGTGAAGAGGATCACGGAATAGGCTGGATGCATCGAGGGGGAGGTCCAGAGTGCACTACGTTGCGGGTCGTCGGCCGAGCCCCGGCCGAAGGATCGGCCCAACTCTGCCAGCATTGATGGCGAAGTCCAGCCGCGATGCAGCCGGCCGCGGATCCCAGGCCGCGCGCCGCTGAGTCCGCTCCATCCCGGCGGACTCGGCGGTCGTGGCGGAGCGCCGGTCCAAGCGTGAGCCGGCAAGCACGGAGGATGGCGATCACTTGTCCGCCGCCTCTTGCTGTGCGAGGCGTAGCGGCGAGCGTCGGAGGGCCACCTCCGTGCTCCAATACAATCAACCAGGCCGTGCACCACCCCGCCCGCCGAGCCAGCTCCACTGGAAGCTCCCGACATTGGCCAGCGCCATCGCCAACCTGTTCCGCCTTGCGCGCGCCGGACTGACGCTGGCCCAGTACGGTGTGAGCTTCGTCCCGAAAGGCATGAAGGCGCCGCTGGCACTGCATGTCGCGCGCCTCCTCGTCTTGCCGGTGCGCCTGCTGACGTGGCCGCTCCGTGCGCGGGTGCCCAAGGAGCGGCGGACTGCCACGGCGCTGGCCAGTCTCGGTCCCTCCTACATCAAGCTCGGCCAGTTTCTGGCGACGCGCGCCGATCTGATCGGGCCGGAGCTCGCTGCGGATCTCCGCCACCTCCAGGACCGGCTGGCTCCGTTCCCGATGGCGCAGGCACGGCGCGCCATCGAGGAGGCATTGGGGGGCCGGCTCGAGGATCATTTCCTGGAGGTCGGGCCGCCGGTCGCGGCGGCCTCGATAGCACAGGTGCACAAGGCTAGGGTGCGTGACGCGGACGGCACCGAGCGCTGGGTGGCGGTGAAGATCCTGCGGCCCGGTGTCGAGCGTCGGTTCCGCCAGGATCTCGACAGCTACTATCTTGCCGCCCGCGTCATCGAGCGTGTGCACGCACCCTCCCGCCGACTGAAGCCGATGGCTGTGGTCGATACGCTTAAGGCCACGACCGAGCTCGAGATGGACCTGCGCCTCGAGGCGGCGGCCATGTCGGAGCTGGCTGAGAACATCCGTGCCGACACCAGCCTCGAGAGCGGCAATTTCCGCGTGCCGGCCGTCGATTGGCGGCGTACGGCACGCCGGGTCCTCACGGTCGAGTGGATCGACGGCACCCCGATCGCAGACCGCGAGCGGCTGGTTGCGGCGGGCCACGATCCGAAAGCACTCGGCCAGACGGTGCTGCGCTCGTTTCTCCGCCACGCGATGCGCGACGGCTTCTTCCACGCCGACATGCACCAGGGAAACCTCCTGGTCGACGCGGCGGGGAACGTAGTCGCCGTCGACTTCGGCATTATGGGCCGGCTCGGCGCCAAGGAGCGGCGCTTCCTGGCCGAGATCCTGCACGGGCTCATCACGCGCGATTACCGGCGCGCGGCCGAGGTCCACTTCTGGGCGGGCTATGTTCCACCGCACCATCCGGTCGAGGTCTTCGCGCAGGCACTACGGGCTATCGGCGAGCCGATCCACGGCCGCACGGCCGAGGAGATCTCGATGGCCGACCTGCTCGGCCAGCTGTTCGCCTACACCGAGGTCTTCGACATGGAGACCCGGCCAGAGCTGATCAATCTGCAGAAGACGATGGTGGTGGTCGAAGGCGTGGCGCGCGGGCTCGACCCGTCGCTCGACATCTGGACGGCAGCGGAGCCGATCGCGCGCGAATGGATCGAGACCAACCTCGGGCCGGCGGGCGCGCTGAAAGATGCGCGGGTAGGAGCGGGTGAGGTCGGCAAGCTGCTGGCGCAGGCGCCGGGGCTGTTGGCGGATGCGGAGCGCATGTTCGGCGCGCTCGCGACGATGGCCCGCGCGGGAATTCGGCTGGACGATGCCTCGGTGGCGCGCCTCGCCGATGAGGAGGCGCGCCGCACGCGCTCGGGTCGGCTCGCTCTATGGCTGGCGGCGGCGTCGCTGGCGCTTCTCGCCGCCAGTCACGTGCTGGGCGGCACCTGATATCGCACCGGACCCGAAACCGCCTGGCCTTGGTGCTCAGCGGTGGCGGGCGTCCCTGCGGGCGGCTTGGCTGCTTTCATAATCATAGCGGCGGACGTAGGAGTCATACTGCAGCTTCTTGATCTGTTGTTGCCACCGGTCGCAGTCGAGGCAGCCGGGGCCGCTGCGGAGGCTCGATCGCCTTACAGGCTCCTGAGCCTTCACTGGCGGGGGCTCGCAGCCCGGATGGTAGGCGACCTCGAGACCGCCCGGCACCTTCTTCATGAAGGTCGGGGATTTGGCGCAATCGACAGCCGCCGCCTCGGGCACACTGGCCAGAATGAGGGACGCCGCAAGCCAAGTGGAACGCATCTGCAACTCTCCAGAGCAAGCCGTGGCGAGGCTAATGCAAGAGGCTTGCCGATCGACTGATGCGGTGGTGGATCGAGCCACCGGGGGACGTCCGGCCGCCTATGGTGATTGGCCGAGAAATCCGGCGACCAGCTCCGAGAAACGCACCGGCGCCTGCTCGAACATGGAGTGCGCGGCCATCGGGATCATCGCCTTGCGCGCGCCGGGAATGGCGGCGGCCAGCGCTTGCAGCACGACCGGCAGCATGCCCGGGGTCAGCTCGCCGCCGATGAGCAGGGTCGGCACCGTGATGGACTTGGCGTCGGCCAGGGTGAAAGCCTGGCGCTGCTCGTGCAGTTGGCCGACGATGGTCGAGGCGTTGTCGCGCCGGCGCTGCTTGCTGGCGGCGGGTTGCTTGGCCCATGCGCCCTTGCCGTAGATGCGGTCGATGAAGTGCTCGAGGCCGCCGTCGACGTCGCCGGCTGAGATCATGCGGCCGGCCTCGACGATGCTCTCGGTGCGCTCGGCCGTCGGCGTCACACCTGCCGGCAGAAGTGACGCGTCGAGCTCGCCGCCGGGCTCGGCAAGAACCAGCCGCCGGATCAGATCCGGCCGCTGCTGCGCCACCCGGAAGGCTATGTGGCCGCCCCTGGAGTGGCCCATCAGGTGCACCGGCCCGAGCCCGAGTGCCTCGATGAAGGCGATCACGTCGCTCACGTGCTGGGCAATGGTGTATGTAGCGCTCTTGCCGTCCCAGTTGTCGGGAAAGAAGTGCCGCAAGCTCGGCACGATGAGACGGAAGCGCTGCGACAGCGGCCCCATCACCGGCGACCACGACCGGAAATCGCCGAGTGACCCGTGGATCGCGACCAGCGGCGTGCCCTTGCCGATGTCGATATAGGGCATGTCGTAGTCGTTGATGCGGAGGCATTTCATTCGGACGGCTCCTGTGCATGTGCCGCGCGGTGCGTTTGTGGCAAACGATCCGCAGGTAGCCGGTTGGGCAAAGTCGGCCAATCGTCGAATTGATATGTCGTCGCAGGCTCTGCAAGCCCGCCCGGCGCCGCGAGGCCGGGAGCGGTCAGGAGACCTCTACTTTCTCGCCAGGATCCGCCTCCTCTACAGCGGAATATTATCGTGCTTCTTCCAGGGGTTATCCGCCTTCTTGTTGCGCAGCATGTTGAGCCCTCGGCAAATCCGGCGCCGTGTGTTCCGCGGCAGGATCACCTCGTCGATATAGCCCCGCTCGGCGGCGACGAAGGGATTGGCGAAGCGCTTCTGGTACTCGTCGATGCGCGCCTTGATCTTCTCCGGATCGCCGAGCTCGGCGCGGTAGAGGATCTCGGCCGCACCCTTGGCACCCATCACCGCAATCTCGGCTGACGGCCACGCATAGTTGAGATCGCCGCGGATATGCTTCGAGCTCATCACGTCGTAGGCGCCGCCGTAGGCCTTTCGCGTGATCAGCGTGATCTTCGGCACGGTCGCCTCGGAGTAGGCGAACAGAAGCTTGGCGCCGTGCTTGATCAGGCCGCCGTACTCCTGTGCCGTTCCCGGCAGGAAGCCCGGCACGTCGACGAAGGTGATGATCGGGATCTCGAAGCAGTCGCAGAAGCGCACGAAGCGGGCGGCCTTGCGCGAGGCGTCCGCGTCGAGCACCCCCGCCAGCACCATGGGCTGGTTGGCGACGATGCCGACCGTGCGGCCCTCCATGCGTGCGAAGCCGACGACGATGTTCTTCGCGAAAGCCTCCTGGATTTCGAAGAAGTCCGCCTCGTCGACGACTTTGAGGATCAGCTCCTTGATGTCGTAGGGCTTGTTCGGGTTGTCGGGGATCAGCGTGTCGAGCGAGGGCTCCGGCCGGTCGAACGGGTCGCGCGTCGGAAGCACGGGCACGCCCGCCGTATTGTTCGAGGGCAGGAAGTCCATGAGCCGACGCATCTGCAAGAGCGCCTCGACGTCGTTGTCGTAGCCGCGGTCGGCGATGGAGGACTTCGTCGTGTGGATCGACGCGCCGCCGAGCTGCTCGGCGGTGACGGTCTCGTTTGTGACCGTCTTCACAACGTCCGGGCCCGTGACGAACATGTAGCTCGTGTCGCGCACCATGAAGATGAAGTCCGTCATGGCGGGCGAGTAGACGTCACCGCCGGCGCAGGGCCCCATGATCACCGAGATCTGAGGGATGACACCGGACGCGAGCACGTTCCGCAGGAAGACCTCGCCATAGCCGCCAAGCGCTGCGACCCCCTCCTGGATGCGGGCGCCGCCCGCATCGAAGAGGCCGATGATCGGCGCGCGGTTGGTCAGCGCCATGTCCTGGATCTTCATGATCTTGCGGGCGTGCGTCTCGCTGAGCGAGCCGCCGAACACCGTGAAGTCCTTGGCGAAGAGGTAGACGACCCGGCCGTTGATGGTACCCCAGCCGGTGACCACGCCGTCGCCCGGAATCTTGGTCTTCTCCATGCCGAAGTCGGTCGAGCGGTGCTCGACGTACATGTCGAACTCCTCGAAGGAGCCCTCGTCGAGCAACAGCTCGATGCGCTCGCGGGCGGTCAGCTTGCCGCGCTTGTGCTGGGCTGCGATGCGCGCCTCGCCGCCGCCGAGACGCGCAACCTCGCGGCGCCGCTCGAGCTCCTCGATGATGTCCTTCATGGAAAGTCGTGCCTGCTGGTTCGATGGCTGCAGGCTTGGCTAGTAGCACGGGCCGCGCGGCGCGCAAATCACGGGCGATCGCGCCGTGTCGGGTCTGGCCCGAGGGTCAATTCCCGGCGGTTGCCGGCCGGCGGACGACGAGAAGCGTCAGGCCTGCCGCAGCGACGATCGCCATGGCGAGGGCTGTCGACTGGATGATGCGGGGCGGATACCCGTCGGCAGCGCAGACGAGAGCGAGGTGGGCGAGGCCGAACAGCCCGCCACTGAGAAGGCCGAGCCCGAGCCTCCGGACGAGGCCACGCTGGCCGGCCCGAGCAGAGAGCGCCGCCTCGACGAGTGGCAACGCAGCCGCGACCAGTATGCCGAAGGCAAGGCTCTTGCCAGCGCAGGCGAGGATCAGCGGCCCGTATACAATCTCCATCATGGTTTGGCTCCTTCGCACGTTGGGCCGCGCGCGGGCGGCGATGAATCTGAACGACGGCCAGTGGATATCGCATCCGCCCGCTTAAATCAATACGGTTCGTAACGAAAATAATTGCGGGGCGGCGTGACGATCGAGTTGGCAGTGCTCCCCGGTGCAGTAGGATCGAGCGCTTCCGACCGACTTCCGGCTGGCGCCATCGAGGCCGCGGGCAGCCTTGCTGGAGGCCCGGATGGGACAGCACCGGGCCTCGCAAGGCGCTGCAATCGTCGTCGGAAGGGGCACCCACAAAGGCGCTGGACAGCCGCTGTCACGACTTCTATAAGGTCCGGCGCTCCGGCGACGGCAATGCGTCGCGAATGCGTTTCGCCCAGGTAGCTCAGTTGGTAGAGCATGCGACTGAAAATCGCAGTGTCGGTGGTTCAAATCCGCCCCTGGGCACCATTCCCTCAGATTTAAGGATTAGGGCCGACGGGGACCCCACAGGGCTAGCCTAAACCGAGCCATACCGATTGGAGCGAGCATAGCCGCCCGTGACCGCTGCGCTGGCCAACGCCACGGGACAGGCGATCTCCCAAGCCTGAGGAGACCGGTCCCCGCCAGCAGGACGAGTGACGTCCGCCAGGTTGAAAACCATCAAGACCCGGCGGCTGATTGACACGTATTGCCAATGGGATACGGTTGCAGTGCCTTCGTAGAGCTTTTGGGGTCATTCTTATGTCGAGCGTTTTATACGCCCTTTCACCGTTGACAAATAACCAACAGCTTCTCCTGGCCGCCTGCAAGAAGTTCGCGACCAAGGCGCAACTCATTCTTGCGGCTAGAACAGATGAAGGACTCGTAAAACTTACAACGGGCAACATCAATGCACATGCCGGGCTTCCATTGGTAACAACGGTCACCTACTACAATGACCAGAACATACCCTGCGATACAGGCCTCGTCCTGAACGGCAATCCCTACAACATCGTCCCGGCTCAGGACGGCAGCTACCATCAGACCTTTCCCCTCGTCTCTCCCAGCACGCCCGGTGGGAGCACGGAGGTGGCGGCGGCGCCGCAGGATCCCTTGCTCGAATTCAGCATCGCGACATTCGACAATGCCGGGAATTTTACCGGAGTGCTCGCCGACTTCTCTGGCATCCAGGGCGTCACGAACCAGCAGTTCCTCGACACTGTCATTCTACCGATCGGGGTGAACCCGACATACGAGGCGCTCGTCGCGCTGCTCGACGATGCCACGGCCGTTGCTGGGTCGGAGGCTGGCGAGCACATCGAGGTCGGCGCGGGGAACGACACAGTCACCGCAGGCGGAGGCGACGACGTCGTCCTGAAATGGAAGGCGGGAAATCTTGCATTCGACGGCGGGGCGGGGTCGGACACGCTGGACTTCCACCCGGAAATTGGATCGTCCGGCTCGCTGACGCCCATCGTTCAACAACTCGTCGTCGACCTCTCCGCGGGCACGGGGCAGAATCCTTACGGCGGCACGCTGTCCCTCGTCAGCGTCGAGAACGTGGTCGGCACTTCCGAAGGCGACATCATCACGGGGAGCAGTGCGGCTAACGTCATCGGCAATGCGGTCGGCGAGAACGGGCCGGACGTCATCAATGCGCTCGGTGGCGACGACATCGTCAACTTCTTCTCCTTCGCCGGCTTCTTCCCCGGTCAGGCCGGCGCCACGATCGATGGCGGGACCGGCGTCGATACGTTTTATTTCCAGTACGACTTCGAGAACGGCAACCGTCTCGATTTGGCCAATCAGGCGAACAACGCGGGCATGTTCCGCGCCAGCACCTTCACGAGTTTCGAGCGGTTCGTGGTCGGGGACGACTTCGCCAGCGCGTTCGGCGACCTGACGTTCATCGGCGATGGGGCCGCCAACTACCTTTCGGTCCGACAGGGCAAGCTCGCAATCGATCTCGCCGGGGGCAATGACACACTGGTGCTCCAGGTCGCCTCGACGAGCGATCCCGTCACGGCCGCCGGAGGCGCCGGCACGGACCGGCTGGTCTTCGAGGCACAAGCCCTCGTCAACGTGCTCGATCTCGCCAACCCGGCCAACAATGCCGGAGCGCTGGCCAATGCCACGTTCTCGGGCTTCGAGCAGTTCGAGCTTGCGGCCAACAGCTTCGGATCTCCCTCCAACTACCGCCTGGATTTCCGCGGGGATGCCGGGGCAAGCTTCGTCCAGGCTGGCGCAGGCGCCGACAGTCTCGCGGGCGGTGGCGGCAACGACACGCTCGTCGGCGGGGCCGGGGGTGATCGCATGGACGGGGGCACCGGCCACGACACGTTCTACATCGATCAGGCGGGCGATCTGGTGGTTGAGGCCGCCGGGCAAGGCACCGATCGCGTCCACACCACCATCTCGAAGGCGCTCTTCGCCAACGTCGAGAGCCTCATTCTAGACGGGGGCAGCAGCATCAACGGCTCCGGCAACGCGCTCGCAAACACGCTGATCGGTAATGCCGGCGCCAACGTCCTCGACGGACGCGCTGGCGCCGACCGCCTGTTTGGCCATGGCGGCAACGATACCTACATCCTCGACAATGTCGGCGACGTCGTCGGCGAGGTGGCGGGGAACGGCACCGACACGGTCAAGTCGACGATCACCTACGCGCTCGGCGACAACGTTGAAAAACTGCTACTGCTCGGTGCCACCAACATCGACGGCACCGGCAACGGGCTCGACAACGTGCTCGTCGGCAACAACGGCGCCAACCGTCTCGACGGCGGACTCGGCGTCGACAACCTGACGGGTGGGCTCGGCTCCGACACGCTCACCGGTGGCCTCGGCAACGACCGCTTCCTCTACACGAGCACGGCCGACTCCGGCGCCTCGTCGGCGGCGCGCGACCGCATCGTCGATTTCACGGCCGGCGACCGGATCTGGCTCAACGCCATCGACGCGAACGAGCTGATCGGCGGCGATCAGGCATTCGTGCTCGACACCAACGCCTCGTTCTCGGCGGGCGAGATCCGCCAGACCGTTTTCGGCTCGAACCTGCTGATCGAGATGAACACGAACGCCACTGCCGCCGCCGAGATGTCCATCCTGCTGCTTGGCCGAGCGACGCTTCTCGCGGCGGCGGATTTCGTGCCCTGACGGTCACGGTCCGTTGGCGTCGAAGCCCTCGCACGACTCGCCGATCAGCGACAGGGCTTCCACCAGGAAGTCGCTGACCAGCGGCTCGCCCAAGAGGTAGTCGGCGGTGTGACCCGCGTGGTTCGCCTGGGCGCGCGCCGCCTCAGCGCGCAGCTCGGGCCAATCATCGAGCGTGTTGTCGTCACGGCCGAGCCAGGCCAGGGCGACGAGGTCGCTCTTTTCGTCGTCCGACAGCGAGCCGATGAATGACCTCAGCTCCTGCTCCACGGGATCGTCGCGTCGGTCCTCGAGCACGTTGATCATCTTGTCGTCGGAAGCGTTGGAACCGGGGTCTGGTAGGGTGGGGGCCTCTTTCACGTCGAACTCGCGCGCCTTGACGATGATCCAGCAGACCTTGTCGATCGGAATGGTCAGCGCCGGTGCGAGGTCATCGTTGGCGGCCGCGTTGGATGGGGGCGTTTTCATAGGTCGGGCTCCGTCAATGGCCTGAGGGCGTGTCGTATCGAGCGAAATCCGGGGCGCCGCTCTGGAGTTCCCCCCGGCTCGGGCTCGTTTGCTCGCGGGGCGCGGCAGCCCCACGACGGACGCGCGCCCCGAGCGGCAGTGTGCATGTGCCGAGCGGACCGACCTTGCGACTGCGCAACCGTCCGGCCGACCGGCACGGCGCGAGTGGCTGGCTCGCGGGCTGCTGGCGCGAGCCTTGCAAGCCTTCGAGGAGGTTTGCAGCGGAGCAGTCGAAGCTCCCCGTCGAGGATGTCGCCCAATGCCCCGGCCCTTGCCCGATCGCCGCGCCCTCGTCTCGACGTTCATGGCGGGAGCCGCCATCATGCCCGCGCTGTCCGGGGCTGCCGCTGCTGCGCAAAGGGGCTCCCGAGAGGCCGGAACGACCAGAGCCGGCCCGGCCTCTCCCAACGGCTCGGGCCTGATCCCCGATGCCGCCGCCGACCAGTCCGCCGCGTTGCAGAAGGCCATCGACGAGGCCGCGATCCGGGGCGTGCCGTTGATCCTGCCGCCGGGGCGGATCCGCGCCAGCGGCATCAAGCTCCGGCCGGGATCGATCCTCTCGGGGAGTGGTATGCGGTCGGTGTTGATCTCAGCGGGGCCAGGTCCGCTCATGTTCGGCGAGGGGGCACACGGGGTCCGGCTCGAGCGGCTCGTTGTGGAGGGCGATCGCGACCGGGACCCACAGTCCATGGGCGACGACGGCGGCCTGGTCGAGATGACGGCCTCGCGCGACGTCGCCATCGCCGACGTCACGATCACCCGGAGTTCCGGGAACGGACTGGTGCTACGGCGCTGCAGCGGCAGGGTCACGGGTGCCACCATAACGCAGGCCGGCGCGGCGGGTCTCCTGTCGCTCGATGCCGGCGGCCTGGCCATAGAAAGCAACCGGATCTCCGATTGCGCGAGCAACGGGATTCTGGTCTGGCGCTCGACGGTCGGCGAGGACGGCACGCGCGTCTCGGGCAACCGCATCGAACGGATCACGGCACGGGCCGGTGGGTCCGGCCAGAACGGCAACGGAATCAACGTCTTTCGGGCATCCGGCGTGCTGGTTACGGGCAATCGCATCACCGGCTGCGCCTATTCGGCCATCCGTGCAAACGCGGCCTCCAACGTGCAGATGGTGGCCAACTCCTGCGAGCGGCTGGGCGAGGTCGCGCTCTACGCCGAGTTCGGGTTCGAGGGTGCGCTGATCGCGCAGAACCTGGTCGATGGTGCAGCGAGCGGCATCTCCGTCACCAATTTCGACGAGGGCGGGCGGCTTGCCGTGGTCCAGGGCAATCTGATCCGCAATCTGCGGCGCCGCGAGCACGAGCCGGTCGACAAGCGTGGCGAGGGCATTTCGGTCGAGGCCGACGCATCGGTCACCGGCAACACCATCGAGGGTGCTCCGACGGCCGGCATTGTCGTCGGGTGGGGCCGCTGGATGCGCGAGGTCGCCGTGACCGGCAACGTCATCCGCAAGGCTCGCGTCGGCATCATGGTGACCCGCGATCCGGCGGCCGGCACGGCTCTGATTGCGCAGAACCTGATCTCCGGTGTGCACGCAGGGGCCATTCGGCTCATGGAGAACGGTCTCCCTGTCGGGGAGGACCTCGCGCGCACGCCGCCTCGTAGTGGTCGCATCACGGTCAGCAGCAATGCCGTGACCGACGAACCGGCCTAGGCTACGGCCGGCAACCTCCGTTGTGCTCCCGCGCCGGCAGAAAGGCTTGGCTGATGGCTTGGCTGTCCAGCCCTTCGATGCTTGGCTTGCCCTCGCCGAAGCCACCGCCTACCCTCCGCTGCAGGACCATTCCGCATCCTTCAGGAGCGCTTCGCGATGCCGCGGCTCAAATTCGGTGCCTTCCTCGCCCCTCACCATCCGATCGGCGAGAATCCCATGCTGCAGCTCCGGCGTGACATCGACCTCGTCAGCCACCTCGACAAGCTCGGCTACGACGAGTTCTGGTGCGGCGAGCATCATTCCTCCGGCTGGGAGATGATCGCCAGCCCCGAGATGTTCCTCGCGGCCGCCGCCGAGCGCACGTCGCGCATCAAGCTCGCCACCGGCGTCATCTCGCTGCCCTACCACAACCCGTTCATGGTGGCGCAACGCATGGTGCAGCTCGACTGGCAGTCGGGCGGCCGCGCCATCTTCGGCTCGGGACCGGGCGCGCTCGCCTCCGATGCACACACGCTCGGCATCGACCCGATGCTGTTGCGCGACCGCCAGGACGAGGCGATTGGCATCATCCGTCGGCTCTTCAAGGGCGAGCGCATTACCTACAAGGGCGAATGGTTCAACCTGAACGACGCCAAATTGCAGCTCCTGCCTCTTCAGGACGAGATGCCGTTCGCGGTCGCCTCTCAGATCAGCCCGTCGGGCTTCACGCTCGCCGGCAAGTACGGAATTGGCGTGATCTCCGTGGGCTCGGTCTCGGTCGAAGGCCTCAACGCGCTGCCGCAGCAGTGGCAGTTCGCCGAGGACGCCGCGGCAAAGCATGGCCAGACGGTGGATCGGGCGAACTGGCGCGTCATGCTCTCCTGGCACATCGCCGAGACGCGGGAGAAGGCCCGCGAGCAGGCGCGCGACGGCCTCATGCGGCATCACAACGAGTACATTGTCGGCACGCTGCAGCGGCCGGGCCTGAAGCCCTTCACCGACCCGAACGAGGCGGTGGACAAGACGGCGTTCCAGCCGGGCTCGGCCGCGGTCATCGGCACGCCGGACGATCTCGTGGCCAAGATCAAGAGCGTGCTCGAGGTCTCGGGCGGCTTCGGCACCATCGTCGGCTTCGTGCACGACTGGGCCAATCCGGAAAACACCTTCCGAAGCTGGGACATGGTGGCGCGCTATGTCATCCCGGAGATCAACGGCTGGCTTTCGGGGCTCAGGACGTCGCGGCAGTTCGTGGCAGAGAACCGCGAGTATTTCGACCGCGCCCGCGAGGCGGTGATGGCCAAGATCCTCGACAACGAGAAGGCCGCCGCTGCGCTCGCCAAGACCAAATCCGCCTACCTGGCAGCCTCGTCGAGCAACATGCCCGACCTCGAGAAGGCCAAGCGCCGGCTCAAGTAGGCCTCGACGCGATCCCGCGCCCGCGCGTTGCTGCCGCGCATAGCGGCGGCAATGCGGGCCGGGTCACGCTGCCGGGACCGCGGTGCCCCTGGAAGGCTTCGGCCAGCGGCGCGCTACCTCTGGCAGCACTTTCTCGACCAGCAGGCGCGTCTGCTGCATGATCTCCTCGTCGCCGCGGCCGACCGGGCGAACCACGAACTTCTCGACGCCGTTCGCGACATACTCGCCGATACGCTGCACGATGTCCTCCGCCTCACCGACGGCGAAATAGCCGGCCGGATCGCGCTTCGTGCGCTTCTGGTAGGACTCGCGAGCGCGGTCGAGAACCGGATCGCCCTCGCGGCCGAAGTAGAAGGGGAAGCCCGCGCCGTAGTGGTCGTCGTCGATCTTGCGCCCGTGTCGCGCGGCGGCCTCCTTGATCGCCTTGACCACGACACCGGCCTGCTCGGGCGTTTCGGGGCCGGCCTGCCAGCCCGTGCCGACGCGGGCGGTGCGCTCGATTGCTGCGTCCGAGTTGCCCCCGATCCACATCGGAATGTCGGGCTGCACGGGGCGGGGAGTGATCGAGGCGCCTTTGAGCTTGTAGTGCTTGCCGTCGAAGTCGACGCTTTCCTCGGTCCACAACCGCCTGATCACCTCGAGACCCTCGTCCGTCTTGGAGCCGCGTCCCTTGGTGTCGTAGCCGAGCGCCTTCCACTCGGGTGCGGCGGGGCTGCCGACGCCGAACGCGGGCAGCAGGCGGCCCTCCGAGAGCACGTCGATGGTTGCGCACTGCTTGGCGACGAGGACCGGATCTCGGAGCGCCAGCGAGATGACGTTCATGCCGAACTTCAGCCGCTTGGTGCGACCTGCCACGGCGGCAATCGCCGTCATGCACTCGAGGATCGGCTCGCGCGAGACGACGCGGTCGGTCTGCCAGAAGCTGTCGACGCCGCCCGCCTCGCACAGGTCGACCCAGCGCCAGTAGGCGGCGGCGGACGAGAACGGGAACTCCATGAGGCCGAGGCCGACGGCGACGGTCATGATCCTTGCCTCCACGGTCTGCGGACGGCGCCTTGGACAGCCGGCCGGTTTTGCAGTCCTGTCACATACGGGTGCTAAGGCGGCCTCAGAGAAAGGAAGCGCCGTGCATCCGCCAGCAATCGAGATCGTCCGTGTCGCCAAGTCGTTCGTCAAGGGCGAGCGTGTGCTCAGAGACGTTTCCCTCACCGTGGCGCGCGGCGAGATGGTCGCGCTGATCGGAGCCTCGGGCTCGGGGAAGTCCACGCTCATCCGGACCGTTGCCGGCCTCATCCCCGCCGATCGCCCTGCACCCGGCGAGCAAGGTTCTGAGATCCGTGTCCTCGGGACGACGATGCAGCAGGACGGCCGCGTGACGCCGGCCGCCAAAGGTCTGCGGTCGCGTGTCAGCATCGTGTTCCAGCAGTTCAACCTGGTGCCCAGGTTGACGGTGTTGACGAACGTGCTGGTCGGCTTCCTCGGACGCGCACCGCGCTGGCGGGGAACGTTCGGCCGGTTCACGCACGAAGAGAAGGTCGCGGCCATGCGCGCGCTGACGCGCGTCGGCATCGCCGAGCAGGCTCTGAAGCGGGGATCGCAGCTCTCCGGCGGCCAGCAGCAACGGGCGGCCATCGCTCGGAGCCTCGTTCAAGGCGCCGAGATCCTCATCGCCGACGAGCCGATCGCTTCGCTCGATCCGAGCTCGGCCCGCCGCGTCATGGACATCGTCGCCGAGCTCAACAAGGCCGACGGCATCACGGTCCTCGTCTCGCTGCATCAGGTCGAGTACGCGCTGCACTACTGCAAACGCACCATCGCGCTGCGCAAAGGCGAGGTGGTCTACGACGGTCCGTCGTCGGCACTGACCCCGGAGTTTCTGGGGGAGCTGTATGGGGCCGAGAGTGAAGAGCTGTTCCTGCCGGGTATCGAGGCCGCGCGCCGTGCGGCCGACGAGCCGGCACGCGCCAACGGCCACGCCACGACCGCTGCTGCGGCCGCCTGAGCGGTCGCCAGCACACCGGATGCGGGATCGAGCCGAGGCACGAGCCCGTTACGAGCCTGCCGGCATTGCCGACGGGCGCATCAGACGACCCGAGCTTCCTGGAGGGATACCCATGCTTCGCAATCTGCTGGCACTGGCCGGCATCGGCCTCGCCATCGCGGCCACGCCCGCCTCCGCTGCCGAGGAGATCAACTTCGGCATCATCGCCACCGAGGCGAGCGCCAATCTCAAGAAGACCTGGGAGCCGTTCCTCGCCGACATGGCGAAGCAGACGGGCTTCAAGATCACGGGCTTCTACGCGTCGGATTATGCCGGCGTAATCGAGGCCATGCGCTTCAAGAAGGTGCAGATCGCCTGGTACGGAAACAAGTCGGCCATGGAGGCCGTCGACCGCGCTGAGGGCGAGGTATTCGTGCAGTCCGTCGACAAGGACGGCAACCCCGGCTACTGGTCGCACATCATCGTGCACAAGGACAGCCCGTTCCAGAAGCTCGAGGACGTGTTGAAGTGCGACAAGAGTCTCGACTTCGGCATCGGCGATCCGAACTCGACCTCCGGCTTCCTGGTTCCGACCACGTTCGTCTTCTCCGCCAAGGCTATCGACCCGAAGGCCTGCTTCAAGACGGTCCGCGCGGCTAACCACGAGGCGAATGCCCTCGCCGTTGCGAACAAGCTGGTGCATGCGGCGGCCAACAACAACGAGAACCTCAATCGCCTGAAGAAGACGGCGCCGGATAAGGCCGCGCAGATCCGCGTCATCTGGACCTCGCCGCTGATTCCCTCCGATCCGCTGGTCTGGCGCAAGGACCTCGATGCTGCCGTCAAGAAGAAGCTCGAGACGTTCTTCCTGTCGTACGGCACCAAGGAAGACGCCGAGAAGAAGGTGCTCGCCGAGCTCGGCTGGGCACCCTTCAAGAAGTCGGACAACACACAGCTGCTGCCGATCCGCCAGATGGAGGTCAACAAGTCGATCCTCAAGATCAAGGGCGATGACAAGATCGCCGACGCCGACAAGCAGGCGAAGGTCGCCGAGCTGCAGAAGCAGTTCGATGCGATCGGCGCCCAGATCGCCGCGCTGAAGAAGTAGAGCGCACCCAGGTGCAGTGGTCGGGGCGCGGTCCGGCTTGCCCGGATCGCGCCCCGCCGCTGCGATAACGGAAGATCGACAGCTCTGTTCCTGCGAGACGCTCCCATGACCGCGCCTGCGCCCCGGACCGTCGACGATCTCGCTCGGATCGTCGTTCCGCATCCGCCCCTCGTCGAGCGGCTGCGGGGCTGGCTGGTCACCGCCGTGCTGATTGGCATTCTGGCCTGGTCGTTCGCTCCGGTCGAGATGCACAAGGCCACGTCGCTGTTCACCGACTGGCGCAACATGGCCGAGTTCCTGGCCGGCTTTCTGCGCCCCAATTTCCACGACTGGGATCAGTACTTGCGGGAGATGGTGGAGACCGTGCAGATCGCGATCTGGGGCACGGCACTGGCGGTGCTGCTCGGCATCCCGATGGCGATTCTCGCCTCGGCCAACCTCTGTCCGCCCTGGATCGTGCAGCCGGTGCGCCGGCTCATGGACGCGGCTCGCGCGATCAACGAGATCGTGTTCGCGCTGATGTTCGTTGTCGCCGTCGGCCTCGGGCCGCTGGCCGGAGTGCTGGCGCTGGCAGTGCACAACGTCGGCATCATCGCCAAGCTGTTCTCGGAGGCGGTCGAGGCCATCGATCCGCGGCCTGTGGAAGGCATCCGTGCATCGGGGGCGAGCCGTCTGCAGGAGGTGATCTATGGTGTCATCCCGCAGGTGATGCCGCTTTGGTCGTCGTTCACCCTCTACCGCTTCGAGACCAACGTTCGCTCGGCGACGGTGCTCGGCATCGTCGGCGCGGGCGGCATCGGCCACTCGCTCTACGAGAACATTCGCGGCTTCCAGTATTCCGAGACGGCGGCCATCATCATCATCGTGGTCGCGACCGTGATGCTGATCGACATGGCGAGCGCCCGTATCCGGGCGCAGCTCGTCTGAGCCCTGTCTGACGCGAGCGCGGCTGCACGAGCGCCGGTGCGGTGTCGCGTGCCCTTGCGTGGCGGTGGCTGTCGGCGCTTCAATGCACCGACGGCGGTGAGGAGCACGGGCATGAACGACGACGGATCGCAAGACATTCCCTACATGCAGCGCACGCGCGCCTATTACCGCGCGCTCGGCTACGACAACGACTACGTCTGGGCCCATTTTGCCGACGTTCCGTTCACGCGCCCGACGAAGTCGCTTGGCCAGATGCGAATCGCGCTGGTGACGACGGCCGGACCGCCGGACCGGTCCAATCGCAACGAGAAGGGCAGAAAGAGGGTCTGGTCCGGGGAGGTGGATGCGCCACCGGCCACATTCGATACCGATCTCGCGTGGGACAAGGAGTCGACCCACACCGACGATCGGGAGACGTTTCTGCCCATCGGCGCCATGGGTCGCCTCGTCGGCGAGGGCGTGGTGGGCAGCCTCGCCCCGCACTTCATCGGGGCGCCGACCGACTACAGCCACGCCAAGACGCTTTCCGCCGATGCTCCGGAGATCCTCCGGCGCGTGCAGGCAGACGGGGCCGATGCTGCGTTGCTCACCGCGCTTTGACCGGTGTGCCACCAGACCGTGAGTCTGGTTGCCCGGCATCTCGAGGAGAATGGCGTGCCGACAGTCGTTATCGGCTCGGCCCGTGACATCGTCGAGCACTGCGGCGTGCCACGGTTCCTCTACTCCGATTTCCCGCTCGGCAATCCGTGCGGCCATCCGTGGAATGCGGCAATGCAGTCGGAGACGGTAAGGCTCGGCCTTGGCCTGCTCGAGACTGCAACAGCGCCTCGCACCACGGTCCGCTCGCCGTTCGAATGGAGGGACGACCCGAGTTGGCGAGACCGCTATAATCGCATCGACCCGGCCGATCGGGAAAAGTTGCTCGCCATCGGTGACGCACGGCGCGCCAAGAGAGGCCAGGCGCCGCGACAGAGCTGACGTCACCGGTTGCCCAAGCGTCTGCAAGGAGATCCGCAATGGATGAGACCGGCGCCGCTGCCACGCTCGAGCGTGTGAAAACGTACCAGGACGCGCTCGTCGCGGTCCGCCGCGATATCCATGCGCACCCGGAGCTCGGCCTCGAGACGCACCGCACGGCGGACCTCGTGGCTCGGCTCCTCCAGTCGTGGGGTATCGAGGTGCACCGGATGGTCAAGGGCGCGGCGGTCGTCGGTGTTCTGCGCAACGGAAATGGCCCGCGCTCGATTGGCCTCCGCGCCGACATGGACGCCTTGCCGATCAACGAGCAGACGGGGGTCGCCTACAGGAGTACGACATCGGGCGTTCAGCACGCCTGCGGCCACGATGGCCACACCACCATGCTGCTCGGCGCGGCGCGCTACCTCGCAGAGACGAAGGCCTTCAATGGCACGGTGAACTTCATCTTCCAGCCCGGCGAGGAGGGCATGGGCGGGGCTCTGGCCATGCTCGACGAAGGCCTGTTCGACAAGTTCCCGTCGGACGAGATCTACGGGCTGCATAACCGGCCGGGAGCGCCCGTCGGGCAATTCTCCATCACGCCGGGCACCGGGATGGCGGGCGGCGGTTTCTTCGATATCACAGTGAAGGGCAAGGGCGCCCACGGGGCTTGGCCCAACAATGCTGTCGATCCCGTGGTCGCTGCCGCACAGATCGTCACCGCCTTGCAGACGGTCGTCTCGCGCAACCTCGTTCCGGGGGAGATGGGCGTTCTGAGCGTCACGAGGATCGCCGGCGGCGACGCCTACAACGTCATTCCCCAGACGGTGGTGTTGGGCGGCACCATACGTGCCATGAAGCGGACGACTCTCGAGCAGCTGGATGCCGGTCTCAAGCGCATCGTCACAGGAGTGGCCGAAGGGCTCGGCGCCAGGACGGATATCGACTCCCGCCTGATCTTTGCACCGCTCGTCAACGCCCCCGGGCCGACGCGGACCATCGCGGACACCGCGGCCGAGCTCGTCGGCGAGGGCAACGTCGATCGCAACAAGCCGCCCGCCTCGGCCTCCGAGGATTTTGCCTTCATGCTCGAGAAGGTGCCTGGCGCCTACATCAACCTCGGCAATGGTGAGAGCTCGGCGCCGGTCCACAACGACAAATACGACTTCAACGACAACGCCATCCCGTTCGGCGCCGCCATGTTTGCCCGTCTCGTCGAGCGGACGCTGGTGCCGGACCCAGGACGGGCCTGAGGCCGAATGCGGGGCGGCCGATAGGCTTGTCAGCTGGCTCGGCCGGCATGCTAGCTTCCACGGCAGGAAGCCGGCCGACGTCCGTCGGCGCACAGGGAGGCTCCGATGGCCGCAGCGAGTCCGCTTTCCTATACGATCGAGGCCTACAACGTCTCTCACGCCTCAGAAAACAAGATCCACGACGACACCGTCGCCAAGAAGCTCGGCTTCTCGGGCGGGCTGGTTCCAGGAGTCGAGGTGTTCGCCTACGCGTCGCATGTGCCGCTGGCGCGCTGGGGCCGTGCTTTTCTCGAGCGCGGCACGATGAGTGCGCGCTTCGGCAAGCCGGTCTACGACGGCAAGCTCGCCACGGTGACGGCGGTTGAGGCCAGCGACGGTCTTGACCTCACGGTCGAGAGCGAGGGCGTGGTCTGCGCGACCGGTCACGCCGCTCTGCCGGCGGTAGCCGGCCCGGTGCCGTCAGCAGGCGCATGGGCCGCGCCGCAGCCGCCCGCCGTCCGCCCGCCAGCCGACGAGACGAGCCTCGCCGTCGGCCGTCATCTCGCGACTGCGCCGGCCGTGCTCACGCGGGAGCGTCACGACGAGTATCTCTCCGACGTGCGTGAGGCCGATCCAATCTACGCCCGTGAAGGGATCGCGCATCCGGGCATATTGCTGCGCCTGTGCAATTATGCGCTTCGCGAGAACGTTCTGCTCGGGCCGTGGATCCACACAGGATCCGAGATGCGCAATCTCGGTATTGCCAGTGTCGGCGACTCGCTGTCGGCGCGGGCCCGCGTCGTCGCCAACTACGACAAGAAGGGCCACCGGCTCGTCGACCTCGATTGTCTGCTGCTCGCCGGCAGCCGGCCCGTCGCGCACGTCATGCACACGGCGATCTACAGGCTGCGGCACTTGGCCGGGTGAGCGCGGGAGGGCAGTGATCGGGCGGCGCGATCGGCACTCTGATGCTTGCCGGCTCGCGCCTCTACCGAGTGGTGTCGGCTACTTCGCCGCGATGAGGTGGGGCGGAGCGATCGGCTCCGCCTCGCCCGGGGCGCTCAGGCCGGTCTGCTCGCGCCACAGCCGCTCCAGCCGCGCCTCGATCGTCGAGGCGATGTCGTTGACCGAGGGCGGCTCGATGATGGTGGCGTGGTTGCCGTCGATGTCGTGCACCTCGATACGCTCGCCGACGTGCTGGTCCCAGCCGAGCGTGGGCCCGGCCATCTGGAACGGGATGCCGCCGCGCACAGCCCGGAACAGCACGACCTCACCGGCGTAAGGCCGGGTATAGTAGTGCGACTGGGCACGGACGTAAGCGTCGAACACCCGCTCCGAGTTGACCACGAGTTGGTCGACGCTCTCCTTCGAGCCAGCCTGTGGCTGAAGGCGCCGCGACCACTGCTCGACCGTTTGCTGCAATCCGAGCTTGAGCTGCTCGGCGAGCCGGTCGATGCCCTCGCGATAGGCGAATCGCAGCCAGTCGGCGATGCTGGCACCATGCGCGTGCGTCGGCGCCAGCGAGTCGATCATGGCCAGCAAGGCGACCTTCTGGCCAGCGGCCTCGATTTGTCGGGCCATCTCGTAGCCAATGACACCGCCGCCCGAGTAGCCGAGCAGGCAGTAGGGGCCCTCCGGATCGACCTCCTGGATGGCCGCAACGTAGGACATCGCCATGTCCTCGACCTTCTCCAGCGGCGGCAGGCGCCCGTCGATGCCCTGAGCCTGCAGGCCGTAGACCGGATAGCGCTTGCCGATCTGGTCCGAGAGCGGCTTGATCGAGACCACGTTGCCCATGGCCCCATGGATCCAGTAGAGCGGCGGCCGTCCCGGCTCTCCCTTGGCGATACGGACGAGCGGCCGCCAGCGACCGCTGCCGCGTAGCCTCGGAGGACGGGGAGCCTCCTTTGCCGGCGGGGCGGCAGGGACCGGGACGGCGGGGGCTGCCGCCGCACTGGCCGCCGGCGCAGCGGGCACCGGTGTCTCGCCGCGGCTCTCATCGATCAGGGCGGCGAGCTCCTTGACCGACGGCGCCTCGAACAGCGTGGCGATGCCGAGGTCCACGCCGAGCTGGCGGCGGATGGACGCGAACAGACGCACGGCAGCCAGCGAATGTCCGCCGAGGGCCAGGAACTCGTCGTCAGTGCCGACCCGATCCAGCCCGAGCAGGTCGGCGAAAAGGCCCGCCACGATCTGCTCTGTCGCGGTCATGGCCTCCTCTGCGGCGACCGGCTCGCGATCGCGCTCCTCGCGGCGGACGGGCTTGAGGCGTGCCCGATAGAGCCCGTCGAGGGCCCCGAGGCTGATCGACGATACGACGAGACGTGGCCCGGGGGCGGCGAGGGCAGCGGCCAGCAGCTCGGGTGCCTCGCTGGCGCGGATGCCGGCTGCGAGAAGGCGGCCGACGATGCCGCCCGCTTCCGCGAGCTCGGCCGGCAGCGCGAAGCCTTCGCGCGGGATGGCCCGCATCTCGAAGGCATCGAGAGTCATGACCGGCGCGCCGGTCTCGTCGGCGACGACGACATCGAAGACGGCATTGCGGCTGGGCGCAGCCGACACCAGGTGCGCATCGGCAAGGAGGCGCTGTGGCATCGCCCCGTGCAGGGTAAGCCTTCCGATGCGTGCGGGGACGTAGAGGCTCCTCGTCCGTTCCTCGAGTGGCAGCAGATGCAACCCGATGGTGACCGCCATGTCGGTCAGGGCCGGATGGGCTGGTGCGGTCTCGAGGTCGCCGGCAAACTCGGTGCCGAGCTGCAATGTCGCGCGGGCGCGGTCGCCGGCGATCGCGACCGAGCGGATCGACTGCCAGCGCGGACCGAAGTCGACGGCCCCGGCTTGGGCCACGAGCCCGTCGGCCGGCACCTCGGTGCCGGCGTCCCAAGGCGGCAGAAGCACACCAGTGCCATCGGCGTCGACCACGCGAGCGCGGAAATGAAGTGTCCGCTCCGCATGGGCGTCGAGACTGCTCGAGACGGTGATCGTGCCGGTCCCGTCGGCAAGGGAGGCCAGCTCCGTCACGACGGTGGGACGCGTTGCGAACGGCACGGCCAGGGGCGCGAGCAGCTCGCCATCCGCGAGCGCCAGTTTGCGTCCGGGCGCGACGGCGGCGAGGGCTGCCCGGGCGATCTCGATATAGGCCGTGCCCGGCAAGACCGGCGTGGTGCCGACGATGTGCTCGGACAGTGCCCACAGCCGCGCGGCGTTGTAGCGGGCCTCGAACACTGCCGCGCCGTTTGCAAGATCGACGCGCCGGCCGAGCAGCGGATGGATCTCCGGCGCTGCCGCCTCTGCGGTTGCGGTGCCAGCACCAGTCCTGACCCGCGTCGCGAGACCGGCATCCCGCCAGATGCCCCAGGCAATGGCGAGACCGTCGGGTCGGCTGACCGCCAGCGCATCGAGATAGGCGTTGGCCGCCGTGTAATCGATCTGTCCGGGTGGGCCCGCCAGGGCGCTCGTGGAGGAGAACACCGCGAAGAGCTCGATCGCGCCGAGCGGGAGCAACCTGTCGAGGATGCGCCCGCCTTCGACTTTCGGCGCCATGACGGCGCGGGCGCCTTCGAGGGTCTTCGTCGCCAGCGGCGCGTCGTCCATCGTGCCGGCGGCATGGAAAACGCCGTCGAGGCGGCCGAAGTGGCGGCGGGCGTCCTCGATGACGCGGGCCATCGAAGCCTCGTCCGTCACGTCGCCGGCGAGCACCAGGGCGCTCTCGCCGAGCCCGGCGACCTCGGCGCGGGTCTCGGCGTCGAGCTGTGCCTCCGGCCGGCGCCCGACAAGCGCGACGCGCGCACCGTGCACCTCGACCAGATGGCGGGCGAGGAGCCGGCCGATGCCGCCGAGACCACCGGTGACGAGATAGACCCCGCCGCGCTTGACGCGCGTGGCGGTCGCGTCGGGCGTGCCGGTCGGCACGACGGTCTCGACAAGGCGCCGCCCGTCACGCAGGGCCACGAGTGTATCGCGGCCTGGGTGGAGAGCCTCGTCGGCAAGGCGCGAGGCGAGCGTCTCCGCCTGCGCGGCTTCTCGCGCAATATCGACAAGCGTGGCGGTCGCCCCCGGCGTCTCTCGCGGCCACACCCTGACAGGACCGAGCAGGGTGGCATTGAGGGGGCTCGAGGGACGCTCCTCGTCGATCGCCGCGACGCCGTGGGTCACGACGACGAGGCGCTGCAGGTCGTCCCAGCCGGCATGGGTCGTCGCTTGCAGAAGATGCAGCAAGCCGTCGAACGTGCGGGCCCGGTCGCTGCCGTCTCCGGATAGCGACCAGAGGTGCACCACGCCATCGATGCGAGCCTTACGCGCGTCGAGCGCAGCGACGAGGCCACGATAATGGTCGCCGTTCGCCGGGTCGATCGACAGCGGTCCTTCGCCATCGACCGCCAGCGCGCTGCCGGCGGTCACGACGATCGCAGTGCATTTGCGCGCTGTCAGCTCCGCTGCGAGCGCCGAGGCGAGGGGCGAGCCGTCAGTGAGGACGAGCCATGTGCCGGGCTTGGCGGGAGATGCGCCGAGGTCGAGCGATATCGGCTGCATTGCCGGCTCGAGGAACCAGTCGGCGCGTCGGGCAAGGCGCTGGACGGCCGTTTCGTCGCGACTCCGGACGGACGTCGGCGTGACGGCGCGCTGATCGGCGGCATTCCACGCCGGTGCGTCGATCCAATGGCGCTGGCGCTCGAAGGCATAGGTCGGAAGCGGCATGCGGCGATGGGGGCCCGGTCCCCGAAGCTGGGCGAGGTCCACTGTCGTGCCATTCGCCCAGAGAGCGCCGGCTGCGACGGCCAGAACCGCGAGATCGTCGTCCGCCTCGATCACCGAGCGCGTCGAGGAGATGATGGCGCGCGGCTTCTCCTTGCCTTCGGCTAGGCGAGCGAGCGCTGAGAGGCCCTGACCCGATCCCACCTCGAGCAGCACGCGGCCCGGCTTGGCCAGTACCGTCGCGAGGCCGTCGCCGAATCGGACCGTTTCGCGGAGGTGGCGCACCCAGTGCTCGGGCGTCGCAATGGCAGAGGGATCGGCCCAATCGCCGGTGAGGCTCGAGATCATCGGCAGGCGCGGCGGCGACAGGAGGATCGATGCGAGGCGCGTCCGGAAGCGCTCGAGGAATGGGTCGAGCATGCGCGAATGGGCGGCGACGCCGATCCGCACCCGCGAATTGTCGATCCCGGCAGCATCCAGGCGCACCTTCAGCGCCTCGATGCAGGCGATCGTTCCCGAGACGACACCGAGGCCGGGTCCGTTGAGGACGGCGACATCGAGGTCGCTGCCGGCATGGCGGCGTAGCTCGGCCTCGTCGATCTGGACCGAGAGCATGGCGCCGGGGGGCAAGGCGGCGAAGATCTCTCCGCGCATGGCGACGAGGCCGATCGCGTCCTCGAGACTCATGACGCCGGCGACGACGGCGGCCGCGTAGTCGCCCGCGCTGTGGCCGAGCACGGCCGCCGGCGCGACGCCCAGGCTTTCCCACGTGCGCGCGAGCGCATAGCTGACCGTGAAGACGGCGAGGATGGAGAGCAGCGGATGCTCGAGCTTCTCGCCTGCACCGGGGGCGTCGGCCTCCTTGCCGAAGAGCAGCCCGCCGAGACTGGTTGCGTCGGGGGGCAGCAGGGCGAGGCACCGGTCGGCTGCGGACCGGAATGCCGGGATGGCGTGGTAGAGGCCGCGTGCGGCACCCGGATACTGCGCGCCCCCGCCGGGAAACATGAAGACGACGGTGGGGGCTATACCCTGTGCCGTCCCCCTGGCCGCGCGACGCGGGCCGCGTCCGGCCAGCGCGTCGACCAGGCAGGCCTTGCTCCGGGTTGCCACGGCGAGGCGGTGGGGAAAGGCCTCCCGGCCGATCTGCGTGGTGTAGGCCGCGTCGGCCAGAGAGAACGGCCGGTGGTCGTTGGCGAGGAAGTCCTGCCACTTGCCAACGAGCCCATCGAGGGCTGCCGGCGTCTTGGCGGACAGGGTCACCAGGACGAAGTCGTCGGCCGTATCGGCTGTCCGAGAGGCCGGCGCCGTGACCGGCGGCTCCTCGATGACAATGTGCGCGTTCGTGCCGCCTACGCCGAGGGAGTTGACGGCGGCGCGGCGCGGGCGGGCGGTTCGCGTCCAGGCGCGGGCCGTGGCGGCGACGGCGAACGGACTCATTGCGAAATCGAAACGGCTGTTGGGTCGCTTGAAGTTGAGCGAGGCGGGAATCGAGCCGTGCTCCATCCCGAGCACGACCTTGATCAGCGATGCAGCGCCCGCCGCCGTATCGAGGTGACCGATGTTGGTTTTCACCGAGCCGATGCCGATCGATCCGGCGGTCGCTCCAGCGCCATAGACTTGCGACAGCGCCGTGAGCTCGATCGGGTCGCCGATGACGGTGCCGGTGCCATGCGCCTCGATGTAGTCGATGCTCGCCGCAGGCACGCCGGCGATGGCCACCGCCTCGGCTGCGGCGCGGGCCTGGCCGTCGACCGAGGGTGCGAGGTAGCCCGCTTTGCCCGCGCCATCGTTGTTGACGGCGGTGCCGAGGATGACGGCGCGGATGGCGTCGCCATCGGCGAGGGCATCCTCGAGCCTGCGCAGCACAAGGACGGCCGCGCCGCTGCCGAAGATGGTGCCCTTGGCGTCGTCATCGAACGCGGCGCAGTGCCCGGTCGGCGACAGGATCTCGCCCTCTGCCGCGATGTAGCCTTGGGCGTGCGGCAGCTCGATCGAGACGCCGCCGGCCAATGCCATGTCGCACTCGCCTGCCAACAGGCTCTGGCAGGCCATGTGCACGGCGACGAGTGAGGTCGAGCACGCCGTCTGCACGCCGATCGACGGACCCTTGAGGTCGAGCAGGTAGGAGACCCGCGTGGTCAGGAAATCCTTGTCGTTGCCCGTATGGCGCAGCAGGAACAATCCGACGGACTCCCGCAGCTTCCTGTTCGGCAACAGGTGCTCGGCCATGTAGGCCTGCATGCCGCAGCCGCCGAACACGCCGATGGCCCCTTCGAAGGTGCGTGGCACATGGCCAGCATCCTCCAGGGCTTCCCAGCAGCACTCGAGGAAATGTCGGTGCTGCGGGTCGAGGATCGCGGCCTCGCGCGGCGAGAAGCCGAAGAAGCCCGCGTCGAACATCTCCATGTCGGGCAGCACCATGGCCGCCTTGACGTAGTTCGCAAGCCGAAGATCGTCGGGGTTGGCGCCTGCCGCGATCAGCTCGTCGTCTCCGAGCCACGTCGTCGCCTCCCGGCCGTCGGCCAGGAGGCGCCAGAGCTCACGCGTGGTGCGTGCTGCCGGAAATCGGCCGGCCATGCCGACGATCGCAACGGCGCCAGCAGGGACCGCAGTCTCACTCACGGAAGCTCTCCATCGATCAATGCTTGGCGGTATCGGTCGTGGCGACGGGTTGGCCCGTGCGGCCACGGCGGGACATGGCAAGCCGCATGCGTGCCCGGTCGCTGCCCTCCGCAGCCGTCGCAGGCGCGGATGCGGCGGCGGCTGTCACTGGCACTTTCAGCTGAGCCAAGTGACGGGCGAGGCCCGAGACGGTCGGGAAGCGGAAGATGTCCGTCAGCTTCGGCTCGAGCCCGAGCTCCGACGAGATTGCCCGGTGCAGCTCGACGGCGAGCAGAGAATGGCCTCCGAGGTCGAAGAAGTTCTGCGTCGGCCCAACCTCGTCGAGGCCGAGCAAGCGGCACCAGAGGCCAGCGAGCTGCGGCTCGATAGAGGAGGATCCCCCGGACGGGGACGCGGTCGCGGGCATCGGCGCCGCCTGTTTCGGCGGCGTGCGGGATTGAGCGCCAACTGCGGCGCCGCGTCCCGCCTCCGTCGATGCGGGGGCGGCCGGCCGGGTGGCGAGCGCCTTGCGGTCGACCTTGCCATTGGCAGTCAGTGGCAGTCTTTCGAGAACCACAATCGCTGCCGGCACCATGATCGCCGGCAGCCGCGTCTCGATGTGCGTGCGTAGCGCGCGCGGATCGGGTGAGGTGCCGGGCATGGCCGTGACGAAGGCTGCGAGCTCCGGGCCGCTGCCGGTCTCGCGGGCTACGACCACCGCGGCAGCGACGCCGGTTGCTGTTGCGAGCGTCGCCTCGATCTCGCCGAGCTCGATGCGGTGGCCGCGAATCTTGACCTGGTGGTCGATGCGCCCCAGGAATTCCAGCGCGCCGCACGGATGGCGTCGTACGAGGTCGCCCGTCCGGTAGTAGCGGCGCGGACCGGAGCCCGTCTCGCGCATCACGAAGCGCTCGGCTGTCAGCTCCGCGCGATGCCAGTAGCCGTCGGCGACGCCGTCTCCCCCGATCAACAACTCGCCCGCGACGAGCGCCGGCAGCGGCCGGCCGGAGGTATCCACGATCTCGAGCTGGGTGTTGGCGATGGGGCGGCCGAGCGGCACGAACGGCGCCATGCCGTCGAGCTCGGCGCTCGTCGACCACACAGTCGTCTCGGTCGGCCCGTACATGTTGAGGACCTTGCCGCGGACCGTGCCGACCAGCTTCCTCGCCATGTCTGGGGGCAACGCCTCGCCGCCGACCAGCATGGCCTCGAGGCCAGAGAGTGCCGCACGCCCGTCCTCGTCCGCCAGCAGCATCGCCGCCATGGAGGGCGTGCACTGGAAGTGCGTGGCGCCGTGACGGACGATGTCGCTGGCCACCGAGGCGCGGGGGGCCTCAGCGCCGGCGTTGGCGGCCAGCAACACGTCGGCGAGCAGGGGCAGGCTCGCCAGAACGCTGTCCGTCTCGACACCGAAATCGATCAGGCAGGCCAGCTCGTCGATGCCGAGCCTCTTGAGGCGCCGCGCCATCTCGACGCAACGCTCGGGGGCGCCGAAGAGGCCGCTCGTCCGGTAGTAGCGGTCGAAGGCGTGCTCCAACACTGCGTCGAGATCCTCGGCGCTCAGATCCGAGGCACTGAGCGCCGCGGCGCCGGCCTTCTTCGCCTGCTCGTCCTTGTGAATGAGGGTCGGGAAGCTCCACTCCGCCGCCTTGACGATGTCGACGGCGCTGGCGAGATAGCGCTTCATCGGCTCGCGTACCGTCTCGCGCACCAGCTCCTCGTCGCTGCCGACGAAGGTGTGGAGCATCAGCGTGACGCGGCCTTCGCCGGGATGGCCCGCCTCGCGCCGGGCCTTGCGGTAGAGCGCGACGTTGCCGGCCAACTCCTCGACCGACATGCCGAGCAGGTGCGTCAACACGTTCCAGCCGCGCCGGCCTGCGATCTCGAACGTCTCGGGATTGCGGGCAGCCGTCAGCCAAACGGGCAGCGCCGTCTGAACCGGCCTCGGCAGCGTCCCGATCAGCGCCTTGCCGCCGTTCGGCTTGTCGCGCTCGATGCGCTCGCCGCGCCACAGCCGCTCGATGGTGGCGATGTGCTCGAGCATCAGGGCCTTGCGGTCGGCGAAGGCGTGGGTAGCGAGCACGAAATCCTCGGGCATCCAGCCGGCCGCAAACGCGACGCCAGCGCGCCCGCCGGAGATGTTGTCGATCAGCGACCAGTCCTCGGCGACCCGCAGTGGATCATGCAGGGGCAGCACGCAACTGCCGGCCCGAATGGCGACATTGCGGGTCACCGCCGCGATCGCGGCACCCGTCACCGCCGGGTTCGGATAGATGCCGCCGAAGCCATGGAAATGGCGCTCCGGCGTCCACACCGCCTCGAAACCGTGGGCATCGGCGAAGCGGGCGCCCTCCATCAGCAGCCGATAGGTGTCGGCGCTGCCGCCGGCACGCATCTCGCCGCCCGGGGCGCCGGACGCGGCGAAGTAGAACAGGCTGAAGGCCAGCGCCGCCTCGGGCTCGACCTCGGGCACCTCCGAATGCAGCGCTATGGTGTAGCCGCGGGCGAGCGTCCAGAGCAGCTCCAAGACCGAGATGTCGAACGAGATGCTCGTGACGGCGAGCCACGTCCCTCCGTCGCGGTGAGGAACGCGCTCGTCCATGCCGGCGAAGAAGTTGGCGACGTTGGCGTGAGTCAGGCGCACGCCCTTCGGTCGCCCGGTCGAGCCGGAGGTGAAGGTGACGTAGGCGAGGTCCGACAGGGCACGATCCGAAGGTGGCGAGAAGCCGCCATCGCCTGCCGCGACGGCCACGCCGCGTGGTGTGCCGGACCTGTCGACGACGATGACGCCGTCGCCCGCCTCCGACGTCTTGTCCGTGACCAGCAAGCGTGCCCCGGAATCCTCCCGGATCAACTGGATGCGGTCCTTCGGGAAACGGGGATCGACGGGCACGTAGGCCGCGCCAGCGCGCAGGATCGCGACCAGCGTCACGACCATTGCGGGCGTGCGCTCGAGGGCGACGGCGACGAGGCTGCCGCGTCCAGCGCCGCGCGCGGTGAGGTGAGAGGCCAGTGCGTCGATTCGGTCGGACAGCTCGCGGTATGTCAGCGCCAGCGAATGCCAGCGCAAGGCGATCCGGTCGGGTGTTGCGGCGGCCTGAGCGGCGATGGCGACATCGATGTGACGGGCGGCGACCGGTGTCGCCGTGGCGTCGTTGATCGCGGAAAAGAGCTGGCGCTCGGCCTCCGGCACCAGAGGCAGGCTCTCCACCGGCGCCTCGCAGTGGCCTCTGAGCCAGGCGAGGACATGCGCGAGGTGGCTGGCCATTGTCGCGGCGGTTGCCGGGCCATAGCTCGCCGCGTCGACGGCGAGCTCGACTGCTCGGGTCGCGGTGTCGAGATGCAGGACGATGCTCGCACCGTGATCGGCGGCGCCGGAGCCGCCGGTCCCGGCGACGAAGGCGATGAGCGGCTGCGGGAGACCGGCCAACGGTGCCTCAGCACGCGCGAGGCGGCTCGCAAGATCTCGCGCGACAGGGCCCGTACGCTCGGCTGTCGCGATCGCCTCGGCAGTGCGTCGCACGATCGAGGCGGGTGTCTCGGCTCCGCTGCTGGTCAGCAGAAGCGGTCGATCCGCGCGGAAGAGCCCCGTTGCTCCGTCGACAGTGGCGGACGTCGCGGGCGTCTCGATCGATACGAGCACCCGGGGCCCGAGATCGAGCCTCTGAAGCCATATGGCCAGCGCGGACAGGAGCACGGCCTCATCGGCGGCCCCGAGCGCCGCGGCGGCGGCAGGCAGGTCTGCAGCAACCGGGTTGCGGTGCCACGATCCCGCCGTGCTACGCCACTCGGCTGGCTTGGCGAGCCGCGGGTAAGGGAGCTCCAGCCCCGCAGCGACCACACCCAGCGTCTTCAACCAGAACGGCTCTGCGCGTGCGGCGGCCTCGACCAGCATCTCGATCTTGGGCAGGCTTGCTGCCGGCGGGCGCGAGACCACCAGTCCCGGTGCAAGAGTGAGCAGTGCAGCTGCCGAGACAGGCGTCCCGTCGAGTGAGGCGAGGCCACCCAGGCGAACGGCACCGCGGCCCGTCGCGATCACGATGGCATCGGCCTCGCGCGCGAGAATGGTTCCGGGTGTTGCCGTCGGAGCGGCGCCGACGAGAACGTCGGCACTCCCCACCGCGAGCGCGCCTCCAGCCACCATCACCTTCGCCAGTGCCAGCGGATTCCAGTAGCGGCCGTGATCGAGGGCCCTGACCAGTCTCGCGATGTCCTCGGCCGGCCGGGACGGATCGATCAGTCCGCCAAGCTCCGGCCGGCGGGCCTTTGCGAAGTAGCATCGCTCGCCCGACTGCGCCGTCAATGGCAGCTCGCCCTGCTCCAGGAGCGTGACGAGACGCTGGAAGCTCGCGAGGCCAGCCTCGTAGCACTTTGCATTGAGGGAGAAAGCGGTGTCGTCGGCGGCGATTTCGAACGGTTCAACCACGGCGAGGCGGCCCGCGTCGGCCTTCGTGGTCATCTCGTGCCACGTCACGGCGTGCTGGGTCGCACCCGCGAGGAGCGCCCACACCGGCACGTTCAGACCTGCCATGCCGGGCAGCGGTCCGTCGTGGAAATTCAGCGAGATGCGGCGTGCCCTGGCGATGAGCGAGGCCGGCAACATGTCGAGATTGGCGATGCTGAAGAGAATGTCGAAATCTGCTTCGGCCAGCAGCTTGTCTGCGGGCGTCTCATCCTGATTCTCGCATCTGATGGCGTGGCCGGCACACCATGCCTTGATCTGCGCATTACGGGTCGCCACACCGGCGATCGAGTGGCCATTGCTCAAGAGCTGCTCGGCGCATCGGATCAGCAGGGTCGAATTGCCGATCAGCATTGTAGAAAAGGTCACGTGTGCAGTTCCTACTCGGCTGGCCTCGACGGATAGATATTAATCTATCGCTTCAACACTATCGCATAAGTACCGATATGTGAAGGTGAGAGGAAGACTGGCAAAGGCTGTTCCGGTCAATATCGTTTCTGCCCGAGTCGTTGCCGATTGCGGGACTTGTTTTGGCTACTCGGTTAATTTTATCCCGCATCGACAGCAGGGATATTTGGTAAATTCCGTGTATCTCGGCCAGAATATCGGGCACTGCGATGGCGGCGGCGATCTCCAGGCCGAGGTCGAGGTCCAAGAGGGTCCACCCGGCGGCGCAGCCCAGGCCCGGAGGGAGGGAAGCAGGGCGGCAGGATCGGCTTGGCGCGAGAGGAACCTCCACGATCTCGGGTGCGCCCGAAAGGCCGAGCCCTGCTGCCTTCAGGATCGCCTCCTTGCGAACCCAGGCTCGGTGGAACGCCGCGCATCGGCGAGCCGCGTTCATCGCGCCGAGCTGTGCGAGCTCGCCCGGTGCGAGAACCGTCGCAGGGAGGTCGCGCGACAGGTCCACGTGCTCGATGTCGATACCCACCGGAGAGGTCGGGCATGTGGCGATGGCAAGTGCCGGCCCAGAATGGCTGACATTGAAGTGCAGCAACCGCGCGAGACGGCCGGCCAGCTCTGGCTTGCCGTGCGTGCCGTTGGCGAGCTCGATGTCCCGTGCACGCGTGCCGAGCTGAGACGCGAGAATGTGTCGAAGCGAGACACGAGAGGCAGCGGCGCGATGGGCGAGCAGGGCGCCCCGCAGGCGCCCGACGGTGGCGCGCTCGTCCGGCGTGAGCCAGTCCTCGAGCTGCCGCCGGTCGAGACGCATCTCATCGAGATTGCCGATCCAGACTACCACGTGGTGCATGGGGCGAATCCCTCGAGAGCGCTCAGGCCGGTGCACCGGGCGTGCGGCGCTCAAGCTCCCTTGGGCAGGCGCCCCCACAGTGGTGCACCCGTGATGCGAGCGAGCGAGTCGGCGGAGCGCAGGCGCGTGTCGGACAGATTGGCGACCAACGCAAGACCCAGGCCAAGCAGGGCCCCGGTCGTCATCGCAAACAGTACGATCACGCCTCGGCGGAGCAGAGGGAACTCCGGGTCCTTCGGCGGATCGATGATGGTGATCTGCTCCGGCGCGCGCAGGATCTGGAACTTCTTGACGGCGCTGCGGGTGCCGAAGCGGCGCTCGGCCTCGACCAGCTTCTCGCGTGCCGACTGGAGGCTCGCCTGCAGCTCGTTGCGCTTTTCCTCCATGGAGGCGGCGGTGGTTTCGGCCTGGCGGCCTTCGGCCACCGTCGTGGCGAGCTGATCGATCTCGCGCTGACGCTCGCCGAAGACCCGCTCGAGCCCCTGCAGCTCGATCAGCCGCTCGAGATGCTTCTGAGCGATCGAGACATCCATGCGGGGCTCGTCGCTGCGTGAGCCGAGCTGCGCGATGCGGGCCCGCGCGGCATCGATGCTGCCGTCGAGCGAGGCAGCCTGGCCCGGCGCGAGCTTCAGCTCGTTGCGCAGTGCATCGATCTCGTCGCGCGCGTGCCGCTGTACGTCGAGCAGGTTCGCCAGTCGCTGACCCTGGCCGTCGGCGGTGCTGGTTGCCACGGCGCGATGGCTCTCCTGGTGGCGTACGAACTCCCTGTACTCACGCTCGATGCTGGCCAGCTGGTCGCGGCGGCGCTCGACGATGACCTGCGGTGCCGTGATGATCACGTCCTCGGGTGCCATCAGGCTCTCGAGCAGGCGCGCCGTGATGGCTTCGAGTGTCTTGCCGAGCCCTTCCGCCACCGGTCCCTTGAGGCGGACCTCGATGATCTCGCTCGACAGCATCGAGATGGAGATGGCGCGCTGCAGCTCGCCGATCTCGAGCGACCACTCCTTCGGATCTCTCGGCTGCTTGTCGCGTCGCAACTCGCGGACCACGGCTTTGAGCACGTGCTCGCTTTTCAGCAGAGCCTGCAAGCCGTTCAGCCGGTCCTGCGTCTGGTACGGCTGCTGGGGCATGGAGTTGCCGGACAACGGGCCGCCACCGGCCTCCTGCAGCAGGAGCAGAGTGGTTGCGACGAACGTGCGGGGCAGCCAGTAGCTGAGTGCGATGCCGATCGGGATGCTGGCAATCAGTGGAATCAGCAGAAGGTAGCGGCGCACCCAGATCAGGCACAGCTGTCGTTGCAGCGCCTGGGCGATGGTGGCAGCGGATGACGGATGGGTCATGCGTGTCTCGTGAGTGAGGTCCGGGACAGAATGTCGGGGATGGAGCGGAGGGCGGAAGCCGCGGCTGGGTCTGCGGTCGTGCGATCCGCCGCGGGGCGGCGGCCCCCTCGACGGGTGCGGTCGGGCCGCCACCATCCGGGTGGCGAGCTGCCGAGAACCTCGCGGGCGTGCGTCTCGGCAAAGATGCCGAGCGCGACGACGAGCGCGACGATCGTGTAGAGCGGCCACGTCACGTGCTGGCCGAGAAACGTTCCCCCGACGCAGAACGTAACCAGGCTTCCCTTCAAGCCCAATGCGAATGCGCGCATCTGGACCGACCCGCCGAGCGTGTCGAGCGTGGTCTTTGCCGTCTGGACGGTCACCATGGCCCGAGCGATCATCGTGACCAGGACGAGGAGGCCCACGAAGCCCATCTCGCCGAGGATGCCGAACCAGGTGCTGTGTGGCGCGAGATCGCGTTGGACCCACTCGGGGGTGTAGAAATAGAAGGCGCTAGGGAAGCCGGCGATGCCGACGCCGGTGTACGGACGGTCGAGGCCCATGTTGATGGCGGCAGTCCAGGCGAGCGTGCGCAGATAGCTCGACTGATCGAGCCCGCTTTCCTGCAGCTCGGCAAAGCCGCCGGACTGCCTGCCTCCGATCCCCATCGCGAGGAAGAGCAATGCTGCCGTCGCGGCGAGGAGAAGGAGCAAGGTGTTTCTCGAGCGGACGTAGTGGATGCCCACGACGCCGAGGCCTGCGACGACCGCCAGAAGCCCGCCACGGCTCTGCGTGGCCATGATGCCGGTGAGCGTCGCCGCCGCGGCGACCGCGCCGAGCGCAGTCAGCAGCGGGCTCGGCCGGTAGACGAGCATTGCGAGCGAGAAGCAGAACGGGCACATGAGGATGAGCGCGAGGTCGTTCGGGTCCGCGAGCGGCGAGTAGTAGGCGATCCCGATGGCGACGCGGGTGCCCTCGACCAGATCGATGCCGTGGTACTTGTTGTAGTTGGCGACGAGGCCGATCACGATCCCGCTGAGCAGCGTCGTGATGGTCACGTGCCGGAAATCGACCTCGCGGCGGATGATCCAGGCGAGCGCGAAGGCAACGGCAATGATCTTCCAGTAGCTCTCCAGCAGGAACTGTTGGCTGCGTGGACGATCGAGGGCGACCACGAGCCCGACCGCGGCGAGCGCGAGCAGCGCCAGCATGAGGACGAGCTCCCGCCGCCAGGAGGCGGGATAGGTCCTCGCTAGCACGACGTGCCAGACCGTCGCCGCGAGCGCCATCGCGCCGAAGGCCAGCGGCAGGTGCAGTGAATGCAGCGGCCCGATGGCGTCCGGGATCCGATATTGCGACAGCGCCAGAAAGACGAGAACCCAGATCGTCGGAAAGCTGACGGCGAGCCAGAAGGCGAGCGGGAGTGCGGCGACGACGATGACCGCCGGACCGAGGAAAGTGGAAGCGTACGCCAGCGCCAGGATCGCCGTCGTTGCCACGGCGATCTGCATCCTCGGGCCCTGCAGCCTCGTGAGCGTGTCGCCGGACATGGTCTATCTCCCCGCCCGGGCGGCAGCGGCCGCCTCGGCTCCGCGATAGCCGAGAGCAACGAGGTGCCGGCTGGCCGCAATCCGTACGCCGTCGAGCTCCTCATCCGCCCAGGGGCGGGCTGCCTCGTGGCCGATCGACGTGCGCCGCTCGACGTCGGCCAGCCAGGATTGTGCGGCCTTTCGCGCAAGGCTGTCCGGCGCCTGGGCGACAGCCTGCTCGAGAGCCAGCACCGTGCGGTAGTCATCCACTGCGACACGGTAGAGCGCGAAGTCCATGGCGGGACGCAAGCGCCCGTCGGGGTGGGCGAAGACGCCGACGAACTCATCCTCCCGCCCGTCGAGGCCATACCAAGGGTCGCCGTGGACGGAGCTGTAGGCGAACTGCATGTGGCCGCGGCAGCCGATACGTCGGAGCTTGTACAGATAAATGCCCCGCTCGAACCGTGTCGGCCGGTTATAGAGCGAGCACTCGCTGCCGGCGCGAACGATGTGGGCCAGGGCTGCTTCGCTGTGGCCTGCCAGGTAGAGCCGGTCGACGGGTCCGGCGAGCGCGCTCGTCGGCGCGTCGACCCTGGTGAAGCTGGTGAAGACGGCCGTGCGGGCGTCCGGCCTCGCCGCCTTCATGGCCCGCGCGACGGCAATCGAGTTCTTGATGCTCTCGCCCTGTGGCTCATCGCCGACGACATGCCGGAGCGGCAGCCAATCGTGCTTCTGCCCGTGCTCGGCGATCCGGTCGAGCACGTCCTTCATGACGATCGGATACGGGCGCGCGAGGGTGTTGCGCGTCTCGATCGGCAGGTACGGCAGGATTGCGCCTTCCAGCTGGAAGCCGGCGTAGGTCAGAACCTCACCCGTGAACCGGCCGCGAATGGCCTTCATCGACTTATCCGCATCGGTGAAGTCGATCAAAGGCCTGCCATCGCGGTAGGACGTGAAGCGCAGGCCCGACAGGCCGCCAGACGCTGCGTTCATGCCCCACTGCGAAAGGAGCTCGACGGAGGCCTGCATCTCCCGCTCACGCCGCGCGTTGACCTCCGGATATCGCGTCGCGGGATAGGTCGTTGCCACGCCGAGGTAGCCGATTGGAATGTCCGGCTCCGGGAGGGTCCAGGGATAAATCTCGACTTTTACCGGCAGTGTCTGCACCAGCCCGCCGGCGAACTCGAGCCGCAGCTGGCCCTCCACAACACCGCCAGTGATGGTGTCCTGGGCCTTGAGGTCGAACCAGAGCTGGCGGCTCTGCCCACCCTTGAGCGTGATTGGCGTCTTGGCCGAGATTTCGAGCGGATCGAGCAGGCGAGGCACACTCATGTAGATGCTGCCGTCGTAGGTCTGGCGCTGGGCGCGGTGGCGCACGAGCCACGGCACCGTGTCGACACCGGGCAGCGTCAGCTTCGCGCCCGTGAGGTCGATGTCCTCCGTGACGTGAAGCCCGAGCGACAGCGGCTCGTAGTGGCCGTGGGCGAGGCGCGCGTCCAGGCTGGTGACGAGCTCGCGCTCGCCCGGCTTGTCGGAAGCGTAGATCGGCGTCGTGACGGCCCGCCTGAATACCCACAGCTTCCCCCCGAGGGCATTGGCCGGCGGCAGCGCGTGCTGGCTCTCGGGCGGCAGCTGCTGGCGATACTCGGAGTTGAACTGTGCCTCGCGCCGCTTTGCGATGTCGGCCAGGAACGCCTCGCCCCGTGCGGCCATCGCCGTCGGATAGATGACCATTGCGGAGAGAGCGTTCGCGTAGGGGTCGCCGTCGCTGCGGAAGCGGACGACGAGCTGTCCGTCGGTGACGCGAGCCTGGAAGATCTTGGGCTTGTAGCGGGTCTCGACATACCGCCGCCAGATGTCGTCGCCGGGGAGGTCCTCGTCGTTGGCGTGGTGAAAATAGCGGGCGGCGAATTCTTCATAGTCGGGGCGCTCGGTAAGAACCTCGCGCTCCTGGACGAGGATGCTGCGTGAGCGCCAGCTCGGATAATAGTTCCAGTAGCCGGGATCCTCGAGCATCATCCAGATGGTGTAGTCGCCGTTCGGAAGCTCGAACTGCAGGCCGCCGCCGGTAAACGATATCCAGTCGCGATAGAGGTTGTCGGGATGCCGCCGGTCCTCGCTTCGGGCGACGGCCGAGCCAGGGATGATGCCCCAGCCCCGCTCGGGTCTGTAGACGCTGGCGGCCGTGAATGGCGTGAACGCGGTCATGATAGGGCTGCCGCCGTTTCCGGCGTCGAGCGCGATCAACTCGGGGAAGGGTGTGGTGAGAGGCGCATCGGCCTCGAGACGGAAGTTGTCGACCGTGATGTCCACCTTGGTCTGAGACAGCGCGATCCGCCGGATGTTCTCGACGTCGAGCCGGCGGCGCTCACCGATCACGCTCTTCTCGCCGACGTGCGTCTGCAGCGGCACCTCGATGGTCGAGCGGCCGGGCGGCACGAACGTGTACCAATTGACCCGCTCCCAGTAGCCAGTCGTCTTGTCGTCCCAGATCTCGACGTTGATCTGCTGGGGCGTCGCGGTCGGATTGACGGCGTCGAAGCGCAGCCAGTCGTAGCCGCTCCAGTCGCCGGGCAGTCCGCGCTCCGATCGCGCTACCATGTAGCTGCCCGACGGCACGACTCCGGAGCGCGCGCCGGTGATTGCCGCGGACGACAGGCGCGTGCCCGCGTCGAACGGATTGAGCTGCTCGAAGTCGGCGAGGGAGAGCGGCGCCTTCCTGCCCGAGCGGCTGGTCTGCCGGACCGGCTGCGGCGCAGCCGCAAGGCGGCGGCAGACCGGCCGATCGGCAAAATCACGGCGCTCGCAATAGCCCGCAAGGACACGGTCCTCCGGCATGACCGGCGGCACGAAGTCGAGCGGCTTGGCGAAGGTCTGTGCGACCGTGAACTTGTCAGGGCTCTTGGCGCAATTCGCCATCGCCTCGAGCTTGACGTCGTCGATGAAGATGCGGCCACTGCCGTAGTTGAAGACGTAGATGACGACGTTGCTCTCGGCCTCGACGCTGAATATGAGCTCGAAGCGGCGCCAGTCGCTGTCGCCGGTCAACAGGTTGTGCGTCTGGGTCTGGCCGTTGCCGAGGACGAGATGCAGAGCTCCGGAAAGCCTGTAGGCATTGGGCGCTGCGCCATAGGCCGCGGCCGCGCCGGTCAAACGATAGGTGCAGGTCTTCAGGCGATGCTGCTGGTAGATCGCCTGCTTGGCGACGCCATGACCGTTGATGACGACCGACTGTTGGCCTTCGAAGGCTGCGGCGCGCGTGGTCTCGATGGTGCCATGGCCCTCCCAGCGGAAGGCGACCCAGCCGGTAACCGCGCCGTTGGAGCCTTCCTCCATGTTGCCATTGGCGAGGACCTGGGCCTCGGCGCCGTGAGACGCGCCAAGGCCCGTGGCAAGGACCAGGGCTGCCAGCCAGGCAAGAGCGCGCCGGCGGAGCGGGGCCGCGGCGTGCGGTTTGCTCGTGGCCTCCACGAGGCGCTTTTCAGTGCGTTGGTGCATCGGAGTGTTCCGGCTGCCAGTGCTTCAACCTGAGGCCAAGCAAGACCTGAATTGCGCCCATCATCGAGGCGAAGTGACCCTCGACGAGATATCCGAGCCACGCCAGGACGCGGGGCGTTGCCGGTGAGCGGAACGCGATCACGGCGGCGGCGAGAGCCAGCGTCGCCAGCTCGAGCATCAGCATCAGCGCGTAGAGCCGCGATCCCTGAGCCGCGAGACTGGCCGTCGCGATGATCGCCAGGATCGCGATGAACGGCATGAACGGCCGCGAGCCCTTGCCCGAGAGGAATGTGAACGCGAGCCAGGGCCTGCGGAGATCGGCCAGCTTCCAAAGGCGCAGGGCCTGCTGCAGGTTGCCGGCCCCGATGCGAACGCGTCGGTGGAACTCCTGGGTGGCCTGCGTACGCTCCAGCTCCTCGGCGACGATCGAGCGGTCGTAGATGGCGCGCGCGCCGGTGGCGACGATCGACATCGGCAGGATGAAGTCATCGTTGATGGTGTCGGGTGGCATCGCGCGCCACAGGCGTCGCCGGATGAAGTAGAGCGCGCCGTGCCCGCCCATCGGGGAATCGAGCGTCGCCTCGTCGTAGCGCAGCTGCGTCTGATAGATGGTGTAGACGCGCTCGCCTTCGCTGCCTGCATCGCGCAGGCGATAGGTGCCGAACACGACGCCGACGTCGGGGGCGGCGAGTTGCGAGGCGGCCCGGCGCAGGGCATTCGCTGCCATAAGGGCGGAGGCGTCGGTGAGCGCGATGAGCTCGCTGTCGGCCGCCTCGGCGATGCACTGGTTGAGAACGGCGACCTTGCCGCGGTTGCGGGGGAAGGCACGCAGCTCGATGTGGGTCCCTTCGCCATACGAGGCGATGGCCGCCTCGGCCGCCGGCCGGGTACGATCGCGACTGCCGTCGAGGGCGACGACGATCTTGAGGCGCTCGCGCGGATAGTCTAGCGCCGCGAGATTCCGGATCTTGTCGGCGATGTAGGCTTCCTCGTTGTAGGCCGGCACGATCACGGTGAAGTGCGGCAGGTGCTCGTCGGGAACCGTCGCCGGGGGGCTCTGGCGCACCGTCTTTCGGCGCCGCTCCGCCAGCCGGTTGACCAGCACCGGGTAGACCAAGTGGTGATAGGCGAGGATCCAGAGGCAAAGCAGGAGAAGACCCTGGAGGGCGATGCTGCTCATGGTCCCTCTCCAACCAGCGATCTGAGGGCGAGCACGGTCGCCTCGAGCGAGAAGCGCTCCGCCACATGGGCGCGGACAACGGCGGCAGGCGGTGGCGCGGCAAGAACCTCCCGGATGGCTCCTGCCAGCGCATCCGCGTCTCCGGCCACGACGAGCCGGCCGCCCGGCGCGAGTGCCCTCGAGACGCCCCCGACGTCACTGGCGACGGCCGGCACGCCGCAGGCCTGGGCCTCGATCAGGGCCCGCGGCAGCCCTTCGGCCATGGAGGGCAGGCAGAACACGTCGAAGGCGGGAATGATCCGCTCGGCGTCCGACCTGAGACCGAGGAGGTGCAGCCGGCCGGCGACGCCGAGCTCGAGCGCCAGGCCTTCGAGCATGGCTCGCTCGGGTCCGTCACCGACAATGACGGCGTGGACATCCGGCGGGAGCCGCGTCAGGGCCTTCACGAGATGGCGATGGCCCTTGACCTCGGCCAGCCGGCCGACGCTTCCGACGATGCAGCCCGCCACGGACAACCCGAGACCGGAGCGGGCGGCTGTTCTGTCGGCAGGGTGATAGCGCTCCATATCGATGCCGGGCGCGACGATGCTGAAGTCGGCGCCGGGCAACACTTTTCGCGAGCTTGCTGCGACCTCCTCGGAGACGGCGACATGCCGAGGTCTGACGAGCCGCTCGCAGACGCGGGCGATCATGCGATGCTTGGCATCGGCATAGTGCCAAGCGTCGTGCTCGACGTGGATGACGTTCGGGACCCCGGCAATCCTCGCCGCGATGCCGCCGTGCAGCAGTGGTCCGATATGGTGTGCGATCACCGCCCGCGGGCGCGCACGCCGAAGCAGCCGGACGAGCATGGCGATCAGCCGACCGTGGGAAATGGTGCCTTGACCAAGACCGCGGATGCGGCCGGCGAGGGGGGCAAGGGCCGGCCACCCCTGGACGAGCTCTCCGGTGGTCCCGGCGAGGCTGATGATGTCTCCACCGAGGATGGGGTCGCGCATCAGGTCGAGCGCCATCGTCTCGATCCCGCCAGGTCCCATCCGCTGGACGATCTGTAATGCCCCGATCGATGTTTGGGTCGTTGCCATGGCTTGGCTGTCCGAGCTCCGGCGCCGGGTCGAGGGCGCAAGCGAGCTGCTGCGATCTGCAGCATCATCGCTTTCAAGGCATCGCAACAAAGAGGCAGATGCCATTGAATAGGCGTGCATCTTTCCTCGAAGACATGGTCGGGCGTCAAACGCTGACGCGGCTCACGCTTAACGTCGTGCGGCGACCGGGGCAGGCGTCCGGGAGCGCTAACATTGATGGGAGGGTTTGCTTGCTGCTCTTCGGCGCCGCCGGTAAGAGCCGGGCAGCGCCGATCGTTTCGTCGCGCAGCGAGCGGAGGGGGTTGCCTCCGCCGCCGGCTCCGGTAGCTGCAGCCTCGAGGCTCGGCATGCACGTCACCATCGTCGACAGCGACGTCTCGTGGCCCGCGACGTCGGGTAAGCGTCTGAGGACGCTCAATCTGATTCTGCCACTCGCTGCGCGACACCGGCTGACGTACATCGGGCGCAGCAGCGGCAGCGCGCAGGACCGCGACGCACGCATCTTTCTGGCCGACCAGGGCATCACGCCCATCCTGGTGGAGGAGCCTCTGGCGGTCAGCTCGGGGGCAGCGTTCTATGCGCGGGTCGCGGCCAATGTCCTCGACACGGCACCTTATTCGCTGCGGGCTCACATGACGCCCCTCATGCGCCACGCCGTGCAGACTCATCTCGCGACGGCGCGTGCCGATGTCTGTCAGCTCGAGTGGGTCGGCTATCTTCACACGATCGCGGGGGCACGGGTTCCATCCGTGCTGCAGGCCCACAATGTCGAGTCGCTCGTCTGGCGGCGCTACGCAGAGACGGAGCGAAACCCTGCCAAGCGCGCCTTCATGCGCAACCAGTGGCAGAAATTCCTGCGTCACGAGGGTGACGCATTCCGGAGCGTGACGCGTGTGGTGACCGTCAGCGAGGCGGACAGGGGCCTTGCCTGGTCCCTCTATGGCAGCAACCTGCCGATCGACGTCGTCGAGAACGGCGTCGACGTGGTCTACTACAGAAGCGTCGCCTGGCAGCCTCGCAGGCACTCGATCCTGTTCGTCGGCGCGCTCGATTGGCGGCCGAATCAGGACGCCGTGGACGTTCTCCTGTCGGAGATCCTACCGGCCACGCGCCGTCTCGTGCCTGACGCCCAGCTCGTCGTGGTCGGTCGTCGGCCGCCTCCTGCCCTGGTGCGCCGGATCGCGGCGACGGACGGCGCCGAGCTCGCGTCCGACGTCCCCGATGTCCGCCCGTATCTCGCGTCCGCTGGCGTGGTCAGCGTGCCCCTGCGGATCGGGGGGGGCTCGCGGCTGAAGATCCTGGAGGCTCTCGCAGCTGGCGTGCCGGTCGTCTCTACGACGATCGGTGCCGAGGGGCTCGATCTTGCATCCGGCACACACCTCCTCATCGCGGACGACGTCGCCGCTCAGGCTCGCGAGCTCGCTGCGGTGCTGACGACACCACGCCGGTTCTCGCCTCAGGCGGCGGCGGGGCGATTGCACGTTGCCGGAAAGTACGACTGGTCGAGCCTGGCGGTCGAGCTCGAGAAGGTTTGGGAGAGCGCTGCACGCGCGCGGCCGGCGGCGGCGAAGGCAGCGAGCTGAGTCGCTGTGACGCCATCCGTGCCACGGGACGGGCAAGCAGCAGCACCACCGCCTTCCGCCTCGGCAGCTCGACATGGACGTACCTCGAAGTCGGCGGCCGTTCCTCGCAGTGTGCGAAACTATCAGTTGAGTTCGACAGTAAAACACATTAATATTACATCATAAAACGCACACATTGGAACCTTGACACGAGTTGGCGACAGTGGTGCATGTGTTGCTGAAGTCCGTGTTAGCTCCGTCTGCGTGGGATGATGGCAGACAGTTTTTTGGATTCGACAGGACGCGCGTCGGCATCGCTTCCGGGGTGCGCCCAGCAGTAAACGAGACACGTCAGGTAGCGGGGTGATCGGCCGTGAACAGCTTGTGTGCGTCGCACTGGTGGCGGAATTGGATGTCCTCGACTTCGGCGCTCGCGCTGAGTGCAGTGCTGGTCGCTGCCGTCGCCGGATACCCAGTGCTGGCGCAGAGTGGCGGCAAGGGCGAGGTCGTCGTCAACCGCGCGCCAGGCGTCGTGCACGATCCCGCGGTGGCAGCTGCCGCGCGGGGCGGCATTCCGATCACGAGCGCGGAGCGGGTGAGCATCCGAGTTCCAGAGTATCCCGTGTTGTCGGGCGAGTATCGGATCAATGACGACGAGACCATCTCCTTCCCCGTGGTGGGGCGCGTGAAAGTCTCCGGCAAAACCGCCGCCGAGCTCGAGCTCGAGATTGCCGACGAGGTGCGCCGGCGGGCCGGGCGCGAGTGCCAGGTGACGATGGAGGTCATCGAGTACAAGCCGGTGTTCGTGAACGGGTACGTGACCCGCGCCGGTGCGATGCCGTGGAAGCCGGGCTACACCGTGATGCACGCCGAGAGCCTTGCCGGTGGTGTTTTCCGCCCATCCGACAACCGTTCGGCCCTGCCGGCCGAAAGTGAGCGCGCGCGTGCCAACCGGGCGGCGGCCGATCTCGCCCGCGTCCTCGCGCAGCATGCGCGGATTCAGGCCGAGCGGGCCGGCGAGGCGAAAGTGCCGATGCCGAAGGAAATGCTCGAGCTGGTATCGAAGGCGGAGGCGACGAAGTTGATGGAGGCGCAGAACTCCATGCATCAAAGCCGTCGCGTCGCGTTCGATGCGCGGATCAAGTCGCTGCATCGGGGCCGCTCGGTCGCCGAGGAGGAGGTGCGCGGCCTGAAGGATCAGATGGCCCGTCTCGACGAGCAGATCACGCTGCGCCAGACCTACAGCAAGAGCGTGAAAGCGCTGAATGCGAAGGGCCTCGTCCGCTTCGAGCGCACCCTCGACGAGCAGACGCGCGTGTCCGAGCTCGAGGAGCGTCGCACGAACGTCATCGTGGCGCTCGCGCGAGTGCATGGCACGCTGGCCTCGGTCGTTCGCGAGCTCGACGTGGCGCAGCAGGAGCGCGTCGCGCAGCTCGACGAGGAGTTGATCAGGCTGGAGCGCGAGGCAGCCCAGCAGCGGATCGAGGTCGATGCCGCCAAGATCGCGTACCGCCGGCTGACGGGACAGAATGCGCTCGCCGGCACGGACCAGCGGGCCAATCCCATCCTGTCCTACGAGATCGTCCGCACCGAGTTCGGCACTCTGCGCAACATCAATGCCCAGCCGTTGACGCCACTGCTGCCTGGCGATCTTCTGGTCGTGCGCCTCCAGGAGCAACCTTCGCAATGACGTTCAACGGTACACGCCGGGACGGGGCCGCCAAGCGCGCCAAGACCGTCGAGCAGATTGCGTTGACGCTCCAGTCGACCGGGTTACGCAAGGTAGCCTTCACAGCCGTCGAGACCGATCCCGTGACGACGTCGCTGGCCAAGGACGTGGCCGAGGTGGCGGCCCGTTCGGGGCGGCGCACGCTGGTTCTCGATCTGGCCGGCAGCTCCACCGCGCCGGGCTGGTTGCCGGGCGACGATATGGTGGAGCCGGCACCCGACGCGACCGGGCGGAAGTTCGATTCGCTGCGCGCCCCCGCAGGCGCCGCCGCGAGGGCCGCCTACAACAACCCAGAGCGCGTCGGCGATGCCCTCGACGGGCTTCTCGCCAGCTACGATCTCGTCATCCTGTGCACGGCAGGGCTCATCGACGACCGAGACGATCGGGTCAACGCGGTGGCGGCCGGGGCTGCAACGGATGGCATCATCCTTGTTTGTCCGACGGGCCTCGTGACGGTGACGAAGTTGCAGCGGGCGATGCAGCTCGTCGCGGCGGCGGGCGGCAAAGTGGTGGGAACCGTGCTCGACGACCGCGCCAATCCCCTTCTCGTCGACGAGCTGAGCGACGTCGTGCAGCGCACGTTGGCTTTCGTGCCGCCAGTTGGGCGGTGGCTCGCCGAGCGCGTCCGGCGAAGCGAGTTCCTGCGAACGCCCATCCATCCGTGAGGCCTGGGATGCCATTGCGCGATACCCCGGGCGGCCATGTGGTCTGGCTCATAGTCGATTCCCGCAGTGTCGGTGGCATCGAGCGACACGTTGCCATTCTGGCGCAGGGGCTGCTTCGTAGCGGCATCGAGGTCGAGGTTGTCCTCTACGCGGATCACGGCGGCAATCCCTGGTGCGAGCAGTTGCGCGATGCGCGCGTCCCTGTGCGCTTTCTTGATGGCACGATGCGCGGCTTGGCGCGCGCCCTGCGGAAGGGACGGCCGGCCCTTCTGCACACACATGGCTACAAGGCCGGTGTGCTCGGCCGCGCGGTTGCTCTGCTCGCCGGCGTTCCGGTGGTGTCCACCTTCCACAGCGGCGAGGAGCCGCCGTTTCCCGTCAATCTCTACTACCGACTTGACGAGTGGACGTCGCTGACGGCGCATCGGATCGTCGTCAGCGAGAAGATCCAGGGCAAGGTGCCCTGGCAGTCCCGCCTCATTCCGAACTATCTCGTTCCGCCCGGCCGTCCAGCGCAGGGCCCGCTGCCGCGACGGGTCGGGTTCGTCGGGCGGATGAGCCATGAGAAGGCGCCGGATCTCTTCTGTGAGCTTGCCCGGCGCGCTCCGGCCGGGATCGAGTGGCACGCCTGGGGCGACGGCGCGATGCGCGGCGATCTCGAGCGGCAATTCGGTGACGTCGTGGCCTTCCACGGCGTCGTGTCCGATGTGCGTCCCGTCTGGGAATCGCTCGGGCTCCTGGTGATGCCGTCGCGTTACGAGGGCTTGCCGCTCGCGGCGCTCGAAGCGCTGTCGATGGGCGTTCCGGTGATAGCCAGCCGCGTCGGCGGCGTGCCGAGCGTCGTATTGCCGGGGCGCACGGGTTGGCTCGTCGAGGTCGGCGACATCGAGGGCGCGCTGTCGGCCCTCGAGGCATGGCGCGCGATGAGCGCTGCAACTGGCAACGCCCTGCGATACGACTGCTGGCGGCACGTGGCCGACAATTTCTCCGAGGCGCGCATGCTGCCGCGCATACTCGAAGTCTATCGTGACGCGGGTCTTGGCGTGTCCCTCGTGCCGCAGCCGGCGTGATCGGTCCGGCGCGGGTTCGCCGGTCTGCGGCGTTCGCCTCAGGCGGGCGCGGAGGTTGGGGACGGCTCACGGATGACCGCTGTCGCTTCGTCGCGGGTGTGGCTGCTCCGCGACAGCCCGAGGCGCGCAAGCACGAGTGACGTGAAGCCCGACATCTCCGCCTCGAACTCGATCTCCGAGATGTTGTCGCCATCGATCAGTCGCGGCAGGAGCCACGGATCATCTCCGCTCTCCGCCGTGCGGGCTTCGAGCGTCGTCGCGGTGTCGAGCCCGAGCGTCGACAGGATGGCAGCCGCCTCCGGGCTCGCTCGACCGCTCGGATAGCAGAAATGGCGGAAGCTCTCCGGTGGTCGGCCGAGAAGCCGGCCGAGGGCAGCGCGATTGAGCGCGATCTCCTGCCGGATGGCCTCGTGGCCCATATCGTGCAGCGAATGATTGTGCGTGTGGAGCTCGACGGCGAGGCCGGTCGCCGCCGCCCTGGCCAGCTCAGCCGGTGTCATATAGCTGAACGTGCGGGTTGCGAGCAGCGCTTCGAGGTCGAGATCGAGCCCTGTTGCGAGTGCGTGCAGGGCCGCGAGGCGCTGCGACATCGGCCTGGCGAGGTCCTTGGCGTCCTGCAACAGCTGCCTCAACTGCGGGGTGTCGGGCTCGCGTCCGGCGAGGGAACCCATGTACCAGGCCATGACGTGCGCCATCGGCAGTCCGGACTCGAGATTGGCGGTGTCGCAGTAAAGGGTGGCTGGCATGCCGTGGCGCCTCAGCGCCGGCAGCATATCGGCGAACGTGCCATACCAGCCGTCGTCGATGGTGATAGCCACGCACGGCCGGTCGGGCACGATGCTGCCCGCTTTGATCTCCAGGGCCTCGTCGAGGGTCACCACCCGGTAGCCCCGCGCGTCGAGCAGCTCGAGTCGGCGAGCGAACGTCTCGGGCCGGATGAACATGCAGTCGCCAGAGAACGAGCCGCCGGCACGCCAGGTGCCGTGGTAGCAGAGGATCCGGACATGCCGGCTCGTGAGGCGGCGGGCGACAGCGAAGAGCCCCATCGATCTGGCGAGTTGGAGGAGGCGGAGCTTGGCGGCGCGCATCGTCGTCTCCGAGGCACTCTGGTCAGGTTGCACTGCGTGGCCTGCCGTCGTCGCGACGGTCCGCCGTGAAAGCGTGGCGCTCCAGCTTCCGGGCCGACGGAGTTCCATCGTGACGGGGGGCAGCCCGCGGGGCGGCGATGTCGAGGAGGCGTTCAGCGACCAGCTCGCCCAGTCGACGGCTCCCCTCCGGCTTGTAGTGATAGTGATCGTAGTAAGCTTCGGGGCTGGACGGCATGCGAGCCGAGGGATCGAGGAACTCGGTGCCTCGAGCTCGCGCGACGCGCTCAGTCGACCTTCGGAGCTCGTCATTGAGCTCGATCATCAGGCGATGTGACAGGAAGCCGGTCGGTTGGTCGGCACTGCCGATCGCGCAGTGCCAGAACATGGCCTGCTCCGCGGCCGTAGGATCGGACTTCTGGTAGATCGGCTGATGGATGAGAAGCACATGGTCCGCCCGGGTGCGCACCACGTCGATGACGCGGCCGAGTGAGCGCTCGTAGTGCGCCAGCCAGTCGGCATCAGCCGGGACCGTGTCGATCACGTTCGTGGCCCCGGCGCGGAGTGCGCGGGCTTTGGCTACCGAGCGGCCAAGTCTATCGAGTTTGCGCGCCGGACCCGGCCGCTGGGCCGATAGACGCCGGTAGCACTCGGCAAGAGCGGTGCCGCCGGGCCGCCAAGACCAGGAGACGTTGCGGTGGAACGCGATGTCGACCCACGACGGCTGCATCGGCGGCAGGCGCGCGGGGAGACCCATCTCGCACCATTTGAGCAGCGCCGACCCTCCGTTCATGATGATCGCCACGTCGAGTCGCGGCATGCGCGCCAGCTCGTCCGGCAGCGCGTAGACGAGCGTGTCGGTGGTGACGCCGGACTTGCCGATGTTCCAGATGCGGACATGGTCGGCGTCGAGCCTCGCGATCGCATCCGGGCGGCGCAGGCGATCCGCGGCGACTTCCGTCCACACCTCCCGGTCGTCGAGCAGGAAGCACTCGACGCTGCTGCCCCCGATGGCGAGGGCTTTGAAGGTGCGTCCGCCGACGGGCACATCACCGCCGCGCGCACCGAATGCATTGCAGGTGAAGCTGATTCGTGGCGACAGGCCCGGCAGGACCTCCGGGTCCGCTGTGATCTCGAAGGATGTCCAGGGCGCACGCAAATGAATGGGCGCTCTCGTGTTGATCCAGCGCCGCAGCGCCAGCTCGAGGAGCATGGCACCGGCGCCGGCGAGTACAGCCGCAGACAGGGCGGCGACGAGCATCGTCATGCAGGCTGGCCTTTGATGCGCCGGAACATCCTGCCCGGCGATGGCAGCGTGATGTGCCGGTCGCCCCGAAGGACCAGCACGTACCAGGTGGCGACGAACACGGCGCCGAGGCAGACGGCCGTCGCGACGATTCCCGCGACTCCGGCCGGATGCAGCGCCGACTTCAGGATGAAGCCGATGCCAACCACGATCGCGAGGCCGACGAGGGGTCTGAGCATGGTCTCGGCGAGATAGCCCTCGGTGGAGATGTCGAGCTTCCGGCAGGCCATGGTGGCGATGGCGACGGCAAGCACGGAGGTCGCGATGCCGTTGGCGGCGACGATGCCGTCGATGCCGAACGTGTCGATCGCGGCGAGGCCGAGGAGGACGCTCGCTATGCCGGCGAGCAGCATGGCGATGGTCGGGCGCGCCATCTCGCCGAGGCCCATGAGCAGGGGAAGGGCCGCGCCGCGTACGGGCAGAAATAGAAGCATGGCCACCATGGTCAGGCGCAGCACGTGGCCGGCCGGCTCCATGGATGGGCCCAGCCACAGCCTGATCATTTCCGGACCGAGCACGATGAGGAGGGCGGAGGCCCCGCAGGTGAGTGCTGTCGCGATCTTGGTCCAACGATAGAGGACGTCGACGAGCTCGGCGCGGCGGCCCGCCGCCTGCAGCTCGGTGGCCACGGGCATCACGACTTGCGCAATGCCGACGATGATCGCCAGGAACTGCAGCACGAGGCCCATCGGGATCGTGTAATGGGCGGCGTGCTCCGCTCCGAGCCGCAAGCCGACGATCAGCGTCGAGGTGTGGAAGGCGAGCTGCATGCCCGCCGAGAGAAGGAACGCGTAGCCGCCGACGGCGAGAGCCTCGCGAAGCTCGCCGAACGAGAAGTCGGATGCCCGGATGCGCAGGGTTCGATGGACGCGCGCGGCGAGGACGCTGATGCAGATGAGCTCGAGAGCGGCGGCGAACAGCAACGTCGACGCCACCGTCACGATCGACGGATGGATATGGATGGCAATCAGGTTGAAGATCACCTTGGCAATGGTGATGCCTGCCTTGATCGCGTTGAGGCGCTCGAACTCCTGGTAGGCCGACAGGATCGCGTTCGGGAGCTGCCACACGATGGTCAGGGCAATCGTCGCGACCGACAGAAGGAGGGCGAGGCGCGCATCGGCGAGCATCGCCGCATTGTCCCGGATGCCCGCATCGAGGAATGCCAGCAGCAGCGGTACCAGCATCAGGGCAATCCCGGCGAGGCCGACATTGACCGCCAGATGGCTCGCGATGATGCGCTGCATATGGGACGCGTCTTGGGCGGCCCGTGCAACCGAGAAGCTGCGCACCACCGCCATCGGGAGGCCGAGCTGCAGCAGGTAGATGTAGCCCGTCAGTGCCTGGACGACGAGCCAGTTGCCATAGGCGTGGGCGCCGACATGATGCAGGTTGATGGGCAGTAGCAGCAGGGTCGACAGCAGGGTCAGGACCAGAAGGCCCCAGTTCGACGCGACCTTGCGCAGCATTTGCAACTCCCGATACTGGCCTGCGACCGCCGCTGCTTCAGGTTCGATTTGAGCTGTTTCGGCCGATCCTGCAATTCCGGTTCGTGGATAGCGTTACGATCGCCACCAGAGGATCGTCAGCTGGCCGGACTTTGCCCGGTCACGTGTGCGGCGACCCGGAGACATCGCAAGATCAACTCAGGCCGCCTGGCCGCCGTCGGCCAGTCCGCTCCCCTGCGGTGGCCCTGGCTGCGATCGCCGGCAGATGCCGCTGCGCCGGAGCTCCTGCCAGGCCCGATCAATGGCGACGTGATCGACGCGCTCGCCGCGCAGCACCATGGGCACCGTTCCCTTGATGATCGCGGCATCGAGGGCGAACGACGCATTGCGCACATACCAGATGTCGAGTGCGGCCTTGTCGGCCGGCGGGATGTCGCGGCCTCCCATGATCTGGCCCCACCCGGTGAGACCGGGACGCACCAGCAGACGGGCCGCAAATGCAGGCGACTGATCGACCGGGAGTAGCGGTCGAGGCCCGATGAAGCTCATCTCGCCGACGAGGATGTTCCAGAGCTGCGGCAGCTCGTCGAGCCGGGTGGCGCGCAGGAAGCGGCCGATCCCGCTCAGGCGCTCGGCGTCGCTGCGCAGCCGTCCGTTGCGATCTCGTGCGGCCTGCATCGTGCGGAACTTGTAGAGCGCGAATGGCTTGCCCCCGACCCCCGGGCGGACCTGCCAGAACAGCACGGGCAACCCGACGTCCATCGCGACCACGACGGCGACCAGCGCGGCGATCGGCCAGAGCGCCATGATGAGTGTGAGGGAGACCGCGATATCGACCGCACGTTTCAGCCGCCAATAGGGCCGGGCGGCGATATTGGCGAGCTCGGCGGGGCTGAACAGAAACGAGACGTCGGGCCCGCGCTCCTCCGCGGCGAGCATGTCGGCTACGCCGACCGCCTGCTCGATGCCCGCCCAGTTCACGATGCCAATGTTCTCCGCGAAGAACTCGACAGGGATCGTCGAGCGCGCGGTGAAAGCGTCGATGTCGCGGCGTGCGGCCTCGTCGAGCCGGTGCGAGGGGATGGTGATGACGAGCCGGTCGATGAAGACGCCGTGCACGGAAAGATCGTTGACAACGTCCTGAATACAACGGCCGCCCCCGAACACGGGCAGGCCTTGCACACGCATGCCGTCGGTGCGAACGTCGTGATCCATGATGCCGACGACGCGCACGTAATTGTCGCTGAGCTCGTCTATGGCCTTGACGTAGAGTTCGGCCAGGGCATTGAGCCCGACCAGCAGCACGCTCTGGTGGGGCTTGCGCGTGATCGGCTCGAACGGCTTCGGCGTCGCCTGGGCACCACACGATGCCCGCATGGCAACGCGCGCCGAGACCATGCCGACGAGCGCCAGGATTGCGTGCAGCACGGGCACTGATCGCGATATTCCTTCGAGCCTGTTGTAGACGAACGTGAGCAGCGTCGCCGCGAGCAGGATCAACACCATGGCGATGGCGATGCGCAGATGATCGTCGATGGTGCTGTAGCGCCAGAGCGAGCGATCGACGCCAAGCAGGCGCAGAACCGGCACGGCCACGGCCAGGGTCATGGCGAGATAAGGGAAGTGGTTGGCGAGCTCGGCGTCGAAAATCAAGTTCTCACGCAGCAAGAGTCCGAGCGGCATGGCCAGCGCGATGATCAAGAGGTCCAGCGTGAGAGTGACGGTGCGACGCAAGACAACCTCCCTTCCGAACGCCGGCGGTCCAATTCGCGACCGTGGCGTTCGGCCTCCGCATGATGGCCGGCGAGGCGCCATCGAGGTGTCCCGCCGCAGGATGCCAGAGCAGACAAATCGTGTTGTTGCAGATGGTTAAGCTGGTGTGCTCACTGGGCACGTTTTGATACGGCACGTTTTGCAGTGGCGCAAGAGAGTTCGCATGTATTTGTATTAACGGCAGAGAAGAAATTGAAAAAACGTCATAAAAAGCGATTTGAGAAAGGCGGCCAGCGAAGGCGCCTGGGATAGCAAAGGAGTCGGCAGATCCGACTACGCAGCAACTCCGGGGCTGTCGTTCGACGGTGGTGGCTCAGCTGCCGTCTCTCGCGATCGTCCGCCCACGGCGCGATGCACACGATCCAGCAGCAGATAGATGACGGGCGTCGTGTAGAGTGTGAGGATCTGCGAGATGACGAGCCCGCCAATGATGGCGACCCCGAGCGGCCGGCGCATCTCCGCACCATGCCCGGCGGCGATCGCGAGCGGGACGGCTCCGAACAGTGCAGCCAGCGTGGTCATGAGGATCGGCCGGAAGCGCTCGCGTGCGGCCCGCCTGATCGCCTCCAGCGCCGAGAGGCCACCGCGCCGCTCGGCCTCGAGCGCGAAGTCGACGAGCATGATGCCGTTCTTCTTCACGATGCCGATGAGCAGGATGATGGCGATGAAAGCGACCAGCGAGAGTTCCATGTCGGCAAGGCGCAACGCCACCAACGCGCCGAGACCCGCCGATGGCAGCGTCGAGATGATGGTCAGCGGGTGCGCGAGGCTCTCGTAGAGCACGCCGAGCACGATGTAGACGAGCAGCAGAGCGGCCAGAATCAGGAGTGGCTGGCCGGCACCACCCGCCAGCGCCGTCCGGGCATCGCCCGCCGGCTCGATCCTGAGGTGGTCCGGAGGCTGCATCTCGGCGACCGCGGCCAGGACGCGCCGGTGAGCCTCATCGAGCGTGATCCCCTCCTCGAGATTGTAGCTGATCGTGACCGCCGGAAACGTTCCCTGGTGGTTGACCGCGAGCGGGGCCAGAGTCCGGCTCGTCCGGACTACCGAGAGCAATGGAATCTGTTGGCCACTGCGGGTGGGCACGTAGATGCTGGCGAGGTCCTCGGGCGAGCGCTGTAGCGCGGGATCGACCTCGAGCACGACCCGGTACTGGTTGCGCGGTCCGTAGAGGATTGCCACTTGTCGCTGGGCAAACGCGTTGTTGAGGGCGGCGCCGATATCCTCGATTTGCACGCCCAGTCGCGCCGCCGAGAGCTTGTCGATGTTGATCGACAACTCGAGCCCGCCCTGCTCGCGGTCGGTGGCGACATCGACCAACCCCGGCAGCGTCCGCAGGCGTGCGAGGATGCGTGGCGCCCACTCGTAGAGCGCAGCGGCGTCGGTGGACCACAGCGCCAGCTCATTCGACGAGCGCGACTGGCCGCCGCCGCCGCGCATGTCCTGCACCGGGTTGACGAACGCGGACAGGCCGGGGATGGCGTTGAGCGGCCGGCGCAGGCGGGCTGCGACCTCGGCCGAGGTCACGCCGCGCTCGGCGAGCGGCTTCAGGGCGATGAACATGCGTGCCGTGTTGCCTGTCGTTGCAAAGAACGACGCACCGACGGATGAGCCGATGCCGGAGACGGCGGGCTCGGCGAGGGCGATCCGCACGGCGCGCTCCTGGATCTCCTTCATCTGGCCGAAGGAGGCGTCGGGAGCGCCCTGCATGAAGACCGAGATCAGTCCGGTATCGTCGGTCGGAAAGAAGCCTTTCGGCAGCTTCACGAAGAGGAAGACGGTGGCAGCGATGACGGCGGGCAGGGTCAGCAGCGTGAGCCACTTGTAGCGAAGCGCCGTCTCGAGGCTCGCGGCGTAGCTGTCGGCCAATCCCTGGAGCAGGCGCTCCATCAGACGGCCAGCCCAACTCCTCGGAATGCCGGCCGCCTCGCGCACCGTATGGGCGCACAGCATCGGCGTCACGGACAGCGACACCACGGTCGATACGGCGATGGCGAATAGCATCGTCATGGCGAACTCGCGGAGGAGGCGGCCCGGCACCCCGCCGAGAAAGACCAGCGGCACGAAGGCTGCAGCCAGCGACAACGATATCGAGACCACTGTGAAGCCGATCTCGCGGGCGCCGACCAGCGCTGCCGCCATCGGGCTGAGGCCCTTCTCGAGGTTGCGGTACATGTTCTCGATCATCACGATCGCATCGTCGACGACGAAGCCGACCGAGATGGCGAGCGCCATCAGCGTGAGGTTGTTGATCGAGTAGCCGGCGAGCCACATGGCGCCGACGGTGCCGGCGAGCGACAGGGGTACGGTGACACCGGCTGCGACCATGGGCGCCGTGCGCTTGAGGAACACCAGCACCACCAGCATGACCAGCGCGATCGACAGGAGCAGCGTCAACTCCATGTCGTGCACGGAGGCGCGGATGGTGACCGTGCGGTCCGAGAGGACGTCGATCCTGATGCCGGCGTCGATCCAGCGCTTCAACTCCGGGATCGCTGCCTTCACCTGGTCGACGGTCTCGATGACGTTGGCGTCGGGCTGCTTGGTGATGAAGATGAGGACGGCAGGCTTCTGGTTGAACAATGCCGCGGAGCGGGCATTGCGCGTGGCCTGCACCACGTCGGCGACGGCCGACAGGCGAACTGGCACGTCGCCCACCATCTTGACCACGAGGCTCTTGTAGTCCTCGACCCCTTTGAGCTGCGCGTTGGTGTCGATCGCGATCAGCTCCTCCGGCCCGTCGATGGATCCGAGCGCGGCGAGCTGCGTCGCGTTGGCAACGGCGCGCCGGACCTCGTCGACGGACACGCCCATCGCGGCAAGTTGGCGTGGGTTCACCCGGATCCGCAGCGCCGGCTGCTCGGCGCCCGACACATTCACCTCGCCGACCCCCGGCACCTGGGCGATTCGCTGGACGAGCGTCGTGTCGGCGATGTCGTAGATGTTGGCGACCGGCACGTTGTCGGAGGTCAGCGCCAGGATGAGCACCGGCGAGGCATTGGGGTTGATCTTGCGGAATACCGGGAGAGAGGGCAGGTCGCCCGGCAAGTCGGCCACAGCGGCATTGATCGCCGCCTGCACGTCGCGGGCGGCATCGTCGACAGAGCGATTGAGATCGAACTGCAGACGGATTCGCGTCGAGCCGAGCCCCGACGACGAGGTCATGTCGGTCACGCCCGCGATGCTGCCCAGATGTCGCTCGAGAGGGGCCGCCACCGTCGCAGCCATGGTCGCCGGATCGGCGCCCGGACGGCTCGCGCTCACGACCACCATCGGCACCTCGATCGAGGGGAGGCTCGCGACCGGCAAGCTCCGGTAGGCGACGAGGCCAGCGAGCATCAAGCCGATCGCCATCAGGATGGTGCCGATGGGCCGGGTGATGAAAGGTTGCGAGAAATTGACGGCGACGTGGCCCAGACGGTCTCCGGCCTGGTCGCGGCTGACCGGCTCACGCATGGGGAAGCTCCGCCGGGCTCGTCGGTGCCGAGTGTGGCCCGTGGGCATGTGACGGGTGGGGGTAACGCGGCACATGCACGTCGACGGGGCCACCGACGAGGCGGGCGCGCAGCCGCTCGAGCGCCAGATAGATCACTGGTGTCGTGTAGAGCGTCAGCAATTGCGACAGCACGAGGCCGCCGATGATGGTGATGCCGAGCGGATTGCGCAGCTCCGATCCGGTGCCGCTCTCGATCGCCAGTGGCAGGGCGCCCAGGATGGCCGCAAGCGTGGTCATCATGATCGGGCGAAAGCGTAGCCGGCACGCCTCGATGATGGCGTCGTGCGGCGACAGTCCGCGCTCGCGCTCGGCATCGAGCGCGAAGTCGATCATCATGATGGCATTCTTCTTCACGATGCCCATCAGCAGCACGATGCCGATGAGGGCGACCACCGACAGGTCGAGGCTTGTGAGCCACAGCGCCAGAACGGCGCCGATGCCGGCTGACGGCAGGGTCGTCAGGATTGTCAGCGGATGGATAGCGCTCTCGTAGAGCACGCCCAGCACGAGATAGATGCAGATCACCGCGGCGAGGATCAGCCATGGCTGGCCCTGCAGGGCACGGGAGAACTCCGCCGCCTCACCCGCATAGGAGCCGGTGATGGCCGACGGGATGGCGAGCTCGCCGCGCGCCGCCTCGATGGCGTCGATCGCCTCTGACAGCGAGACGCCCGGGGCAAGGCTGTAGGACACGGTGAGGGCCGGAAACTGGTCCTGGCGGAGAATGGCGAGTGGGGCGGTGGTGCGCTCGATGCGGGCGAGGGTGCTCAGGGGAACTTGCGTTCCCGAGGAGGATGGCACCCACAACCGGTCGAGCGCGGAGGGATCGCGGCTGTAGACGGGCGTCGCTTCCAGCACGACGCGATACTGGTTCGACTGGGCATAGATGGTCGAGATCTGGCGCTGGCCGAAGGCGTCGTTGAGTGCATCGTTCACCTGAGACATCGAAACGCCCAGGCGCGCAGCCGTCGCCCGATCGACAGTGACGAGGGCTCTGAGGCCGTTGCTCTGCTCGTCCGAGCCGACATCCCTGAGGCGTGGGTCTGTCCGCAGGCGCTCGACGAGCCGTGTCGTCCAGCGGGACACCTCGGTCGCATTGGCGCCGGTCAGCGTGTACTGGTAGATCGCGCGCGAGGGGCGGGTCGCGATCTGCACCTCCTGCACGGGGCGGAACGTGACGTTGAGGCCGGCGAGCGGCTTGAGGGCGGCGGCGAGCCGCTCGATCACCTGGGCAGCGGTCGCCTTGCGCGCCTCGCGCGCGCCGAGCGTGATTTTGAGGTGCCCCGCATTCGGCGTCGGGTTGAGATTGCTGACGCCCAGGATCGACACCACGCCTTTGACGTCGGGGTCGCGCGAGATGATGCTGGTCAGCTCGGCCTGAAGTTTCTCCATGGCCTCGAAGGAGGTGGCCGGCGCCGCCTCGTAGCTGGCGGTGACGAGGCCGGTGTCCTGTAGCGGCAGGAACCCCTTCGGCACAACCACGTACAACCATAGCGTGGCCGCCACTGTCGCGGCGACCACGGCCAGCGTCGTGCGCTCTCTGGCGACGACGATGGCCAGAGTTCTCATGTAGGCCCCGACGACCCATTCGTTGAAGCGGGCGACGAGGGAAGTCCGCCCTGTGGTGTCGGCCCCGGCAGGTGCGTGACGCAACAGGCGGGCGCACAACATCGGGATCAGGGTCAGCGAGACCACGGCCGAGACGACGACGGCAATGGTCAGCGTCAGCGCGAACTCGCGGAACATGCGGCCGACGAGGCCCGTCATGAACAGCAGCGGGATGAACACCGCGATCAGCGACATGGTCAGCGAGATGACGGTGAAGCCGATCTCCGCGGCGCCTTCGAGGGCGGCCGTGAACGGATCCTCGCCGTCCTCCAGGTGGCGCACGATGTTCTCGATCATGACGATCGCATCGTCGACGATGAAGCCCGTTCCGATGGTCAGCGCCATCAGGGACAGGTTGTCGAGGGAGAACCCCACGAGCCACATGACGCCGAAGGTCGCGATGATCGAAACGGGAAGACCGATGCCGGCAATCAGCGTGGCGCGCCAGGATTTGAGGAACAGCAGCACGACCAGCACGACCAGCGCGACGGCGAGCACAAGCGTGAACTGGACGTCGTGCACAGAGGCGCGGATGGTGCCGGTCCGGTCGTGCACGACGGCGAGGCCGACACCCTGGGGCATGGATCGCTCCAACCGGGGCAACTCGCGCTTCAGACTGTCGACGGTGTCGATCACGTTGGCGCCGGGCTGGCGCTGGACATTGACGATGACGGCGGTCTTGCCCTGGTACCAGCCCCCGACCTTGGTGTTCTCGAGGCCATCGATGACCTCGGCGACGTCGGCGAGGCTCACCGGGGCGTTGTTGCGCCAGGCGACGACGATGCTCTTGTACTGCTCGGCGCTGGTGATCTGGTCGTTGGCCGAGATGGTGTAGGTCTGCGCGACGCCGTCGAGCGATCCCTTGGGACCAGCGACGTTGGCCGCTACGATGGCGGCGCGCAGGTCGGCCATCGACAGCCCGTAGCCCGCAAGGCGCGAGAGGTCGGCTTGGATGCGGACGGCCGGCTTGATTCCGCCTTCGACCGATACCCTGCCAACTCCTGAAACCGAGGCGAGACGCTGGGCCACGAGCGTGTCTGCGAGATCCGACAGCACGCGAAGGGCTTGGGTGTCCGACGTCAGCGCCAGTGTGACGATGGGCGCATCGGCGGGGTTCACCTTGGCGAAGGTCGGGGGATAGGGGAGATTGCGTGGCAGCGTCGAGGCGGCCGAGTTGATGGCCGACTGCACGTCCTGGCCTGCGGCGTCGATGTCACGGCCGAGGTTGAGCTGCAAAGTGATCTGGCTGATGCCGAGCGAGGACGAGGATGTCATCACCTCGAGCCCGGACACCTGCCCGAGATGGCGCTCGAGTGGCGCCGTGACGAGGCTCGCCATCGTGTCGGGGCTCGCTCCCGGCAGCGTCGTCGTCACCTGGATCGTCGGAAACTCGACCTGAGGCAGCGATGCGACGGGTAGCGCGCGATAGCCCAGGACGCCGGCGAGCACGATCGCCACCGTGAGGAGCAGAGTCGCAATCGGGCGCAGGATAAACGGGCTCGAGACGCTCACTGCACAGCGCCCTTCGCAGCGCCGCTGCCGGTCCCCGGTGCGGCAGCACCGCGGGCGGCTCCGCCTCCCTGCTCTCCCGGCTTGCCCTCAGTCGCCTCGCGCCGCCCCTTGCCTTTGCCGCCGCCCTTGATCCGGGCCGGTGCGGCGTATCCGACCGGGGCCTCGACCGGCGCCTCCCGGACGACCAGACGGGCGCCCTCCGAGATGCGCGCGAAGCCCGTCGTGACGATCTGCTCGCCACCTTGGAGGCCAGTTTTCACGACGGCCAGAGTCTCGGTCTGGAGACCCGTCTCCACGGGGCGTACCGTCGCCGTGCTCTCCGGTCCAACCACCCAGACGAAAGTTCCGGCCGGTCCGCGCTGCACGGCTGCCGTCGGCACGGCGACGACGTCGTCGAGCCTGTCCACCGTGACCCGCACGTTGGCGAATTGCCCCGGCCACAACTCACGACCTGGATTTGCAAAAACAGCCTTGATCTTGATGGTGCCGGTCTGAGGATCAATCTGGTTGTCGAGCACGTCGAGCCTGCCGGTGGCGATCTTCCGGCGACCGTCGATGTCCATCGCCTCGACCTCGACGGGACCCCGCTCGAGGGCTCGCCGAACGTCCGGCAGGCGCTGTTGGGGCAGCGTGAAGACGACGGCGATGGGGTCAATCTCGGTGATCGTCACGATGCCGGCATCTCCGGCGCGCACGAGGTTGCCCTCGTCGACCAGCCGGAAGCCGGTGCGACCCGAGATCGGGGAGGTGATCCGGGTATAGCCGAGGACCGTGCGGGTGGTGGCAATGGCCGCGTCGTCGGCCTTGAGCTGGGCCTCCAGCTGGTCGACCTGGGCCTGCTGGGTGTCCATCGTCTTCTGGGCCATGACGCTCGGGATCTTGGCCATACGGTCGTAGTCGCGACGGGCGTTGACGAGCTGTGTCTCGGTGATGGCGCGGCGCGCCACGGCCTGATCGAGGGCGGCCTTGTAGGTGGCAGGGTCGATCTCGGCGAGGAGGTCGCCCGGCTTGACGTCCTGGCCCTCGCGGAAAGCCACTTTCAGAATTCGCCCATCGACCTGTGGCCTGACGGTGACGGTATTGAGCGGCCGCACGGTGCCGACGCCCTCCAGGACGACGGGCACGTTGGTGCGCTGGGCCGATGCGGCGAGCACAGGCACTGCGGGCACGCCGCTTCCCCCGACGCCAGCACCTCCTCGTCCCCGGCCGGGCCGATCGCGGGTGTCGGGAGCGCTTTCCGGCTTCACCATGGCATAGGCGACGACGCCCACGAGGCCGCCGAGCAGGACCACGGAGACGAGCTTCTTCAGGAGCGTGGCCACGATGTTCACCATTGTATCTTCCTTGGCGTCGGCCGGGTGTGGTCTTCCGGAACGCTCGAAGGTCGATGGACCCGTCGCTCCGTCATGCTGCTTCAGGCGGCGGGGGAAGCGCCCGTTGTTGGTCCGATCACCGAGAATACCCTCGGCTCTACCTGACAAATCTCGTAGCAAGCTGTTGAGGCTTAATGATGATCTGCGAGAGTTCGACGCGCAAGCCGGGCAGAGGTCCGAGCGTTGCACCCCGCGGGATGACAGAGGGCCACCAAAACTGTCCAGTTGCGGCCGACCTGGCGGTGCCCCGAGCCGATCAGGCGCTATTGACACGAGCCTGCGCCGCCACCGTACACGCAGGTCTTTCCGTTTCGCACGCACGTCTCCCCCACGCGAGGGCGAGGAAAGCCAAAGCAGGGTCGTCCGCCCCCACCGCCAGTGCCCGCGTCGCGGTTGGCTGCGTTGGCCTTCACTCGTGGGGGGGCATTCTGCCTTTGTGGCGCTGGTGTCGGATCGGGTTTCACGGCCGGCGGCGCCTTGGCCACGGGCTTGGCGATTGGCTTAGGCACGCACTTTCCGCCGATCTCGATCTCGTCCGCATCGCACACCAGGGGACAAACGCGGCCCCGGCGGGCGGCGACGGCATCGACTGCCTCTTGCGATGGTGCGCCCGTTGCCAAAGGCGCCTTGGTTGCCTTGACGAACCGCTCGAGAGCGCCACGAACGGTCGGGCCCCACTTGCCATCCTGGGTTCCCGGCTCACAGCCCGCCTCCTCGAGACCGCGCTGCAACCTGCGCACGAGGTCCTCGGTAATGGCTGGACCGCTCGGCCGTGGCGCCACGGCGGCAGGTGCGGGCCCGGTCGCCTCGAGGCTCGCGGTTCTCTGCTGGGTGTCTGCATCGCGCTGCGCGACCTCGGCACGGGCGTTCTCCGCCAGCGCAAAACGCTGACGCTCCTGCTCGGCCAGGCGCTCCTGCTCGGCCTCGATCCTGCCCCGTTCGCGCGCCTGGGCTTCGGCCTGCTCGCGGCGGCGACGCTCCTGCTCGGCCAAGCGCTCCTGCTCGGCCAGGCGTTCACGCTCTGCCTCGATCCTGGCCCGTTCGCGCGCTTGGGCTTCGGCCTGCTCACGGCGGCGACGCTCCTGCTCGGCCAAGCGCTCCTGCTCGGCCAGGCGCTCGCGCTCTGCCTCGGCCTTTGCCAGGCGCTCTTGCTCCGCCGCAGCGCGCCGCGCTGCTTCGGCGCGGGTCTGCTCCAGCTCGCGGCTGCGCGTCGCCTCCACTGCACGGCGCTCCGCCTCCGCCAGCGATCGGGCGGACTCCTCGTCTCGCCTGCGGGCCTCCTCCGCGGCACGAGCCGCGTTTGCACCGCGCTCCGGCTGCTCGGCGCCGGCGAGCCGGCTCGCTGCTGCCGCGACGGTGGTGTCGACAGTGGGGTCTGCAACTCCGGCGCTGGCTGACCGGGCTGCACTGGTCTGCCCGGCCACCAGGCTCCCGGAGCCCGACGAGGTGCCGTCGCGGGCGAGCCTGCCCCCGATGGCCATCATGCCGGCGCCGACAGCCATCGCCAGCGCGACCCCGGCGATCGCGCGCAGCCGGCTCCTGCGAGGGGCCGAGGACGGGGTGGCGACTGGCGGTGCCGTGAGAGCGCGGATCGGCTCCATCCTCGGAGCGCTGACCGCAGCCGGCTGCGGCGCCGCGCGGGAGGGTGATCCGGCCGTGGGACCAGTGCGAGGCGCGGCCTCGGTGTGCAACCAGCTTGCCGGATGGCTGGTCGCTGGCGCACTGGAAGGCTCGAGCAGCATCGGGCGCCAGGCGGCAATGCTCTGCGGTCGATGCTCGGGCCGGACTGCGATGGCAGCATCGATCGCAGCCAGGAACGTCTCGCGATAGACGCCCCGCGCGGCGGCCCGGGCTGGCCTGACCTCGTCGAGCAGGATACGTGCCGTGGCATCGGCCGGAGGACGCCCGGCAACTGCCATGTAGAGTGTCGCCCCGAGGGCATAGATGTCGCTCCACGGCCCCTGCAGGCGCGGGTCGGGGCTGTACTGCTCCTGCGGCGAGTATCCAGCCTTGACGATTCCCGTCAGCGTGCCGGTGAGCTCGCCCATCACGCGCCGCGAGGCGCCGAAATCGATCAGAACCGGGCTGCCGTTGGGTCGGATGATGATATTGTCGGGCGCGATATCGCGATGCAGGAAGTTGACCGCGTGCATTGTCTCGAGCGCAGTCAGCAGCGGCTCGGCGATAGCGTCGAGCTCGGCTTGGGTCGGGTGGCGCTTCAACCCGCCAAGCCAGCCTTGCAGACTGGTGCCGGCCTCGTGGCGCATCACCATATAGGCCGTGCCGTTGGCCTCGAACGCCGTGAGCACGCGCACGATGGCCGGGTGATCGAAGCCGACCAGCGTGCGTGCCTCCCGCTGAAAGCTCGCCAGCATGCGCTCGAACACGCTGTGGTCGCTGTCCGTCCGCGGTCGCACGCTCATCGAGCTGTCGCGCAGGCCGAACTGGGCTGGAAAGTATTCCTTGATGGCGACCGTGATCGAGAGACTGAGGTCGAAGGCCTCGTACGTGATCCCGAACCCGCCAGCGCCGAGGATGCCGTCGATGCGGTATTTCCGGTCCAGGACAGTGCCCGTCGGCAGGGAGTAGCGACTATCCATCAATGTCCCCGGCGGCATCGACTGCAAGCCGCCCGGATCCGCGCGGCGCTCTCGGCGGCAGCACTCGCGCCGCCCATGCCAGAAGGTACGTCACGCAGGCGGAAGCGGCAAAAGATCTTCTGCCTGCGCAAGGGGGAGAGGGTTGATCGAGCAGGCGACAGGCAGATTGGGCACCCAGCTGCCCCTTCCTGGGAAAGATGGGCAGGAGAGATCGGCGGTTGGCGCCGGTTCCCGATCCGGCCTAGCCTGTCACCAGCCAATGATGTCGAGAGGCTTTCCACCCATGCGACGCCAGCTTCGCCTCAACCTGTTCATTCAGAGCCGTGGCCATCACGAGGCCTCGTGGCGGCACCCCAAAGCGTCGCCGGCACCGCTGACCGATGTCGGCTACTACATCGACCTCGCGCAACGGGCGGAGGCGGCCAAGCTCGACTCGATCTTCCTCGCGGACCAGCTGGCGCTGGCCGATGACGTGGGAAGTGCCGGCCGGACCTGGCTCGAGCCGATTACCGTCCTGGGAGCGCTCGCGGCCACAACGCGGCGCATCGGCCTCATCGCCACGGCGTCCACCACCTACACCGAGCCGTTCAATCTCGCGCGCCAGTACGCCTCCCTGGATCACATGAGCGGTGGGCGGGTGGCCTGGAACATCGTTACCTCGTGGGCGGTGGCGGCGGCCCGCAACTACGGGGACGAGCGCCAGCTGACCCATGCCGGCCGCTATGAGCGCGCCGAGGAGTTCATGACGGTCGTGAAGGCGCTATGGGACAGTTGGGCCGACGATGCGATCGTCGATGACAGGGCCAGCGGGCGCTACGCCAAAGTCGACCGGATCCGGCCGATCAATCACGCCGGGGCATTTTACAGGGTCGCCGGGCCAGCCAATATTCCCCGGCCGCCGCAGGGCAGGCCCGTGCTGGTGCAGGCCGGCTCATCCGACACCGGGCGTGGATTTGCGGCGCGCCATGCCGAAGCCGTGTTCACCGCCCACATGGAGAAATCGACGGCACAGGCATTCTATACGGATCTCAAGGCGCGCTCTGTCGCGGAGGGGCGGTCACGCGACCAGATTCTGATCCTCCCCGGCTTGTCGCCGATGATCGGCTCGACCGAGGCGGAGGCCCAGCGCCTGCAGCGCGAGCTCAACGACCTGACAGATCCCGAGGTCGGCAGACGGCGTCTGTCGGGCCGCTTCGGGGGACACGATTTCTCGCACCTGCCCCTCGACAGGCCGTTGTCGCCGGAGGACTTCCCGGACCCGTCGACGGTGGAGGCCGCGCGCAGCCGTACGGAGGTCATCGTCGGTCTGGTGCGCCGAGACCGACCGACGCTGCGCCAGCTGCTCGCCTACCTTGCCGGAGCGCGCGGGCATTTCACTTTCGCCGGCACTCCGGAGCAGGTCGCCGACCTGATGGAGGACTGGCTGGTGGATGGGGCTGCAGACGGCTTCAACCTCATGCCGCCCGTGCTGCCCTGGATGCTCGACGTGTTCGTCGCCGAGGTGCTGCCGATCCTGCAGAGGCGGGGCCTCTACCGGCGCGACTACGAGGGGACCATGCTGCGCCACCACTACGGGCTCGAGCGTCCGGGAGGCGGATGGTAGCCGGTCCCGGCGACCTCGGCATCCAGCAGCCGATCAGCGCCGCAGGCCTACCACCGATGCGCCGCCTTTGAGGCGGGGGCGCTCACGATCGTAGAGGTTGCACTTGCGCTCGGGGCGGTAGAACTCGATCATCACGCATTTCGTGCTGGCGAGACAGCGGCGGGCACAGCCGTCGTAGCTGCCGCCGTAGGTGATGTCGTAGCCGGGGCCTTCGACCCACACGCCGATCAGACGCTCCATGCGTCCAACGGGTGCCGCCGCTGGAGTGGCGCGCGCATCGGTAGACGGGCCGGAGCTGCCAGCGCCGGGCGGCGCGGCGCCGGCCGGTCGCTGTTGCGCCAAGGCAGTCGGGGAGGCCAGTGTCAGCGGCAATAATAGACACGCGACATGGAGGTTTCGTGCCGTTGAAGCGTGCGCCATTGGCGTGGTGTCCGATCGGTCTCGCCGGAGGTGTGGCAGGTAATGACCACCGGATTTCGACGTCCATCGGGCGCAGGCGCGGCAACTTTCTGTCGCCTCGTCGCGGCGGCCGCCGGGTTGCTCAGTGACGCCCGCCGACGAAAGCCGCCGACAGCCGCGCCACCTGCTCGGCCACAGGGTTGGCGGCGACGTCGGACACGGCCGTGGGGGGGTGCTCCAGTGCCCGGTCGAGCAGCGCGATGCGATCGTGCAGGGCGAAGCTCGCCTCGATCAGCTGGCGAAGGCGTGTGGGCAGCTCGCTGAAACCTTTGACGTGCGCGGGCCGACCGATCGCGGCGAGGCGGAGGCGCCGGCGCTTTATACGTGCCTCCTCGGAGCCGATCTCGCCGGTCTTCAGCGCTCGCCGGATCACGAGCCAGGAGGCGAGCTCCAGGAGCCTGGTGGTCAGGCGCATGCTTTCCGTGGCGTAGACCAGGGCGGCTGCCGGATTGAGAGCCTTCGCCTCACGTCGGCCCTGGACCTCGAGGTAGGCCGCCGTCGCGTCGACGAGCTGCATGCCTTCCCGGAACACCTGGTCGAACTGGCCAGAGCTCGCGAACCGCTCGGCGAACGAGATGGTGACGCTTCTGGACGTACCGACGCTACCCACTTCGCACCTCGCCTTGCAATTACGCGACTGCTTCTTCCGATACCCGCATGGAACGCGGATGCCAAGGGGAGCATCGCGCAGTCGGGTTAACGAACCTGCCTCAAATTGACACCTTGGATGGTGGGAAATGTGTCACTGCAAAAAAAATGAGCCGCCACTCGGGCGGCCCATCTAGTCAACAGGGAGGCGTCAAACAGAGTGACAGGTTGAACCTGACGTCCAGCCTTGCTGGATGCGGTGAATTTAGGTCGCGACGGTAAAGAAGCCGTTAATGGGAAACGGAGCGTTGCTGCACTCCGGTTAGGCCCGAGGGTAGCCTCCGATCCCGTCACTGAGCAGTCGGTCGAGCGGTGCGTTGCCGTGCCGGCGGATCTGGCGCCTCGGCCGGCAGGCCGAGAGCGGGGCCGCTGCCCGACGGCGGTAATTTGTGGTGCTCCCGACGGCTCTTTCGTCAGCTCTTGAAGATCGAGGCTGCCGCTGCCGAGTGGGCCTTCTTCACCGCGATCTCGGCCCTGGTGCGGTCGATCTCGGAGGTCAGCGCGGCGATCCTGGCTTCCAGCTCGGCGATGCCGTGCGCCTTCAAGTCCTCGCCGATGGTGATCGAACGGCCCGGCTTGGGCCTCGCGTCGTCCCAGTCCATGCGTGCCTCCGGGGCAGCTGCGCTTCGGTGAGAGCCTCACACGAGCCGGTGCTTGTCTCAATCCGCGCGGCGGGGCATCAACGGGCGACAACCGCACCAGCCAGACCGGGAGCAACCGTGATGCCCGCCATCCCCGAGACCATGAACGCGATCGCCATCGATGGCAATGGAGGTCCCGAGGTGCTGAAGCCGGTCCGGGTGCCGGTGCCGGCGGCAGGCCCAGGCCAAGTGCTGGTGAAGGTGGCGGCAGCCGGCGTCAATCGGCCCGACGTGCAGCAGCGCATGGGAGCCTATCCGCCGCCGCCCGGTCATTCGCCGCTGCCGGGCCTCGAGATGGCGGGCGAGGTGGTTGCTGTCGGAGGCGGGGTCACGCGGTTCAAGACCGGCGATCTGGTGTGCGCTCTGGTGAACGGCGGCGGCTATGCCGAATACTGCATTGCCGAGGACGTGCAGACACTGCCCGTGCCGGCGGGCGTTACCATGAGCGAGGCCGCAGGCCTGCCCGAAACGGTGTTCACGGTGTGGAACAACGTCTTCGAGCGCGGCCGGCTCGGGCCGGGCGAGTGGCTTCTCGTGCACGGCGGGACCAGCGGCATCGGCACCTGCGCCATCCAGATGGCCAAGGCATTCGGCGCGCGCGTGATGGCCACGGCCGGCAGCGCCGACAAGGTGTCGTTCTGCCTCAAGCTCGGCGCGGACGCCGCGGTCAACTACAAGACCGACGACTTCGTCAAGGCGGCGCGGACGGCCACAGGCGGCCGCGGCATCGATGTGACGCTGGACATGGTCGGTGGCGAGTACACCGAGAAGAATATCGTCGCTGCGGCGGAGGACGGCCGCATCGTCCAGATCGCGGCGCTCGGGGGCGCCGAGGCAAAGATCAATGTCGCCCGCCTGATGATGAAGCGCGTGACACTGACGGGGTCGACATTGCGCCCCCGCACGCGGGAGGTGAAGGCCGGCTTCGCGCGCGAGATCGAGGCGCGGGTGTGGCCGGTGGTCGTGGACGGACGGCTCAAGGTGGTGCTGGATTCCACGTTTCCTCTGGCCAATGCCGCAGGCGCTCACCGACGGATGGAGACGAGCCAGCATATCGGGAAGATCGTTCTCGTCGTCTGATCGGAGCGCGGACAGTGGGCGTGGCTCTGGCTCCGAGGGCGTGGTCGTGCAACTGTTCCGGCCCGGACGAGCACCGCCGAAGCGGATCACGGACGATTCTGCGGCGGGCCGATGGCGCCGCCATCACGACAGCGGGAGCCGATGACGGCGACGAGCGGGACTCCGGCCACTGCTGAAAGCGAGGAGATCGGGCTCGGGCAGCGCCTGCTGATCCTGTTCTCCTGCGTGATGACAGTGGCGCTGTACTTCACGTCGATCCTCATCGCGTCGACCGTGCTGCCGCAGATGCAGGGCTCGTTCTCGGCCACGCCTGACGAGATCTCCTGGTCCGTCACGTTCAATATCCTGGCGACGGCCATCGCCATGCCGATGACGGGTTGGCTCGTGGCACGCTTCGGTCGAAGCACCGTCATGATCTGGTCGACAGGCCTGTTCGCGACGACCATGGTCCTGTGCGGCCTGTCGTCGACGGTCGAGGAGCTTGTGCTGTGGCGGATCGTGCAGGGAGCTGCCGGGGCACCGAGCGTGCCGTTGGTGCAGACCATCCTTCTCGACGTGTTCCCGCCGCGACAACACCGTATGGTGCTTGGCCTCTACGGAATGGGCGTCACGCTTGGGCCGATCATCGGGCCGACGCTCGGCGGCGTGCTCGCGGAGGTGGCCAATTGGCGGTGGGCCTTCCATGTGCTCTTTCCCGTCGGTGCACTCGCCACCATCGGGCTTTCGGCATCGCTGCCACGTGACACACGGAAGGGGCCGACCTATCTCAACTGGACCGGCTTCGTGCTCCTGTCGACGGCCATCGGCGCGCTGCAGTGGATGCTGGCGCGGGGACAGCGGCTCGACTGGTTCCAGTCGCTCGAGATTCAGGTCGCGCTGGCAGTCAGCGTGCTCGCCTTCTACCTGTTCCTCGCGCACAGCCTGACGGCAACTCGCCCGTTCCTGGATCTCAGGTTGCTGCTCAATCGGAACTACACGTTGGGCTTGTTGCTGATCACCGCGTTCGGAATGCTCAACTTCACGCCCATGGTGCTGTTGCCGACGCTGATGCGCGTGCACATGGGCTTCCCCGACATGCTGGTCGGCCAGGTGGTGGGCTCGAGGGGCATCGGCGGGCTCGCCGGCTTCTTCGCGGTGATCTTCCTGGCCAGGCTGGACCCGCGCATTACCATCGCCATCGGCTTTTTGCTGCAGGCCGTGGCTGGCTTCGGCCTGATGCACATGGACCTCAACTCGACGGTCCTCGAGCTCGAGATCAACGGGGCGATCCAGGGGCTGTCGAGCGGCATCCTGGTGGTGGCGCTGACGCTGGTCTCCTTCGTCGGCATCCCGCGCGAGAAAATGGCCGAGGCGCTGTCACTTTACCATCTGCTGCGCAACATCGGCGCCAGCTTCTTCATCTCGATCTCGGTCGCCGAGGTGATCCGCTCGACCGGCATGAATTATGCGCAGCTCTCGGGGCTGGTCACGCCCTATAACCGATCGCTGGCGCTGCCGTGGGTGACGGGTCTCTGGGAGGTCGGCACGGCACCGAGCCTCCAAAGGCTGTCGACGGAGATCAACCGTCAGTCGGCCATGATCGCCTATATCAACGCGTTCGGCCTGTTCACCGTCGTCTCGGCCGCCGTGGTGCCCCTCGTCGTGCTGCTGCGCCGCCCGCCGAAGGCACCATGAGCGCGTGCCCTCGCCTACAGGGAGGCGACGACGGCAACGATAGAGGCGAACGCGGGAAGCTTGGCGAACTGCAGCGCGCCGATCACGGCGGCGATCGCCACCGAGGCGGCGATGCGCAGATGCAAGCGCCGGTTGGTGCCCGCAACCGATGGGTGCGCCACGATTACGGTCGTCGTGCTGCCGCTGGCCTGCGGCTCGACAGCAGGCGCCACGGCAGTGGCGGCAGCCGTTGGAAAGGGGATCACGTTGGCCGCGACCGCTGTCTCGGCCGTGGCAGCAGCAGCCGGCTCGATGGGGGCTGTAACGGCGGGCTCGACCGAGCATGCAACGGCCGGCTCGGCGAGGGTCACAATGGGCGCCTCATCGATGGCCGCGGCGACCGCAACGGGAGCGTCCACGTCCACGGCTGCCACGATCGCGCTTTGCGCCACATCTGCGATCGGCTCGCTGATGACCGGCTCTGCGCAAGGCATCGCGAGGCTCAGGGCCGCCCGCTTCGCCGCCAAGCCTGCGAGGAGCATCCGCATGGCGTCGATCTGGGTCATCACAGCCTGTCTCTCCTCCTGTGGGAGAGCGGCTTCGGATTGCGCCTCGATTTCGGCTTCGATTTCATCGAGGCAAAGTCGAATATGGCTCGTCACACCAGTCTCTCCCGCAAGAGCCGTTGAGGCTCGTCCTTCATCCCACGTCACAACTCTAGGAGAGCACGGTTATTTTTGGATTGATGAGTGGCTGAATTCGAGAGCTGATGCTCAAGGGACACAGGAATCGCCTACAGCGGCCGAGCCAGCTCCCTCAGCCCGCGGCGGATCAGTCGTGCCGTGTCGGCGCCCTCGCCGAGCTCGGCCAGGGCTGCCGCGATGGCGACAGACGCCTGCTGTGGATTGTAGCCGAGGTTGGTCAGGGCGGAGACGGCCTCGGCGGCGGCGCTGGCAATGCCCGGCCCGGCGCCATCTCCGGCCTTGGCTGTCCCAACGGGTCCCGGCGGTGCAATGCCGCCCAGAGTCGCCGCCTTGTCCTTGAGCTCGAGAACGATGCGCTGGGACAGCTTGCGGCCGACGCCCGGCGTCTGCTCCACGGATTGCCAGTTGCCCAGCGCAATGGCATTGGCGAGGTCCTGCGGACTGAGAGTTCCAAGGACGCTCAGGGCCACTTTCGAGCCCACGCCTTGAATCTGCTGCAGCGTCCGGAACCAGCTGCGTTCCACCTCGCTGCGGAAGCCGAACAGCCGGATCGCGTCCTCGCGCACGTGTGTATCGATGGTGAGCGACACCTCTTGGCCCGGCTCCATGCTGCGCAGGGTGCGGGCAGAGCATTGGACCTCGTAGCCGACACCGTTGACGTCGATGATGCAGTGCGCCTCGCCGACGGCGTCGACCTTGCCTCTGAGCTTGCCGATCATCGAGGAGCTCCGGTTTGTGGGTGACCGAGGGGCGTCAGGACCCGGCGGCGAGCCTCGCTGCGGGGCTGGTCCTGTGGTTGGCGTGGCAGATCGCGATCGCGAGTGCGTCCGCCTCGTCGGCCGATTTGAAGCGCGCCTTGGGCAGCAGCATAGAAACCATCATTTGGATCTGGCGCTTCTCCGCGTGCCCGGCGCCGACCACCGTCTTCTTGATCAGATTGGGCGTGTACTCGGCGACCTTGAGGCCCGTCATGGCGGGGGCCAGCAGGGCCATGCCACGCGCCTGCCCGAGCTTCAGGGTCGAGCGGGGATTGTCGTTCACGAACGTCTCCTCGACGGCGGCCTCGACGGGCTGGAACGATCGGAGGACGCCGGCCAGCCCCTCGTAGAGCTCGCGGAGCCGGTGAGCGAGGCTCTCATCGGCGCTCGACGTGACGTGGCCACTCGCGACGTAGACCAGCCGCACGCCGTCGGACTCGATGACGCCCCAGCCGGTGCGTCTCAAGCCCGGATCGATGCCGATAATGCGAATTGCTGTGCCTCTCATCCAGCCCTCGCTAGCAGATTCGCCGCCGGAGGGGGCTGAGGCGTGAGGGCGCCGGGAGCTAATCCCGTGCGGCCCGCTCGGCGGCGGATGGCTCGCCTCGGCGCATGGCCAGGGCTCCGGCCTGGGCGACCGTCCGGGCGTAGGGATTGGCGACCAGCTCCCGGCCGATCCTCTGATGCTCCCCGGCCGGCGACAGCTGCTGCGCGACAGCCGCACCGCGAAGCGCCTCGCGCATGTTTTGCGCGTAGGCTTCGAACGTCGCCGATCCCCGTCCGATGCGCGCCACGTCTTTCACCCTGCTGCCATCTGTTCCCGTCAACCGGCTAGCATCGGTGTGGTTAAGCCTTCGTAGCGAGGCAAGGGCCGGCAGCCCCGGGCCTAGGCGGCGGTGAGACGCGCGAGCGTCGCCTCGTCGACCTCGAAGTTCGAGAACACCGCTTGCACGTCGTCGTCGTCGTCGAGTGCGGCGATCAGCTTCAGGATCGTCTGCGCCTTCTCCTCGTCGACCTGGGTCGTCAGAGTCGGCTTCCAGACGGCCTTGACCTGCGCAGCCTCGCCGAACCGCGACTCGAGGATGCTGGAAACCGGCCCCATGGCCTCGAACGTGGTGATCACGAGGTGGCCGTCCTCGTCGCTCTGCACATCGTCGGCGCCGGCTTCGATAGACGCTTCGAGCATGTCGTCGGCGCTGGCGGCGCTGGCCGGGTAGGTGATTTCGCCCACGCGATTGAACATGTGACTGACCGAGCCTGTCGCTCCGAGATTGCCGTTGTACTTCGTGAAGACGGCCCTCACGGCGCCGCCGGTCCGGTTCCGGTTGTCGGTCAAGGCCTCGACGATGACGGCGACGCCGCCCGGCGCGTAGCCTTCATAGCGCACCGTCTCGTAGGTCTCGGCATCGCCGCCCAGCGCTTTCTTTATGGCGCGCTCGATGTTGTCCTTTGGCATGTTCTCGGCCCGCGCCGCTTGGACGGCGAGGCGCAGGCGCGGGTTCATGGTCGGGTCGGGCAGGCCGGTCTTGGCCGCCACGGTGATCTCGCGGGCCAGCTTGGCGAACAGCTTCGAGCGGGCCGCGTCCTGCTTGCCCTTGCGGTGCATGATGTTCTTGAACTGGGAATGGCCGGCCATGGGCGATCTCGGGCTGGTTCGATGATGGGACGAGGGGGCGCCAGGCACGCGTCGGCGGGCGCCGGGAGAGTGCGTCGTTATAGGCGCAGGGCGCCGCCAAATCCATAAGCCAAGCGTTCGGCAGGCACGCGTTAACCTCTTGTTAATCCACTGGGAGCAACGTTTCGGCACACGACGAGAGAGTCGTTCCGCCGGTCACGGCCGCTGCCCATCGGCCGTGACTCGACTGGCACCGACCCCCGGTCGGTGCCCCAACTCGCGACGGATCAGCCCGTTGCCGCAGGAGAGCAAGAGGCCGTCCATCTCCTTCACGCGACCCAGAACGTCGGCTCGGTTGGTGCCAACGCACCACCGAGCCGAACGGCTTTGGCGTGGACTGCGAGGCCAGTATGGTCGTCGGTCTCGACCGCAAATCCCGAGACGGTGGCTGGCCCCACGGCTGGCTCGAAGCGGCCCCGCGGGATGCGGGTGAGGAAGCGGTTGACGGGCTCGTCCATCTCCATGCCCACGATCGACTGGTAGTCGCCGCACATGCCGGCATCGGTCATATAGGCGGTGCCACCGGGCAGGATGCGATCGTCAGCTGTCGGCACGTGCGTGTGAGTGCCGACGACGCACGAGACCCGCCCATCGAGGAAGGCGCCGACAGCCTGCTTCTCGCTCGTCGCCTCGGCGTGGAAGTCGACGAGGATGGCGTCGGCTCCGCTTTTCAGCGGGCAGGCGCTGACCTGCCCCTCGATCGCACGGAAGGGGCAGTCGAGCTCCGGCATGAACACGCGACCCATCCCCTGGAGGACAAGTACGTCCGCGCCGTTGCGTGCCCGGAACAATCCACAGCCTCTGCCTGGCGTGCCGGTCGGGTAGTTCAGCGGTCTGAGCAGGCGGTCATGGCGCTCGATGAACACCAGCGTATCGCGCTGGTCGAAGGCATGGTTGCCGAGCGTCACGACATCGGCGCCGGCATCGAGGAAATCCTGCAGAATCTGCTCGGTGATGCCGAAGCCTCCGGCTGAGTTCTCGCCGTTCACCACGACGAAATCGAGCTTCCAGCGGGCAATCAGCCTCGGCAAGGCGTCGACGACGGCCTTGCGGCCAGAACGGCCGACGACGTCGCCGAGAAAGAGGAGGCGCATTCGAGACGGGCTTTCATCTGGTGCAACGGATCGGGCCTTCTGGCGTCAGAACCCAGTCGAGGCGCTCGTCATAATCGAGATGCGGCACCGCGTCGACCATCTGGCCCGCAAATGCGATGCCCACGGTGACGATTTCCCTGCGTGCGCGCAACGCGCGGATCGTGCGATCATAGAAGCCGCCCCCGTAGCCGAGGCGCTGGCCCGTCCTGTCGTAGGCGAGCAGCGGCACGACCAGCACATCGGGCTCGATCTCCGGGGCGCTCTCGTCGGGCTCGCGAATGCCCCACACGACGGTCTTGAGCGGAGCCCCAGGTTGCCACTGCCGGAACAGCAGCGGCTTGCCCTTGCCGGCCATCACCGGAAGGGCGATGCGAAAGCCTTTGCCATGCAACCTGGAGAGCAGCGGGCCGGGATTGATCTCCTCGCCGATGGCGAGGAAGCCCGAGACGATTGTCTCCGGAGCGAGCGGGCCGAGGAAGTCGAGACCGGCAATTGCAATCCGCTCGGCCGCCAGTCTCCGCTCGTCGGCAGCCAGACGGGCCCGGCGTGCTTTTGCCTCCTCGCGGAGGGCTTTCTTGGCGGCGGTTACCTCAGAGGGGGCGGGCCCGTCCATCCGGCGATCCTGGCACGTGGAAGGGAGGGTGCAGAGCCGCAAAGCCGTTGAGCGGTCGATCCCGCGTGGTCCCTACTTTTGTAGGTGGGCGCCGTGTGACCAAGCCCACGAGCCCGGTCAGGGACAGCTCCCATGCGGAGAGTATAGGCCCCCGGGTCGTATAAGCCCTGACGAACCCCGCAGCCCTGCAAGACCATTATGTAGGGCAAGGCGCGCTGATTTCCAATCGCTGCAGTTCAGTTGTCCCGTGCGAGCTTGCCGATGCCAGTCCCGGGGAGCCGACGTCGCCGGCGCTGCGGCTCACGGCACCGCCAGCGGGACATCGAGCCGGTAGACCCGTGCCGCCGTATCGTGAAAGAGCTTCAGCCGGCCGGTCGGCGGCAGGTCGGCGGTCGCCGCCATGAAGCCCTCGTAGATGGTATCGAACGAGCCGCAAAGCCCGTCGACGGGGAAGTTCGAGGCGAACATGGCGCGGTCGGGGCCGAACGAGTCGACCAGGTGATGGATGACGGCGCGGTTGTCGTCGAGGGACCAGCGCCTGCCAGGCAGGCCGATCCCGGAAATCTTCATCAGAACCTGTGGTGCGGCTGACGCGCGCTGTACGGCCTTTCGCCATCCCGCCATCGCCTCGGGCGATCGGTCGGCCGGCAGGAAGGCGTGATTGATCACGACCGGCGTTCCAGGGAAGGCGGCGACGAGATCGAGCAGCTCATCGACGTGCCACCATGGTGCCTGGAGCTCGAAGTGAAAGCCATGGGCGGCGAGCGCGCGGTAGCCGTGCCGCCAGGCGGGGTCGGTCATGCCCGCCTTGGCGCCCCACTCGATCAGATCCGGGCGGGCTGCGGCGGCGGGCTTGTGCCGGATGCCCTTGACAAAGGGGTATTGCGCATGACGCGCCAGCTCCTCGGCGGCGCCCGGCAGATGCAGGAAGCTCCGCGCCACATGCGCGGCCGGATGGCGTGGCGCCTCCGCGTGGCGCGCCGCCGTCCAGCACGTCTCCTCGACGAGCCGCGCATCATCCCACTCGGCCTCCATCGTCACGCTGGCGGAGAGGCGCCAGTGCGCCGTGACACGCCGATAGTCGTCGAGGAGGAAATTGCGCCGGATGCCGGCATAGTCGCCGTAGCGGAAGGCCAGCCATGGCGGCGTCGTCAGCCACGGCTGTGCCCCGAGCGAAAGATCCCACAGATGGTGGTGGGCGTCGATGATGGGGAGATTGTTGGCGTCGATCACAGGCGACCTGCTGGCACGAGGGGGCGAGATTGTCCCGCGTAGCACCCATCGTGACAGGGGTCAGCATGAACGGGAAGCTAATTGGCTCGAGCGGATTCGAGGCAAGTTTGTCTCAAATGCCCGCTCGCACGGAGCAAAGATCATCAGTGTCGGTCGTGTATCACTGGGCGCGTAGCAGAACTCGGGGAGACGGCAATGGTGCGGCGTTCGGAGGTAATCTCGCGCTTTCAGCGCGATGATGGCGGCCATGTAGCAATCACATTTGCGATGTGTGCAGTGCCAATTTTCGCAATGATGGGACTGGCAGTGGATTACGGCCAGGCGGTCAGTGCGCGCGCTCGGCTGCAGAATGCCGCTGACACCGCCGCGCTTGCTGCAGTGAGAATGAAGGACGCAACCGAAAGCGAGCGCATTGCGCAAGCCCAGAAGCTGTTCAGTGCGAACCTGGCAGGCGACAGCTACCTCGCCAGCGTTTCTCCCACGATCACCGTGCAGGGAGACAGCGTGAAGGTCGTTGCCAATGCCGCTGTGGGAACGGCCTTTGCGAACATCGTCGGCGTATCGGAGCTTGATATCTCCACCGAAAGCAACGCAGCCCACGTCACGAGCAGCAGCCGCAAGCTCGAGCTGTCGATAATGGTCGACCTGACGGGCTCGATGGGCTCCTACCGTGGCGGCATGACCAAGATCGAAGCGCTGAAAGATGCGGCAGACGACCTGCTCAGCATCCTGTTCCCGAACGGAGCAACGACATCCAGCAACGTCCGCGTTGGAGTGGCGCCGTTCGCGGACTACGTCAATGCCGGGCCGTATGCGTCCGCCGTGACAGGTCTGCCCGCGGGGGGTGTGGGCTTTGCCAACGTCTCGAACCTCGGCTCGACCCGGCAGGGCACGTTCCGCGGCTTCTACTCCGGCATGACTGGAAACGCTGCGGGATCACAGGTGGGCGCGACCTCGCCCACCGGCATCAGCAGCCCGCTGGGAGCGTCGGCCCCGGCATCGGTCAACGCAGCCGGCTCGACGTTCTCCAACGGCTATTGCGCCACGCCCACGCTGACCACCACGACAACAACGACGCTCTCGGTCGATAAGGGGCACATCAAGAAATACAAAAGCGAATATACCGGTGTCCGGGTCTGGATCGACGGAACCAATACGGTTTATCCGGAGCCGCTGATGAAGGCGACCGATAACGAGCCGTACTATCCGATCGACAAGAACAAGACCAGGAGAGGCGCCTCGTACGAGTACGACGACAAGCGTGAGTGGGGTTATTACATTCCGATGTATAATCCGTCCTCTTTCGCCCAGTTGACGATCGTCCAGCGGACGGACGGCGGCGTCACCGGCGACGTCGGTGTCAGGGTCGATTTCGACGACGACGCGACGCTTCCGCCCGAGCTGAAGGAGGCCTCGAGCTCGGCGGGATACTGGCGGATCAGGAGGTATAAGAACGACGCGTTCGAGTACGAGTGGACCACGACGGGTCGCTATATGCCAGTGTGGTCTGGCGGGACGACGACGACCACGACGACCTCGGTCGTTGCGGGCTGCGAGCCCGAGGTTGTGGCCCAGCCCACGAGCAAGCTCATCAGCTGCGTGACTGAGCGCCAGGGTGGCAATGCCTACACCGACATTTCTCCGTCCTCGAGTGCCGTCGGCGCCTTCAACCATGGCAATACGTCGATCTCGAACTACTCGTCGGACGGCAAGTGCTGGGTGGCTGGTCGCGAATTGCCCTCGGTCATTCCTCTGACCAACGACAAGCAGGATCTGAGCGACTTCTTTGCCAATGCCACGATCGGTGGTGCCACGCCGGGACATATCGGTACGGCTTGGGCTTGGTATCTGCTCTCTCCGAACTGGGCGTCGGTCTGGCCGTCGGACAGCACCCCGAGTGCCTACAACGCCAGCAACGTCTCGAAGGTCGCTGTGCTCATGACCGATGGCGAGTACAACATCCACTACGCCTCACCTTCGGCACGCGAGCAGGCACTTGCACTTTGCACCAGCATGAAGGCAGCCGGAATCACCGTGTATACTGTCGGCTTCGGCTTCTCGACCAACTCACGAGCCGGGGACGGTACGGCGGAAGGCAATGCGAAGGATATACTGGCGAAGTGCTCGAGCGGCACGAACTACTTCCACTTCCCGTATGACGGCGCGGCGTTGCGCCAAGCCTTCTCGGATATCGCCAACGCACTCGCGTCCGAATTGAACATCAACGTCGTAAAGGTCACGCACTGAGACTGCCTCTTACCAGGGGCCCGCATGGGCCCCTTTCTTGTTGAGCAAGGACGTCGAAGTTGGAAGCCTTGCCCTTGGTGGCCCGTAGCGCGGGCTGTTGTCCTTTGAGCTACGGGCATGCGGTGGTAGCGATGAGGCTCGCGGCAACTCACGCCGCCGCACCGAGCACCGCTTTCGTCTCGAGGTACTCCTCGATGCCGAACCGGCCCCACTCGCGGCCATTGCCCGACTGGCGATAGCCGCCGAATGGCGCCTTCGGGTCCGCAGGCGCGAGATTGACCGTGACCATCCCGGCGCGCAGACGGCGCGCGATCTTGGTGGCGGCGGCCTTGTCCTCGCCCGAGACATAGGCGGCGAGGCCGAACGGATGGTCGTTGGCGATGCGCACCGCGTCGTCGACGCTTTTGTACGGCATGATGGCGAGCACGGGCCCGAAGATCTCCTCGCGCGCGATGGTCATGGCGGGCGTGACGCCGGCGAACACGGTCGGCTTCACGTAGTAGCCCTTGTCGAGGCCGGACGGCCGGCCCGTGCCACCCGTCACCACCTCGGCGCCCTCCTTGATCCCGGCCTCGATCAGCGCCTGGATCTTGCCCCATTGCAGCTCGGAGACGACCGGGCCCATCTCGGTCGCCGTGTCGCTCGGCGCGCCCACCTTCATGGTCTCGGCAACACCCCGGGCGATAGCCGCTGCCTCGGCCATCCGTGAGGCGGGCACGAGCATGCGGGTCGGTGCGTTGCAAGACTGGCCGGAGTTGCGGAAGCAGAGCTTGACACCTTCTGTGACGGCCTTCTCGAAACCGGCGTCGTCCAGGATGATGTTGGCCGACTTGCCGCCGAGCTCCTGGCCGACGCGCTTCACGGTCGGCGCCGCGCGCATGGCGACGTCGATGCCGGCGCGCGTCGAGCCCGTGAACGAGATGCAGTCGATCCCCGGGTGCGCCGAGATCGCCTGGCCGACAGCCGCGTCGCCGTTGACGAGATTGAACACGCCCTTCGGAACGCCGGCCTCCTCCAGCATCTCGGCGATGAGGAGGGCGGAGTAGGGGGCGATCTCCGACGGCTTCAGCACCATCGTGCAGCCGGCTGCGAGAGCGGCTGCAACCTTGCAGCAGATCTGATTGGCCGGCCAGTTCCACGGCGTGATCATGCCGATGACGCCGATCGGCTCGCGGACGACCTCCGTGCTGCCGTCGCGCTCGACGAAGTGGAAGTCCTTCAGCAGGTCACGCGCCACGCGGAAGTGTCCCATCCCTGCGCCGGCCTGGAAACGCGTGGCGAAGGAGATCGGGGCGCCCATCTCCGCGCTGATGGTCTGGCCCATCTCGCCGAACCGCTTCTTGTAGACGTCGGCGATGCGGCCGAGCAGCGCCATGCGGTCCTCGACGCTCGTCTGCGAGAAGCCCTCGAACGCCGCGCGGGCCGCAGCCACCGCCTTGTCGACGTCGGCCGCTGAGCCGAGCGCGACCTCGCCCAGTGGGGCCTCGGTCGCCGGATCGATGACGGGAATCGTCCGCTGGGATGTCGGCGCGACCCAGCTGCCGTCGATGAAGAATTCGGTTGCGTGCTTGCGGCTCATGGCGCGGCTCCTCGCGATTGAATGCTCTCCCGCGAGAGCGACCACACGGCGCCGGATGTGTCAATTGCGGGCGAACGGATGTAGCCTGATCCAATCTCCAGCGAGGACGCGCGATGGCAAGCAATCCTGACCCAAGCGGTGTCGTCATCTATCACAATCCGTCCTGCAGCACGTCGCGCAAGGTGCTTGCGCTCATCCGCGAGCGGGGAATCGAGCCGAAGATCATCGAGTATCTGAAGACGCCGCCGACCCCGCAGGAGCTTGTCGCCCTGGCTGAGCGCATGGGGGTTCCGCTTGCCGGCCTGCTGCGCAAGAAGGCTGCCGCCTACGCCGCGCGGGGGCTCGGCGGCGAGGGTGTGACCGAGCAGCAGATTCTCGATGCCATCGCAGCCGATCCGGTGCTGATCGAGCGGCCGGTGGTGGTCACGCCGCTCGGGGCGCGCCTCGGCCGGCCGCCAGAGGCGGTGCTCGCGATCCTACCCCGCTGAGACGGCTATCGTGGCGTCGGGCCGAGGTCCGGCCAGCCCGGCGCCTCGGGGCATCAAGCCAGGATGAGGCCCTGCTGCAGCATGTCGGCGCCGGTCAGGCCGTGCACGTTGCCGAGCTCGACGATGTCGATGAAGGCGCTGCCGACCTTGACCGCGACCATCGATCCCGCTGCGCCATCGACCACGCGAACGGAGGCAAAGAGCGCCGCTGGGTCGAGGCCCTTCAGGAAGTCGCGCAGGTCGAGCCGATCTCCCGCGCCGAAATCGGTGACGATGTCGACGCCGAGGCAGGTCGTGCCACTGACCACATCGGCCTTCAGCCACTGGAAGACATCAGCCCCGGTGCCGCCAGTGAGGGTGTCGGCGCCTGCCATGCCGCGGAGCGTATCGTTGCCAGCGCCGCCGACGAGCACGTCGGCCGCAGCCGATCCCTTCAGCATGTCGCCGAATCCAGAGCCGATGATCCGCTCGAAACCTTTGAGCGTATCCGTGCCCATGCCAGTCGCCCTGCCCAGGGTGGCGTCGACGGTCATGGCGCCCTTCGCGCCCGAGAAGTCGAGCGCATCGAAACCCGAGCCGCCGTCGTAGCTGTCATTGCCCTGGCCGGCCATCACGACATCGTCGCCGGCGAGGCCGGTGACCGTGTCATTGCCGTCGCCGTCCAGGAAGCGCTCGTTGCCGCTGCCGCCGGTGAGAGCGTCATTGTCGGCGCCCCCGTCCAGGGTGTCGTTGCCCGAGCAGGCCTTCAGGTTGTCGTTGCCGGTGCCGCCGGACAGGAAATCGCTGCCGGCGCCGCCAACGACGACATCGTTTCCGGCGCCCCCGACGAGGCTGTCGTTTCCGGCCCCCCCTGTGACGGTGTCGTTGCCGTTGCCGCCGTCGATCGTGTCGTTGCCGACAACATTGATCAAAAGCGAGGCCGTACGGCTCGCGGAGGCACCGGTGGTCTCGACCGACGTCGCCGTGACGGTCAGCGTGAAGCCCTGTGCCACGGTCGCTGTGAGCGTCAGGCCCGGGAGCTGGCTCGCCGCGAGGGACCAGGTGCCGTCGCCGTTGTCGCGGCCGGCGGAGAGCCTGCCGCCCCGCGGGACGCCGCCGATTTTGAGCCCGAGCGCCTCCGACCCGTCGACATCGGCGAGAGCGGCGCCGATGGTCAGCGGGACCGTGACGAGGGCCGCCTGGCTGCCGCTCAGAGAGTCGTTGCCGTTCCCTCCGGTGATCCGGTCGCCACCGAGACCACCGCTCAGGGTGTCATTGCCGTTGCCTCCGTTGACCGTGCGGGCTGGCGTAACGATGGCCGCCGGCTGCGTCGTCAGCAGTGGAGTGTCGGCCACGGCGGCGACGGCGACATCGACACTCTGGTAGGCGACCGCGCCGAGAGGATCGGTGACGGCGATGCGAAACTGGTCGCTACCCGCGAAGTTGGCGTCGGGACGGTAGGTGTAGGCACCCGTGGCTTGGTCGAGGACGAGCGTGCCGTGCTGTGGCCCGGTCGCCACCGAATGGGTAAGCCGGTCCCCATCGGCGTCGACTGCCGTGACTCTGCCCGCCAGTGCGGTGTCCTCGACGGTGCGTGCCGCCACCTCCGCTGCCGCAACGGGCGCCCTGTTCAGAAGCTGCTCCAGTGCGACCACCGCGCCATCGACCTCGACAACGACGCTCTCGATGGTCTTGAGGCTGAGCCCGAGCGCCGACAGCGTGACATTGGCGCCGGTCGCCTGATCGGCAGGCGCCACGCCGCTGCCTGCGGACTGACCGGAAAGCATGCTCTTCAGCGCAGCGAGATCGGTGCGTATGGCGGAGGTCAGATCCGCGGAGGTCATGCGGATGAGGACCGTATCAGCACCGACGCCACCGTCGAGCCTGTCGAAGCCGCTGCCGACCCTGTGAATCAGCGTATCGTTGCCAACACCGCCGACCAGGACATCGTTACCGGACCCGCCGTCCAGCGTGTCGTTGCCGCCGTCGCCGACGAGTCCATCGTTGCCGACACCGCCGAGCAGGACGTCGTTGCCGCCGCCACCGTAGACATTGTCGTCACCCTCACTGCCATTCACGAGGTCATCACCGGCCTCGCCGGACAGCGTGTCGCTGCCAGCCCCGCCGTCGACCGTGTCCTTGCCGTTGCTGGCGAAGATCCGGTCGTTTCCCGCGCCACCCTGGATGAGATCGTCGGCGATCGTCCCTGGAATCGTGTCGTTCCCGGTCGTGCCCGCAATGACGTTTGGCATGTGAGCTGTCCCGCCTGTCCTGGCCCGTCCTGAGGCCGTCGTGGCGGGATCATGGCAGCCGGGGTTTAATACCGTGCTCGAACTAATGGTAAATTTGATGAAAATGCGATCGATCGCGCGGGACGGTGCCGACCTCAGAGCGTCGGATCAATGGTCACGGACAGCGTCGTCGAGTACGTGCCCGACTGCAGGCGCTGTCCGGTGAGCAGATTGACGTTCACAGGCAGCGAGGCGCCGACGGTGGTTCCGGTCGGCACGTTGTACCCGGACGAGGTCACCGTGGAGCCGGAGCTCGTCGTCAGCGTGGCCGTTGCACCGCCGAGCGTCCCAGTCGCCTGATAGTTGATGAAGTTGTCGAATCCGGCCGCAGCACCGATTGCCGGCACGTGCTGCATCGCCGAGCCCGACAGCGTGATCTTTGACGGTGCCGTGCAGTTGATGCTCGACAGCGTCGATGTGAGGACTACGGCCGGGTTGGGAATGCCGTTGCTGATGGCAGAGGTGAAATTCAGCGACGCGGGGCTCGCTGCCGACATGGTGCAGGTCTTGTTGATGGTGGCGGTGATCGTGAGCGGATAGGTGCGCACGAGCTGCCAGCCGAAACGGTAGGCATAAAGATGGATGGCCATGGCGGTGTCGGTATAGGTGCCGGCGGCGGCGGACGTCTGGCTCGCCGGAATGGCGACGTTGAAGGTGTTGAACGTAAAGCTGCTGTTCCCGCCCAACGTCACATAGAAGCCACTGAGGGGCTGGCCATTGATGATGGCTACGCTCGTGCCGTTGTAGTTGATGTCGTAGGTGAGCGAGAAGCTGCCGTTCGACATGGCGATCGGCGCCGACGAGCGCACGAAGATCGGCGCGATGCTGCAATTCCCGCCGCTTCCGTTGCGCACAGTGACGGCGAAGGGGCTCGTGACGGACGAGCCGCTGAAGGGCGCATAGGCCGGTGTCACGGTGATGCTGGTCCCGCTCGTCAGCGTCGCCATGGAGACGTTGCTGCAATTCGACTGCGCGCGCGCGGCGGACATTCCGGCGAGCAGGCACACGATCAGAAGGACGACGGCGCTGGAAATTTGCCTCATGGTCGGTCTCACGGTCCTCTCTGCAGTTGCACGTCCGCCTGCGCTGCCCCCGACCGGGGGGCCTCGCTCACCCGCGTGCTCCACGCATCGCCTGGAACCGGTCCGGGTGCGCCCGCCCCGTCGCCATCCAGACCGGAGGCCTCGCCACTGCCATCCGCCTTGGCCATCTGGGTGACGGTGACCGGCTTCAAGGTGCCGGCCCTGAGGAGGCCATCCGTACCCTTCGGCACCTCGAGCGCATAGCGGACGATCCCCGCCTCTGTCGCCATCTCGATCGTCCACCGCCCGGGCGCCAAGCCCTCGGCCGAGAAGCGCCCCGCGGAGTTGGTGAGCACGCCGACCTGTTGCTGCGGCTTGTCCGCAGGGAATGCCGTCCCCGCAAGCAGTGCGAGGGGCGCGTCGTTCGGTCCGAGCAGAGTTCCGTAGGCCGAGACCGAGTTGCCTGAGCCGACCTCGAGCGCGTACCCGCCGCGGAAGGGCGGACGGACGTCGAAAGCCCCCGCGCCCAGGCTGTAGCCGACGGGCAGATCCTCGACATCGATCGGCAGCGACGTCGTCGTGTACGCGGGAAGGTCGGTCACGACGGCGGCCCCGAGCGCGTCCGTTCGGGCGCGCACATTGCCGTCGGCCCCGACGGTCACCGGCTTTCCGGCGAGCGACTCGTGCGGATAGACGATGGCGAACGCATTGCCGCGAACCGGTGCGCCAACCGCCACATGACCATCGGCAAAGACCAGGGCCGTGCCGAGCCGCACGGTCGTGCGCTGCTGGTCGAATGCACGCGACACTGCCGTCCAGGAGAGATCCCCGACGGCGCTGCCGTGCTCGAGCCGCGCCTCCAGCCGATTGCCGTAGTAGGCGAGCGAGCCGCCGACGGTGCCCGTATCGCCACGGCCGTCGGCGTAGGCGTCGACTGTCGTCTCCCAGCGGTCGAGCCCCGTACCGATCGCGCTGTAGGCGGAGGTGAGAGCCTGGCGATTGAGAGTGTCGTAAGAGGTCACGACATTGGTCGTGCTGCCGAGTCGCACGAACGCCCGGGCCATGAATCGGACCTCGGGCTCAGGGCTCTCGAGCTGATGCGGCAGGCGCTGATACGGCAGATAGCCGATCGTCGTCTCGTTGGAGTAGCCGATGGTCACGCTGCCCGAGATGCGATCGGTGAGAGCACCGGACAGCATCAAATCGGCACCAAAGCGGTCTCCCGTCACGACGGGCGCATTGGTGACGATCGGCTCGTCGATCGCGAGCTGATATCGGCCGGCCAGCGTCGCCGAGAGGCCCCATGCGATCGGCAGGCTGTAGGAGGCGCTCAGCCTCAGCCAATAGTTGACCTGTGGATAGAAGAGGCCACTCGCTGTCGTGAGGAAGTCGCCGGGCTGGCGGAAGTCGGGGCTGCGATACTCAGCAGCGAGACGAAGGGATTCTCTGCCGGCGCCGCTATCAGCCCTCAGACCACGGAAGTTGACGAGATCCCACGAGGCGTTGACGGCAATGCCGTCCCCGACGTCGGCGTGGCTGATGGCGCCCTGCAGTCCGAGGAAGCCCCAGGGCGTGCCGGCGAACAGGCCGACCCCGGCCAGCGTCACATTGCTGTCGGATTGGCCGTTCATCTCGCCAGTCAGTCGATCGAAGAGTCCGATCCGATAGGAGCCGGATGCCGAGTACTCGTTGTCCGCATACTCCCGCTCGCCGTCGCGCGAATACGACGGGGCCCCGGCGCCTATGGACCATTCCGTGGCGCCTTGCCTGAGCAGCATGCGGTCGAAGTAGGTGGTGCGCTCGATGGTGTGCTGGGTACCGGTCTCATCGGTGATGTCCAGCCTGATGTGGTTGCTGCCGGTGATCAGTGCGAGATCGCGCAGATCGTAGATGCCAGGCCGCAAGCGCAGTTGGCGGACGGGCAATCCGTTGACCGTGATCGCGACGAGCGACGGTCGCTCCAGCAGGAAGGTCTGGTTGCTCGTGGCCCGGCCGTAGCTGTCGGGCTGAAGGTGGGCCGGCGCCTTCTCGATCACGATGCCGGCCACGTCGGAGATGCGCTGGAAGCCTCTCGCCTCCAGGAACGCGTCGCCGGCCTGGAAGCGAAGCGCATCCTCGGGCCGGTCCAACACGAAGCGCGTGCGTCGCCGCTTGAAACCGGCGACATGCTCATAGGCGCAATAGGCATCACGCGGGCAGACCTGCGGATCAACGTCGCCATCGTAGGTCCCGTCCGCCTCGAGCACCACGCTGCCAAAGCGTAGCGCCGATTGCAGCTGGAGATGGCCGCCCGTGCGCGCGGGCTGTCCATCCGCATCCCACAAGTGGTCGATGCCGCCTGTGATGTTCAGGAAGCCCGCCCACAGCGCCGGGCGTGCGAGGCTGGCGCTGACGACGTCCGTTCGCGGCCCTTGCAGGCTGATGGTCTGGGTCGTGCGCATGTCGGCGCGCGGCACGACCACGAGCGCGACCTGCGACTTGTCGAAGACCATCGTCACGCCGGCCACGGCCAGGGACGTGATCTCGATCTGTCCGCCGGTGTCGGGCAGCTTCCGGATCTTCTGAGCAGCCTCCGGCTTGATGGCATCCCCCAGCATGTCGATGAGGATGTTTCGCGGCACCCAGATCCGATCGTCCGGATCGATACGCGCCACGATCTCGCCGAGCTTTCTGTCGTCGTCGAGGAGCGGCACCGGCAGATTGAGGGCTCGGCCTGTGGGATTTAGCTTTTCGTTAACTTCTTTCGAATAGGTTGCTGCCTGTGCCAGAGCGCGGTCGTAAGGCTCGTCAGGCCACGGGAGAATGAGCATCGGGCAGCAGAGCACGCACGCCATGGCCAGGGCGCGTAGCCGCCGCCATGCGATTCTGTGGCTGCCGGGCCTCATTCGCCAGCGGTCCGTCGAGCTCTCCATGGTTGCCGGGAGGAGCAGTCAGTGGAATGCTGCTGCCTATTTCTTGGCTGGGTGGTATTCGAGCGTGGCGCGAATGCTCGGAACGTCTGCCGGAAGCGTTATCGGCAAAAGAAATCTGCGTCGCTTGCCGGGCTGCACGAGTCCGATGCCCAAGATCTGGCCGAGCCGCGCCGGTGGCAGTGTTTGTGACCAGCTCCCGCCGGTCAGCCGGATGGTCGATTGAGGCAGCAGGGCGTGCACGACAGTCGGGTTCTCTACGACGATGACGGGATGCCGCTGTCCATTCTTGCCTGTCTCGATATCCGTGCCGACGACCTTGAGCGTGGGGGATCCCCGTGGTGGCGCCACGTTGATGACCACACCGAAGGCCATCACGACCTGCACGTGGTTGGTCGCTTTTGGCAGTTTTACCGGGATCTGCGAAAGCGACAGCAGATAGCTCTCGGAGCTGGCGAGAAGTGGCTCGCCCACCCATGTCAGCCTGAAGACCTGCGTTCCCCCGGGCGGAATGATCGCCTGCGGCGGAAAAACAAGAAACTGGGCGGTGCCATCCGTGGCCTTCTGGCGGCCATTCTCGTCGAGTGCAAATCGTTTGAGCGTCGCCTCCACCGGCAACGGCTCGCTGGCGTCGTTGCGGACGACGACTTGGGCGCGGCTGCTGCTACCGGCTGATTTGATCTCGATATGTGTCGGCGACACACTCATGGCCAGGGCCGGGTTGGCCGGCCCCGCCACGAGAGCCATGATCATTCCGGCTGCAAGCCGAGAGGTCCATGAATTTCGCATTACAGCTCTCTCCGAAGCTTGCGCGGCCCGAGAGCGCTGCCGGTCTAGGTGTACGGTTTTACCGTGCATGCTCGGTGAGGGTGCAGCACTCTCTCTCGCGCGCGCATTCCGTGACTATTGCGGCGTCAAGGTCACCACGAGAACGTCGGCGTAGGCCCCCGTCAGCATGGGCAACGTATTCGCCTGTGGGGTAATGTTGACAGTCAGCGTGCCGAGGTTGGCGCCGGTGTTGGTCGCCGCGGTTGCGGAGGTGGCGGCGCTGGTGTCTAACGACGGTGTGGCGCCGGCGAAAGACGCGGCCGCAGTGTAGTGTATGACGTTCTGGAAACTTGCGTTCGGCGCGGTTGCGGTCGTCAGGCCGGTATTTGTGGTGGCCAGCGTCACGTCGGAAATTTTTGTGCAAACCACACTGCCGACGGTGACGGCAGAGAGGGCGGAGGTCGAGACGGTGCCGTTCGTGACCGTGATGGAGCGATTGACCGCCGTGCCGCTGGCGGCCCCGCCAATAGAGCAGTAGTCGGCCACGGTGGCGCTGAGATTGATATTCTGGGTTGCTGACTGCGCCAGGGCAGCATTACCGAGCAATGGTAACGCCAGGATGGCCGCCATCGATAGTTTTGCAGCACTGCGCATGGATGGTCCTTGAGGCTGGATCACGTCGTCCTGAATCTCCCGCTGCGGGAAAAGCGGGTAGACGAATGGATCGCTAACTCATTCTCTTGAGTGGCATCCATAGAAATTCGAAAAGATTCAGACGGTTGCAATCATTGCGGGCATTTCTGCTGATGCAAGCAATTGAAGATTGCATAAACTCTGCCTGCTGGCAGTTTTGAGGCTGAGGAATAGGTGTCTGGCGGGACGGTCTCAGTCGCGTGCCTGTGCGGGGCAGTTCCTCGCGTGGTGACCGGGGTGCGTGTGTCTCCCGGTCCGGCCTTGCCGGCATCCGGTGGCGTCGGCTGCTGGCGCCTTTCGGTCGCGGACTTGAAACCCAGGGCGGACCGGCCTACCAGTGCCTGTCGTGCCAGAGCACGCGCCGAGGGTTGTATCATTGCGCGCCGGGAGTGTGCTGGTTCACCGAAGACCGACACGACGAGGCTCGCGATGCTCCTCCTGATCGACAACTATGACAGCTTCACCTACAACCTCGTCCACTATCTGGGCGAGCTCGGCGCCGTGCCGGAGGTGGTGCGCAACGACAAGATCACGGTCTCGGCAGCGATGGCCCTGAAGCCCAAGGCGATTGTGCTGTCACCGGGGCCGTGCACGCCGGACGAGGCGGGCATTTGCCTCGATCTCATCCGCGCCGCGGGGCCGACCGTGCCGATCCTCGGCGTCTGTCTCGGTCATCAGGCGATCGGCCAGGCTTACGGCGGCAAGGTGATCCGGGCGCCGCAGCCGATGCACGGCAAGCTGTCGACCGTCCGGAGCACCGGCCGCGGCGTGTTCAAGGGATTGCCACAGCGTTTCGAGGTAACGCGCTATCACTCGCTGATCGTCGAGCGGGCGAGCCTGCCGGACTGCCTCGACATCACCGCCGAGACCGATGATGGCCTCATCATGGGCCTCTCGCACAAGACGCACCCCGTGCACGGCCTCCAGTTTCACCCCGAGAGCATCGCCTCCGAGCACGGCCACGACCTGCTCGCCAACTTCCTCGAGGTCGCCGGCCTCGAACCGCAACGGCGTAACGTGAAGGCGAGGAGGGTGGCGGCTTGAGGGGCTTCGGCTCGGGGAGATGGTATCGGTGTCGGCTGGCCGGTGCGATCGTCTGTTGCCGCGCGGTTCGGTGACAGGCGCGCGAGCTGGGAGAGTGCGATGAACAAGGTGCTTTCGAAGGATGAGCTTGCGGCGCTGACCATGGCCGAGCGCCTTCGCCTGATCGAGCAGATTTGGGATTCTCTCGAGACGCGTGACGAGACGATGCCATTGCCGGATTGGCAGGTGCCCATTCTCGATGCTCGCGTCGCCGAGCACGCGCGAGACCCTGGGGGTCCGTGGACCGAGGTCGAGGCCGACCTGTGGGCACGCCTGCGTAAATGACCGTACTGGTCCGCCCGGAGGCCGCTGATGACATGCACCGTGCCGTGGTCTGGTCCGATGAACGCGAGCCGGGGCTCGGGGCGGCCCTCATCGGTGAGATCGGCGCGACACTGAGGCGGATCGAGCAGCGGCCGCTCGGCTATCCGGCCATCCACGGTGCTCTGCGACGTGCCCTGACCCGACGGTTTCCCTGCGCGGTGTTCTACCTCGAGGTCGAGGGTGACGTGACAGTCGTCGCCGTGCCCCGCCAACGACAGGATCGCCAGGTGCTGGACGCAAGATAGTGTCAACGGCACCCGGCGACGTTGTCTCATCGTCCAACGCGCGATAGCTTGGCGGCGCGCGACAGAGACCGATTTGTGGCATGGCCGACGTATTCATTTCCTACAAGAGCGAGCGGCGCCCGGCGGCGCAGCATCTGGCATCGATCATCGAGGCGCACGGGTTCTCCGTGTGGTTCGACTATGCGCTGGTGCCGGGCAAGAATTTCGGCCGCCACATCGAGACGGAGCTGCGCGCCGCCAAGGCGACGGTCGTGCTCTGGTGCAACCTCTCGCGCGAGTCCAACTGGGTGCACGAGGAGGCGAGCCTCGCGAAGGAGCTGGGCACGTTCGTGCCGGCGCGCGTCGAGGTGTGCGATCCCCCGCTCGGCTTTCGGCTCGACGACTACGTGGATATTTCCGGCTGGGACGGCGATCCTCGCGCGAGCAACCTGGACCGCCTGATCGACCGGATCGAGACGCTGGTCGGCCGTGAGGCCGTCATCGGGCGTCGGAGGCTGCTGGAGTTGCACACCAACTGGACGACACTCGGCCGTCCGCGGCTCGATCAGTTCGCCAAGGTGCAACCCCGACAGATTCCCGACGAGGACCGGCGCTTGCCTTCGAGTGGTGCCGGGCCAGCGGTCGCGGTTTCAGTGGCCACCTCCAGCCACGACGCTGCCGAGCGTGACTGGCGGGCGCACGATCTCGATGCGTGCACCGATCCAGGGCTGCTCAGGGCCTACGAGGCGAAGTGGAAGTCGGCCGATCCACTCTGGGCCTACAAGGCCGGGCAGAAGGCGGCGGGGTTGGAGGCGGCGCGAGATACTGCACAGAGGCTGGCGCGAGCCGAGGGCCAATGGACTGGCGAAGGCCGCGTTCGTATCGACGCGCCGCTCATCCATGGTGCGCCGAAAGACGCCGATGGTGCGGGCTGGCTCCTCCCCGGTGCCGGCCGCACGGAGTGGTTCCGCGATCATCCGGACGGCCCCGAGATGGTGGTAGTGCCGGCCGGCGGCTTCATGATGGGCTCGCCGGACGACGAGCCGGGGCGCTTCGCCGACGAGGGCCCGCGTCATCGCGTGAGCATCGCGAAGCCCTTCGCCGTCGGCCGCTGCGCGGTGACGGTGGACGAGTACGCGGCCTTCGTGATCGCCACCGGCCACAAGATGCCGGACGAGATCAGGACTTACGAGGACGGCAAGTGGGAAAGCCGCAAGGGGCGCTCGTGGCGCAATCCGGGCTTCGCGCAGACCGGCCGGCATCCCGTGGTCGGCGTATCCTGGGACGACGCCAAGGCCTACGCGAAGTGGCTATCGGAAGCGACGGGCAAAGCCTATCGCCTGCTCTCCGAGGCCGAGTGGGAGTACGCCTGCCGGGCCGGCACCGACACGCCGTTCTGGTGGGGCAAGGCGATCACGCCGAGCCAAGCCAACTACGATGGCAACGACACGTACGATGGCGGTGGCTCGGAGGGTGTTTATCGCAAAGCCACCCTGCCGGCCGACTACACGGGCGAGAGCTTCGAGCCCAACCCCTGGGGCCTGCACCAGATGCACGGCAATGTCTGGGAGTGGTGTGAGGACGCCTGGCACGAGAGCTACGAAGGTGCCCCCGCCGACGGAACGGCCTGGACGAAAGATGGTGCTGCAAGTCGCGCTGTCTTGCGCGGTGGTTCCTGGATCGGCTACCCGAGGAACCTGCGTTCCGCCCAGCGCAACCACCTCACCTCCGGGGACCGGTACCTCTACCTTGGTTTCCGGCTCGGCTGTTTGGTCGTCTCCCCCAGGACGCTTTGACGTCTGGCCTCTTGACATCTTTACCTCTTCTGCCTGCCTTCTCTCGTCTCCCGCCGGAGGCGGGTCCGTTTTCTTGGGGATAAGCTGCGGATCCCGGTAGTCGGGTGTCGCGCGCTATGGCAACTTCCCTCTTGAGGGCCACGTTGGCCCAACAATCTTCGGGCGCGAGGCAGCGTTAAGTCTGTCCGCCCCCGGAGCCTGAGCAACCCCCTGTCTTGCGCGGTGGTTCCTGGAACAACAACCCGAGGAACCTGCGTTCCGCCCAGCGCAACCACAACACCACCGAAAACCGGAACAACAACCTTGGTTTCCGGCTCGGCTGTTTGGTCGTCTCCCCCAGTACGCTTTGTCGCCAGAGTCCAGGCCTTCACGGAGTCCTGGAGCGTGCCCAAAAGCGTCCAGGGTTGCTCATGTTGATCACGGTCGGGGGCTGAACAGCCCTGAGAGCCCGTGCGCTCGGGATGCCACGGCATGCCTGGCGCCAACCAAACGCCCGGATGCGACGTGGGCATCCGGAGCGCGAACGAAGAGGCAAGGGGGCCGCTCGATACCGCCGCGGCGCCTGTCTTGCGGGACGCACGAGCCCGGACAGGCGCCGCGGGCAATCACCCTGGTCGGGATGCTCGAAGGGCTGGAAGCCCTTCGACCTTCGCCCGCGAGGGCGAAGCGGGCAGCGATGGGAGGACGCTCCAACGAGCATTCCACCGAAGGCCCGCCCGCAATTCAGTTCAAGGCTCGGCTCTAGCCTCGCTCTCGCACCCTCCGCTGCCAGACCCGCGGATCGCGGGCCTGGTGTATGACGGCGAGAATACGCACCTGGTCGCCTCGAATGCGAAAGTAGATCGTGTAGGGAAACCGCCGAACGAGCGCCCGTCGTGCATCGCCGTGAGCTATGGCATAGCCGCCGGGTCTCTCGCCGATCCGCTCCAGCGCAGCTTCGACCTCGTCGAGGAAGGCTGAGCCCAATCCCTCCCGTTCGCCCTCGTACCACTCCCGGGCCACCTCGATGTCGCGTGCGGCTCCGGCCCTGATCGAGATGCGAAACGTCACCCCTTTGCCTCGAGGCGGCGGCGCAAGTCGGTCCAGGTTTCGCCCGGCCCCTCGTCCTGATTGTCGGCGGCGATGCGCTCGTCCAATAGCTGCCGGTGCCAGTCTGGCACCGGAATGAGAGAGCTCTCGGCTTCCAGCGAAAGCCACAGGGCCTCGGCAAGCGCGAGGCGCTCCTCGGCGGGGAGTGCGAGCAACTCTCTGAGCTTCGGCATGTCCGTCATGGCAGCAGATTAGTCGAATAGAGGCACACCATCCAGTGGTCCTTATTCCCCGGCTGACCTCCGGGCTCACACGACTTCTTCAACGCGTTCGCTCGATTCCCATTGTTTCGACCTCCACCCGTGGTCGCATCCGATTTATTGGATTTGGCCTGGGCTGCGTCTCTGCCGGGGAATGGCGGTGGTCGCCAAGGGTCATCGCAGCTATGCTTGTCCTATGACCGCGCGCGCTCAGCCACGCCCCGCCACCTACGCCGACCTCGAGGCGCTGCCGGCCAATAGGGTCGGCGAGATCCTCTATGGCGTGCTGCATGCCCATCCGCGTCCTGCGCCACGGCATTCGCTGGCCTTCACGAGGCTCGTCCTCGAGATTGGCGGCCCATTCGACAGGGGCCGCGGCGGACCCGGTGGCTGGCTCTTTCTCGCCGAGCCCGAGCTGCATCTCGGCCCTCATGTGGTCGTGCCCGACATCGCCGGCTGGCGGCGCGAGCGGTTGCCGCGGATGCCGGATACGGCTTTCATCGAGACGCCGCCGGACTGGGTTTGCGAGGTGCTGTCGCCGTCGACGGTCCGGATCGACCGCACCGACAAGCTGGCGATCTATGCCGAGTTCGGTGTTTCGCATGCTTGGTACGTGGACCCGCTCGCGCGCACGCTCGAGGTGTTCGAGCTGACGGGGGCCAAGTGGCTGCTCGCCGCCACGTTCAAGGATGCCGATCCGGTGACCGCCCCACCGTTCGCGGTGCACACCTTCGCGCTCGATGTGCTCTGGCCAGCCGAGGACGGTTGACGATGAGGCCGTGGGTGCCCGCGCCCCGCATTTGCTGAAGCCGTCACATCTGCGATAAGGCGAGATCGCCCCGCCCTTGCCAAACGCCCGAGCCCGCCATGCCCGCCCAGACCTTGAAGTCCCTCATCCAGAAAGTCTCGACCGGCGCCGCGCTGACGTCGGACGAGATCCGCGCCGCGCTCGAGATCATGACCGACGGGCATGCCACGCAGGCGCAGATGGGCGCCTTCCTGATGGGCCTCCGCGTGCGCGGCGAGACGGTCGAGGAGCTGACCGGCGCTGCCCAGATGATGCGGGCACGCATGGTGCGCGTGGAGGCACCGGCAGGTGCGGTCGACATCGTCGGCACCGGCGGCGACAGCCACGGCACCTACAACGTCTCGACGTGTGCCGCGCTCGTCGCCGCCGGGGCCGGGCTCAAGATCGCCAAGCACGGCAACCGCTCGGTGTCGTCCATCTCGGGCGCGTCCGACGTTCTGGCGGCGCTCGGTGTCAAGCTCGACGTCGGGCCGGCGATTGTCGCGCGGGCCATCCAGGAGGCGGGCGTCGGCTTCATGTGGGCGCCGATGCACCATCCGGCCATGAAGCACTGGGCGCCGGTGCGCGCCGAGCTGGGCATCCGTACGCTGTTCAATCTGCTTGGGCCGATCTCCAACCCGGCCGGAGTGACGCGGCAGGTGCTGGGGGTCTTCTCGTGGCAGTGGGTCGAGCCGGTGGCGCACGTGCTGAAGGAGCTCGGCGCCGAGCACGTCTGGGTCGTGCATGGTCACGACGGCCTCGACGAGCTGACCACGACCGGCGCCACGGACGTCGCCGAGGTCCGGCGTGGCCGGATCGAGGTGTTCGAGGTGACGCCAGCCGACGCTGGCCTGCAACCCGCCAGGCTCTCGGATCTCAAGGGCGGCGACGCCAAGACCAATGCCGCCGCCATCCGCGACGTGCTGGCCGGGAAGGCGGGTCCGTTCCGCGACATCGTCCTCCTCAACGCGGCTGCAGCGCTGGTGGTCGGCGACATGGCGTCCGACCTCAAGTCCGGCGTCGCGATCGCCGCCGAGGCGATCGCCTCGGGCGCTGCCGCGCGCGCGCTCGACCGCCTGATCGCGGTCAGCAACGCATAGGGCTTCTGCGGGGCGCGAGTGCCGCAACTTTCGGCTTGCGTGGCACGATAGGTCAGCTATCCTGTCCTTTACGTGGTTCGGCTGCCGAAGCTGCGCCCCGGCTCTCGCAATCGCGCCACTCGATTGCCAGGGCCGTGCGGGCAACGGGTTCCACGACATTGAGGGAAGAGACGGGCACGGCTCGTGACCGGCTGTACGCCCTTCGCGCCATATGCTGTCCAATCTGGTAGACAGCAAGGCCGAAGCAAGCGGCGGTGCAGGCGACCGTGCCAAGTGGCTCTCCGAGCCGTCGCGGCACTCCCGCCGGGCGATCCTCCATGGATCGTGCCGGGTGGCAAACGTGCGTGCCGCAATGTTGATCGACGCGATCCTCGAGGACCAGGGTCATGGCTGAGACGAGAACGACTGCGCTCTCCGCGACGGGCAACGGGGCCTATTCGGCTCCCGAGACGGCCGGCCTGTTCGAGCGAAAGCGCGAGCACGACGCCTGCGGCGTCGGCTTCGTTGTCGATCTCAAGGCGCGAGCCATGCATCGCATCGTGCAGGATGCGCTCGCCATTCTCGAGAACCTCGAGCATCGAGGCGTGGTCGGTGCCGACCCGACGTCGGGCGACGGCGCGGGAATTCTCATTCAGATCCCGCATGCGTTTCTGAAGGCGGAATGCGCCGGCCTCGGCATCCAGCTGCCGGAGCCGGGACAATACGCCGTCGGGCATCTGTTCATGCCGAAGGACGAGCGCCTGCTCGCGCACTGCGAGCGGGTCTGGGCGCGCATCGTGCGCGAGGAAGGGCTCGAGCTGCTCGGCTTCCGCAAGGTGCCGGTCGACAATGCTTGCCTGTCGGAGATGGTGCGCTCGACCGAGCCAGGCCATCTGCAGATCTTCGTCGGCCGTCCTGCGGGGATGGCGAGCGAGGAGGAGTTCGAGCGCAAGCTCTATCTGGTCCGCAAGGTGGTCTCGAACGCCATCTACGACGCCTACAAAGGGCGTGATATCGGCCACTACTGCGTGTCGCTGTCGGCGCGCACGCTGGTCTACAAGGGCATGTTCCTGTCCTACCAGGTGAAGGCCTACTACAAGGACCTGTCGGACCCGAGGCTCGCGTCGGCACTGGCGCTCGTGCACCAGCGGTTCTCGACCAACACGTTCCCGTCGTGGAAGCTGGCGCACCCCTATCGCATGGTCGCGCACAACGGCGAGATCAATACGCTGCGCGGCAACAACAACTGGATGGCCGCGCGGCAGGCGTCCGTCGCCTCGCCCCTTTTCGGGCCCGACATTTCCAAGCTGTGGCCGATCTCCTACGAGGGGCAGTCCGACACCGCCTGCTTCGACAACGCGCTCGAGTTTCTCGTCCGCGGCGGCTACAGCCTCGCCCACGCCGCGATGATGATGATCCCGGAGGCCTGGGCCGGCCACGCCACCATGGATCCGTCCCGCCGCGCCTTCTACGAGTACCACGCCTGCCTGATGGAGCCCTGGGACGGTCCGGCCGCGATGGCCTTCACCGACGGCCGCCAGATCGGCGCCACGCTCGACCGCAACGGCTTGCGGCCGGCCCGCTATCTGGTCTCCAAGGACGACCGGGTGATCATGTCCTCGGAGTCCGGCGTGCTGCCGATTCCGGAGGAGCAGATCGCGCGGAAGTGGCGCTTGCAGCCCGGCAAGATGCTGCTCATCGATCTCGCCCAGGGACGGATCATCTCCGACGACGAGCTCAAGCAGGAGCTTGCCGGACGCCACCCCTACGAGACGTGGCTGCATCAGACCCAGATCCAGGTCGGTGACCTGCCGCTGACCAAGCCGGTGGAGCGCAAGGCGAGCAACGTGTCGCTGCTCGATCTGCAGCAGGCCTTCGGCTACACGCAGGAGAGCCTCAAGTTCCTGATGGCGCCGATGGTGCAGACAGGGCAGGAGGCGGTCGGGTCGATGGGCACCGATACGCCGGTGTCGGCGCTGTCGTTGAAGCCCAAGCTGCTGCACACCTACTTCAAGCAGAACTTTGCCCAGGTGACCAACCCGCCGATCGACTCGACGCGCGAGGAGCTGGTCATGAGCCTCGTGTCGTTCATCGGGCCACGCCCCAACATTCTCGATCTCGAGGGCACCTCGAAGGTCAAGCGGCTCGAGGTCTACCAGCCGATCCTGACCAACGAGGACCTGGAGCGCATCCGCCAGATCGGCCAGGTCAAGGACAATCACTTTGCCTCGGTGACCATCGACATCACCTATCCGGCCGACAGCGGCGCCTCCGGCATGAGCTGGGCGCTCGATGTCGTGTGCGCGGAGGCCGAGGAGGCGGTCCGCTCGGGCGACTACAACATCATCATCCTGTCCGATCGCGGCACCGGCCCGGACCGCATCCCGATCCCGTCGCTGCTGGCAACGAGCGCGGTGCACCATCACCTGATCAAGCAGGGGCTTCGCACCTCCGTCGGCCTCGTCGTCGAGACGGGCGAGGCCCATGAGGTGCACCAGTTCGCGACGCTGGCTGGCTATGGCGCCGAGGCGATCAACCCGTACCTGGCATTCGAGACTATCGAGCAGCTCCTGCCGGAGATGGACGAGAGGATCGACCTCAAGGAGGCCCAGAAGCGCTACATCAAGGCGATCGACAAGGCGCTGCTCAAGGTCATGTCCAAAATGGGCATCTCGACCTACCAGAGCTATTGCGGCGCCCAGATCTTCGATGCCGTTGGTCTCAAGTCGGCATTCGTGAAGCGCTACTTCACCGGCACCCACACCCAGGTCGAGGGCGTTGGCCTCCGCCAGATCGCGCGCGAGACTGAGGAGCGCCACCGTCTGGCCTTCGGTGACGTGCCACAACTCGACGGCATGCTCGATGTCGGCGGCGAGTACGCCTACCGGCTGCGCGGCGAGGCCCACATGTGGCGGCCGACGGTGGTCGCCGACCTGCAGCATGCCGTGCGCACGACCAAGGTCGAGGACGCGATGGCCGGCAAGATCCCCCAGAAGTGGCGGGACTATGCCCGCCAGGTCAACGATCAGTCCGAGCAGCTGATGACGCTGCGCGGCCTTTTCCGGATCAAGGCGGCGGAGGAGATGGATCGCAAGAGCGTGCCGCTCGCCGAGGTTGAGTCGGCAGCCTCCATCGTGAAGCGGTTCTCGACCGGCGCCATGAGCTTCGGCTCGATCAGCCGCGAGGCGCACACCACGCTCGCCATCGCCATGAACCGCATCGGCGGTAAGTCGAATACGGGCGAGGGCGGCGAGGAGGCGGACCGCTTCAAGCCGCTACCCAACGGCGACAGCATGCGCTCGGCCATCAAGCAGGTGGCATCGGGCCGGTTCGGCGTGACCACCGAGTACCTCGCCAACTCGGACGTGATGCAGATCAAGATGGCGCAGGGCGCAAAGCCCGGCGAGGGCGGCCAGCTACCAGGGCACAAGGTCGACCAGACTATCGCCAGGGTCCGTCATTCGACGCCGGGCGTGGGCCTGATCTCGCCGCCGCCGCACCACGACATCTACTCCATCGAGGACTTGGCGCAGCTGATCTTCGATCTGAAGAACGTCAATCCGGCGGCCGACGTGTCGGTCAAGCTCGTCTCGGAGGTGGGCGTCGGCACGGTTGCGGCGGGCGTCGCCAAGGCGCGGGCCGATCACGTCACCATCTCCGGCTTCGAGGGTGGCACGGGCGCCTCGCCGCTGACGTCGATCAAGCACGCCGGCTCGCCATGGGAGATCGGCCTCGCCGAGACGCACCAGACGCTCGTCTACAACCGCCTGCGTGGGCGGATTGCCGTGCAGGTGGACGGTGGCATCCGGACGGGCCGTGACGTCGTCATCGGCGCTTTGCTCGGCGCCGACGAGTTCGGCTTCGCGACGGCGCCGCTGATCTCGGCCGGCTGCATCATGATGCGCAAGTGTCACCTCAACACCTGTCCGGTCGGCGTCGCGACCCAGGATCCGGTGCTGCGCGCCAAGTTCAAGGGGCAGCCCGAGCACGTCATCAATTTCTTCTTCTTCATCGCCGAGGAGGTGCGCGAGCTGATGGCCGAGATGGGCTTCCGCTCCTTCAACGAGCTGATCGGGCAGTCCGACGTCCTCGACAAGGCGCGAGCCATCGGCCACTGGAAGGCCCGCGGCCTCGACTTCGAGAAGCTGTTCCACAAGCCTGACGTGCCGGCGGCGGTGGCGATCTACAACTCGGAGCGCCAGAGCCACGGCCTCGAGAAGGTCCTCGACAACAGGCTGATCGAGCTGGCCAAGCCGGCCATCACGGGCCGCAAGCCGGTCAAGGCCGAGCTTTCGATCTCGAACCGCGACCGGGCCACGGGTGCCATGCTGTCGGGTGAGATCGCCAAGGCCTTTGGCCATGCCGGTCTCGCCGAGGATACGATCTGGCTCACCTTCAATGGCATCGCTGGCCAGAGCTTCGGCGCGTGGGTCACCGCCGGCGTGACCCTCGACCTCGTCGGCGAGGCCAACGATTACGTCGGCAAGGGCCTGTCGGGCGGCAAATTGATCGTCCGGCCAAACCCCAAGTCCGGCATCGTGCCCGAGGAGAGCATGATCGTCGGCAACACGGTGCTCTACGGCGCCATCACCGGCGAGTGCTATTTCCGCGGCATCGCGGGCGAGCGCTTCGCAGTCAGGAACTCCGGGGCGGTAGCCGTCGTCGAGGGCACGGGCGACCACGGCTGTGAGTACATGACCGGCGGCGTCGTGGTGGTTCTCGGCCAGACCGGCCGCAACTTCGCGGCCGGCATGTCGGGCGGGATCGCCTACGTGCTCGACGAGGATGGCACTTTCGAGCAGAAGTGCAACCTCGCCATGATCGATCTGGAGCCGGTGGCGGCCGAGGCCGAGGTCATGGAGCGGCTCGCGCACCAGGGTAACGATCTCGCTGCGCATGGCCTCGTCGATGTCATGGGCGACATGACCAACCACGACGCCGAGCGGCTGCACCGGCTGATCACGCGGCATGCGCACTATACCAACTCTGCGCGCGCCAAGACGATCCTCGCCGCCTGGAAAGCCTGGCTGCCCAAGTTCCGCAAGGTGATGCCGGTGGAGTACCGCCGTGCGCTGTCCGAGATGGCGAAGCACCAGGAGACTCTCGGCACCGGTCTCGACAAGATCGAGATCGGCGTCCCGGCGCAGCAGGCGGAGGCTGGCAAGGCGGGACCCAAAGCCAAGCGCAAGGCGAAGGGCAAGGCGCCGGCCGCAGAGTGAGCCGCTAGCCGACCAGACCGAATTCCGGGGCGTGCCGGTCACGCCCTGATCAGCCAGCGCAACTCATTCGGGAACGAGCTCGTACGATGGGCAAGGTCACAGGGTTCTTGGAGTTCGATCGCGCCGACCGCGGCTACCGGCCGCCTGAGGAGCGCGTCAAGCACTACCATGAGTTCGTCGTCCCGCTGACGGAGGCCGAGACCAAGACTCAGGCCGCGCGCTGCATGGACTGCGGCATCCCTTACTGCCACAACGGTTGCCCGGTAAATAATCAGATTCCGGACTGGAACGACCTCGTCTATCGGGGCAAGTGGCAGGAGGCCCTCCGCAATCTGCATTCGACCAACAACTTCCCCGAGTTCACCGGCCGCGTCTGTCCCGCGCCCTGCGAGGCGTCCTGCACGCTGAACCTCGACGACAAGCCGGTCACCATCAAGACCATCGAATGCGCGATCATCGACAAGGGCTTTGCCGAGGGCTGGGTGAAACCGGAGCCCGCGGAGCGCAGGACCGGCAAGAAGGTCGCCGTCATCGGCTCGGGGCCGGCGGGCCTGGCGGCTGCCCAACAGCTGGTCCGGGCAGGCCACGAGGTGCACGTCTATGAGAAGAACGCGCAGGCGGGTGGACTGCTGCGCTACGGGATTCCTGACTTCAAGCTCGAGAAGACCGTGGTCGCCCGGCGGATCGAGCAGATGAAAGCCGAGGGCGTCGTCTTCCATTTCAACGCCCATGTCGGCAAGGACATTCCCGCCTACGACATCGAGGACGGCCACGACGCGGTGCTGCTCGCGGGCGGGTCCGAGCGGCCCTTCGATTTCTTCGAGAAGTCGCCGGGCCGGGATCTGGAGGGCCTGCACTTCGCGATGGACTTCCTGCCCCAGCAGAACAGGCGGGTGTCGGCAGAGCCGCTGGCACAGGGAACCAAGGAGATATCGGCCGCGGGAAAGCACGTCGTCGTCATCGGTGGTGGTGACACCGGCTCGGACTGCATCGGCACGAGTTTCCGGCAGGGAGCGAAATCGGTCACCCAGCTCGAGATCATGCCGAGACCGCCGGAGAAGGAGGCGAAGCTCGTCACATGGCCGCACTGGCCGCTGAAGCTGCGCATCTCGACCAGCCAAGCCGAGGGCGCGACGACCGAGTACTCGATCTCGACGACGGGGTTTGCCGGCGAGAACGGCCGGGTGACGAAGCTGCTTTATACGCGCGTCGGGCCCGACCTGAAGCCCATTCCAGGCACCGAGGGCGAGCTGCCCGCGAACCTCGTGCTCTTCGCCATGGGCTTCTCGGGTCCGCTCGAGACCGATGTGGTCAAGCAACTCGAGTTGACGGTGGTTCCCCGGGGGCGCTTCAAGGGTCTGGACGCCACGGAGCGGGATTATCGGGTCAAGGGTAAGGGGAAGCTATTCGCGGCCGGAGACATCCGGCGTGGCCAGAGCCTAGTCGTGTGGGCGATCCGTGAGGGCCGGCAGGCCGCGGCGGCGATCGACAAGTACCTGATGGGGCGGACCGACTTGCCGCGATGATGCGAACGGTCGAGCCGGAGGGAGCTTGAGGCGGTCACCGTCGGGACCGGCTTCGGCCTCATCCGGCTTGCGACCGGCTCCTCGCCTGCGATACCAACGCGGCGATGGACACCGCCAGTATCGAGAGTGCAAGGGCCGCGAAGATGCGGTTGGCGGTCCAATCCGCCTTCTGGGCCGCAAACTTGCCGGAGAGGCCGAGGAAGGCCAGGCCACCGATCGCCACGAGGCCCTGTCCCGCAGCGAGGGCGCGCGCGAGGCTCGTCCAGGCATGCGGCCTGCCTTCGGCAGCGGCCGAGTGTAGCTTTGATGCAAACGCAACCGAGCTCACGCAAAGGAGGCCCATGGCTAGGGCGTATTGCCAGCCATGCTGCCACCAGAGGCCGGTCAACGGTTTCATGTAGAGCAGAGCCATGGCGAGCGCGCCCCAACCATAGGCAATGGCGCCGAGCCAGGCGTTGGCGATCAGCGTGCCGACCGCGACGCGGAGGCGAGCCGATGGGTCGGCGGCGGGCGGCGCTCGCCAGACGTCGAAGTTCGTGACGACCGCGACGACCGAGACGGCGAGGGCAAACAGCGCCGCCGCTGCGGACACCAGCGGACCCAGCCCCGTTGCGGCCCCCAGCACGACAGCGCCGATGCTGGCGAGGCCTACACCGACGAGCGTCCGGCGTAAGAGGCGCATGTTGAGCGCCCGCGCTTCCAGCACCGTTGCCTCCCGAGGACAGCCTCTCAGGCCGGGCTGGTGCTCCGGCGCCAGCCGATCACCGAGAGCGTGTTCCAGCTGATGGCTGCAAGCGCCATCGCGCCGAAGAAGAAGATGTTGTTGGCCGCCCAGTCCTGCGAGCCACGCCTGTCGGCGTATTTGACGAAGCGCCACATCTTGCCGTCCGCCAGCAGCCCGACCATCGTCACGACCATGGCGAACAGGATGAACAGGGCGACGCCACGCGCGATATTGACCATGGCAGGATCGCTGGTGCCATTGGCGGCATCCTTCTGCAGCGTGGCCGACAGGAACAGCGCGAGGCCGGCCAGCGCGAAGAAGGCGATGAAGAATTGCCACCACTCCCGCCATGACAGGATGTCGAAGGCGTAGGTGACGAGCAGGGAGAGGGCGCCCCAGGTCCAGACAAGCCCCATATGGCGGAGCAGCGTGCCTGTCACCACGCCGACGGACCCGGTGCGGGTCGTCTCTTTGCGTGCCTCGGCGAACGAGGCAAGCGCGACAAGGATGCTGATCAGGGCGGCGATCGCCATGTGCACGTAGAACTGCTTCATCGCCGCAGTCAGGACGAGCGCGGCGACGCTTATCCCGATCCCCAGCATCCAGATGACCATCGACGTCATGCCAACCACCTCTAAATAAGGGCACACTTCAGCCGACGAGAATGAAGCGTTCGCGTTGATACCGCGTAAAACCATCGCGCGAGAAGTCCAAAGCTCTGGAAAGCGGCGATGAGCGCACAACTTGGAGCGAGCATCGGCTCGGACCGACGGCACGGTGGACACTGCAGGGCACCTCGGTGGCTCGCCAGCAGATCGGCGGCAGCCCCGTGCCGCCCCGTGCCCTGCGCATACCGTTCGGGCGCCGCTCCACCCGACGACCCGGACGCCTCAGGCGGCTATGCGCCCGGTCCGCAGGGTCTCTGCACGATAGGCCAGCGCCTCGGCGATGTGCTGCCGGCAGACCACCACCGACTGGTCTAGGTCGGCGATGGTTCTGGCAACCTTGAGGGTGCGATGGAAGCCGCGCGCGGAGAGGCCGAGCCGCTCGGCGGCGCCGCGCATGAAGGCGAGGCCCTCGGCGTCCGGCATCGCGATCTCCTCGAGCAGCCGTCCCGTGGTGTCGGCGTTGGTGCGACAGCGCCGAGCCGGCTCGCCAAGCGCGGCGAGACGATCGCGCTGGATGCGACGGGCCGCCACGACGCGAAGACGCACCTCGGCGCTGCCCTCGGCAGGGGCCGGCAAGACCAGGTCGGCCGCCGTGACCTGCGGCACCTCGATCTGAATATCGATGCGGTCCAGGAACGGGCCCGACAGGCGCGCCTGATAATCGTCGGCGCATCGCGGACCGCGTTTGCAGGCCTGTCCGGGATTGCCGCCGCCGCATTTGCACGGGTTCATCGCGGCGATCAGCTGGAAGCGCGATGGATAGGCGATGCGATGGTTGGCGCGCGCGATGACGACCTCGCCGGATTCGAGGGGCTGGCGGAGCGCATCCAGCACGTTCGGGTGGAACTCGGGCAGCTCGTCGAGGAACAGCACGCCGAGGTGGGCGAGGGAGACCTCGCCCGGACGCGGCCGCGAGCCGCCACCGACCAGGGCGGCCATGCTCGCCGAGTGGTGGGGCGCCCGGAACGGCCGGCTGCGCGCGATCCGCCCGTCGGCCAGCTCGGCCGCAAGGCTCTTCACCATCGATACCTCGAGCATCTCGGCCGGCTCTAGATCGGGCAGGATCGTGGGCAGGCGGGCCGCGAGCATCGTCTTGCCCGAGCCCGGAGGCCCGATCATCAGCAGGTTGTGGCCACCGGCCGCAGCGATCTCGAGCGACCGCTTGGCGCCTTCCTGGCCCTTGACGTCACGCAGATCGAGGCCCGACGGCGTGGGCGCGGCGAGGTTTGGCTCCGGCCGCTGCAATGTCTGGATGCCTTTGAAGTGGTTGACCAGGGACAGCAAATGTGGCGCCGCCAGCACGGCCATGTCCTCGGCCGCCCAAGCCGCCTCGGCGCCGGACGCCTCGGGGCAGATGAGCCCCTTGCCCAGGGCGTTGGCCCCGATGGCCGCCGGGAGCGCGCCGGGCACGGGTCTGATGGCTCCGTCGAGCGCCAGCTCGCCGATCGCCGCGTAGCCGTCGATCGCGTCCGGCGAGATGGCGCCCATGGCAGACATCAAGGCAAGCGCGATGGGAAGGTCGAAATGGCTCCCCTCCTTTGGCAGGTCGGCGGGAGCCAGATTGACGGTGACGTGGCGGAACGGGAAGCCGAGGCCGACGGCATGGATGGCGTTGCGAACCCGTTCACGGCTTTCGGCGACTGCCTTGTCCGGCAGGCCGACGATCGAGAAGTGCTGCCGGCCGGAGGAGATCCTGACTTCCACGGCGACGGGCCGGGCCTCGATGCCGACGAAGGCGAGTGTCGCGATATGCCCGTACATGCCGCCGTTCCCCGCGCCGCCATTCCAGGTGCCAATGCGCCAAGGCTAGCACGGAGGTCGGCATCGTCAAGAACAATGATGGAACATCAGGGATGCCTTGGTGTCGTCGGTTTGTCGACGTAGGGTGCCAGTCACCGCAATGCCCAACCCATCCCCTTCCCACCTCATGTCTGTCACCGATATCGAGCGCGGGCTCGTGGCGCGCTACATGCACCGCCTGCTGTCGCGCACCGATATCCCGAGTCGTGCCGTGCGCGCGCTCCTCGTCTGGCTCAACGAGCGCGCGGACGTGCTCAGCCTGCCGATGCCGCAGCCGCTCATTGATGCGCTTGGCGGCTACATGGCATTCAAGCCGGCAGACTTCGAGGCTGCGTGGGCATGCCATCGCCCGAGCGTCATCGGGATGCTCGATGGGGCCGCCAGCCAGACGCCGAGGCCCGAGCCGCTCGCCACCAACGCCAAGATGCTCACGGAGGCGCTCGGCCTCCCCCGCGCCGCCTGGATGCTGCTCGGGGTGATCGCCTGCTCCTCTCGCTTCGATCAGGTGGGCTATCTGGTCGGCAGTGCGGTCGACAACGTCGGGCCGGCGACGCGGGCTCTGTCGTTGCTGATTGGGGAGCCACAGGCGACCGTCGACGCACTGTTGATGCCTTCCGGCGAGCTGGTCGCGTCGGGCCTGATCCAAGTCCGCGAGGACAGCCTTTACATGACCGGCTCCGACGCACGCTACGCGATTCCGGGCCGGGTCAATGTCTGTCTCGACCGTCCCTTTGCGAGCTTTGCGCAGATGCGCTCGGCCGTGCTCGGCGAGCCTCTGATCGCGTCCGTCGGCTATGCCGACTACGAGCATGTGGCGGCCGACCGGGACCTCATCGCCGGGGTTCTGCGTGGCGCCCTCGACGCCGGGGAGGCGGGCGTCAACATTCTGCTCTACGGGCCCCCGGGGTCGGGCAAGACGGAGCTCGCCAAGGTAGTGGCCGCCGCGGCCGGTGGCTCGCTCCTGGCCACCGGAGAGGAGAGCAGCAGCGGGCGCGGCGAGGCCGATCGCTCCGGCCGGCTCGCCGACCTCGTCTTCTCGCAGCGTCTCCTCGCGGGTCAGGATCGCACGGTGCTCCTGTTCGACGAGATGGAGGACGTGGCCGTGCACCTGATCAAGCGCGGCGGGTCGAAAGTCTATCTCAACCGGTTGCTCGAGACCAATCCGGTGCCCATCGTCTGGACCTCGAACGAGCTCGCCAACATCGATCCGGCTCTGCTGAGGCGCATGACGCTCGCCGTCGAGCTGAAACGTCCACCGGTCGTCCAGCGCCAGCGCATCCTCGAGCGGCTTGCCGCGCGCGCCGGCCTGGTGCTCAGCCCGGCCGAGGTGGAGGCGCTCGCGCGCCGGTTGGATGCGACCCCTGCCATCTACGAGAACGCTCTGAAGGCCGCCAGGCTCTCGGGTGGCGGCGCCGACGCGGTCGAGAGGGCGGCGCTCGGCATCGTCCGCGCCGTCTCGGGCGTCGTCGCGCGGAAGCCCGGCGCCATTCCGGAGTTCGATCCCCTGCTGGCAACGGCGAGCCAGGATCTCGGCGCGCTCGCGGACCGGCTCGTAGGGGCTGCGGCGCGCGCCTTTTCAGTCTGTCTGTCGGGGCCGCCCGGCACTGGCAAGTCGGCGTTCGCGCGCTACCTGGCGCGACGCCTCGGTATGGAGCTGGTGCTGAAACGGGCCTCCGACATTCTCGGGCCCTACGTCGGCGAGACCGAGCGCGCCATCGCTGGCGCCTTTCAGGAGGCCGAGGCAGCGGGCGCCATGCTCGTCTTCGACGAGGCCGACAGCCTGCTGCTCGACCGACGCGATGCGGTTCGCTCGTGGGAGATCACCCAGGTCAACGAGATGCTCACCTGGATGGAGGAGCACCCATTGCCGGTGGTCTTCACCACCAACTATATGGAGCGCGTCGACACGGCCTCGCTGCGCCGGTTCACGTTCCACGTGACGCTTGGCTATCTGGACAAGTCGGGCTTGAGACGGGCGTGGCAAGTGTTTCTCGGGCAAGACCGGCCGAGCGCCGATTGGCTCGTCTTCGCGAACCTGACGCCCGGCGATTTCGCCAAGGCGAGGAAGCAGGCCGAGGTGCTGGGGCTCATGGAGCAGCCGGCGCGCATCGCCGAGATTCTGGGCGAGATCAGCCGCGGCAAGCCCGACGCCCGCGGCGCACTCGGCTTCACCGGATGATTGGCCGCTCGCTCGTGACACCTCGGATTGTTCCCGCCGGGGCGAGCCGGCAGGCCGCCACTCCGCTCGCAACCGGGCGCTGGGCATCGCCGTCGATGTCGCGCTAGTCTCGCGGCTCGCAATTGCCAACACATCTGCCGCGAGCGCTTCCATGCCGCCTAAGGTTCTGACCGAGCGTAATGGCGCTGTCACCACCGTCGTCATCAACCGGCCGGAGGTGCGCAATGCCGTCGACAACGAGACGGCGGAAGGGCTCGCAGCCGCCTTCCGCGCGTTCGAGGCGGACGGGGAGCAGAAGGTCGCGGTGCTCTGGGGAGCGGGCGGATCGTTCTGCGCCGGCGCCGATCTGAAGGCCGTCGCCTCGGGCGAGCGCCTGCAGCGCTACAAGCTCGACGGCGAAGGACCGATGGGGCCGTCGCGGCTGGCGCTGACGAAGCCGGTGATCGCCGCCGTCTCCGGATATGCCGTCGCGGGCGGGCTCGAGCTCGCCATCTGGTGCGACCTGCGGGTCGTCGAGGCCGACGCCACATTCGGCGTCTTCTGTCGCCGCTGGGGCGTGCCGCTGATCGACGGTGGCACGGTTCGGCTGCCTCGCCTGATCGGCCAGTCGCGCGCGATGGACATGATCCTGACGGGGCGGGCGGTCGGTGCCGAGGAGGCGTTGGCCTTCGGGCTCGCCAATCGACTCGTGCCGAGCGGCGAGGCGCGCGTGGCGGCCCAGGCTCTGGCGGCCGAGATCGCACGCTTCCCCGAGATGTGCATGCGGCTCGATCGCGCATCGGTCCACCGGCAATGGGATCTGCCGCTCGAGCATGCCATGCGGGCCGAGTTCGCAGCCGGCGTCGAGGCGGTGAAGGCGGAGGGCCAGGCTGGCGCGGCACGGTTCGCGGGCGGCAGGGGCCGCGGCGGAAGCTTCGAGGAGATCTGAGTATGGCGGGCAAGATGGCAGGCCGGTTCAAGCACCACTACGCCGAGTTGGGCGAGGTCATGCTGCATTATGTGACGCTCGGCTCCGGTCCGCCGGTCGTGCTGATTCACGGCTGGCCGCAGACCTGGTACGAGTGGCGCCTCGTCATGCCGGCGCTCGCCGAGCGGTTCACGGTGATCGCGCCGGACATGCGCGGCCTCGGTGACAGCTCGCGTCCGCTGGCGGGCTACGACAAGCGCACGATTGCCCACGACATCTGGCGCCTCGTCACGGAGAAGCTCGGCCACAAGAGCTTCCACCTCGTCGGCCACGACTGGGGTGGCCCGACGGCTTACGCCTTGGCGGCCTCACATCCCGAGGCCGTGACCAGGCTCGCCATTGTCGACGTGGTGATCCCGGGAGACGGCGGCGACTTCTCGCAGGGCGGGCGGCGCTGGCATCACCAGTTCCACATCACGCCCGACCTGCCCGAGGCCCTCGTGCAGGGGCGTGAGCGCATTTATCTGCAATGGTTCTATCAGACATTCGCCTACCGCCCTGGCGCGATCGACGACGCCGCGCTGGATGAGTTCGTGCGCACCTACAGCCAGCCCGGGGCTCTCAGAGCCGGTTTCAATCTGTACCGGGCGATGGCGGAGGACGCCAAGGTCAACGCGGCGCAACTGGCGACCGGCTTCCGATTGCCCATGCCTGTGCTGGCCGTCGGCGGTGGGGTCAGCTACCCGCATGGTCGGGGCCGCGGTGGCGATGTCGAGGCGAGCATGCGGCGCGTCGCCAACGATGTGCGTGGAGCCGTCATTCCGGAGTGCGGTCATTTCGTGCCCGAGGAGGCACCAGAGGAGTTGAGCCGGCTGCTGCTCGAGTTCCTGGGCTGACGCGGCCGACCTCTCGCCGCAAGTGGTGCGCCGCAAGGGAGGTGGCGCCGGGCTCGCTTCTGGTTTCTGGCGCTCGCGACCGGCCGCCGGCATCCCGGACCGGTGCGCGCGTCCCGCACGAATCGGGGTGCTATTGGGGGTGGCGCCGCTTCGAGCAAGTGGTCTAGTCTCGACCGAGGCTCCTCGAAGTGAGCTGGCCAGGGATATTGGAAACGCACGGAGGACTGGATGATGAGGCGACCAGCAGCGGTAGCGATAGCCGTGGCGGCGGCAGTGTCCTGGACAGGTGCCGCAGTAGCCGAGGACAAGGTCTGCGCCAGCCCGAAGCAGATGCAGGGCTTCAAGACCTGCGCCGATGTGGCGAAAGCAGAAGCCGAGGGGGCCTTCACGCTCTACTCGACCGATCCAGAGAAGGGGCAGGTGGCGCTGCTCAAAGGGTTCACGGACCTCTTCCCGAAGATCAAGACCAGCTACGTGCGCCTGCAGGCCGGCGCGCTCTATGCCAAGATCCGGGCTGAGCGCAATGCCAAGTCATACCTCGCCGACGTGCTCACCATCTCCGACATGGGCATGGTGCAGGACTTCACGCGCCGCGGCGGCTTCCAGCAATACGTCTCCCCCGAGATGGCGGCCTTCAAAGCCGAGTACAAGAGCAAGCCTGAGGGCTTCTGGACTTGGGGTTGCGTGATCGCCAGCGGCATCGCCTACAATCCCAACAATGTGAAGCCCGAGGACGTGCCGAAGAAATGGGAGGATTTGCTCGACCCGAAGTGGAAGGACGTCACGAACGTCAAGGTATCGAACTCGGGTCTGCAGATGTCGGCCTGGTACGTGCTGAAGCCGATCCTCGGCGACGCCTACTTCCAGAAGCTCGGTGAGAACAAGCCGCGTGCCTTCGACAGCTATGTTCAGCAGTATGGGCGTCTGATCGATGGCCAGGACAAGGTGATCATGGCCGCGCAGTACTCTGGCTTCGTCGAGTTCAAGGCCAAGGGGGCACCGATTGCGTTCGTTGCTCCCGAGACGGGCCTGCCGTCGGCGCAGCAGAGCGTGGGCATCGTTGCCGATGCGCCGCATCCTAACGCCGCCCGTCTGTTCATGGATTGGTTCCTGTCGCCGGCCGGCCAGAAGGTCTACACCGAGGTGCTGTTCAACCACTCGCCGCGCGAGGACGTGGCGCCGCCTCCGGGTGCGCTGCCGATCAAGCAGATGAAGCTGCTGTTCCCGAAGGACTACGACGACTTCGAGAAGCAGCGTCCGGCGTTCGTCAAAGAGTGGGACAGGATCGTCGGCGCCAGGAAGTAGCCGCAGGCATCTGCCCTGCCGACGAGCGGGCCCATTGGGCGTCCGCTCGCGGCATTTGGGGAGGGAAACCAAGGCGATGCCGATCACCGCTGTCTATGCCAGCCTGCTGGCGGTGCTGTTCGTGGTGCTGTCGCTGCGCGTGATTCTCGTGCGGCGCGGTGCACGGGTCAGTCTCGGTGACGGCGGCGATGACGAGCTGCTCCGCCGAATGCGGGTGCATGGCAACTTCGCCGAGTACGTGCCGCTCGCGCTGGTTTTGATGGGATTGGCGGAAAGCCTGAAGCTCGAGCCACTCATTCTGCACGGTCTCGGGCTCACGCTGCTGGCGGCCAGGATCTGCCACGCGGTCGGCCTGTCTCCATCCCCGAGCATCATGCCACTGCGTGTCGCCGGGATGGCGCTGACCTTCACCGTGATCGTGACATCGGCGATCGCGTGCGTCGGCCGCGCCTTCGTCCGCGCGGGGCTTGTCGATTGAGACCTTGGCCACCAACGTCAGAGGCTTAGCCGCCACATGCAAAAGGCCATCGCCGAGCATACGGTCGAGGACCTCAAGCATCGCTTCGGGTGGCAGACGCCCGTGGCGGTGCTGCTGATTCTGGCGGTCGGCTTCCTCGTGCTGCTGCCGGTCGTCTTCCTGTTCGAGAAGACGTTCAACGTCGGCGATCCCCTGTCGTTTCCGGCGAGTCAGTACGGCCTCGGCAACTTGTTCTCCCTGTTCACCGAGGA